>NZ_SMSJ01000041.1 GCF_004355005.1 Dankookia rubra
GGGCGAGGCTGAAAGAGTGGCGAGCCGTCGCTACCCGCTACGAAAAGACCGCCGCATCCTTCCTCGGCGTGCTCTGCCTCGCCGCCACCGCAGATTGGCTCAGGCGCTAACAGGGCCTAGCGCTGCCAGCGCCAGGGTGACACCGTCGTGGCGCTCACTTGGTAGCCACTGCTGAGCGCCGAACGTGAGGGAGCCCTACTATTCAGGGTCGTCTCAGGGTCGTCTGCGGCGTCTAGAACGACGCATAGCCAGCGTGCCGCCTCAATCTATGGTGTAACACGGCGATACCACCATTCTTTCCGCTGGCGGCATTGTGGGCGCACGCTGCATCGAGTTTGGAAGCTACCGCTTGGATTATTCTTACGGCAGCCAATTTGCTTTGCCGGTCGCACCCCCTTACCCCCTTGGAGTTCAACTGTCCTTTGCAGCAATCAGGTCAGCTATGCGGCGACAATTTTGGTGCGGCTACGAAAGACGGCCGACCTCCCTACGGCTTAGAAAGAACTCCGGTTTGCGTCCCGGAGGGCGTTAGGCCCAGCCCCCAGTACTCTGCCGAACGCCCCACACTTGACCGGTATCAGCTGCGGGTCGCGTCCTACAATGTTCATAAGTGTGTTGGTACGGACGGGAGATTTGATCCCGGTCGAATCACGGCAGTCATTGGCGAGCTTGGCGCCGATCTTATCGCTTTGCAGGAGGTCGATCGTCGGTTTGGCCGCCGCACGGGCTTGTTGAATACCCAGGCGCTCGAGCACGCGACGGGCCTCGTGCCAGTGCCGGCGTCAGAACTGTCCGATGGTCTCGGCTGGCATGGCAACGCGCTTCTAGTGCGTCGGGGCACCATCTGGCGCTTCCGCCGTCTCGATCTGCCCGGGGTCGAGCCGCGTGGCGCTGTGATCGCCGAACTCACCTTGCCGGGCGGCGGTCAGCCATTGCGGGTTGTCGCGGCGCATCTCGGTCTTCTCCGGCGGTGCCGCGCCCGGCAAGTCGCAGCGATCCTCGAAGCGATTGCCCATGGGGCTGGCATACCGACACTGTTGCTCGGCGACCTGAACGAGTGGCGCCTGGATCGAAGTCGCTCGTCCCTGCACGCCCTGGAGCCGCTCTTCGGTCCGGTCGGCCGAAGCCAGCCGAGCTTTCCGTCCCGCCGGCCCCTCCTCGCACTTGACCGAATTCTCGGCTGTTCTCGCGCCCAGGTTCGGTCGGTTGAAAGTCACGATAGCCCGCTGGCGCGGGTGGCCTCCGATCATCTCCCGCTCAAGGCTTGGGTCCACATCCGCGCAGCTGATCGGCATCCCTACTCCACCGGGCTGGCCGAGGCGGCCTGAAGGCGACGTTTCTCAGTAGCGCGTATCCACCAATGAACCGGTGGCCGTTCCGGCCGTTGGCATTCCGACACAGAACAATGCGGATGTCGGAGGCGTCGCATGCGGGACAGGTTGGAGGCGCTGTTGGGAGAGAGAGCGCCGGCCACCGGGACTGATGCCGCTGCGGTTCACTGCTCGCCCCAGTCAGGGGCTTCCATGGTGGCGGATGGAAGAGAGGCGTTTGCGCTCCGTGCGGCAGCGGCACGGGCGGTCCGCCACGGGCTCGACCTGCAGTATTACGCTTGGCACAGCGACCTAACGGGTCGATTGCTGGCGCGCGAGGCACTGCGCGCCGCCGACCGAGGCGTGCAGGTTCGCATTCTGCTCGACGACGTCTTTGCGCTTGGCAGGGAGCGTACTCTGGCTGCGCTCGACACCCATCCTCGCGTCGAGGTGCGCCTCTTCAACGGTACGCGCTGGCGCCGTTTTGGCCGCCTGGGCTTTGCGCTTGAGCTGCTGCTCGGTGGCTGGCATCTGAACCGTCGCATGCACAACAAGGCCTGGATCGCCGATGGGCAGCTCGCCATCGCCGGTGGCCGCAACGTGGGAGACGAGTACTTCGACGCGGCCGAGGCTTTCAACTTCCGTGACCTTGATCTGGTCGTCGTCGGCGCCACAGCCGAGGCGGTCGCGGCCGCATTCGAGCGGTACTGGTCGAGCCCGCTCGCGCGGCGTGCCGGCGAGCTGAGCGCGGCGTGCGACGCGGAAGGTGGATTGCCAACCCTTCGCAAGTCCCTCGACGCCGCGGCGTGTGATCCCGCGGCACGTGCCTTCCTGGCCGCATGCCCGGATGAGGCTGACCTATCACGGTACCTCGAATGTCACCTCGTGCCGATAGCGGAGAGTGCAATGCGGGTCGTAGCCGATCCGCCAGAGAAAGCCCGGCGCGGGCTCGGGGCGCGTCGCCGTGCACGGGCTGCTGGAGGGCTCGGGCCCGAGGTGGCAGAGGCATTGCGCGGCGCACGGCGCGAGGCGTTGCTGATTTCGCCCTATTTCGTCCCGGGCAAAGCTGGGCTGGACCTGCTCCTGAGTCTTGTCCGTCGCGGCGTACGGGTGTCGGTGGTGACGAATTCACTGGCCGCGACCGACGTTGTGGCCGTGCATGGGGGCTACGCGCGCTACCGCCGCCAGCTGCTCGAAGCGGGCGTCGAGATGTTCGAGTTGAAGCCCAGTGGCGGCGAGCCGGCAAGCATATTCGGCTCACGCGGCGCCAGCCTGCATACCAAAGCTCTTGCTGTAGATGACGGGGTGGTCTGTGTCGGCTCCTTCAACCTCGACCCGCGGTCTGCCACGCTGAATACTGAAATGGGCATTTTTGTCGACCATCCAGCACTGGCGCAAGCCTTGCGGGCCGAGCACGTCCGCCTCGCCGATCCAGTGCGTAGTTGGCGTGTGACACTGGATCAGGGACGCCTTGCCTGGATTGATAGCGACGCACAAGGGCCGCGGCGTACCCCATCGAACGAGCCCGGGGCTTCCTTGCAACGGCGAATTCTGGCCGGGCTGGTTCGCCTACTACCGATCGAGGAGCAGCTCTGAAGTAGGCGGACGGAGCAAGTCGAGCCCCATGCTACCCAGGGGTGGCAAGGATTGAGCACCAGACTTCGAGAATGCCATCTTCGAAACCCTGTGTTCGACACCCGGTGAGCCGGGTACTACCGCCCGGAGCCCCGCCGAAATGCCGGTCAGGTCAGGGCAGTGCGCTGGCGTCTACTGTGGCGTGTATCCGACGACTTGCTCTGCCCATGATCCACGCGGATTGTACGAGAATGTTCTTACAATAGGATTTGTCAGGCCGGACGAAACTGGCGAACTGCTGTCCTCCTCCCAACGTTGGCTTTAGAGCTGATGGTGGTTGAAGGAGGGAGATGGTGATGGCCAAAACGCTTCAACAGCCGAAAGCGGTAACTGACGCCGAAGACAAGGCCCGCCCAAAGCAGGGTGGCGGAGCAGCATCGAGTGACCCCTCGTGCGAGATCGCAGAAGGCTCGCCGATTGGGCTGCAGGTGACCGACACCTGGGCTGACGCAGCCGATCAGGCTGACGTGGTAGCAGCCAAGAGGCGCATGCCGGAGCCAGACAGCCTCGGCGGTTAAGACTCCGCCTTGATCGTGAGCTGCACCCGGTTTCCCTGGACATCGATTTGTCTGATCGGAGACCGGCATGATGAAGTGCAGCATGGACCAAAGGATCGAGCTGACCTGGGAGATGGGCTTGTGGTCAGCGAGGGCGGGCATAGCCCGTCCGCTCTGTCCACAGGTCATCGCAGGCCGACGAGTGCCGGGCTGTCCTAGGCCCGCTCTCACTCGGCCAACGCTTGAGTGCCGGCCGCAAGCGTAAGGTGGTTCTGCGACCTATACGGGGCGCGTTTGTCGAGTTGCTCTCCCGCGTGCTCGTTCCATGGCTTTGCTACTGAATGTTGGGTTCTCCCGCACTTTCCGTGCTGTCATTTCGGCATCAGGCCGCATGGAGGACGCGGGCGCGGAGAAGGACAAAGCCGGCTCGGCCGTACATGGTTCGCTTGATCATCTTGAGGCGGTTGATCTGGCCTTCGACCGGGCTGGTGGTCCAGGGAAGGTCGAGTGCTGCCTGCCCCGCGTCGGCGTCGCGGCGCAGGCCTGAGACGAAGCCCGCGAGGGATGTGCGCTCGGCAGTGGCCAGTGCGGCTTCGTGGCCTTCGCCACCGTCCCGGCGAAGGACACGGCGGTGGTTCTTGGCAGCGGCGACAGCCTTGGCCAGATCCGGCGCGTCGGTGAGGAGTTGCATGACGAAGGCGCGTTCGGTCTCGCCGAGCGCATGGGTATCGGCCATGAGCAGCCGTGCAAGGCCCCGCCGCGCGGGAAGTTGCCATACCAGGCGTGCCGACCCGGCGGATGCCGATTTGCTCACCTGCCGCCGGCCCGTGGCCCAGGCGCGGACCGTTGTCGGCCGGTCACTGAAACCGAGCGCGACCAGTTCGCGCCAAAGCTGCGCGGCGTTGTGGCATCCCATCGTCCATCGCCGCTCGAGGAAGGGCATGTGGGCGTTGAGCATGCCGATACGCTTCGGCTTTCGCCAGAGCGGTGCGTGACCGAGACGCAGCCAACTGCGCACCGTCTTGCGCTCGGCACCGAGCAGACCGGCGATGCGACGCAAAGACATGCCCTCATCATGGAGCTTGGCCACCTCCTCGTACCGCGCCTGCCGACGCAGGAGGGATGCCTGGCTCACCTGTTCTGCCCGGCTTAGCGGCCGAGGTGCTGGCGATGGGTCTGGTGTCGCCGTGGCGATCTTTGCCTGCCCGGAGACGACATGCCGCGTTGCGCGCCTGGCGGCAGCACCGTGCCGATCGGCAAGGGACTGCACGGCATCGCCCAGGTTCCGCAGCAGAGACCAGCGGTCTGCAACCTGCCTGGCAGCTGGGGCGCCATGTCTGATCCGATCGGCATAGGCCCCGGCACGGTCGCGTGCGACCACCTCGACACCGGGATGCTGCCGCAGCCATGTCGCCAGCGTCTCCGCCTGGCGGTCCTGCAGGAGGTCGACGACGACGTTCCGCTCCAGGCCGACCAGCGCTGTGCCGTGGCGATGACCGCGGCGCCAGGCCCAGTCGTCGACGCCGAGCACGCGAGGCGCCGGCCGCGGTACCTCGTCGGATTTGCCGGTTGCGCACGCCATCCGCAGCAGTGTGTCGCCGCTGGTCGGCATGGCCAGACGCCGCGCGGGCCGCGCGCCGGCCTCGCCGCCCAGGGCAAGGCCGAGTCAGCGCTGCACCTCGCCCAGCCGCTCTGTCCGCCGCGACGCCACCGTTGTGACGCCGGTTAGGCGTTTGGCGACGGCCCGCCTGAAACAGGCCGGGCTGAGGCAAAGGAACCGCCGGACCCTGATCCGCAGCGACACAGGGCGACCCTGCCAGGGCAGGTCGCCAAGGGTGCGGTCGTACCGGCTGTGCACCCGCGGGACAGCACGGCGCAGCCCGGACATGCAGCCGAAGGCGGGCGTGGGGTGGCAAGGATGGTCAGGTGGTCAGGAGACGGCAGGACCTGCTGAACCAGCAGCCCTGCCGGAATGAGCGGCAACAGGCGCTTGGACAAGGACAACACTTCAACGGAAGAATGGGGTTCCTCTCAAATGCTCATTCCGCCCCGGAACGACGACCCGCAGCACGGGAAGTGCGGAAGAACCCAACATTCATGGACACCGCCACGGATTGACGCCGTCGATGATGGCGGTGCCGATTCGGGTCGCGGCAATGGCTCAGGTCTCGCCGCCACCCTCGTTGCCGGCGAACAGCGCGGCCTTACGGGTGACGACGATGGGCCGGATCTCCCGCTCCACGCTGTTGCTGTCAAGTTCCAGGGAGCCGTCGCCGAGGAACCGGCACAGTCCCTCCCAGTGCCGCAGGCCGTAGCAGATCGGCGCGGCTAGTGCGGAACCCTGGCTGGCGCGCCCGCGCTGGGCGTCGAGCCAGAGACGGGGGTCGCACACTAGGGGTGCGCTGCACTCCTGCCGTGCAGCCCGGCGTTTCTCGGCGGCTTGGCTGCGGATGTCCCATTCGATTGCGTCGAGGGGGCCGATTCGGAGCAGGGCCTCGGCCGCGACCGGCGAGGCGGTGTGGGCATGGATCTTGTGGAAGGGTCGGCGCAGATGCGTCCAGCAGAAGGCGAGCGTGACGGCGCCGTCGTTCCTGCCACGGAGCACCTCCCGGAACCCGCCATAGCCGTCTATCTGCAGCGTGCCGCGGAAAGTGGCGAGGTGTCGGGCGGGGCGGATGCCCTTGCGGTTCGGGGCGTAGACATCGGCGACCGTCGGCGGCCCGGTACCGCCGCAGGCGCGCTCATCGGCGGCATAGGCCCAGATCCGCCCGTCACGCGTCCGACCCCGGCCGGGTGCCAAGGTCGGCAGCGGCGTGTCGTCGGCGAACACCCGGGCGTGGCCGATCACGTGGGCGAGGACCAGCCCGTGCAAGGGCCGGAGCCACCAGCGGGCCTGCCTCTCCTAGTTGCAGAGCGTCGCCCGGTCGAGCTGGATGCCGCTGCGGGCCAGGATTTGGCACTGGCGATGGACTGGCAGGCCGTCGCCGTATTTTGAGACCAGGACGTGCGCCAGCAGCCCTCGGTCGGCAGCCCGCCGGCGACGATCCGCGCCGGTGCGCGTGACTGAGGGACGCCCTCCTCACACCGACGGCAGGCGTAGCGTGGCCGGATGGTGACGCAGACCCGCAGTTGGGCGGGCACCACGCCCAAGCGTTCGGCCCGGTCCTCGCTCACCCTGTGCATTTCGCGCCCGCAGCAGGGGCAGGCGCGGTCGGCATTGTCGATCACCTCCTCGACGCGCTCGGGGTGCGCCGGCTGGCAGCCGCGGTTGCGGTGCCGCACGGAGGTGGGCCTGCGGTCCGGCGCAGGGCTATTGCCGTCGGCAGCCGGGGTCAGTGGCGCTGCCGTCCATAGGGTCAGCGCAAGCTGGCCGGGGTCCACGCGCTCCGCGCTCTGCCCGAAGCGCGCCCGCTGCAGGTCCTGGATGATCTGCTCGAGCTGCACGATGCGCGCCGCGGCCGCCGCGAGCGCAGCGTGCAGTTCCGCCAAGCCAGGCGGCGCGTCATCGGGTACGGCGGCATCGTGGCCAGCCCGCAAGGTCCTGCGCTCCATCCACGAAGGTGCGCGCGAGATGGCACGGGACATCGCCAGGACCGAGCCCTACGCGGTCGCGAGGCGACAGCGGAAAACGGTCGAAATGTTGTTTGCCCATCTCAAGCGCATCCTCGGTCTGGACCGTCTGCGGTTGCGGGGCCTGAACGGCGCCCATGACGAGTTCCACCTAGCGGCGGCGGCCCAGAACCTCCGCAAGCTCGCCAAGCTGGTCCCGCTGCCAACACCAGCACCAAGCGGCTGAACGCCGGGAGTGGCAATCTTCATCTGTCCGGGTCGCGGAACCTCGATCCAGCAGGCCCGAAGGGCGCCCTCTTCAATGGAATCCGACCATAACGGCTAACGGCGCCGAAACCCCGAATGCCGCCATACCCGCGACTTGGGCGTGAGCGGGCATCTGCAGAAGGCAGGCGCAGCCTGGATAGCCGGCAGCGCCAGGAGCTTCTGGCAGAACCGGATGAAAGTTCCGATCTTCGCCGAAACCTGTCGCCGTCACGGATGCACACGGCATCAGGCCGCCGTACTTCGGCTTCCATCGGTGGAACGTCGCCTCGGAGATGCCTATCTTGCGGCATACCTCCGGCACCGCCGTCCTCTCGTCCGCCTGTTGCAGCACGAACGCTATCTGCTGGTCCGCGTACTGGCTTCGCTTCATCGCCAATCCTCCCCTCGGGGGGTCAAACTAGCCGGACTTCCCATTCAGACCGGTTGGACGTTATGACAGGGGACCATCTGCGGTCTGGCACTAGCATGGCGCTATGCCGAACAGGGTGCCGAGGGGCTGCTCCGCGACCAGACAGTTAGACAGTTAAGTGCAGCAGGGTAGGAGGGAAAGCGTTGCTGCCCACCAGTGCGGTCGGTCGCCATTTGGTCAGGTTGTGAGCAAAGAGGCGGTAACCGGCGCCCCGCATAGTATGGAGCCAAGGTCCGTCGCGGCATTGCCGTCTTGACGCCGCAATTTTTTGGACGGAAGCCTTGTGCATGGAACGGACGCAAGTTGAAACCGACGTTGTCGTCATCGGTGGTGGGCCGGCCGGGTCCACCGCTGCCACGCTGCTCGCCCGCAAGGGCCGCAGCGTCGTCATGCTGGAGAAGGATTCGCATCCGCGATTCCACATCGGCGAAAGTTTGCTGCCGCGGAACCTCGATATCCTCGAGCAACTCGGCGTCCTCGACGAGGTGTGCACGATCGGCGTGCACAAGCCCGGCGCCGAATTCGTCTCCGACCGCACCGGCCGGAGCCAAGCCTTTCCCTTCGCCCGCGCCCTCAACCGCGACCGGACTTTTGCCTGGCAGGTGAAGCGGTCCGAATTCGACGAGATCCTGTTCCGCAACGCGGCACGTTGCGGGGTGACAGCGTTCGAGAATGCCAGGGCAGCCGAGGTTGTCCTCGGCGCGCCTGGCGAGGCGACGATCGTGACGGCCCGGACGGCGGACGGGGTGCTGGAGATCCGCGCCCGCTACCTGTTGGATGCTTCCGGCCGGGACACCTTCATGGCCGCGAGGTCGGATGCGAAGGTCGCCAACAAGTACAACAATACCGCCGCGGTCTATGGCCACTTCAAGCAGGTGCGCCGCCTCGGCGAGAACAAGAAAGGGTATATAAGCATCCATCTGACTGAGGATGGCTGGTTCTGGCTGATCCCACTGCAGAACGAGACCGTCAGCGTCGGCTTCGTCGGCAATCAATCGGCCTGGAAGCAGCGCGAGGGCTCGGCCGCCGACCTGTTCATGGCTCGCATCGCCCGGAGTCCGACGGTCGCCGACCGGATGCGGGATGCCGAACTTGTCTCGGAGGTCACCGCCACCGCGAATTACAGCTACCGGGCGAACCGCGGCTATGGCGAGGGCTACTTGATGATCGGCGACGCCTTCGGCTTTGTCGACCCGATGTTCTCCACAGGCGTGCTGATGGCAATGACCGCCGGGACGCTCGGCGCCGAGACGGCGGACGCATGGCTTGATGACCCGAAGCGCGGCCAGGTCCTCGCCCGGCGCACCACGCGCGAGCTTGGCCGGGCGATGGACCGCATCGGCTGGCTAATCTACCGGATCAATGACCCGGTCCTGCGCTCGATGTTTTTCTCGCCGAGCAACCTGTTCCTGATGCGGGACGGCATCGTCAACATGCTCGCAGGCAATTTAAGGCTGAACCTGCGATCGTTGGTGCCGGTGCTGGCCTTCAAGGCAGCCTACCGCCTGCTGTCCGCCCTGCACCGCCATGGCGCCGGGCCCGCCATGCCAGAAGCGGTGCCCTGCACTGCGGCGCCGGCCATGCCACGCGCCAGCGCCTACTCGAAGGCGACGGACCAAGCGAGGTGACTTCGCCCGCAGTGCCGACGCAGCATGACGTTGGCTTCGCGGATGCGCAGCGGTTGGCCAAATGGTCACCGACGCCAGTCGTCAAGGCGTCGATCTGCCTGCATGCGGCGGCCCTCGGCATCGTCGTCACCGAGCCGGCGGGATTGCCGGGCGTCACCGGATTGATCGCCGCGAACCATGCCGTCCTGGCCTGCGGCATGTGGCCGCGCAGCGCCATGCTCGGTTGCAACCTCACGCGGGTGACGCGGCCCGCGCCCGGCGCCGCTGATTCCGTTGTGCTCACCTTCGACGACGGCCCGGACCCCGAGGTAACGCCGCGCGTGCTCGACCTCCTCGACCGCAACGCGGCCAAGGCGAGCTTCTTCGTAATCGGCCAGCGGGCGGCGCGGCAGCCGCAGCTCCTGCGCGAGATCGTCGCACGCGGCCACAGCGTGGAGAATCATACCCATCGCCACCCGCTGAGCTTCGCCGGCTGGCTGCCGGGCGCCATGCTGCGAGAGCTCCGCCGGGCTCAGGAGGCGATCGCTGGGGCCTGTGGCCAAGCCCCACAGTATTTCCGCGCGCCGGCCGGTCTGCGTAGCCCGCTGCTCGATCCAGTGCTGGCCGTGACCGGGCTGCGCCTGGTCTCCTGGACCCGGCGCGGCTACGACGCGGTATCGTCCTGCCCAGACCGCGTATATCGGCGAATGACGCGCAACCTTTGTGCCGGCGACATCCTGCTGCTGCATGACCGCGCCACTGCCGGGCGTTGCATGGCGCTGCAGGTGCTGCCCCGGCTGCTGGCGCGGTTTGCGGCGGAAGGCCTCAGCGCGGCGTCGCTGCGGATGGCGCTGGGCGAGCCGCCACGCGGCGCCACAGCAGGACAGGCAGCCGACCCAGCATGCCAACCACCAGCCGCGCATGCATCCAGGTGAGCCGGACATTATCGCGGACGTAGTGGAAATGGGAGACTCCGCCCTCTTCCGGCTGCAGATAGCGCACCTGTGCGGCGAGGTTGATGGCGCGAACGCCACGCCAGGACAGCCGGACCGCTGCCTCCGGGTCGAAGTCGAAGCGGCGCATCCAGCGATTGCGCTGCATAATCTCGAGCAGCGGCGCAACCGGATAGACACGGAAGCCGAAGAGCGAATCACCGATGCCCCCGCCTAGCGTCTCCAGCCGCGCCCACCAGTTGGAGATACGCCGCCCCTGCACGCGCAGCTGCGGCGCCTCCGGGCCGAAGACTGGTAGGCCGAGCACCATGGCATCTGGTGCAGCCTGGGAGGCCGCCATCATCGCGCCAATTGCCGCTGCTGGGTGCTGCCCATCGGCATCCATCACCAGCGCATGGCTGAAGCCGCGGCGGGCCGCCTCCTCCAGTCCATGCAGCACCGCCGCGCCCTTGCCCTGGTTAGCCGGCAGCATGAAAACCTCAAGCCCAGGGTTGACCTGCGCAGCCGCCTGCAGCGCCGCCGCGGTGCCGTCGGTGCTGCCATCCACCACCACCCAGACCGGGCTCCAGGCGGCGCGCGCCTCGTGCACCACCTGCAGCACCAGGGGGCCGGTGTTGTAGCTGGGGATCAGGACCAGATGGGTGGCGCTCGGCATCAGCGCCGCGCGGTCGCGGGCAGCTCCGCCCGGAAATAACTCTCAAGGCGCGCGACGAAGCCGTCCGCATCGCCGGCCGGATCGAAGCGCTCGCCGAGCCTGACGCGGAAGACCAGGGGCAGGGGCGGACGTCGCAGAAGCGGCCAGGCCTTCGAAAGATAGGGGCTGTCGGCTTCGATCAGCACGGTTTGCACCGGCGCGCGCGTCGCCCGGGCGATCACCGCGAAGCTGCGGTGGAAGGTGTCAACCGGCGGCGTCCGGGTGCGCGAGCCCTCGGGGAAGATCAACAGGTGGCGGCCGCCCTGCACAGCCAGCCCGGCCCGTCGGATCATCGGCAGCGGCACATCGTTGCGGATATAGGAGGCTAGCCGGATGCCGCCGCCGAGGAACCAGTTGTCCCAGAGCGTCGCCTTGGTGATGCAGACGACGCGCGGCAGGCGGGAAATCAGCAGCACGGCATCCATCATCGTCGGGTGGTTCGGGGCAATGACCAGCCCGTCCTGCTCCCGCAATCGGTCGAGCGCAGAGAGATCAGCCCGCAGCACCCCGGTGGCGCGCATGACGAAAAGCGACCAGCGGAACCCCGCCATGATCCCGAACTGCCCGAGCGGTTCGCCCCAGCGTCGTGGAAGGAGACGATAAAGCAGGCCCGCCGGAAGGCTCCAGATCAGGCAGCTTAGGCCGAACACCAGAACGCAAAAGTAGAAGGCAAGGCTGTAGTAGACTTCCAGGAGCCAATTCGGCCTGTCCGTCGTAACGGCCGCCTGATGTGCGCCACTGGTTTGCATTCTTGCCTCATTTTCACCAACAGAGTAGATGGGTGCGGCCTTACGGCGAAGCGGCAATATGTCCGCGCAAACCCGGTGACAGCCGGGCGTGACCAGATCGACGCCGGCGGATGGATCGATGGATATGGCTGACTCCGACCCGCTGGTCGCCCCGCATCCCCCCCTCGCGGCCTATTACCACGGCGGCGCCGCGCGCGACGGTTTCGTCCGCCGACTTTTCGACGAGACTGCCGACTCCTACGACCGCATCAACACCGCTTTCTCGCTCGGCTCCGGCGCCTGGTACCGCCGCGCCGCGCTGCGCCGGGCCGGGTTGCGGCCTGGCCAAGCAGTGCTGGACGTGGCGATCGGCACAGGGCTGGTGGCGCGGGAGGCAGTGCGCATTCTGGGCGGGCCGCGCGGCGTCGTCGGCATCGACCTCAGCGAGGGCATGCTGCGCCGCGCCGGGGCGAGCCTGCCAATCCCGCTGATCTGCGGCCGTGCCGAGGCGCTGCCGGTGGCCGATGTCAGCTTCGACTTTCTCAGCATGGGCTATGCGCTGCGCCACGTGGCGGCCCTGCCGGCCGCCTTCGCGGAATACCGCCGGGTGCTCCGGCCGGGTGGCCGCCTGCTGCTTCTGGAGATCGCCCGGCCGGAGGGACGGCTGGCCTATGCCGCCACGCGGCTCTACCTCGGGCAGGTGGTCCCGGGCATCATTGCCCGGCTGGGTGGCGGGGAGCGTGCGCGGCTGCTGATGCGCTACTATTGGGACACGATCGACCGCTGCGTACCACCGGCAGTCATCCTGGAGAGCTTGGCGGCGGCCGGCTTCACCGAAATCGGCTGCGAGGTCCAGCTCGGCATATTTCGCGCCTATACCGCCCGGCGGCCCGATGCCGGCCAGGGCTGAGGCCAGCTTCGCGGCCGCGGTGCTGGGCCGCGTCGCCGAGCAGGTTACCTGCCGCTATGCCGGGGCCTCGCGCTTCGCCCGGGGCTTCGTTCGCGGCAAGCTGCGTGGCGACCCGGCGACGGCGACGATCCTGCGCCTGGCCGCTGCCGCCCCCTTCGGCTCGGTAGTCGATCTCGGTTGCGGCCGCGGCCAGCTCGGCCTGGCGCTGCTGCTGACGGGCCTCGCCGACCAGCTCACCGGCCTCGACCGCGATGCCACGAAGATCTCCGAAGCGGCCGCCGCCGCTGTCGGCCTGCCGGCGTGCTTCGCTGTCGCCGATCTCACCACCGCGCCGGTGCCAGATTGCGACACGCTTCTCATAATCGACGTGCTGCTGCAGATGCCGGAGGCGGCGCAGCGCGCGCTGCTGGGCCGCATGGTCGCGGCGGCGCGGCGCCGCATCCTGATCCGCGCCTTTGACCCTGACTGCGGCTGGCGCGCGCAGGTCGGCTTCGCCATGGAACGGCTCGGCCGCCGAGTGCGGCGGGACGGGGTCGAAATCCGACCGCTGCCGCTGCCGCTGCTGCAGTCCCACTTGACCGCCGCCGGCTTTGCGGTGCGGGTCGTGCCCTGCTGGGCCGGCACGCCGCTGCCCAACGTGCTGCTGATTGCCGAGCGTCCCCCGGCATGAGGCGCTTGGTCCAGGCCGCGACGGCAGCCA
Organism: Dankookia rubra; assembly: GCF_004355005.1. Classification (GTDB taxonomy): domain Bacteria; phylum Pseudomonadota; class Alphaproteobacteria; order Acetobacterales; family Acetobacteraceae; genus Paracraurococcus; species Paracraurococcus ruber_A. Next base: position 13,281 of record NZ_SMSJ01000041.1, read on the forward strand.
TCCTGGCCGCCTTGGGCGGAGCGCCCGCCGTGGCACAGGCGCCGGCGCCCGCTCTGCCCGTCATTGAGGCCGGCGTCTTTGGCGGCGGCGCCCTGCTGCCGGACTACCCCGCCGCCGGCCAGTCGCATGCACGCGGCGTCGTCCTGCCCTGGCTGATCTATCGCGGCGAGTTGTTCCGCAGCGATGACCGTGGCCTCCGTGGCCGGCTCTGGCGCAGCCGCGATCTGGAATTCACGCTGAACGCCAACGGCGCTGTCGGCAGCCGCTCACGCGACAACCGGGCGCGCGAGGGAATGCCCGACCTCGACTGGCTCGGCGAGATCGGCCCCTCGCTGCGTTGGGTGACCTGGCGCAGCGCACCCGGCACCACCCGACTGACGCTGGAGACGCCGGTCCGCGCGGTTTTCTCCACCGACTTTTCCAGCGTGAAGTACCGCGGCTACGTCTTCGCCCCGGAGCTGGCGCTGGAACGCTCCGGGCTCGGCCTGCCGCGGTCGCGGGCGCGGATCGGCCTCGGCCCGGTCTTCGCCTCCGGCGGGCTGATGGACTACTGGTACCGGGTCGAGGAGCGCTACAGCCGGCCCGGCCGGCCGGCCTATGACGCTGCCAGCGGCTATCTCGGGCTCCGCCTGCAATTTTCCTACCGGGTGCCGCTCACCGAGCGGATCTCGGTCTCGGCTGGCGGGCGGCTCGAGAATTTCAGCGGCGCGAGCAATGCCGGCAGCCCGCTCTTCCGCTCGGAGTTGAACGCGACGCTGGTCGGCGGCCTGTCCTTCGCCCTTTACCGTTCGCCGGCGCAGACCGGCTCGGCCGCCGAACCCTTCGACTGAGCGCAGGGCCACACTTCACGCCTTGCACTGGCAAACAAGCTTCTGATAACCGTGATAAAACGCTGCTGACGACAAGCTCGGCGCCCACGCTACTTACGCGGATACAACGAACATGTCCTCCGGCGCTTCCGTCCCCGAACTTGCGGCGCCTTCGCCCGCCTCGCCGCAGCAGGAAGCCGAATTGGCCAAGCTGATCGTGTCTGTCCTCTCGCTTGAGGTGGTGCCCGAGGATATCCAGCCCGAGGCACCGCTGTTCAATCAGGGGCTGGGGCTCGATTCGATCGATGCGCTCGAGATCGCACTGGCCGTGTCGAAGACCTACGACGTCAAGCTGCGCTCCGACGATGAGCGCAACCACCGCATCTTCGCCTCGCTGCGCAGCCTCGCCGCGCATATCGAGAAGCACCGGACGCGGTAGCGGCATACTGGCTCGGCGAGATCGGCCCCTCGCTGCGTTGGGTGACCTGGCGCAGCGCACCGGGCACCACCCGACTGACGCTGGAGACGCCGGTCCGCGCGGTTTTCTCCACCGACTTTTCCAGCGTGAAGTACCGCGGCTACGTCTTCGCCCCGGAGCTGGCGCTGGAACGCTCCGGGCTCGGCCTGCCGCGGTCGCGGGCGCGGATCGGCCTCGGCCCGGTCTTCGCCTCCGGCGGGCTGATGGACTACTGGTACCGGGTCGAGGAGCGCTACAGCCGGCCCGGCCGGCCGGCCTATGACGCTGCCAGCGGCTATCTCGGGCTCCGCCTGCAATTTTCCTACCGGGTGCCGCTCACCGAGCGGATCTCGGTCTCGGCTGGCGGGCGGCTCGAGAATTTCAGCGGCGCGAGCAATGCCGGCAGCCCGCTCTTCCGCTCGGAGTTGAACGCGACGCTGGTCGGCGGCCTGTCCTTCGCCCTTTACCGTTCGCCGGCGCAGACCGGCTCGGCCGCCGAACCCTTCGACTGAGCGCAGGGCCACACTTCACGCCTTGCACTGGCAAACAAGCTTCTGATAACCGTGATAAAACGCTGCTGACGACAAGCTCGGCGCCCACGCTACTTACGCGGATACAACGAACATGTCCTCCGGCGCTTCCGTCCCCGAACTTGCGGCGCCTTCGCCCGCCTCGCCGCAGCAGGAAGCCGAATTGGCCAAGCTGATCGTGTCTGTCCTCTCGCTTGAGGTGGTGCCCGAGGATATCCAGCCCGAGGCACCGCTGTTCAATCAGGGGCTGGGGCTCGATTCGATCGATGCGCTCGAGATCGCACTGGCCGTGTCGAAGACCTACGACGTCAAGCTGCGCTCCGACGATGAGCGCAACCACCGCATCTTCGCCTCGCTGCGCAGCCTCGCCGCGCATATCGAGAAGCACCGGACGCGGTAGCGGCATGGCGGCCGCGCCCTCTTCCGGCGTCGCAGCACTGCGGAACCGACCGGCCACCTCGATCGGGCCGGCCTTCCTGGCGCTGGCGCTGCTCCTTGCCCTGGAGTCCGCCGGCGGCGCCGCCATCCTGCGCTTGGCGGGGGAGGCGGGGCCCGCCCTGCTCGCCGCGCTCGGCAGCCTCGCCGCAGGCATCCGCTTCGGCTGGACCCTGCGACCGGGCGCCGAGCCGTTGATCTCCCGTTACAGCCGCTTCGACGCGGCCGGCCTGCCCGACCCGGACGGCCATTATACCCGCCGGCTGACCGCTGCCTGGGCGGTGCTGCTCGGCGGCTTCGCACTGACTTTCCTGGCCGCCGCACTCGGCCTTTTCCCGGCCGCGCCGCTCTGGCTATTGCAGCCGGCGCTTTGCACCGCCCTCTTCTTCGGTGAGCATGTGCTACGCCGGTGCTGCTTCCCTGAACTCGGCCGAGTCACGCCGCTGCGGACGCTCCAAGCCATCTATCGGTGCCACCGGCAGGTCAGGCATGCCGCCTGACCTAGTTGGCCAGGGGCTCGCCTGGCCACTGATCGACCGGCCCATGTCCGACGTGGTCTGCCGCCGCGCCGGTCGGGCGATCACCGTCGGCCAGTTGTTGGCCGAGGCCGCCACCCTGGCCGCCCGGCTGCCGGCTGCAGCGGAGGCGCATGCGATCAACCTTTGCGCCGACCGCTACCGGATGCTGGTCGGCTTCGTCGCCGCCCTGCTGCGCGGCCATGTGACGCTGCTCAACGCCGATGCCTCGCCGGCCCGGCTGGGCCTGCTCGCGGCGACGCATGCCGGCTGCTACGTCCTGGCGGATGGCACCGCGCCCAATGGACTTCCCATGGTGGCAATCCAGCTCGACCCGGAGCCCCCCGTTCCCGGCCCGCTGCCGCCAGTCCCCGCCATTCCGCTCGACCGCATCGTCGCGGTCGGCTTCACCTCGGGCTCGACCGCCGAGCCGACTGCGCATCCGAAGCCCTGGGGCGCATTAGTCGCCGCTGCAAGCGCGGCCGCCGAGCGTTTCGCACTGCGCGCCGCGGACGGCCCCCGGGCCACCATCCTGGCAACCGTGCCGCCGCAGCACATGTATGGCTTCGAGACCACGATCATGCTGCCGCTGCAGGCTGCGGTCACCATCTATGCCGGCGCCAGCTTCTTTCCCTCCGACGTGCTCGACTCGCTCGCCGCGCTGCCGCCGCGGCGGCTGCTGGTCACCACGCCGCTCCATTTGCGCGCGCTGCTGGCCGAGGGCCGCCGGCCGGCCCCCCTCGCGGCCGTCATCTCCGCCACCGCACCCCTGGCGGCCGGCATCGCCGCCGCGGTGGAGCGCGACTGGCACGCACCGATGCTGGAGATCTACGGCGCCACCGAGGCCGGCTCGATGGCCAGCCGCCGCACCATCCAGGAAGCCGACTGGCTGCCCTATCGCGGCGTCGAATGCCGCGCCGAGGGCGTCTACGTCCCCGGCCTCGGCGAGGTCCGGCTTGGCGACCTGCTGAAGGCGGGGCCGGGTGGCCGTTTCCGCCTGCTTGGCCGGCGCAGCGACATGGTGAAGCTGGCCGGCCGCCGTGCTTCGCTGGCCGACCTCAACCGGCGGCTGCTGGAGGTCGAGGGTGTGCGGGACGGCGTCTTCGTGGCGCCGGACGACATCGAGCGCAACCCGGCGGCTCGGCTCGCCGCCTATGTCGTGGCGCCTGGCCGCTCGGTGCAGGAGATCCTGGCCGGGCTGCGCGCCAAGCTGGAGCCACTGTTCCTGCCGCGTCCGGTGTGGCTGGTGCCGAGCCTGCCGCGCGACCGGCTGGGCAAGTTATCGCAGCGCGCCTTGTCGGATCTGCGCCTGACGACCGCGAGGAACGGATGACCGCGCCGTTGGCCGGCCCGGCTACCCGCGTGACCATCCCGGCCGACCATCCGGCGCTGCCGGGACATTTCCCCGGCCGGCCGATCGTGCCTGGCGTGTTGCTGCTGGATGCGGTCATGCAGGCGGCCGGGCTTGGCCAGGGCCTGCTGCGGCGGGCAAAGTTCCTGGCCCCCGTGCTGCCGGGCGACGCGATCGAGATCGACCTGGTGCCGGGCCCCGGCAGGCTCGGCTTCGCCTGTCGCTGCCGCGGTACCACCGTGTTGAGCGGTGAGTTCGCATGGCCACCCGCCTGAACGCCGAAGCCCTGGCCGCGGAGCGGACGCGGCCGGAATGGACCCGGGTGCCGGAGCGCGGCAGCGTCACGCTGGCGCGCTTCATGCTCTGGTTGGTGCATGGCATCGGCTGGTGGCCGGGCCACCTGCTGCTCTACCCCATCGCCGGCTATTTCCTGCTCGCCTCGCCGCGACCGCGCGCCGCCGCCCGGGCCTATCTGGCGCGGGCGCTCGGCCGCCGGCCGGGGCTGCGCGACCTTTACCGGCTCTACTTCACCTTCGCTTCCACCATCCTCGACCGCGCCTTCCTGGTCAGCGGCCGCGCGGAGCGCTACCGCGTCGAGGTGCATGGGCTGGAGGCGCTGCAGGCGCAGATCGCCGAGGGCCGCGGCTGCCTGATTTTCGGCGCGCATCTCGGCAGCTTCGAGGCGCTGCGCCTGGTCGCCGACCGCGGCTGCCCGGTCGAGCTGGCGATCATGATGCATGAGGCCAATGCGGCCCGGCTGAAGGCGGTCTTCGACGCTGTCGGTGGCACTGCCCGCACCGCCGCGGTCATCCCGCTCGGCACGGCGGAGTCGATGCTGCGGGCGCAGGAATGCCTGCAGCGGAACGGGCTGGTCGGGCTGCTGGCCGACCGGGCGCCGCGCGCCGAGCGGGTGCTGGAGGTGCCCTTCCTCGGCCAGCCGGCGCCGCTGCCGACCGGGCCGCACCTGCTGGCCGCGGTGCTCGGCGCACCGGTCATGCTCGCCTTCGGGATCTGGCGTGGCCCGCGCCACTACGAGGTCCGCTTCGAGCCCTTCGCCGAGCCGCTGCCGCCCAGCCGAGCCGGCCGCGAGGCCGCCATCGCGGAACGCGTCCGCCGCTATGCCGAGCGGCTCGAGGCGCTCTGCCGCGAGCACCCTTACAATTGGTTCAACTTCTACGATTTCTGGCGGCGGGACGCGACATGAGCCGGCGCGGCTTCTTGTTGCTGGCCCTGCTGCCCTGGGCACCGGCACGGGCGCAGCAGCCGGGTTTCGAGGCGCTGATGCGCCGCTTCGCCGCGCTGCCCGAATCCCGCGCCACCTTCACCGAGGAGAAGGCGATCCCCGAGCTCGACCTGCCGCTGCCGAGCACCGGGCTGCTCGCCTGGCAGGCGCCCGACCGGCTGGAGAAGCGGACCACCAGCCCGATCGAGGAGGTGTTGCGGGTCGAGGGCGGCCGGCTGGACTATGCGCGCCCCGACCGCGGCATCCACCGCGAATTCAGCCTGGAGGACCAGCCGGAGATGCGGGCACTGGTCGAGGCGATCCGCGGCACCTTGGCGGGCGATGCTGCGGCGCTGCGGCGCCACTACGAGGTCGGCTTCGCGGGTGCGGCGGAGGGCGCCTGGCGCATGGACCTCGTGCCGCTCTCGCTCCGGGTCCGCGCCGCGGTGCAGCGCATCCGCCTCGCCGGCCGCGGCGCCCAGATGCTCGAGGTCGATACCGAGGGCAATGGCGGGGTCACCCGGATGCGGATCACCCCCCAGCCTTGAGGCGCCTGCTGCTCGCGCTGGCGGCGCTCGCCGGGCTCGGCGCGGCGCTCGGCCTCGGCATCGGCCTGCGCACCGATCTTGCCGACTTCCTGCCGGCCGGCCGCACCCCGGCCAGCGCCTTCCTGGTCCGGGAACTGCAGAGCGGCGCCGCCACCACCCTGCTGCTGGCGGGCATCGAGGGAGCGCCGCCGGCCGAGCTTGCGCGGATCTCGCGTGAGACCGCGGCCGGCCTGCGCGCCTCCGGCCGCTTCGACTTCATCGGCGACGGCACGCTCAGCCTCTCGGAGGCTGAGCAGGCCTTCCTGTTCCGCTACCGCTACCTGCTCTCGCCGGAGACGCGGCCGGAGGCCTTCACGGCCGCCGCGCTGCGGGAGCGGCTGCAGGCGCTGCTCGACGGGCTGCGCTCCGCCGCCTCCCCGCTGCTGACCCGCTTCGGCTTTGCCGACCCGACCGGCGCCTTCCTCGGCCTCGCCCGGGAATTCCTCGGCGAGACACGGGTCGAGACCCGCGACGGCGCCTGGCTCGCCGCCGGGAAGGGGCCGCCGCGCGCGCTGCTGCTCGCCCGCATCGCCGGCAGCGGCGGGCTGGACGCGGCGAGCCAGCAGGCGGCGATCGCCGCCTTCCGCGCCGCCTACGACGCCGCCCGGCCCGGCCCGGCCCGGCTGCTGCTGAGCGGCCCCGGCGTCTTCGGCGCCGAGGCCGCCCGGGCGATCCGCGGCGATGTCGAGCTCATCAGCCTGGCCTCGCTCGGGCTGCTCGGTGGCTTCCTGTGGTGGCGCTACCGCTCGCTGCTGCTGCTCGGCCTGGTCGCCGTGCCGCTCGGCGCCGGCACGCTGGCCGGCTTCGCCGCCACGGCGCTCGTGGCGGGTGGGGCGCCGCACGGCATCGCCTTCGGCTTCGGCATGACCATGCTGGGCGTGACGGTGGACTACCCGATCCTGCTGGTCAGCCTGCGCCGGCCCGGGGAGGCGCTCGCCGACGCCGCCGCGCGCATCTGGCCGACCCTGCGCCTGGCGGCCGCCGCTGCGGCGACGGGGTTGGCGGCGATGCTGGGCTCGGGCTTCCCCGGCCTCGTGCAGCTCGGCGTCTTCGCCGGCAGCGGGCTGCTCACCGCTGCCTCGGTGACGCGCTGGGTGCTGCCGGCGCTGGTCCCGCGGGCGCGGATCGCGCCGCAGCCGATGCCGCGCCCGGTCGCCGCGGCGCTGCGGGCGCTGCGGGGCCGGCGCCGGCTGGCGTTCGGCCTGGTGGTGGTGGCGCTGCTGGTGCTGGCGGCGTCGGGCGGACCACGCTGGCAGCGCGACATCGCCGCGCTCAGCCCGGTGCCGGCCGCGGCCCAGGCGCTCGATGCCGAGCTCCGCCGCCAGCTCGGCGCGCCCGATGTGCGGCTCATCATCGCCGTCGGCCCGGGGACGGAGGCCGCGGTGCTGGCGGCCTCCGAGCGGCTCGGCGCCGCGATCCGGCCGCTGCTCGGGCCCGAGGGGGCGCTGGAGGCGCTCGACCTGCCGAGCCGCTGGCTGCCAGGCCCGGCGACGCAGGAGGCCCGCCGCGCCGCCCTGCCTGGGGCGGACGCGGCCGAGGCGGCGCTGCGCGAGGCGATACAGGGCCTGCCTTTCCGGCCCGGCGCCTTTGCCCCCTTCCTCGCCGCACTGGCGGAGAGCCGGGCCTTGCCGCCGCTGACCACGGCCGGCTTGGCGCAGGAGGCGCCGACGCTCGCGGCGCGGCTCTCGCCCCTGCTCACCCGGCGGGACGGGACGGTGCGCGGCGTGGCGCTGGCCCAGGGGGTGCGCGACCCGGCGGCCTTGGCCGCGGCGGTGGCGGCGCTCGGCGACCCGGCCATCCTGCTGGTCGACGTCAAGGCGGAGACGGAGGGACTGCTGACGGATTACGGCCGGGCGACGCTGCTTTGGGCGCTGGCCGGCGGCGGCGTGGCGCTCGGCCTTCTGGCGCTCGGGCTCGGCGGGCCGGGCGCCGCGCTGCGCGTGGCGGCGCCGATCGGCGGCGCGCTGCTGGTCACTCTGGCCGCGCTGGCGGTGCTGGGGGAGGCGCTGACGCTCTTCCACCTCGCCTCCCTGCTGTTGCTTGCCGGTCTGGCGATCGATTATTCTCTCTTCCTCGCGCGGGCGCCCGACCCTTTCAGCGACGCCGAGGTTGCCCTGGGAGCCGTCTTGAACTGTGCCGCCTGCACGCTGCTGACCTTTGGGCTGCTTTCCCTCTGCGGCACGCCGGTGTTGCGCGGCATCGGGTTGACAGTGAGCTGCGGCGTGGCGAGTGCCTTTCTGCTGGCCTGCATGCTGGCGCCGCGCCTTGCTGATGCCTGAACCCGCTCCCCTGTGGCCGCTGGCGCTCGGCGCCTGCAGCGCCGTCACGGCCATGGGCGCCGGCCTCGCGCCGCTGCGCGCGGCGCTGCATGAGCGCCGGACCGGCCTTCGCCCCTGCACGCTGGAGGGCATGCCGGAGGATATCTGGATCGGCCGCGTGCCGGGGCTCGAGGCGGTGGCGATCCCCGCGGCGCTGGCCGGCTTCGCCTGTCGCAACAACCGACTGGCAGAGCTTGCCCTGGGCACCGACGGCTTCGCCACCGCGGTCCAGGCGGCGCGGGAGCGGCACGGCGCCGAGCGCATAGCCGTGGTGCTCGGCACCAGCACCGCCGGCATCGAGGAGACCGAGCAGGCCTGGCGCCGGCGCGAGCCAGCCGGCGGCGCCCTGCCGACGGATTTCGATTACGCCCGCACCCAGGACCTGCAGGCGCTGCCGCGCTATGTCCGCGCCCGGCTCGGCCTGCGCGGCCCAGCCATCGCGGTTTCCACCGCCTGCACCTCCGGCGCCCGGGCGATGATGGAGGCGGCGGCGCTGATCGCCGCCGGGGTGGTGGACGCGGCGGTGGCGGGCGGGGTCGACACGCTCTGCCGGATGACGCTGCACGGCTTCGCCGCGCTGGAACTGCTGAGCCGCGGCGGGCCGACCCGGCCCTGCGCCGTCGACCGCGACGGCATTTCGATCGGCGAGGGCGCCGGGCTGGTGCTGCTGCAGCGGCCCGCGGAGGCGCCGCCGGGGGCGCCGCTGCTGCTCGGCGCCGGCGCCAGCAGCGACGGCCACCACATGTCCTCGCCGCATCCCGAGGGGCTGGGCGCGGTGACGGCCATGCGGGCGGCGCTGGACGCCGCGGGGCTGGCACCAGACGCCATCGACTACGTCAACCTGCACGGCACCGGGACCCGAGCTAACGACGCCATGGAGGACCGCGCGGTCCATCACCTGTTCCAGGACCGGGTCCCCTGCAGCTCGACCAAGGCCTGGACCGGCCACACGCTTGGTGCCTCCGGCGCGATCGAGACGTTGATCTCCGCGCTCTGCCTCGAGGACGGGCTGGTCCCGGGCTGCCTCGGCGCCGCGTCGACCGACCCGGACTTCCGCAGCGCCGTCGCGCGGGACAACCGCGATCTGCCCGGGATGCGGCGGGTGCTCAGCAACTCCTTCGGCTTCGGCGGCAGCAACTGCGCCCTGCTGATTGGCGGGCCGGCGTGAGCCTCCTCCAGTGCCGGGTCGATGGGATCGGCCTGCTGGGACCGGGCCTGCCCGGCTGGGAGGCGAGCCTCGCCTGTCTTGCCGGCCGTGCGTCCTGGGCACGAGGCGAGATCTCAGCCCCGCCGCCGGGGCTGCTGCCGCCGACCGAGCGCCGCCGCACCGGGCTGCCGGTGCGGCTGGCCCTGGCCGTGGCGGCCGAGGCCACGGCGGCCGAGCCGGACCGCGCCGGGCTGGAGACGGTCTTCGCCAGCGGCAATGGCGACGGCGCCATCGTCGGCGGCATCCTCGAGGCGCTGCACGACCCGGCTGGCATCGCCATCTCGCCGACCGCCTTCCACAACTCGGTGCACAACGCGCCCTCCGGCTACTGGCACATCGCGGTCGGCTCGACCGCGCCCTCGGTCAGCCTGGGTGGGCATGACGGCAGCTTCGCTGCCGGCTTGCTGGTGGCGGCGACGGCGGTCGCGACGCGCCGCCGGCCGGTGCTGTTCTGCGCATATGACGTGCCAATGGCGCCGCCGCTCGACCGCGTGCGGCCGACCGGCTGCGCCTTCGCCGCGGCGCTGCTGCTGCGGCCCATGGGCGCGGCCGGCAACCTGCTGGCGCTGCGGTACGTCGCGGCGCCGGCCGAGGCGACGCCAGCCGCGGATGCGCTCGACCTGCTGGCAGCGGAGAACCCCGCCGCACGCGCCTTGCCGCTGCTGCGCGCCCTGGCCATTCGGCGGGAGGCGGCGCTGCAGCTGCCGCTGGACGAGTCGGCGCATCTGGCGCTGGAACTCGCGCCGTGCTGACGCCGCCGCTGGACCATGCGGCCATTGCCCGGCTGGTGCCGCACCAGGGCGGCATGTGCCTGCTGGACCGGGCGCTTGACTGGAATGCGGAGCGGATCACCTGCGAGGCGGTGGCCCATGCTGCGCCGGACAATCCGCTGCGGCGGGACGGCATGCTGCCCGCCGTCTGCGGCCTGGAATTCGCGCTGCAGGCCATGGCGCTGCACGGCGCCCTGATCGCGGCGGCGCCGCAGCCTGCCGGCTTCGTCAGCAGCCTGCGCGAGGTGCAGCTCGGCGCCGCACGGCTCGACACCGTCCCCGGGCGCCTGCGCATCACCGCCGAGGCGCTGATCGCCGAGGCGCGCGGCTTCATCTACCGCTTCGAGGTCACCGGCGGCGGCGCGGTGCTGCTCAGCGGCCAAGCGGCGGTGATCCTGCCGGAGCCGGCGGCATGAGCACGCCGCGGCGCGCCCTGGTGACCGGCGGCAGCAGCCCGATCGGCGGCGCCATCTGCCGCCGCCTCGCGACCGATGGGCGGGAGGTGCTGGTGCATGCGCATGCCGGGCTGGCCCGGGCCGAGGCGGTGGCGGCGGCGATCCGCGCCGAGGGCGGCCAGGCCCGGGCCTTCGTCTGCGACCTGACCGACATGGCGGCGACCGCGGCGGCCCTGGAGGCGCTGCTGGCGCAGGGCGGGCCGGTGCAGATCCTGGTTCACAATGCCGGCACGCATGACGACGCCCCGCTGGCGGGCATGAGCGAGGCGCAGTGGCGCGGCGTGATCGACGTCTCGCTGCACGGCTTCTACGCGGCGCTGCGGCCGCTGCTGCTGCCGATGATCGGCACGCGCTGGGGCCGCATCCTGGCGATCTCCTCGATCTCCGGCTTGATCGGCAACCGCGGCCAAGTGAATTACGCCGCTGCCAAGGCCGGGTTGATCGGCGCGGTGAAGTCGCTCTCGCTCGAATACGCCTCGCGCGGGGTGACGGCAAATGCGGTGGCGCCCGGGATCATCGACAGCCCGGCGGTGGCGGCAGCAATATCGCGCGAGCGCATCGCGCAACTGGTGCCGGCACGCCGCGCCGGACAGCCGGAGGAGGTGGCGGATCTGGTCGGCTTCCTCGCCTCGGAGCGGGCCGGCTACATCACCGGCCAAGCCATTGCGATCAGCGGCGGGCTCGGCTGAGCGGCGCGGCTCAGGAGGATTTCGGCACCGACTGCTGGATGATGGTGTTCCGCAAATTCTGCACCCAACTGTTGTAGTTGCGGTGGATCATCCCGTTCTCGTAGTTGAGGTTGGTGCTTGAGACGTAGCGGATGGCGAAGCGCTGCGTGTCGTAGGTGATCTGCACAACCGCCTGGTGCGAGCGGAGCAGCAACGTGCCGCGCATCACCCCAGGGCCCTCGGGGTCGATGCGCCAGCCGAGGACGGTGCCGGCGGCGCGGATCTGGTCGGCCCGCTGCGCCAGAGGGGCGCGGCCGAGGAATTCGCCGCTGGCGTCCTGCACCGGGGCGGTGCGGGCGCAGCCGGCCAGCGCGCCGGCGGTGAGCAGGGCCGCAGCGACGAGGCCGCGTCGGGTCGGTTTCATGGCGTCCTCCGGAAGGCTTTCGCTACGTCCGGTGGAGGATGCGCGTTCCGATACGGATCCTCAACCCGGCACGCTGGCCGCATCCCGTCCTGCCGGCGGCTTCGGGCCGGCCGCGCGGCTGCCCGCTATCGGCGATGGCATGCCGACCCGCTCAACGGGCCTCCCATTCGCAACATTAACAGTCACATGATATGTAACCACAATAATTATGAAGTAAGGCCGGCTGCCATTACTTTGACCGAGGGGTGCATCGCCACGCGGCGATTGCTGGTCCGCTGAAAGCTCCATACGGTGAACGGCCTGGATTGTCCCCATTCGAGGCCCAATGCGCGTCCTCGCTGTCCTAGTCCTGCCGGCACTGCTCGCAGTTGCCGCCTGCGGCGCCACCCGGTCTCCCATGGCCTATGCGCCTACGGTCGCGGTCCAGCGTGCCGCCACGGCGCGACCCGTCGTCCAGGTTGTCAACCCGGTCACCAATGAACGCCGCACCGGACGAGAGGACCCGACCTGGATTGGCACCATCCGGGGCGGATACGGCAACCCGGTGAAGGCCCTGCATGCCGACGAACCCGTAAACAGGGTTGTCGGCAAGGCCTTCGCCGCGGGCTTGGCAGCGCGCGGGCTCGATGCCGGGCCGGGCGGCAGTGCGCCTTATCTGCTGGCCGTCACCATCCACCAATTCGACGCGAACCAGTATGTCCGGCGCGAAGCCACGGCGGATTTCACCGTGGTGGTCACCGAGCGCGCGACGGGGCGGGAGGTCTGGCGCGGCCGTGAGAAGGTCTACATCGTCGACGGCAGCATACTGTCGCTGAGCACAGGTGTCTTTGCCTCGGTCGAAGATCTCCGACAGGTCGCACTGAAGGCGATGAACGAGGCGGTCGACAAATTGCTCGACCAGGCGGCCTTGAGGGTCGCCATTCGCGCCTGAACATGCCTGCGGGACGGAGCGGTGCCGCGCCGGCCGGATCACGGCTTCGGCGCATGCTCCGACTTCAGCCATCCTTCAGCCGCATAAACTGCGTCCGACATAGGCGCCACTCGCGGCAAGGAGCACCCGGGACTGCCGTCTGGATTGTTTCAGACAGACATTGGCAACGGCAAGGGTGGCGAAGGTGAGGTGGATTGCCCCGCGCTGCTCATAGCGAATGGTGAGGCGACGGAAGCGAGCCATCAGGCCACCGTTCGCTCGCCCTCCAGCGGTGCCGCACAAACCCGCTGCTAGCCTCGACTCCATATCGTTTAACGTGGGGAATGCGGCGGCGGCGGCGAGGGTGCACGGAGTGCAGCGAGCTTCTGCATCGAGCGCCCCGCCCAGCAGGTCCACCAATCCGTAAACAACTTCGATCCTGAGTCCTCGCCCCGACGGCGTCGGGATTGCATTGGCGTCGGGATTGCATCCGTCCTGCCATAGACTCGCCCAGTCAGTCATTCCGTTCGACGGCGAACCCAGTCGCCCGCCCGTTCCAGAGCTCCGCCGGTGGCCGTGGCAGCGCGGCCTATTGCCTGTCCCGACTCCGTGCCGGCCTTGTCTATCGCGGCGCCGGCGCGGGCGGCCGGCTGTCTGCTCTCACAGCCCGCCACCGCGAGGATGCCGAAGCAGAGAATCCGGCACGCACATCGTCTGCTTGGGCCAAGGTCATCAGCGGGTTGCCGCATTGCTCTGCCATCCTGATTTTTGCACAGACCACCTCTGCACGACCGAATGGCTGTCGCAGCCTAGTTAGCGCCGATATCGGGATCATAAGTTCTTTTATCCCTTATGGGCAGGTTGAGGCCGTACAGCAGGACAGCAAGGCTGAGGTGGACGGCAAGCAATCATGAGCGGCGCCCGGGTGCGACATCCGGTTCGCGCCCAACTAAGCCGTCCAGGTGCTCTCGTCACCATCCCATAAGTGGACGTAGCCCGCAGAGCCTTCGTTAGCTGAGACGGACGGTATCCGGACCTCCATGCAAGGCGGTGAGGCGTCTCTACCTCAAGCTGTTGCGGGCACGGTATTGCGCTGCGCCACTTGCGCGGATCAGTGCGAGCGCTGGGTGACCGCGGTCTGGGCACGGGCAACGCGCTCCTGGCCCGCGTTCATCGGCAGGATCGGCGTAAAGCGTCTCGCACAGTATCCCGAGCGCGCCGTGGCGTGGCTATAGCAGCGCCCCGGCCAGGGGTGGCGCGCGCCGCAACTGATCGAGGATCAGCGCCGTTACCCGACCGGCGTAGCCGTCTTGGTCCTCCTGGTCTTCGATCTCGGCGGCCTCGACGATCAGCGCCGGGAGCAGCGATGAGACGCTGACAACGGTCGGGCTAGGTGGCGGGCTCCGACCGGCCTCGTCGGCGATTCATTGGCTGCGGAACTCTGCCCCGAGCAGGGATCCGATGCGGTGCCGAAGGCCCGCCGGCAGCCCCATCGCCTGTTCGGGCGAGATCACGAGCGACTGACCCTTCACCGCCACCGTCAGCACGCCCGAGATGACGTATACCACTTGGCGCAAGGCATGCGCGCGCGGAAAATAGTGGCGCGCCGGGATGGACTGCGCCCGCGCGGTCATCGGGCGGGGCGCCATGAGCCCGGGGGGCGCGGCGATTGTCTCCCATCGCATGGCGAGCAACCTCTTTTTGTCCTCTATTCTACATGGATTGTCTGCCGGTCAAAATACAGACACTCAACGGGCCGGTATGCGTGAAGCCCCAGGAAGCTAGCGGCGCTCCCGACCGATCGGGCCGCCACCGACGACCACGCCTTCAGGGCGAGGACCCCCCATGGCCCGCCTCGACCGCCGCGGCCTGCCGCTCTCCACCACCTCCGACCTCGCCGTCGAGCGATACCGGGAGGGCGTGGACCTTTTGCTCTCCGCTTGGCCAGGCGCCGCCGAAGCGCTGAAGGAATCAGCCGCGGCCGATCCGGACTTCGCCCTTGCCCGTGCGGCGCGCGCCCGGCTGCATGCCATCCGCGCCGAGCCGACGGAGGCCCGGGCGCAGATCGCGGCGGCAACGGAGATCGTCGCCCGACACGGAACCGAACGGGAGCGGAGTCGTGTCGAGATCCTGTCGCTCTCCATCAACGGCCAGCCGACCTGGGCGCTGGAGCGGGCGATCGCGCACACCGAAGCCTGGCCACGGGACATCCTGATACTTTCGCTGCCGCTCGGTGCCTTTGGGCTTTTCGCCTTCTCCGGCATGGCGGACCAAGACCAGGCCCGCGTGGATCTTTGCGAGCGTCACGCCCGGCACTTCGCCGGGGACGACTGGTGGTTCCTGACCTATCGCGGCTGGTCGCATGCCGAGAATGGCCCAGTCGCGCATGGCCGTGCCCTGACCCAGCGCGGCCTCGAGCTGCGGCAGGCGAACGCGAACGCGGCGCACGCGCTGTCGCACGCGCTCTACGAGGCTGGTGCGAGCGAAGAGGCCGAAGCGCTGATCACGGGCTGGCTGCCCGGCTACGACCGCAGCGACCCCCTGCATGGCCACATCGCTTGACACTCGGCCCTGGCCGCTCTCGAGCATGGGAACACGGAGCGTGCGCTGGCGATCTACGCCGAGCACGTCCAGCCCTCCGTCTCGAAGGGCATGCCGGTGAACGTGGTGAGCGACACGGCCTCCTTTCTTTGGCGGCTGCAGGCTTACGGGCATGAGGTCCCCGCGGGGCTGTGGCAGGCGGCGGCCTAGGCCGCGCCGGCCTTCCCGAAGGCCGGCTTCGCCTTCGCTGATGCGCATATGGCGATCTTCGAAGCGGCCGCCGGCGACCGGGAGGCGGTGGCACGCCGCGCTGCAGCCCTGACGCAACTGCCTGGGGCGGGCAGCCTCGGCGCGGGCCGGTGGTGCCGGCGATCTACCGCGCGGCGCTTGCCTTCGCCGATGCCGACTACGCCAACTGTGCGCGCATCCTGAAGCCGGTCGCGCGCGAGGTGGTTCGCATCGGCGGCAGCGGCGCTCAGCGCGAGATGATCGAGGACATGCGCCTGATCGCCCTCATGCGGAGCGACGAGGCCATGAGGGCCCGCGCGCTGCTCGACCGTCGCCTGCATCGCCGCCCCTCGCCGCGCGCTGGCTCGGCCAGTTGGCCGCTTGAGGCGTCCTGATGACCGCAGGGCCGCGAGCCCGGAGGTCTGAATCGGGCCGCCCAATGGACAGAACGGAACCCCATGTCACACGCCCAAGCTGCCCGGTCGACGGGATCGTGGCTCCGATCGCTTTCGAGCATGAGACCGGCAACGTCGCCCGGCTGACGATCGCCCAGGCGCTGGCCGGTGCCAATTCGACTGTCGTCTATGCCACGGGCGCGATCGTCGGCCACAGCCTGGCGCCGAGCCCGGCGATGGCGACGCTGCCCATCTCGATCTTCGTCGTCGGCCTGGCCGCCTGCATCTTGCCAGCTGGCGCCATCGCCCGACGCCACGGCCGCCGCGCCACCTTTCTGGCCGGGACCGGCTGCGGGGTGCTCGTCGGCCTGCTGGGTGGTCGCGCCTCCATGGACGGCTTCGACTCCGGGCCATCGTGGTTCTGGCCCGAGATGTACCCGGAGATGGCCCGCGTCGTAGGCGAGCTGGGCCTGACCGCCTTCCCGCAGGGTGCCGAGGGCGACGTGATGGTCGAGTGATCGCGTACCGGCCCGCCGCAACGCTACCCGGCCTTCCGGCAGGACCCCCGATCCATGCGCCTCGCTGGCGGGACCGGTGCACTGGTCCGGGCTCTCGCCGCAGGCCTGCCCGGCGATGCCATCCGCCTCGGCGCGCAGGTGACGCGGGTCGCACTCGAGGATGCGGGCGTCCGACTTTCCCTCCGCGGGTCCGAGAACGGCGAGGACGCGACGCTGCTGAAGGATTGGAGCGCGAATCCGCTGACAACGGCCGCGGAGGACCGGCGCGGCGACACGCACCTGCTGCCGCGCCAGGGGTCCTGGGTCACCGGTGCGTGACGGGGCCGCCTGTGCCTGGCAGGCAGCGAGACCAGCGCGGTCGCGCCCGGCTACCTCGCGGGCGCCCTGGACGCGGCGCAGCGGGCTGTGGCGCAAATCCCCGGACGGATCGCGCAGGGCATCGCCGCGGTCCCGGCCCTGGGAGGAACATGAGGTTGAGCTGCCCGGCGAAACCGCGCCGCGCGCCAAGAACCGCGTGCAGATCGCAGTGCTACGGCTGTGATGAGTGCGAGGAGATCCTGATGGCGGGAGTCTGCGGTGCCGTGCAGGTGACGCGCCCGGGCCCGCTCGAGCTCGTGACCCGCCCCGTGCCCAACCCGGCTCCGGGTGACGTGCTGATCGCGGTCGAGGCCTGCAGCATCTGCGGTGCCGATATCGGCGACATCGAGAACTCCGACCCCACGCGACAGCTCCCCCGCATGCCGGGGCATGAGGTGGTTGGCCGCATCGTCACGCTCAGCGAGGGCGTGCCGTCCATCTGGCAGCCTGGCCAGCGGGTCGGCGTCGGACTGCTTGGCGGCCAAGGCAGGCCATGTCGCTAGGGGCGCTTCAATCTCTGCCGCAACCAGCCCGTCATGGGGTCCAGGCGCGACGGTGGCTATGCTGAGATCATGACCGCGCGCGGCACCGGCCTAGTCTCGATCCCGGAGGAACTCAATGCCGAGGAGGCGGCGCCGATCCTCTGTGCCGGCATCGCCACCTTCAACGCGCTGAAGAAATGCGGCGCGGTTCAGCGACCGCCCGTGCGGCTACATTTACCGTCGCTACCAGCGCACCGGCAACCCGACCATGGATGAAAGCTATTTCCCTATCCTCTGGTCCGGCACTGGCCATCGGACCGGCTGGATCAAGAGCTATTGCGAGACCGGCCGCCGAATGCCGCCGCGCGCGGCCTGAGCCGCCGGCACCGGCTTGGCAGGTCATCGACATGATTTGGCGGCTGGTCGAAAGACCGGCGCCGCCTTTTCCTGCCACTGTCCCGCCAAGGCCCTGCAACCGGGCCAGGCAGAGGGAGGACACCATGACGGCACAGGCTGTGACCGATGCGCCCGTTCGCTACATGGAGCGGACGCGGCTCTACTACCGCGCCCTCGGCTACGACAACGACTATGTCTGGGCGCGGCATGACGCGGTGCCCTTCACCCCGCTTCGCAAGCCGCTCAGCGCAAGGACGGTCGGGCTGGTCAGCACGGCGGGGCCCGGCGACCGCTCCCATCGCGACGCGCGCAACCGCCGCCAGGTCTGGAGCGGCCTGGTCGCAAGCCCACCGGCGAGCTTCGACACCGATGTCGCCTGGGACAAGGACTCGACCCATACCGAGGACCGCGAGAGCTTCCTGCCCCTCGAGGCGGCGCAGCACTTCGTCGCCGCGGGAAGGCTGGGCAGGCTGGCCCCGCGATTCCATGCGGCAACCACCGAATACAGCCAGAAGAAGACCATCGAGCAGGATGCGCCCGAGATCCTCCGGCGCCTGCGCGAGGATGGGGCCGATGCGGCAATCCTTTCCGCCCTTTGCCCGGTCTGCCACCAGACGAGAGCCTGGTCGCCCGGCACCTGGAAGCCAATGGCATGCCGACCGTGCTGATCGGGTCGGCCCGCGACATCGTCGAGCATTGCGGCGTGCCGCGCTTCGTCTTCTCCGACTTCCCCCTCGGGAATCCCTGCGGGCATCCCTGGGACCGCGAGATGCAGCGGACGACCCTGGGGCTGGCCCTCGACCTGCTGGAGAGCGCCAGGGGGCCGCGCAGCACGGTGCAGTTGCCCTTCGCTTGGAGGCCCGAGGATCCAGCTTGGCGCGAGCGCTATGCCCGGGTACGGCCGGACGATCGGGAACGGCTGCTGGCGATCGGAGATGAGCGCCGGCGACGGTTCGGCCAGCCGCCGCGGAGCTAGCGGTCAGCCGGAAGGCCTTGCTTCGCCATGCCGAAGGGCGTAGCGCCCGCGGTGATTGGCCGCGGCGGCGGCGTGCAGTGGGCGGCGCTGATGTCCCTTGGACATCGCCGGCCCTCGGGCTTGTCGGATGCTCGATACGGATTGCCATTCAATCTAAAGACGGCCAGGCGAAGGGAGACTACGCTCCGCCCAGGGCGGCGCATGCCGCTGCGGCCCAACGACCGCCGTCGCGCGACCTGCTCCGACGCGGGAGCCTGCCGCGCGCGACGCTGCGCAACGCCGTTCAATACGTCCAGGAACGTCCCATGACCGCCCCAGCCACCGCCCAGCAGATCGCTTGAGCGCGCCTGTTCCGAAGGCATGCCCGCACCCGCACCGCGCTTCACCGGCTTCCCGAAATACAACTTCGTCGGTGGCCATAACGACCCAGCGCAGGTACCAGTCGCGGCGCTGGCGGAAGCCGCCGCCACGGCACTGCGGTGCGAGGGTGCCGGTCTTGCCCTGTACAACCTGGGCCACGGGCCGCTCGGGCACAAAGGGCTGCGCAACCTGGTCGCCGGCAAGCTGAAGCGTCACCGCGTCGTCGCCTGCACCGGCGACGACGTGTTGATCACCTCCGGCTCCTTGCAGGGCCTCGACCTGGTGAATGACCTGCTTCTGGAGCCCGGCGACACGGTGCTGGTAGAGGAGCTGAGATCCCAGGGCGCCGTCTCCCGCCTCAGGAAGCGAGGCGTGACCACCGTGCCGGTGCCGCTGGATAATGAGGGGCTGCGCATGGACGCGCTCTCCGACACGCTGGACAGGCTGAGGCCCGTGGCGTGACGACGAAATACCTGTACACCATCCCGACCATCCAGAATCCCACCGGCTCCATCCTGCCGCTTGAGCGGCGTCAGCAGCTGTTGGCGATGGTTTGTGCACACGGCATGCCGGTGTTCGAGGACGAGTGCTATGCCGACCTGATATGGGCCATACCGGAGAGATGCCACCCGCCCTCTACGCGCTTGACCCGGCGCAGGTGATCCATATCGGCTCCTTTTCCAAGACGCTGTCGCCGGCGTTGCGGTCCGCCTATGCCGTGGCGCCCTGGGAGACGCTGTCGCGCCTTGTCGCGCTGAAGGCCGACGGGGGCACCGGCGCGGTCGAGCAGATGCTGGTGGCGCAGTATTTCTCGAGCCATTTCGACAGCCATGTTGCCGCCCTCTCCAGCCTGCTGGAGGAGAAGTTGCGCGTGATGCTGGAGGCGGTGGCACGCGAGCTCGGCGCGGCCGCCGAGTGCTTCGTGCCGAAGGGCAGCATTTTTCTCTAGCTGCGGCTGCCGGCGCAGGTGGATGTGCGCAAGCTGGTCAAGCCTGTGGCGCAGCGGGGCATTCAGTTCAACCCGGGTCCCGAATGGGCGGTGGATGTGGAGGCAGCGAAATCCCATCTTCGGCTTTGCTTCGCCCTGCCATCCATCGCGGAGATCCGCGAGGGCGTGGCAGCCTTGGCCCGCGTTTGCTTCGAGCAAACCGGCATCCCGGCGCAGAGCGGCAACGCCCGCTCAGCAAACGCCGCTTCGGATGACAAGCTTATGCAGGCTCCCGTCAGACCAGTATCTCTAACTTTCTCCCTGAACGGCCACCGCCCCTTCCTCCGCAAGGAATTCCTGCTCCTCCGCTTCCAGCGCCGGCGCCTTGGACGCCTCCAGCCCGAAGCGCTGCGCCACATCCGGGGCATAGCGCAGCAGGTCCGGGCGAAGGCGGATCAGCGCCAAATCCTTCACCTTCGCTTCCAGCATGACGTCGAAGTCGAGCCCCTCCGCGATCCGCATGAAAGTGATGAACTCGAACGGATTGCAAAAATCGGCGTGGCCCGTGTTCACCGGCGGGACCAGCACGGTCTTTAGCTTGCGCGTCCCCTTCTCCTTGCGCTTGATCTCCCGCATTTCCGTACGCGGCGAGGAGAAATGCACCTTCGGCCGCTGGCCCTCGGGCCAGGTCCGCAGCACCTTCCCGAGCGCATCCCGCATGTCGTGCCCATCCGGGTTCAGGCACCAGAAGTGCTGGTGGTCGAAGATCAGCCGCACACCCGTCCGTTCGTGGATCCAAAGGATGTCCGACACGGAAAAGCGAAGGTCGTCATGCTCCAGCACCAGGCGGCGCCGTACGTGCTCCGGGAGCTTGTTGTCCCAAATTTCCACCCAGCGTGCATTGGCGGCTTCGCGGTCGCCGTAGGTACCCCCGACGTGGATCACCATGACAGCCTCGGGCCCAAGCTCCATGCGATCCAACATCTCCGCCTGGGAGCTCAAATCCCAAATGCTTTTCTCCACCAACGCCGGGTCAGGGCTGTTCAGCACGACAAACTGCGAGGGATGAAAGCTCAGGCGGATATCCAGCGCTTTGGCCTTGGTGCCCAGGGCCCGCAGCTCGGCGCCGCTGTCGCGCACCATGGAGTGGAACTGGGGCATGTCAGGATGGGTAGCATAGGGCGCCAAGTCGGAGGACAGGCGGTACATGCGGATGTCGTGGCGGTCGAGATAGTCGAGCGCCCGGTCCATGTATTCCAGCGAAACCTTCAAATGCGGGCTTTGCTGCCAGCGCCTCGTGTCGTTGCTCCTGATGTCCGGGGCGCCCATCAGCTTCACCGGAAAGCCCAGGCGGAGCGGCGTCGCCGCGGGGGCGGGCGGAGTTTGCCGCGTGCTCATGCCGGCACTTCCAGGTCCGCGCCAAAGCCAAGCCCAGCCAGGAAGCGGTTCCAGGCGCTGGGCGGCAGCGCACCGCCCGAGGCCTGGGGATGGCCATTGCCGTAGTTCATGGGATCGGCACCGTCCGGCCGATGCCGGCGAAGAAAGCCGATCAGGTCGGTGTCCTGGCCGGAGCGTGCGGCGAAATGCACCCAACCCGGGCGGTAGCCGGTATTGGCGGCGATCACGACCTTGTCCTTCAGTCGCCCTTTCCATTGCTGCGCAATCAGCGGGTGGATCTGGCAGGCGGAGTGCAGGGGAATCAGGGCCACCTCACCGCGGATATGCGGGGCGACGCGGCGGCCCTCGGCCAAAGCCTCCTGCACCTCGGCCTTGGAAGCCTGCAGCACCGCGGTTTCGGGGTACTCGCCCGACAGCACGGCTTTGGGCCCATCCGCCTTCAGCAGCAGCGCGAGCGCCGGGGCAGCATCGCCGGCGCTCGCTCGCCGAGGGGCGTTGATGAGCGAGACGGCACGACGCAGCGCGGTGATGCTCCAGCGCTCGCGCGCCGCTGCAAGTTCATGGAAGCCCGATGCCTCTTCCATGTCGCCGATGATGCCGAGCGCCGCGAGCCAGAGCAGGTCGTCCACCTCCGCCACCGCGCCGGCACACCACCAGGCCAGAAGCGAGGTGGTGGGCGTCGGGCGCAGTCCGTGGCCGCTGACCAGCAGCGCCGCCTCCGGGACGCCGGTCGGCACGTGATGGTCCAGGAGCACGGTGGCCATGCCAGCAAGCGGCGGTTCGGCGCGGGTTCCGAGATCGGCCAGGATCAGGCCGCCGATGTCCTGCGCGCGGAGTTCGGACGCCATCTCCGGGGACCAGGCATTCTCGCCGCGACCAAGCAGCCGGACCCTGGCGTGTTGCCCGCTCCGTTCGAGCGCCCGGAACAGAATGGCCGCGGAGGAAAGCCCGTCCGCGTCGTGGTGGCCGAGGATCAGGACCGGCCTTGTGGCGTTGAAAGCCGCCACCGCGTCGCGGAACGCCCTCCGGCGTGCGGCCACCCAGGCGCCGGTCGGATGGGGAGGCTCGATGCTTGCATCCGACATACGCCGGTTCTTCCTTCTGCCGCCTGCGGCCGCGTCATCGGCGCATCAGCGACAACAAGGTCTTTGGCCCAGGCGGGTTTCGGCGTGCCGGCGCGGAAGCCTCAGGCAATGGCAAGGCCGGCCGCGCGGGCAGACCGGCAGGGCCAACAACGGCCAGGCCGGAAAGGCGCCGCAGGGATGTCGGCCCGGTGCTTGCCCCGGGCGTGGCGGCGCCGATGGTCCATCCCGCGGTCCCGCGTCCTATGTCAGGTGAAGTAGAGCACACGCGCCTGGGGCAAGTGGCGGGCGACGCTCGCTTCCAGGCCCGCGCGCAGCTCGGTCATCAGCGCCTTGGGGAAAACGTACTTGGCCGAGCCGAATTTGGTGAGCTTGCGGCTGCGCTGCGCCGGGTCCATCTCCAGGCCGCTACCGGGGTACCAGCCCTGGAGCACCCCCCGCGACCCCTCGGTGAAGCGGTGGGTGATCAGCTCCACCGTCAGGTCCGGGTCCGGCGCGCCGTCCAGGGCAGTGGCGCAATCGGCCAGCAGAGCGTCATAGGCGTCCCGCCAGTCCGGCAGGTTCAGGATGGGTGCGACGGTAAGGCCGATGCGGTAGCCCGCCATGGCGGCCTGCCGCATGGCCTGCAGCCGGTACCGCACGCGCGGCGCCCCGCCCTCGAAGCGCTCCGCCCCGCGCGCGTTGACGGAAAAGCGGATGCGCGTTCGGCGGCTGTGCGGCAGGTCCAGCAGCGGGCCGATGGCGTCGTACTTCGTGGTGAAGCGGAACTGCGCCTCCGCCTCCCAGGCCCCAAAGTAGCGGATCGTCTCGGCCAGGCTGCCGGTGATGTGCTCTATGCCCAAGGGGTCGGTGTAGCAGGAGCCCTCGAAGGTCGTGCCCTCCGCCGCGCGGGCGGCATTGCGGGAAGTGACCTGGCCCTGGCCCAGCAGCGGCGGCAGGGCAGCCAGGATCTCGGGCAGGTTGGCATAGGCGCGGATAATCGGCGGGCCGGCCAGGGAGCCCGCGAGATAGCAGTAGGCGCAATGGGCCGGGCAGCCCTCGGCCAGGTCGAAGCGCCAATCGGCGCTGGGCGGGATGGGCTGCGGCCTACGGCGGCTGGGCGAGGCGACGACGACGGCCATGGTGGTCTTGGCGTCGCGGTAGGTATCGGGCAGGCCCGTCAGGCGGTCGGCCTTCAGCCTCACCACCTCGGCCCCGAGCGCCGCAGCCCGTTCCGCCATGGCCGCGCCCTGCGGCCAGGCGAGGGCGGAGGGTGTGACCAGCAGGCGCTTCGGCTTCCAGAGGGGATGCGGGCGGGCCGGGGCCTGCAGCACGTCAAAAGGCATAGCGCACCCGGCAATAGGGCATGCGGGCGGCCAGCAGGTCCTTGAAGCGCTGCAGCCAGCGGCCCTTCCAGCCCGTGCGGTAGCGTAGGTTCACGCCGCCGCTCTCGGAGACCTTCTGCTCCTGGATGTCCGGGCGCCAGAGCAGGTCCTCGGCCTTCGGATGCCAGGCGAGGTTGATCTCGTGCAGGTCCCGGTTGTGGGTGAGCATGATGATCTCAGCGGCCAGCTGGTCCTTCACGGCGGCAGGCAGCAGGTCGTCGAGCATCTCGAACAGGGCGCCCCACTCCGCCTCCCACCCTTCGTGCAGCACGACAGGGGAGAAGTTCAGGTGAACTTCGTAGCCGGCACGGTGCAGATCCGGGATGGCAGCGATGCGCTCCGCCACGGGGGAAGTGCGTACATCCAGCAGCTTCGCCAGGCCGGGCGGCATGAGGGACATGCGGATGCGCGTGCGGCCCTGCGGATCGTAGCCCACCAAATCCGGGTTCACCCATTTCGTTGCGAAGCTGCCCTTCGCGTTCGGCAAGCTGCGAAATAGGGAGACGAGGTCCCGCACGTTGTCGGAGATGGCGGCATCGACAGACAGGTCACCGTTCTCGCCGAGGTCGTAGACCCAGGACTGCGGATCCACCTGGTTCGGCACCGTCTTCGGACCCTGCCGCGTGGCGTGGCGGGCGGTGGCGGCGAGGATCGGCTCGATGTTGACGAAGACGCTGATGGGATTCGCGTGCCCCTTGCGCCTGGCGACGTAACAGTAGGCGCAGGCCATGGCGCAGCCGTTGGAGGAGGAGGGCGCGATGAAGTCTGCGCTACGCCCGTTGGGGCGAAAGGTCAGGCCCTTCTTGACGCCGAGCACCAGGGCCTTCCGCTTGGCCGCCAAGTAATCGCCGGGATCGCCGCCCCGCAGTTCCGGGATCCGCCAATGGGAAGCGACCGGGATGCGCTCGGCCTGCGAAAAGCGGGCGAGAATCTCCCGACCGCGAGCATGCTCCTCAACGGCGGGTTCGAGGTAGATGCGAGCGATGTCGAGCGGGAAGGCGGCCATCCGCACGGGATGTGGGGGCGCTACCCCGGCTTCCCAGGGGTCAGGCCCCGACGATATCACGATCCGCTTCTCCGTCCCGATCAGGTAGGCGCATCGCTGCCGGTAATGCTGGCCGGACACGGAATGGTGGTTTTCGGCCACAATCGGCCACGGCAACTCCGTGCCCTTCTCGGTCATTTGCCGGGCGAGCCCGCCTCCCTGATAGCGGAGAAGGCGAACACAGCCTTGGCGGCGTTGACGTTAAGGATGCCCTTACCTTGTCAGAGGCCACCGAGATCTGACGACCTTTGTGAAACACTTGAAACGGCTCGGGACGGCACCCTCGTCCCGAGTAGCCCAAGTAGGCACGTCAGACTGGAAGACGCCCATTGCGGACCATGGGTAGGGTCCTGCTGATGCTCCGAAGCGGACCTCGTCGAGGACGCTCGAGCCGGCGGACCCGGCGCTCAGCCTTGAGCAATCGGCTCCGCCGCTCACATGATCCTTTCACGCACCAGGATCGCCGGTCCAAGCGGCATCGGTTCGGAGACAAAACACGCATGCGGATCCTTGCCATCGGGCCTCGCGCCTATCTCGGCGACGTCTACCTGTCGCTCCGCCGCGAGGGTCACGAGGTCCGGGTCTTCGCCGAGGACCCGCCGGAGCAGCGGGCCTTCGGTGGCCTGATCGATTGCGTCGCGGACTGGCGGGCGGAGCTGGACTGGATCGGGCGGGACGGCGTGATCTTCTTCGAGCGGATCGGCCGCGGCGCGCTGCAGGACGAACTCCGTGTCCAGGGCTTTCGCGTTGTTGGCGGCAGCGCCTTCGGCGACCGGCTGGAGCAGGAGCGCGAGTTCGGCCAGGCCGTCCTACGGGAGGCGGGGCTCGCCATCGCCGCGAGCCATTCCTTCGCGCATCCGGCGCTTGCGCTCGAATGGCTAGCCCGACACCCCGGGCGCTACGTGCTGAAGCACGACGACACCGCGCGTACCACCTTCGTCGGCGACCACCCGGAAGGCGCCGACCTCGCCTTCATGCTCCGCCGCGCCGGGGAAGGCCGGGTGCTGCTGATGGAGCGGCTGGAAGGCGTGGAGGTCGGCGTCGGCGCCTATTTCGACGGCACCCGCTTCCTCCGCCCGGCCTGCATCGATTTCGAGCACAAGCGCTTCTTCCCCGGTGAGATGGGCGAGATGACTGGCGAGATGGGCACGCTGGCCGCCTATGAGGGGGCGGAGCCGCTTTTCGCCGCCACGCTCGACCGGCTCGCGCCGCGCTTCGCCGCGGCCAGGCATGTCGGCTACGTGAACCTCAACCTGATCGTCAACGAGCGGGGCATCTGGCCGCTGGAATTCACCTGCCGCTTCGGCAATCCCGGCTTCGCCGTGCTGGCCGCGCTGCAGCCGGATGGTTGGGGCGACCTGCTCGCCCGCATGGCCGGCGGGGGGGCGGCCGGCACGCCGGCGCGCTTCGCCGCGCGCCCGGGCTGGTCCGTCGCCATCGTCCTCACGGTGCCGCCCTTTCCCGCCCATACCGAGACCGCCCCGCCGGAGGAGGACCCACCCGTCTTCTTCCTGCACCCGCCCGAGGGCGTGGAGCTGGACCGCTACCACTTGGTGGACATGCGGATGGAGGACGGCCAGTTGCTGGGTCGCCGCCGCTCCGGCCACTTGATGATCGTCACCGGCGCCGGCCCCACCGTGCAGGCGGCCCAGGAGGACGCCCGGGCACGGGCGCGCAACGTCGTCGCCCCGGAACTGCGCTGGCGTACCGATATCGGCGACCGTTTCCTGACCGGCGAGCGGGAGCGGCTTCGCGCCCTGGGCTGGCTGCCCTGAGCGGCCGACGCCTGCGGTTTTTGGGAAGCGCTGCCATGCGGGTCTCCGTCGCGTAGCCCGCGGCCGCCCGGAACCCGGCCGGCCTCCCCGGGGGCACCGCCTTGCAGGCCGGACCAAAGCCCGGCTGCGATCAGTTGGATGCCGCCCGCAGCCGCTCCTCCATCGACACGATGCCGGCTGCCGCCACGTTGGCGAAAGCGATGCGAAGATGCGCCTCCTCCCCAGCGAAGGCTGGGCCGGGCAGGCACAGCAGCCCCTGTTCGGAGGCCAGCCGCTCCGCCACTTGCCAGGCGGAAGTGCCTTCGAAGGGGTGTTGCACATAGGCGAAGTAGGCCCCGAGCGATTGCAGCTCCCAGCCCGGCAGGCGGGAGAAGGCTGCGCGCATGGTTGCTCCCCTGGCCTGCATCTCCGCGCGATTCGCCGCCCGCCACGCCGACAGTGCCCCGAGCCCCCAGGCCAGCGCGGCCTGTCCTGCCCGCCCCGCGCAGATCTGCACGCAATCCATCACCTTGCCGAGTTCCGGGAACAGCGCGGCGGGCGCGCCCAAGGCGCCCAGACGGTGCCCCGGAATCGCGAAGGACTTAGAAAAGCTGTGGAGCTGCACGAGGTTCTCCGGCCAAGCCTCGCCCGAAAGCAACCCGTGCGGCCGGTTCCGGCCGGGTGGCAGGAAGTCTCGGTAGGTTTCGTCCAGCACCAGCCAGATCCCCCGCTCCCGGCACAGGGCATGGAAGCGGGCGATCACCTTGGACGGGTAGATTGCGCCGGTCGGGTTGTTGGGCGTGACGAGGACGATAGCCCGCACCCGGTCGTCGATCAGCGCTGCCGCCTCCTCCGGGTCGGGCACGAAGCCCTGCTCCGCACAGCAGGGCAGCGCACGCGGCTCGACCCCCAACATGTCGAGCGTCATGCGATGGTTGAAGTACCAGGGCGTCGGCAGCAGGACCGCGTCGCCGCGCTGCGCCAGGGCCATCATGGTCACGAAATAGGCCTGGTTGCAGCCGGCGGTGATGGCCACCTCCGACGCGTCGAGCCGGCCCCCGTACAGCGCGCCGAGATCTGCGGCATAGGCCTCCCGCAGCGCCGCATCGCCCATGATCGGACCATAGGTGGCGCAGGCGGGATCTCCCGCCGCGCGGGCGAGGCGTTCGAGCATGCCGGGTGCGGGCGCATGCGACGGCACTGCCTGGCACATGTTCAGCAGCCCTCCCCGGCCGGCATAGCGGGTGCCCCAGGCCTGGATCTCCGGAATGGGCGGGCTGCCGGTATCGAGGAGGCGGGGGTTCAGGAGCGTCATTCATCATCCAGTCGGGCGAAAGACGCACAACGCGCGGCAGCGTGGCCTATTGCGTCACCGTGCCGAGAGTTGCCGTCCAACGCCCGGCCCACAGTCTGATGGCCGCATCCCGAATGCCACGCCGGATAGTGGACGCGCCACTTCCGGCCAGACCGCGCACGAGCCTATGGCGAGCGCGGATCAAAGTTGATTTAGTTTGGACTTGACCGTCGCCTGCCAATGCCAGGGATAGATGCTCTGCACAACCTATTCGCCCCTGTATTGCGCTTGCTGGTCGATGGTGAACGGTATCACAGCTTGGCCTAAGGACCTGCCAGCTCCGCCTACAGGTCCGCCCGTCAAAGATGCTGGTCGTCTGCACCGGCATCTTCATCGCCTGCCCGACTGCCATCATAAGCCCGGGTCGGAGCGTTGTGCGCCTCCAGCACCGCCTCCTCGTTCAGGTAGCAGCGGGCAAAGGCTGCATAGGTCGTTTTGCCCGTAGCCGGGTCGAGGCTCGGGAACACCAGGCTCAGCGCTGCCAGGTCGCTGCAGCTGGCGAGGTCGAGATGGTACGGCTCGCCGAGGAACCGGTGCAGGTTGAGGTCGGTTCGGTATAAGCCGTCGAGGCAGCAAGGACAGCCAGCTAGAGTAGCGTCACCCTCTGACAGACAGCATCGGGTCCCTACCGATCAGCCTGCTTTCAGCTTTCGGGCTGGATTTGCGGGCTACCGATCAGCCGGAGCCCGCGCAGGTCATCAGCGCGCGGCTCGCTGTGCGTCGTCGACTCAATAGCCGCAATGGAGGCAGTTGGCGCCGTCATGCTCTTTGTTGAGCATGTTGACGGAGACGGCTGCCATCGAGGCCGCACCCTTGCGACGGCAGGCGCTGCGCACAAAATGGCCGAGGCATTCGCCCGAGTGCTCCAACCGCTCTCCGAGCCATAGATTAGGCGTGGCTGCCCGCCTAAACCGTCGGCACCATTCCCGCACGGCGCTGCCGCGTTGGAGTGCCTTGCTTCTCAGGGCGGTTAGAATGGAACACCAACGCACGCTTCCCCGGTGGCGGCGCAGACGCGATGGACGTGCCGAATGACCTGGCCGCTCCTGCTCATCGTCTGGCTCTGCTGGGGCCTCAGTTACCCTTTCATGGCTTGGACGCTGGAGGCGGTGGACCTGATCACCGCGCGTCTGTTGGCCAATGCGGGTGCCGGGACCCTGCTGCTCCTGCTCTGCCTGCACACCCCGGGTCGGCGCATTCTGCCGCACCGCGAGGAGTGGCGCGGCGTGCTCGCGCTCAGCCTGCTGATCATGGTGATTTTCCCCTTCGCGCTGATCGCCGGGGTCATGCTGGTCGGGCCAGGGCAGGCTGCCATCCTGAACTACACCATGCCCCTCTGGGCCTCGCTGCTCGCGGTACCGGTACTGGGCGAGCGGCTGGACCGCCCCACCCTGTTGGCACTCGGTCTTGGGCTCGTTGCCGTGCTGCTGGTGCTGGCCGGCACAACGGGAACCGAGGGTCCGAACAGCCTTGGCGTGGGACTAGGCTTGATAGCGGGCACCACCTTCGGCGCTGGCACTGTGCTGAGCAAGAAGCTGTGCTTCCGCAGCCCCGTGCTGCTGATTACGGCCTGGCAGCTGCTGTTGGGAACGCCGCCGGCCTTTGCCGTGTGGCTGGTGCTGCACGGCCAGACCTACCTGCACCCGGATGCAGGGCGCGGGCTATTCGGCCTGTTCTACATGATCGTCTTCGCCAATGCGCTGGCCTACGCCGCGTGGTTCCCTGTTGTTGGGCGGCTGAAGGCCAGCGTCGCCAGCCTCTCGCTGCTGGTGGTACCCTGCATCGGTGTCGCCAGCAGCGCGGTGCTCGTGCAGCGCGCGATCGGCCCCTTCGACGTGGCGGCCCTGGCGTGCGTGCTGGGTGCGATCGCTCTGGTCGTCCGGCGGACCGCGGCACCTCCGGCGCTGAAGACGCATCAGCAGGCCGACTGAGCGGTGTCCGTGGTCCCGCCAGACGCAAGGGTGCCACCGCGATGGGCGCAGACGGATTATCGACGCTCTGCGAGGGGCAAAAGCTTGGGGGCGGCGAAAGCGATTTAGTTCGCTGCTTTGACCGGCAGGCGATGGGCGTACTGAATGAAGGGCCGGTGCGTCGCCTAAAGATCATTTTATTTCAACGCGCTAAAGCTTGAGGGTTAAATCGGCCAACCCTCAAGGTTCAGAGACTCTCCGACATTTCGGAGAGAAAACCCGCACTCATTTCGGATCAGCACCATCAAGGTAGCGGCTGAAACCTGTCGGAAACCTGCGCCTCAGCGCGGTGTCCAACTCAGGAGAGACAGGTTGTAGGGGTAACGACTGGAGCAGCGGTGGGAACCGGAATACAAAATTCTCTGGCGAGGCCTTCGATCCAGTCTGGGCAGGAGACGCCAGATGGTGCGCTGCAGCCAACGATATTTTTTTGCCGAAGCCATAGCGAAGCCCAGCGCGAGCCTGCATTAAACGTGAGCCGCCTGGGGCGCCGGAAGATCGCCATAAAACAGTCCGCAAACTTCCTGTGCCCGATCGTAAAAACGATCTTGGTAGACGTGCAGCTTCTTCACTAACTTTGGAACAATATTTCTCGACCCGCGTCATTAGAAGCGCCAACGTCGAGGATCGAATACCTGACCTGGGTCTTTAAAAACCGAGCCATCGCCGCCCAGAATCTGGCCAGGATTATTAAAGACCGAGTTCGGTCCGCCCCAAATCTGTGAGGGATTTCGCACGAAGGAGTTTGGTCCTCCACCCGTAGCGTCTACAATAGCCTGAACTGCACGCACAACCTCGTTGTTGCGGCCCGGGCCCTGCGTAATATCGCGGAACGCGTTGTTCAGACCGACCACTATCGTGTTGTTGGGGCCAAAGCAATCCTTGCCGATTTCGCCTCCAAGGCATTTTGTGAACTCGCGGATGGTCAAACGACCCGCGGTGCAACCCGCGAAGGACAGCGGCTCTCCACCCGATTGCACCGCGCACTCCGCCGCGATACGCCACTCTTCGTTCATGGATGGTGCGGCAGCGCAGAGTGCGAAATCGGTCGGTCCCTGGCTGCTCGTTGCACAGCCAACGATGCGCGCAGCTTCCGGGGGTAAAACGGCACCAGCAGCACATCCCGCGATTTCGGCACGATTTCCGCGGGCTTCAGCGACACAGGAAGCAGTCTGGCGGGTTCGAGGATCGAGCAAACCATCAGTGCAACTCGCTATCACTGACGACACGTCCCGGCCAGCAGAAGCGCATTGCCTGACGCGGTTGATGGCCCGAGTGGTCGAGTTGTCGCCAGCGGCACACAAGATCGCCGCTGCTTTATCCGGATTACTGACGCAAGCCATCACGTTCTGGACCGGTCCACCGGTCTGCGTTGCCACACATTGGGCGATCACAGCGTTCGCCGCGTCCATGCTAAAGCAGTCGGCCACGAGTCTCGCGCGGCGAACGTCGGGCGAGATGGAGTCGAAACACCGGAGTGTGTCACTGCTTCCGGCCGAACTGGCGAGGCACTCCGCAGCTTGCCGCTGTTGCTGCGGAATTCGGTCTGATAGACACCCGAGTGCGGAACGCGCGCTAGGTGAGCCGCCGACGCAGTTACGGACCTGATTAACCTGTGTTTGCACATCGGATCGGGTGACGCAGGCAGCGACTTTGTCCGGCGTAGGACGACCACCAGCCAAGCAGCCAATCAACGCCGTAAACTCCTGATTATTGGCGTTCTGAGCAAAGCAGGAGAGTCGCTCTCCGCTGGTCAGCCGGCTGAAGCACGCGATCTGCGTCTGGTGTTGATCTAAAAAAGCTTTGGAGATACACTGACCGAAGTCGTTTTCATTACTTGTTGTGTTTTTGCAGCGGTTGATTGCCTCTGCTCCAGGCATACGCGGCAGGTAGCGCGGCTGGAGTTCTAGTTTGCTGTCCAGGTTGAGGTCAAGTTCTCGGAGAGCGGCGTCCCGGATGGCCCGGTCCTCAAAGGTGTCATGAAGGATAGGACAGGTCGCGCCCATTGCACACGAAGTCAAGGTGCGCGGAGTAACCCAAACCCCTGAGCATTCGAAGATCTCTCGGATACTCGCAGTTCGCGAACCAGTAGAAAGACGGTTATAACAAGCAAGCACTCGGGTTGCCTCTTGACGGCTCGCTGTCGTATTTCCGCCGCGGCTAGCCGGTTCGTTACTGACTGTCGCGCTGAAACCCGGCGGCCGGATTGCAACCGGATTTACACGGATCCTGAGCCATAGCTGGGTCCGGTCGCTCGTAGAGCCGGTTTGCGCAACATCCTCAACAACGACGTGAGTGCCATTTGGAAGCAGTCCGAGATTCGCTGAGAAGTCCCCCGGCCCACGACGAATGTTAATGTTAGTGTTTGAGACAAGACGGTCGCCAACAATGATATCCGATGTATCTCGAGCCGGCAGAACTTTAGACAAAAAAGAAAGAGGAACTCCCACGTCCTGGGCGGCGATCCATATCTCGTCGCACTCCGTTGCCGTAGCACATGCGGCGTTCGCGGTCCAAGAAGAGCCTACTAGAAGGGACGAGAGTAGACCGAGGCGGGTCAGTAGGGCCCAAATACGCATTCGGTACCTCCCCTGGCTTTAAACTAGCATAATAGGACAACAGACGGCTTCGATTGCTGGGCCGCTATAACGGTTACCTGCGGAGTATGTCCGCTTGCTAAATGAACGCCATTTTGCGTGGCAACACTAACAAGTTTTCATCCGTCTGAAGGCTAAACACGAATTTTTGAGATATCACCACGAAGAGCAATGGCCAGTCTGGCTGCACATGTCAGCTTGTCACAATATGTCGGCTGTCAGCCTCGCAATCTGCCGCAAGGATCAACCACAAACGATCCCAGCCATCAGGCTCGACCGGCCGCCTACTGCGCTCGCAGGCGAGGCGGTCCGCGCGCGTCTGCAGCAGTTTATAGGATGAGCCCGCGTCGAGCTCGGTCTGTACGAGTTCGACAATAAGGTCGTTCTCTTCAGTGTTTAGCAGGAACTGATCAACCGTTAGGTTTTTTCAACGATCGATCGAAACGGCGGGGCCGCGGCGCAGGTTGGGTAGGTCAGAAACGCCAACACGCCGGTCCATAAACCTTATGATGCAATGAGTTTTGACATGATTCAATCTGCATATTAGAAGCACCACCGGGGGAGTTATGAGCGACACACCGGGACAGTCGGGCGCGTTCCTGTACTTCTGGGCCCGTTACCTCGCCGACACCCGCGACGGCCCGGCTTTCCGGCTAAACCAGAATAGTCCTGCAATGGCGGGGCTTCGGCCTGGGGACACGATCTGGGCCTTCGCGCCGGTTTCGAAAGGCAGGTACGTGATCGTTGCGCGGCTCGCAGCGTCAGCTACGGGTGAGAACCCCCCCGGGTCGACAGAACGCGAAGCTGATGGCCGCTGGTTCGCCGAAGCCGCCCCGGCCCAGGCACTCTACTTCAGGCTTGAGGGTCAGCCCGACCTTCCCGATCTCATCCGTGGGCTCGGGATCCGCGCTGAAGCGCAGGTGCTGGGCCAGGCCTTTCAGGGCGGGGCCGCAGTTCGCCGCCTCACCTCGGAGGCATCAGCGGCACTCGATGAAGCCTCTCGGAGCTTCATCTTGGACCGTCGCCTGACTCCGGTAGAGGCGGTCCCCAAAGTGAGGATCTCCCGCCTCGAGAGCCGCGAGGCGGTCCTTCGGGCGATAGAGGAACACGACCGTCTTGGTCAGGCTGAGTTTCTGGCCCGCTACGGATACGGGGAGCCGGACAGGTACTGGATCGAGCACGGCGGCACGCTTTATCCCTCGAAGGCGCTACTCGGTGTTGCCTGGCGGTATGATGGGCCTGGCAGGCGGCCTCTCCTCCCGATCCAATTCAGCGGCGGCAAGGACACCGTCCAACCCAAGGCGGAGCAGCTCGGCTTTAGAGTGGTGGTCCGGGAAATCGGCGACCAGCCATTAGCGAACGCGCCGACGGGGCGTGATGGGCACCAAGCTGAGCAGCAGTCGAACCGGCCGAGCTTCTGGTGGGTGAACAATAAGCAGACTCATCGGCATGAGATCCGGGGGGGCTATCTTTGGTTACCGAAGGCGAACAAGAATGGCGCGCGGAACCAGACTTACGACAACATGCGTCGCGTGCGCGCGGGCGACGTGGTGTTCGCCTACTCGGACCAGCGGATCAGCCACGTAGGGGTCGTGACTCGCCCAGCGGCACCGGCAGTAAAGCCCCCGGAGTTCGGCGGTACGGGGGAGCACTGGAGCCGGGAGGGCTGGCTCGTCCCGGTTTCCTGGCGTGCCGCGCCGTCCCCGATCCACCCGCGGGACCTCATCGAGGATCTAAGACCGCATCTTCCTGACCGGCATTCGCCTCTGCGCCCGGAGACCGGAGGGGGTAACCAGAACGTCTATCTGGCTGCGATCTCACCGGCGCTTGCCGGCGTACTCCTGCCGCAGCTCGGACTTTCCAGGGAAGAACTCCGAGCGTCGACCTCCGAGAGCAATGGCGACAGCCGCGCGCTGGATCGTGGGGACGACGCCCTCGAAGCATTGGTGAAGGTGGACCCCGGCCTCTCCGCGACCGAGCGTGAGGCAGTGGTCGCAGCCCGCCGCGGGCAAGGGCGGTTCCGCGCCGCTGTGCTGGTCGTCGAGCCGTGCTGTCGTCTCACCGGAGTCGCCGACCAACGTTTACTGCGTGCGAGCCACATCCGGCCGTGGCGAGCGTGCGAAACGCATGCGCAGCGCCTCGACGGCGAAAACGGCCTGATGTTGACGCCCACCGCCGACCACCTTTTCGATCAGGGCTACATCTCGTTCGCCGACGACGGCACGCTGCTTGTCTCACCGCAAATAGACCCGGCCGACCTGGAGCGCCTCGGCATACCAGCCAAGGTGCCGCGCAACGTCGGCACGTTCATTGAAGGCCAGCAGGCATACCTAGCCTATCACCGTTCCAACATCTTCCTCAGCGAGGGACAGAGATGATCGGCCGAGCTACTCCGTCCATCACCGCACGAAATAAGTCCAGGAGTACCGATGGAAAGTGACCGTGCTACAGTCATCTCGCTTCCGTGAAGCATTCGCGCATTTTCAGCGCCTGATCGCAGCAAACGACAAGGGCCATCCCTTCACGAACTTCCACGAGGGTGTGGCAGCCACGTGGGAGGACTATAAGCCGCGCCTTCGCAAATACGCACTCGGAATGCTGAATCCCGGCACGTGGACGGAAGCGCAAGTCGGCTCCGGGGCCATTCTGCAGCACACGATCTCGGCGATAGAGATTCAAGACAGTCGCGCGAACTTATAGAGCCGGCTTGGGCCATCTTGAGGCCGGCGCCGGGTCGCACGGGGATAATACCTGTAAAACCGGCAAACTCATCCAAGTGCACCCAAGCCGGCTCTATAACAAACAACCTCGTTTTCTGGCAGAATCGCTACGGCCACGCGAACCGAGACCACCGTGTGCTGCTGGAGGCCGTCTCGAGCACGGCTCTGCTCCGCGAGCTCGAACGGCTCCTGTTCGAGTTGTACCGCGGCGGCGGCGACGCAGGAGGCATCTTCGACCGGCTCAGCCACCTGACAGGCGCCAAGTACCCGCTCCTCGCCTATCTCTACTTTCTGATGGATGCCGATCGGTTCATGCCGATTCAGCCGACGACGTTCGATCGCGCGTTCCGCACCCTTGGCATCGAGCTCAGGACGCTGCGCAGTTGCTCTTGGGACAACTACGTCAGCTTCAACGCCGCGCTCGGCGAGGTGCGACGAGCCCTCGCGGGCTTGCCGGGCTTATCGGGCGTTCAACTGATCGACGCCCATTCCTTCTGCTGGATGCTGGAGAAACTTGAGGACCACGGCGAGGGCGACGGCAGCGCAGCACGAAAAGACGCAGGCCGGGTGTTAGGTGGTCGCGACCGATCCATTATCGAGATGCGGCTTTCCATCGAGAATACAACGCGAAACTCAAATGGGCAGATTGTTGAGCGCACGCTGAAGAACAAAGATTTGAGGATGTCCGCGGATGAGCTCGACAGGCTCCTCAGATCCCTCATGACGGTTCAGCAGGACCGCTGCGCCCTGACCGGCATACCCTTCCATTTTCATGGGCCGGACGCGGACAAAAACCTGTTGCCATCGCCCGACCGCATCGACAGCGATGGCCACTACGAAGCCGGTAACGTCCAGATTGTCTGCCGCTTCATCAACCAATGGAAGGGACCGAGCGACAATGAGGAGTTCCGGCGACTGCTGACGCTGGTGCGCGGCGTCGAGTTGGACGCTTGAGCCACATCACCGCTGTGATTTTGATGTTCTCCGGCCTCGAGGAGGACAGCTTCGGCGTCCCACCCCCACCCCTTGCCGAGCTTCAGGCATGGCTCAGGCGGGCGGACGTCGGGCAGCTGGTAGCAGTCGACGGGCTCTTCGGCGGTTGGAAGCATCCCGGCATCGCCTGCCTCGGGGGCGGCTTCAACCATCTCGACGTGGCGGGCTTCGTCGCGATCTTCCGCGAGCAGGAATGGAGACACCCGGAGCAGGCTATCCTCGTCCTAACGACCGAGGACGAGCCGGCCATCGTCGTACGGCCTATGAGTGCGGAGTGACCCAGTGCACGATCGCCGCATTCTGGCGCCCACTCGCCGGCGAAGCCGTGATGAGAAGCTCGGTCGATTCGCATCGCCCGGGACCGCCGCCGCTTGACTGACTTCCTCGCCAAAGCCCCCACTGAGAGCGTCGGAGAGAAAATCCCTCAGGGAGCGGCTGGGTAATCTGGCCGCGGCGGCGTGAAATAGGAGCGCTGCCGAGCCTTTCGTCACGACGGCTGACGGAAGGCCTTGGGGATGAAAGTCGTGGATCTCTATGCGCGGGTTCGACGTGCCTGCCATGCGGAGGGGATGAGCCAACGGGAGGCGGCTCGGATCTTCGGCATCGACCCCAAGACGGTGGCCAAGATGCTGCGGTTTTCCGTGCCGCCTGGATACCGGCGCAGCAAGCCGCCGGTGCGGCCCAAGCTCGACCCATTGCTGCCGGTGATTGACCGCATCCTGGAGGAGGATCAGGGGCGGCCGCGCAAGCAGCGGCATACGGCGCGGCGGATCTTCGAGCGGCTTAAGACGGAGCATGGCTTCGCGGGTGGCGAGACGATCGTGAAGGACTACGTCCGGGAGCGGCGACTGCGTGGGCAGGAGATGTTCGTTCCCCTGGTCCACCCGCCCGGGCA
>NZ_SMSJ01000398.1 GCF_004355005.1 Dankookia rubra
GGCGGTCGCGGCGCGGCGGGCGGCCTCGGCCCCGCTGGCGCGCAGGCTGGCGGCCTCGGCGGCCATCTCGCGCGACAGGCCCTGCAGCACCAGCAGGCCGCGCAGCGCGTCCTCCGCGTCCCCCGGCACCGCCAGCAGCGATTCCGCCGGCCAGAGCGCGAGGCGGAGCATCACCGGGATCGCCGGGGCGAGGGCGGCGGCGCGGCGGCGGAGCTCGGCCTCGGACTGGCCGGCCGCGGCGGCGGCGGCGCGGGC
This sequence comes from Dankookia rubra, assembly GCF_004355005.1. Lineage (GTDB taxonomy): Bacteria > Pseudomonadota > Alphaproteobacteria > Acetobacterales > Acetobacteraceae > Paracraurococcus > Paracraurococcus ruber_A. Next base: position 256 of record NZ_SMSJ01000398.1, read on the forward strand.
GCGCTCCTCGGCCTCCGCGACCCGCTGCTCGGCGACCTGGGCGCG
>NZ_SMSJ01000400.1 GCF_004355005.1 Dankookia rubra
CTAACCCCTAGGGAGGGGCATACTGAGCAGATGAAGCAATCATCAGAAAGAGTACCCATCTTCTGCTGGTCGATACCTCAATGGGACGGAAACTGCTAAAGACAAGCAAAAACCAAAGGATGAGCTTTCTTTCATCGGACTAATGTATCTACAACTACATCCCCGAGCGGTATGTTATAGAAAGGGAAAGGAAGGCCTATCTCCAGAGTCGAAGACAGGATCTCTTGCTACCTTCTCTCTCCGAGTGAGCAGTCTCGCTACCTCTCTCGTTTTAGCCCTAAAAAAAGAAGCCT
>NZ_SMSJ01000401.1 GCF_004355005.1 Dankookia rubra
TGGATAACCGTATTACCGCCTTTGAGTGAGCTGATACCGCTCGCCGCAGCCGAACGACCGAGCGCAGCGAGTCAGTGAGCGAGGAAGCGGAAGAGCGCCCAATACGCAAACCGCCTCTCCCCGCGCGTTGGCCGATTCATTAATGCAGCTGGCACGACAGGTTTCCCGACTGGAAAGCGGGCAGTGAGCGCAACGCAATTAATGTGAGTTAGCTCACTCATTAGGCACCCCAGGCTTTACACTTTATGCTTCCGGCTCGTATGTTGTGTGGAATTGTGAGTGGATAAAGCT
>NZ_SMSJ01000402.1 GCF_004355005.1 Dankookia rubra
TCCGCTACCGCTACCTGCTCTCGCCGGAGACGCGGCCGGAGGCCTTCACGGCCGCCGCGCTGCGGGAGCGGCTGCAGGCGCTGCTCGACGGGCTACGCTCCGCCGCCTCCCCGCTGCTGACCCGCTTCGGCTTTGCCGACCCGACCGGCGCCTTCCTCGTCCTCGCCCGGGAATTCCTCGGCGAGACACGGGTCGAGACCCGCGATGGCGCCTGGCTCGCCGCCGGGAAGGGGCCGCCGCGCGCGCTGCTGCTCGCCCGCATCGCCGGCAGCGGCGGGCTGGACGCGGC
>NZ_SMSJ01000042.1 GCF_004355005.1 Dankookia rubra
CCCTGGCCTTCTTCATCCGCTTCCGCGGCCGCATCGCCTTCTGGGTCTGAGGCCCTCACCCATGCCCCATATCCTCGCCAACCAACTCACCATCGAATTTCCACTGTATCATTTCGATTCCCGCTCGCTGAAGAAGCAGGTGCTGGCCAGGACGCCGCTGCGGCTGCGCGAGGACGATTCGAACCGCGTCGTGGTTTCGGCCCTGCGGGACCTCAGCTTCCGGATCGGCCGGGGCGAGCGGGTGGCGCTCGTCGGCGGCAACGGCGCCGGCAAGACCACGCTGCTGCGGACCCTCGCCGGCGTCTACCAGCCGGTCGGCGGGCGGCTGTCGATGGCGGGGCTGATCGGCTCCCTCATCGACCCCTCGGCCGGCATGGACCCGTCCTCCACCGGGCGGGAGAACATCGTCCTGCGCGGTCTGTTCCGCGGCCTGTCGCAGGCCGAGAGCGAGACCATGGCCGACGAGGTCGCCGCCTTCTCCGGCCTCAACGAGTTCATCGACGCGCCGGTGCGGACCTATTCGGCGGGGATGCAGGTGCGGCTGTCCTTTGCCATGGCGACCACCATGGAGCCGCAGATCCTGCTGATGGACGAGTGGTTCCTGGCCGGCGACGCCGCCTTCATGGCCAAGGCGCGGGCCAGGCTGACCCGGCTGGTCACCGATGCCGAGATCCTGGTGCTGGCGACGCACGACATGACGATCGTCCGCGAATGGTGCACCCGCGCCATCCGCCTGGAGGCCGGGCGGATCGTCGCCGACGGGCCGGTTGCCGAGGTGCTTGAGGCGGCTTGATCGCCGCCCGGCGGGAACGCGGGGCCGCGGGATGCTTTGACACAACGCCCCCCGCGGCGGGGAGCGGCCCGCGCATTTCGCCTCTTCGGTGAAGAAGCCGGCAATGCTTCGCGCAAAGATTTGGGCCGCCCGCATCCCCCAATCACGGACATCCGGCGTGACCTTCCGACCCAGCCTGTTCCGCAGCTTCTTCCTCGGCGGCTTCGAATGCTCGACCCATGTCCGCAAGGACGGCCGCCGGCTCGACCTGATCGCCGCCACCCATCACGACCTGCTGGCCGAGGAGGATTACCGCCAGCTCGCCGAGCACGGCATCCGGGCGGTGCGCGACGGGGTACGCTGGCACCTGGTGCAGCAGGCCGGCCCCGGCCGCTACGACTGGTCCCCGGTGCTGCCGCTGCTGCGGGCGGCACAGCGCACCGGCACCCAGGTGGTCTGGGACCTTTGCCATTATGGCTGGCCGGACTGGCTGGACTTCTTCTCGGCCGACTTCCCCGCCCGCTTCGCCGACTACGCCGTTGCCTTCGCCGAGCTCTGCCGCGCCGAGACCGGCGAGGCGCCGACGCTTTGCCCGCTGAACGAGATCTCCTTCCTCGCCTGGGCCGGCGGCGAGACCGGCCACTTCAACCCCTGCACCCATGGCCGCGGGCCGGAGGTGAAGCGCCAGGCCGTCGCCGCGACGCTGGCCGCGGTGAAGGCGATGCGCGCCGCGGTACCGGGCACCCGGGCCTTCGCGGTGGAGCCGCTGATCAACACCGTCGGCCGCCCCGGTGTCGCGGCCGACATCGAGCCCGCCGAGCGCCGCAATGCCGGGATGTGGGAGGCCTGGGACATGCTGCTCGGCCGCCAGGCGCCGGAACTCGGCGGCTCCGAGGACATCCTCGACGCCATCGGGGTGAACTTCTACTGGAACAACCAGTGGTGGCTGCACGAGGGCCGCGACGCCGCGCCGCTCTCGGTCTTCGACGAGCGCTGGGTGCCGCTGCGCGACCTGCTGGCCCGCGTCCATTCCCGCTACGGCCGCCCGATCTTCGTCGCCGAGAGCAGCATCGAGGGCGACCGCCGCGCGCTCTGGCTGCGCTACGTCGCCGACGAGGTGATGGGCGCGATCCGCGCGGGCACGCCGGTCGAGGGCATCTGCCTTTATCCCGTGCTGAGCCATCCCGGCTGGGACAACGACCGCTACTGCCCGAACGGGCTGCTGGAGATGGACCCGAAGCATGGCCGGCGGCCGGTGCACGCGCCGCTGGCGCAGGAGCTGCGGCGGCAGCAGGCGGTCTTCGCCGGGCTGTTCGCCGAGGGCGCCGAAGCGGCGGCCTGAAAAGGCCGGGGGAGAAGGTACTCTCCCCCAGGCCCCCCTCATCCATTTCTCCGGGTCGGCACCTTCCGCGCGGCAGATGCCCGACCTACGGAAAGGAAGGGAGGGGTTCGGGGAGGGAATATCTGCTTCCCTCCCGGACCTTGCCCACGGCTGGACAGCACCCCGCCCAAAGGCGGTAATCCCCCGCATCATGGGGGAACGCCGATGCGCCTGACGCTGTGCAACGAGGTCCTGCGCGGCCTGCTCTTCTCGCAGCAATGCGCGCTGGCCGCGGGGCTCGGCTATGCCGGGCTGGAAGTCGCCCCCTTCACCCTGGATGCCGAGGCGCCGCATCTGCTGGGCGCGACCTGGCGGCAGCGCCTGCGCGCTGCGGCGGCCGAGGAGGGCATCGCCATCACCGGCCTGCACTGGCTGCTGGTGGCGCCCGCCGGCCTGTCGATCACCAGCGCCGACCCGGCGGTGCGGACGCGCACCCTCGACGTGATGCAGCGGCTGATCGGCCTCTGCGCCGATCTCGGCGGCAGCTACCTGGTGCACGGCTCGCCGCAGCAGCGCCGGGTCGAGACGCCGGACGACGCGCAGCGGGCCGAGGCGGCGCTGGCCCGGGCCGGCGACTGGGCGGCCGAAGCCGGCGTGACCTATTGCCTCGAGCCGCTCTCGCCGCGCGAGACCAACTGGGCGACGACGGTCGCCGAAGCCGTGGCGATCGTCGATCGGATCGGCAATCCCGCGCTCCGCACCATGCTGGACACCTGCGCCGCCGGCCAGGGCGAGGCCGAGCCGGTGGCCGCCGTCCTCGACCGCTTCCTGCCGACCGGCGCGCTGCACCACGTCCACCTGAACGACCGCAACCGCCGCGCCCCGGGCCAGGGCGAGGACCGCTTCGCGCCGATCCTCGCGGCGCTGGCACGCCACCGCTACGCCGGCTGGTGCGGCGTCGAGCCCTTCGACTACGTCCCGGACGGGCCGGGCAGCGCCGCCTTCGCCGCCGGCTACCTGCAGGGCCTGCTGCGCGAGGTGGCGGCATGAGCGCGCCGCGCTTCGCCGTCACCGCGGTCGAGCGGCGCGAATGGCCCTTCACCCTCCGCCTGCCCTTCCGCTTCGGCGTCATCACCGTGACCCAGGGGCGGCAGGCGGTGCTGCGCGCGCGCATCCGCGACGAGGCGGGGCGCGAGGCCTGGGGCGTCGCGGCCGAAAGCCTGGCGGCCAAGTGGTTCGACAAGGACCCAGGCCTGTCCGACGCCGAGAACGAGGACCAGTTGCGCCGCTCCCTCGAATTGGCGGGCGAGGCCGCCCTGGCGGCCGGGATGAACACCGCCTTCGGCCACTTCGCCGACGGCTATGCCGCGCACGTCGCCGCCTGCGGGCGGGAGGCGCTGAACCCGCTGGTGGCGAGCTACGGCCGCGCGCTGGTCGACCGCGCCGCGCTCGACGCGCTGCTGAAGCTGCGGGGCGTCTCCTTCTTCGCGGGCATGCGGGCCAATATCGGCGGCATGGCGCCGCACGCGGTGGCGCCCGACCTCGCGGGCTTCGGCTTCGCCGCGATGCTGGATGGCCTGTCGCCGGCGCGCCGCATCCATGCGCGGCACACGGTCGGACTGGTCGACCCCATCACCGCCGCCGACCAGGCGGAGCGCGTCGGCGACGGCCTGCCGGAGACGCTGGAGGAGGTGGCCCGGGTCTACGGCCACCGCTACTGGAAGCTGAAGGTCGCCGGCGACGTCGCGGCCGACATCGACCGGCTCTGCCGCATCGCCGCGGTGCTCGACCGGCAGCAGGGCTACCACGCCTCGCTCGACGGCAACGAGCAATATGCCGATGCCGAGGGCGCCGCCGCGCTCTGGGCGGCGATGCAGGCGGAGCCGCGGCTCGCGCAGCTCTGCGCTTCCATCCTCTACATCGAGCAGCCGGTGAAGCGCGCCCGCGCGCTCGAGACCGGCATGGCGGCGCTGGCCGCGGCGCGCCCGGTCATCATCGACGAGAGCGACGGCGCCCTCGATGCCTTCGTGCAGGCCAGGGCGCTCGGCTATGCCGGCGTGTCGAGCAAGTCCTGCAAGGGCGTCTGGCGATCGCTGATCAACCTGGCGCGCTGCCGCGCCTGGAACGCGGCGGGCGGCCGCTACTTCCTCTCGGGCGAGGACCTGACCACGCTGGCCGGCGTCTGCGTGCAGCAGGACCTGGCGCTGGTCGCGCTACTCGGCCTCTCCCACGTCGAGCGCAACGGCCACCACTTCATCGACGGCTTCGCCGGCCGGCCGAAATCCGAGGCGGTGCGCTTCCTGGAGGCGCACCCGGACCTCTACGCCGACACGCCGCGCGGGCCGCGGTTGCGGATCGCCGGCGGCGTGCTGGAGCTCGGCTCCCTCGCGGTGCCGGGCCTCGGCGCGGCGGCGGAGCCCGACTTTGCGGCGATGGTGGCGATGCCGCCCGCCCGCTGGCCCGCCGCAGGCCGCGGCGCGGCGTGAGCGCCGGGCGGATCCCGCACGATCCGCCCGGCCGCCGCGTTCAGCGCTGGGTCCGCTGCTTCCCGAAGGTCATGCCCTTCGGCAGTTGCTGGCGCAGGATCTCGGCCGCGCGTGCCATGCCGGCCTCGGCCTGCTTCCGCATGTCGCCGCCGAGACGCTCCGTCAGCACCGAGATCGCGGTCAGCGTCTGCACGTCGCGCGCGAGTTCCGGCCTGATGCCGCCGATCAGCGGCGGGTCCGGGTCCGGGCCGCGCCAGCGGATGGGCTCGACCAGCACGTAGAACGGGATGCAGAGCTCGGTGCCGTCTGCAAGGGTGAGGCAGGGTCCATCGGGCATCGTCGTCTCCTCGGGCAGGCCGGCACGGGCTGCACCGGCGGAGACAGGCTGCGTCCCGCCGCGCCGACGCGATGTGACGCGGGGCACCGCGGCCCGCCCGGTCACGCGAAGGTCAGTCGCCGCCCGACCGGCCTTGTTCTGTCCGTGCCGGGCCAGGATCGGTCCAGGCCAGGTCGAGCCGGCGCTTCACGTCCCGCATGTTTCCGCTCGGGACGAACGCGGGCTAGAGCAGGTCGATGATCAGCCGCGAGGTCTGCTCGCGGATGCGCTCGCCGAGCCCGCGCCGCTCCCATGCCTCGAGCGTCACCGGCTTCGCCCGCTCCCAGTCGCGCCCCAGCAGCGCCTCCAGCCGCGCGGCGGTACCGGCGCCGAGCACGATCGCATCCACCTCGTTGTTCCAGGCGACGCTGCGGCGGTCGAAATTCGACGACCCGACGGCCGACCAGACGCCGTCCACCGTCACCAGCTTGGCGTGCAGCACGGCGCCCTGCACCTCGCGGATCTCGATCCCCGCTTCCAGCATGTCGTCATAGGCGGCGCGCTGCGCCGCCAGCGCATCGGCGGAATCGCTGATGCTCGGCAGCAGCAGCCGCACCTGCACGCCGCGGCGCGCGGCGGCGCGCAGCGCCCGGCGCTGCTGCAGCGTCGGGACGAAATAGCCGGTCGTGAGCCAGAGCCGCTGCCGCGCCGCGGCGATCGCGGCCATCAGCGTGACATAGAAGCGCGGCCGCTTCTCCCCCGGCACGCTGCCGAGGACGCGGACGCGCGCCGGGCCGCGCGCATCGAGCTTCGGGAACCAGTCGCGCGGCGGCAGCGGCGGTCCGCGCTGCTTCTCCCAGGTCTCGAGGAAGAGCTTCTGCAGCCCGGCCACTGCCGGCCCCTCCAGCCGCAGCGCGACGTCGCGCCAGCAGGCATCCGCCGGATCCCGCTCGGCGGCCGAGGCGACCTCGCAGGGATTCTCGTAGACCCGGTCGAGGTTGACGCCGCCGGTCATGCCGATGCGGCCGTCCACGACCATGATCTTGCGGTGGTCGCGGTCGTTCGGCGCCCATCCGGTGCGCGCTTCCAGCGGGTCGAGCGGGTTGAAGGCGAGCGTCCGGGCGCCGGCCGCCCGCAACCGCTCGAAGGCCGCGGCCGGCGTCGGGGAGGAGCCGAAGGCGTCGTGGATCAGCGTGACGGCGACGCCGTCCCGCAGCTTCGCTTCCAGCAGTTCGAACAGGCTCTGCCCCGCGGTGCCGGGCACGCTGACATCCTCGAGGATGAAGTATTCCAGGTGGATGTGGTCGCGCGCCGCGCGCAGGTCGCGGAACAGCGAGGCGAAGGCGGCGCCGCCGCCGTCCAGCACGTCGACCTTGTTGCCGTCGTAGAGCGGCGCGCCGTCGAGCGCCTCGGTCAGCAGCGCCAGGCGCTCCATCGGGTCGGCGGGACCGTCCGGCAGCACGGGGATGCTGGCGCAGGCGGCCAGCGCGGGCAGGCCGGCCGCCAATGCCAGAACGTTCCGTCGGCTCGTTGCGGTTCGATTCATGGCAGCGGCAACGCCGGCGCGGCGCGGCCGGTGGCTTCCGTTTCGGGTCAGGTCCGCGCGAGCGGCCCGGGCCGGCCGCGTCGCTCCCGCCAGCGCCCCATCGGCGCCGCACCGGGCGGACCGGCCCCCGCGCCGAGGGGGGCCGCTGGCGTCTCAGTAGTACATGTAGTCGCGGTTGGTGATGTGGTGGGTGTCGCCGTGCTTCATCTGGACCAGGATGCTGCCCTGGAAGCCGTCGGCATCGGTGACGCCATAGAGCTGCAGGGCCGGGTTGCCGCCGACGTTCTTCACGAAGCTCAGCGCGACCGCACCGTTGAAGCCGACCAGATGGATCATGTCGTTCTCGACCGGGCCGTAGCCGCCCGCGCCGGCGAAGTCGACGATGTGGTCCGGGTAGTCGGCCGAGACCAGGTCGCCGCGGGCGAAGATGAAGGTGTCGTTGCCGGCGCCGCCCTTCACGCGGTCCGCGCCGGCGCCGCCGCGGATCACGTCGTTGCCGGCGCCGGCGTCGATCGAATCGTTGCCTTCGCCGCCGTTGACCGTGTCGTTGCCGTTGCTGCCGGTCACCTTGTCGTTGCCGGCACCGGTGTGGATCTGGACCGGCGTGGCGCTGGCATGGACGTCGATGATGTCGTTACCGGAGCCGTAATAGAACGTCATGGGTCTGCTCTCTCAAGGGTATGATCATTTTTGAGGCATGCGGTCGTGCCCTGCCGCCGCAAATTTTATGTTTTTTGAAACGAAAACACCATACGAAATTTGCAATGAATAGCGATAGAAGATTGTATTCGTTAGACATTTCTGCGGACTAGCCGGAGGTTCGTATACGCCTGTCCCGGCTATGCGCCTGACCGGACAGGGCCGCGGCACGGCGATAGTCGTGACGCCGCAAACGGTTACCTCAGGGAAGCCGGCAGGGGCATATGTTCTGGCAGAAGACCGAAATGTGACCGCCGGGGGATGGAACCCGGGGTTGCCGTTCGCGTCGCGCCCCGATCCGCCATATCAAAAAATCGCGACAACAATCACGATGGCACCACGTGACGCCCGGCACGCCAGGCGCGGCGATCGTGTCAGGCCAGGCGGGGCATCCCGTCGGACGGCGCGCCGGCGCCTCCCGGCGCGAGTTCCTCCGGCGTCGCGGCAAGGCATCGCGCCCGCAGCGCGGCCGAAAGGCCGGGGGAGGCCGTCAGCACGCAGAAGGGGACGGCCGCCAGCAGCCCGCCGGCCCATGGCAGGGCCCAGGCCGCGGCGCCGGGCGCCGTCGCCAGCAACAGGCCGAACACCACGACCCCGAAGGCCGTATGCGGCCAGAGCAGCCGGGCCGCGTCGCCCCAGCCGACGCCGCGATCCGACCGGTTCTGCGGCGCCCAGCCCGCACCCCGCCCGCCGAAGGGCAGCGCCAGCAGGAAGAGCGCCTTGTTGCAGGTGCTGACGGGGTCGAGCAGCGTGGTGAAGCCGAGTTCCGCCGCCGCGCCGCGCAGGAAGGCGCCGCGCCCGCCATAGCTCGCGGCGAGCCGGGGCTTCGCCAGCACCTCGGCATAGCCGACGAGCTTCGGCGCATGCAGCATGCCCCAGGTCGCCAGCAGCAGCGCCAGCAGCCAGCCATCCGGCGTCGCCGCGCCGCCGCCGGCCGCGGCGTTGAGCGCGGCGAAGGCCAGCACCCCGCACCAGAGCGGCGCGCCGACGAAGAGCAGGATCGCCTGCGCCAGCTGCCAGCGGCCCATCCAGGTCTGCCCCGGCAGCCACAGCAGGTCCCAGTACTGCATGTTGCCGGCGGCCCAGCGCAGGTCGCGCGCCATGAATTCCGGCAGGGCCGGCGGGTTGCCCTCCATGCTGCCCGCCTCGACGGGCAGGCAGCAGACCTTCCAGCCCGCGGCATGCAGCCGCACCGCCTCCACCTGGTCGTGCGACAGGATGGGGCGGCCGCCGGGCAGCGGCTCCAGCCGGCAATGGCGGCGGAAGGGCTCGGCGCGGATGACGGCGTTGTGGCCCCAGTATGGCCCCTCCGGCCCCTGCCACCAGGCCTGGCCGGTGGCCCAGGCGCGCATGCCCGCCCGCATGCCGAACTGGAAGAGCCGCGGGAAGGCCGCCGTCGCCGGGCGGCCGACGATCAGCTGCTGCAGGATCGCCATGCGCGGGTCGGCCTCCATGCAGGCGACGAGGCGCAGCACCGCCGGCGCCGTCATCTCGCTGTCGGCGTCGAGGCAGAGCATCAGCTCGGCCTGGCCGGCATGGCGGTCGAGGAAGTCCATCACGTTGCCGGCCTTGAAGCCGATGTTCTCGACCCGGCGGCGGTAGCGCACGGCGATGCCGCCCTCGACCCTCCCCTGGCGGAAGGCCGAGATCGCGCGTTCCTCCGCCGCCGCGGCCAGCGGGTCGGCGGTGTCGGAGAGGAACCAGAGCGTGAAGCGGCCGGCCGCCCCCGCCGCCTCCAGCCCATCCAGCAGCCGGGCCAGCGGCGGCAGCACCGCGCCCATCTCCTCCGCGCGGATGCAGACGGCGATGGCGGTGTGCAGCGAGGGCGCCCCGGGGCGGGCCCGGCGCAGCGCCGGCAGGACGGCCGCGGGCGGGTCCGGCGCCGCCAGCAGGATCGCCCCGCCGACCAGCGCATTGGCGGCGCAGAGCGCGGTCCAGGGCGCGGTGCCGGCGAAGCAGGCCAGCAGCAGGACCTCCCACGGGGTCCAGCCGCCGGGCGCCAGCACCCGCACCGCCAGCCAGAGCAGCAGGGCGGTGAGCGAAAGGCCGAGCAGGGCGAAGGTCAGGCGCCGCGGCGCGAGGGGCAGGTCGGTCACGCCCCGATCCTAGCCGCGGCGCGTGGCGAAATTGCGCAGCGGGGCGGATCGGCCCGAAGGCGCCCCCCCTTGGCGCCGCGTCGCCAGCGGTGCTGCGCGCGTGCCGATCCCGTGCCAGGATGCGGCAAAACACGGGAGGATCACCATGCATCGCCGCGCCCTTCTGGCCGCCGGCCTGGCCGCGCCCGCCCTCGCCCGGGCCCAGGCGGCCTGGCCGAACGACCGGCCGGTCGAGATCATCGTCCCCTACCCGCCCGGCGGCGGCGTCGACATCCTGGCCCGGCTGGTCATGCCGGCGGTGGCCGAGCGCATCCCGGGCATGCGGACCGTCGTCACCAACCGCGCCGGCGCCGCCGGGCAGATCGGGCTCGAGGTCATCTTCAACGCCGCGCCGGACGGCTACACGCTGGGCGCCACCACCATGCCGGCGCATAGCGGCATCCCGCTGGAGCGGCCGGCGCGCTACCGGCCGCTCGACTTCACCTTCCTCGCCAATATCGTCGAGGACCCGAACTGCATCTACGTCCGCACCGACAGCCCGATCCGGACGCTGGCGGACCTCATCGCCCAGGCGAAGGCGAAGCCGGGCAGCCTCGACTACGGCACCACCGGCATCGGCAGCGACGACCACATCCTGATGCTGGAATTCGAGGCCGCGGCGAAGCTGCCGCCGCTGACCCACGTGCCCTTCGCCGGGTCGGCGCCGCTGATCCCGCAGCTGCTGGGCGGGCATATCGCCGCGGGCGTCGGCAACACCACGGAGCTGGTCACCCTGTCGCGCGAGGGCAAGCTGCGCGGCCTGGCGATCGCCGCGACGGCGCGGGCGGCCGACCTGCCGGAGCTGCCGACCTTCCGCGAGCAGGGCTACGACGTCGTGGCCTCGGCCCAGCGCGGCATCATCGCCCCGCCCGGCCTGCCGCCGGCCATCGCCGCGCGGCTGGAATCCGCCTTCCGCGAGGCGCTGGCCGACCCCGCCTTCAAGGCGGAGATGGCGCGGCAGTTCATGCCGATGCGGCCGCTGGTCGGCGCCGAGTACAGGGCCGAGGCGGCGCGGGTGGACGCGCAGCTGCAGGCGTTGTGGAAGGTCAGGCCCTGGCGCGGGTGACGATCGCGGGCTGGCGCGGGCATCGCGCAGCGGCCGGGCGGCGGTGCAGGGGCGGGATTCCCAGCAGGGTCCGCCGCGGCCCCGCAAGCCGCGTGCCGCCTTGCCCCTGCTGCCGGCGCATGGCCTGATGCGGACAAGACGAAGGGGGAAGCAGGGCGATGCCGGAAGCGGACTACGTCATCATCGGCGGCGGCTCGGCCGGCTGCGTGCTGGCGGCAAGGCTGTCGGAGGATCCGTCGGTCAACGTCGCGGTGCTCGAGGCCGGGCCCTGGGACACCAATCCCTGGATCCACATCCCGATGGGCTTCGCCCGGCTCTACGTGACCCGCAAGTTCGACTGGAACTACCAGACCGAGAGCGAGCCGGAGCTGCACGGCCGCAGCGTCTACTGGCCGCGCGGCCGGGTGGTCGGCGGCTCGGGCAGCGTCAACGGGCTGGTCTTCCTGCGCGGCAGCCCGCGCGACTACGACCGCTGGGCGCAGTCCGGCGCGCGCGGCTGGTCCTATGACGACTGCCTGCCGGCCTTCCGCAAGCTCGAAACCTTCCACGGCGCCGACAGCGAGTTCCGCGGCAAGGAGGGGCCGATGCAGATCGCGGAAGTCCCGGCGCCGACCATCGGCTGCCAGGCCTTCGTCGCGGCCTGCGAGAGCCTCGGCTTCGCCCGCAACCGCGACAACAACGGCGAATGGTTCGAGGGCGTCGCGCCGAACCAGCTCAACGTCCACAAGGGCCGGCGCTGGAGCCCCGCGGTCGGCTACCTGCGGCCGGCGATGAAGCGGCCGAACCTGCGGGTCGAGACCGAGCGGCTCGGCCTGCGGCTGACCTTCGAGGGCCGCCGCTGCACCGGCGTCGTCGTCCGCAAGTCCGACGGCACGGAGGAGACCTGGACCGCGCGGCGCGAGGTGCTGCTCTCGGCCGGCGCGATCGAAAGCCCGAAGCTGCTGATGCTGTCGGGCATCGGCGACGGCTCGGCGCTGCAGGGCATGGGGATCGAGAGCCGGGTGCATGCGCCGGAGGTCGGCAAGAACCTGCAGGACCACTTCATGGTCCGCTTCGCCTTCCGGACGAAGCCGGCGGACACGCTGAACGAGAGCATGGCGAACCCGCTGAAGACCGCGAAGATGGGGCTCGACTGGGCGCTCCGGCGGCGCGGGCACATGACGATCGGCGCCTCGGAGGCGAGCCTCTTCGCCCGCGTGCTGCCGGGGTCCGAGGAAGCCGAGGTGCAGTACCAGTTCGTCAACTTCAGCCTCGACACGCAGAACCAGGGGATCTCGGCGAGCAAGCTGGCGAAGCACCCGGGCTTCACCTTCAACTTCTGCCAGTGCCGGCCGGACAGCCGCGGCGAGCTGGCGCTGCGCAGCCCCGATGTCGCGGACAAGCCGCGCATCCAGGCCAACTACCTGACCGCGCCGGCCGACGTGCGGGTGATGCTGGAAGCGGCGAAGCTGGCGCGCAGGATCGCGGTGACCAAGCCCTTCGCCGACCTGGTGGTCGAGGAGCTGTCGCCCGGCCCGGCGACGCAGACGGACGACGACTTCCTCGACTACCTCCGCACCTCCGGCACCACGGTCTACCACCCCTGCGGCACCAACCGCATGGGCGCCGACGACCGCGCGGTGGTGGACACGGAATTGCGGGTGCGCGGCGTGGAGGGGCTGCGGGTGGTCGATGCCTCGGTCTTCCCGCTGGTGCCGTCGTCGAACATCCACCCGGCGGTGCTGATGACGGCGGAACGCGCGGCCGAGATGATCAAGGCCGGCGCCCGCGCCGGGGCGAAGGCGGCGGCCTGAGGGGCGGCCGGTGGCGGCGCGGCCGGCTGGTCCCGCCGCCGCGATGCGCCCACCGGCGGAACGACCCGCTGCGGGGGCCTGGACGGCGGGCGCCCGGCCCGCGACCATGCGCCCGCCAACCAGGGAGAGCGCCGGCATGACGGCCACCAAGGACGAGATCTTCGCAGGGCTTCGCAGGATCGACACGCCCACCGTCACCAACGTCGTGGCGACCTATCCGAAGAACCCGCTCTGCCTCGGGCTGTACAATCCCTGGACGGAGAACTGGTACACCGACACCTCGATCCGCTGCATCTACCCGGAGATGGGCCCGGTCGTCGGCCACGCCGTCACCTGCGTCTACGGCCTGCCGGACCCCAACTACAGCGGCCGGCTCAGCTTCATGGACGTGATCGACGCGCTCGACGCCATGCCGAAGCCGACCATCCTGGTCATCCAGCAGAAATGGCCGAACGAGCTGATGGCGAAGGCCGGGCTGGCCGGCGAGATCATGGTGACGTCCATGATGTCGGTCGGCTGCATCGGCATGCTCTCGAACGGGCCGTCACGCGACGTCGACGAGATCCGCAAGCTCGGCTTCCAGTTGCTGCTGGGCGGCGTCACCGCCGGGCATGGCGAGATGGCGGTGCAGGCGGTGAACGTGCCGGTCTCGGTCGGCGGGATGGATGTCGCGCCGGGCGAGCTGATCCACATGGACGAGAACGGCGCGGTCAAATTCCCCGCCGACCGCGCCGCGGAGGTGCTGGAGAATGCCGACCGGATGCTGGCCGGCGAGGCCGAGCACCTGGCGCGGCTGCGCGCTGCCAGGACGGCCGCCGAGGTGCGGGCGGCCGGCGGCGCCTATTCGGCCAAGCCGAAGGCCTGATACCAGCCGCGGGAAGGTTCCACCTTCCTGCGCCCCGGGCGCCGCGCCTGCGCCCGGCCGGGCTTCGCCGCAGCGGCGGCGGGCGCATCCAGGCCCTGCGCGCCGCAGGGCGGGGCGCCCTGCGCCGGGCATCCTGCGGAGGCACGAGGGCCCGGCCTGCCGGCCTACCCCTCGCGCGGCAGCAGCCGCGCCATGGCCAGGCAGCCCAGCGCCGGGCCGATCGCCAGCGTGGCGAAGGCCGGGCCCCAGCCCCACCGCTCCGCCAGCAGCGGCAGCAGGTGGATCGCCGGCAGGGTCAGCGCGAAACCGAGGCTGGTCTGCACCGTCAGCATGGTCCCGGCGAGGCCGGGCGGCGCGGCCTCGGCGACGCTCGCCGAGAACTGCGCGGAATCCGCCACCACCGTCGCGCCCCAGACCAGGCAGAGCAGCACCGTCACCCAGGGCGCCGCGCCGAAGGCCGGGCCCGCCAGCAGGCAGCAGGCGCCGCTGATCGCCATGGCCCAGATGGTCAGCCGCGCGCGCCCGATCCGGTCGGCGAGCCGCCCGCCGGCGACGCAGCCCACCGCCCCCGCCGCCATCACCGCGAAGGTCGCCAGCGCCGCCTGGCCCGGCGCCCCCGCCCGCCCCGCGGCGGCGAAGCTCGCCGCGAGGTAAGCGCCGATCCAGGCCCACATGGCGTAGAGCTCCCACATGTGCCCGAGGTAGCCGAGCGTCGCCAGCCGGGTGCCGCGCGTCCGGAACAGCAGCAGCGCCAGGCCCGGCCGGAAGGGCGGCGCCGGCGCATGCGCGGGGCCGAGCCGCGTGCCGAGGATCAGCCCCGCCGCCAGCAGCGCCGCGGCCGAGGCGGCGCCCACCGTGACCCGCCAGCCGACGCCGCCGAAGGCGTTGACCAGGTGCGGGGAGGCCGAGCCGAGCGTCAGCCCGCCGACCAGCATCCCCACCACCAGCCCGGCATCCGCCCGCGTCGCCCAGCCCGTCGCCAGCTTCATCCCGACGGGGTAGATGCAGGCCAGCGCCAGCCCGGTGACGACCCGCAGCGCGATGACGCCGGGACTGCCCACCGGCAGCGCCAGGACCGCCGCATTGGCCGCGGCGCCGAGCAGCGAGGCCGCGGCGATGAGCCGCCGCGGGTCGAGCCGGTCGGGCAGCGCGAGGGCCGCGCTCGCCAGCGTCCCCAGCACGAAGCCGAGCTGCACGCCCCCGGTCAGCCAGGCGAGGAAGCCGGGCGGCAGCGGCGCCTCGCGCGCCATGGCGGGGCCGGCGGCGGTGCCGGAGAACCACAGCGCCAGGGCCAGCACCTGCGCCAGCACGACGAGGGCAAGGTTGGCGCGCTTGCCCGGTCCTGTCGTCAAAGGTCCATCCTCATCAGGAAAGGCCGGGGAGAAGGTATTCTCCCCGGGCCCCTCAGCTATTCTTGGGAGTCCGGCAGCCGCCGCGCGGCAACACCGGACTCCCAAAAGGGCAGGGAGGGGTTCGGGGAGGGAATACCCGTTTTCCTCCCCGGCCTTCCTTCAATCCACCGTCGCCCCTGAAGCCGCCACCACCGGCGCCCAGCGCGCCACCTCCGCCCGCATGAAGGCGTTGTAGCCCGCCGTGTCCAGCGGCCAGGGCTCGGCGCCGATCTCGGCGAGGCGCGCGACGATGCCGGGATCGGCCACCGCGTCCAGCAGCACGGCGGCCAGCTTCGCCACCACCGGCGCCGGCGTCGCGGCCGGCGCGGCGAAGCCGTACCAGGATGCCACGTCGAAGCCCGCGACCCCCTGCTCCGCCAAGCTCGGCAGCTCCGGCATCATCGCCGCGCGCTTCGAGGTGCTGACGCCGATCGCCCGCAGCGCGCCGGACTGCACATGCGGGCGGGAGGTCGGCGCATTGTCGATGTTGAACAGCACCTCCCCGTTCAGCACCGCGAGCATGGAGGGCGCGGTGCCGCGATAGGGCACGTGCGTCACCTCCACGCCCATGATCTGGCCGAACAGGATGCCGGAAAGGTGCGAGGAGGTGCCGGACCCCGCCGAGCTGAAATTCGCCCGGTCCGGATGGGCGCGGATATGCGCGACGAGGTCGGCGACGCTGCGGATCGGCAGCTCGCTGCGGACGATCAGCACGTTCGGCATGGCGCAGACCCGGCAGACGCCGGGCATGTCGCGCAGCGGGTCGAAGCCGCCGCGGTTGCGGTAGAGCGAGGGCCCGATCCCGTGCGACGCGATGTGGTTCACGGTGAAGCTGTGCGCGTCGTTGGCGCGCATCGCCGTCTCGGCCGCGATCAGCCCGCCGCCGCCCGGCCGCGGATCGACATAGAGCGGCTGGCCGAGCCTCTCCCGCAGCCGGCTCTCGAAGATCCGGACCAGGATGTCGGAGACGCCGCCGACCTGGGCGCTGACGATGAAGCGCAGCGGCCGGTCGGGCCAGGATGGCTGGGCGCGCGCCAGCCCCGCCAGCAGGGGCAGCGCCAGCAGCGCCCGGCGGCTAGTCAACCGAGGCGCCCGAGGCGCGCACGATGGGCGCCCATTTCGCCGCCTCGGCCCGCATGTAGGCATCGTATTCGGCCGGGCCGAGCGGCTTCGGCTCGGCGCCGAAGTCGCGGTAGCGCTGCGCCAGGCCGGGATCGCCCAGCGCTTCGACCAGCTCCTTCCCCATGCGCTCGATGATCGGCCGCGGCGTCGCGGCAGGCGCCACGATGCCGTACCAGGACGCCACGTCGAAATCCTTGACGCCCTGCTCCTCGAGGCTCGGCAGCTCCGGCATGGTGGAGGCGCGCTCGGCGGTGGAGACGGCGAGCGCCCGCAGCATCCCGGCCAGCACCTGCTGGCGCGAGGCCGGCGCGTTGTCGATCGCGAAGAGCACCTCCCCGTTCAGCACCGCGGCCATGCTGGGCGCGGTGCCGCGATAGGGCACGTGCGTCGTCTCGACGCCGACGCGCAGGCCGAAGAGCACGCCCGAGAGGTGCGAGGAGGTGCCGGTGCCGGCCGAGGAGAAGACCGCCTTCTCCGGATTGGCGCGGCAGAAGGCAACGAGCTCCTGCACCGTGCGGTGCGGGCTGTCGCCCTTGACGATCAGCACGTTGGGCATCGAGGCGAGGCGCGCGACGCCCGGCAGGTCCTTCAGCGGGTCGAAGGCCAGCCGCTTGTAGAGGCTCGGGCCGATGCCGTGCGAGGCGATGTGGTTGATGTAGAAATTGTAGCCGTCGCCCGGGGCGCGCGCGACCACCTCGGCGCCGACCATGCCGCCCGCGCCCGGCCGCGGGTCCAGCACCAGGGGCTGGCCCAGCTTCTCCCGCAGCCGGTTCTCCAGGATGCGGACCAGGATGTCGGAGACGCCGCCGGCCGAGCCGCCGATGACGAAGCGCATCGGCCGCTCCGGCCAGGGCGCCTGGGCATGGGCGACGGCGGGGGCTGCGAGCATGGCGGCGCCCAGCACCGCGCGCCTTGGAACCTGCATGGTGTCTCCTTCCCGGGGCGGCCTCTGCGGGCCGGCAGCCCGGATGCTAGCACCGCCGGCGTCCGGGGCCAGCGTTGACGCGAGCCAGGGCGGGGCGGAAGCTCCGCGGCAACGGAGTAGGGGAAAGATCCATGCGACAGATGCACCTGGTCGGCTTCCTGCAGGCGCAGAACTGCACCACGCTGGCTTCCTCCTGGCGCCACCCGGACAGCCGCACCGACTTCCTCTCGGCCGGCTACTTCCAGGAGATCGCCCGCATCCTGGAAGCCGGGAAGTTCGACCTCGGCTTCTTCGACGACCGGCTGTCGATGCCCGACCGCTTCGGCTCCGACCACCACCACACGATCGAGCACGGCATCCGCTGCGTGAAGCTCGACCCGATCGTCACGCTGACCATGATGGGCGCGGTGACCTCGCGGCTCGGCCTCGGCTCGACGGCGTCCACCACCTATTTCGAGCCCTTCCACGTCGCCCGCGTCTTCCAGACGCTGGATCTGATGAGCGAGGGCCGCGCCGCCTGGAACGTGGTGACCTCGCTGAACGACGGCGAGGCGGCGAACATGGGCCATGCCGAGATGATGGCGCATGACGCGCGCTACGACCGCGCCGACGAGTTCGTCGAGGTCGTGCTCGGCCACTGGGACGCCTGGGAGGACGACGCGCTGATCGTCGACAAGGCCACGGGCCGCTTCGGCGACGGGCAGAAGGTGCACCGGCTCGACTACAAGGGGCGCTTCCTCCACTCCCGCGGCCCCTTCACCGTGCCGCGCAGCCGCCAGGGCCGCCCGGTGATGATCCAGGCCGGCAGCAGCGGCCGCGGCAAGCGCTTCTCGGCGCGCTGGGCCGAGCTGGTCTTCGTCGCCTATCACGACGTCGCCTCGGGCAAGCTCGAATACGAGGAGTTCAAGGCCATGGTCGCGGCGGAAGGCCGCGACCCCGATGCGGTGAAGGTGGCGACGCTCGCCTACCCGATCTGCGCCGCGACGCAGGCGGAGGCGGAGGACAAGGCGGCGCTGATCGCCAGCCTGCCGCTCGAGATCGACGCGCTGTCGCTGCTGTCGGAGGCGCTGAACTTCGACTTCGCCAGCAAGGGCATGGACGAGCCCTTCACCGATGCCGAGATGGCCGGCATCCAGGGCCTGCAGGCGATCCGCGACCGGGTGGTGAAGAACACCGGCAAGAAGAACCCGACGGTGCGCGACTTCATGGTCGGCAGCGGCCGCGGCAAGCCGCCGATGAACATGGTCGGCGGGCCGAAGCAGGTGGCCGACAAGCTGGAGGAATGGTTCACGGGCGGCGCCTGCGACGGCTTCGTCATCGGCGCCTGCGTCGTCCCCGGCAGCTATGCCGACTTCGTCCAGCACGTGGTGCCGGAGCTGCAGCGGCGCGGGCTGTTCCGCAAGGACTATGCGGGGCGGACGCTGCGCGACCACCTTGGCCTGGCACGCGCCACGCGCGGGGACTGGCAGCCGCGCCTGGCCGCGGAGTAGGGCCGCCCCGGTACGGTCCTCAGGGTCGCCGCAGGCGGCCTCCTTCCGCCTGCCCGCCATTCCCGCCGTCGCGCGGATCGAAGGGCGGGGTCCGGGACGGGGGTGGCTTTGCCTTCCCGACCTGGAGCGGCTTCCGTTCGCCTTGGCCCACGGCAACCGCCCTTGCCGCTTGTTCTTGCGGGCATCTTTGCCCGATCAGGCGAGTCCGCCAGATCGGGACCCGCCCTAGCCCGGCGTCGCCAGGTCCCGCGCCAGGTCCGGCAGCCCGCCGATCGACAGCAGGTGGGCATGGATCGGCTCCAGCCAGCCCTTGTCGCGCAGCTCGAGGAACTGCTCGGCCGGCAGGGCGGCCAGCGCGGGGCGGTCCACGGCGAAGAAGCCGTCCACCCGCAGCGGCTTGCCATGGTGCGGGAACTGCACCACCGCCGGCTTCAGCAGGCCAAGCTGGTGCAGCCGCTCGGTGATGCCGCGGGTCCGCAGCATGCCTTCCTCCACCGACCGGGTGAAGGCCAGCACCCGGTCGAGCAGCGGGGTCGCCTTGCCCGCCGCGTCGAACAGCGGCTCGCCCTCGGTCCGGCTCACCTGCGGGGCGCCGGGATCGATGCAGAGCACGAGCTGGTCCGAGCCCGGGGCGGTGCGGACCAGGAAGAAGGGCACCCGGCGCAGGTAGGCCGGGACATAGGCGCCGGGCCTCCAGGCGCCCTGCTCGTTCACGTAGAGGTTGCTGCCGGGCGCCAGGCCGGTGAGCGCCACCGGCAGGTGCGGCGCCTGGGCGCCGAAGACGATCGGCAGGGTGCGCGCCGCGATGGCGAATTCCTCGGCCACCAGGGGGATGGCGCTGGCCTGGGCGGCGAAGCCGAAGCCGGCATCGCGGACGCGGAGCCCGGCATGCCGTTCCGGCGTCAGCGGATCGAGCGCGCCGTAGAGCGGCGGCAGGGCCGGGGCGGCGGCAGCCACCGCGGCGCCGTTGGCGAGGGGAGGTGTCTCGGGCATGTGATCTGGTTCCTTCCCGGCGGCCCTACGAGCCGACGGCCGGGCGTGCAAGGCAGCGTCTCAGCGGAATACCAGCCGGGCGACCTGGACCACCAGCGATACCGCCAGTAGCAGGAGGATGATGCGTTGCAGCCTGGCGGGCGAAGGCATGGGTGCTGCCCCGGACTGGGATGGCCGTGCGGTCCCGCGCGCCGGCCTGCGGCCGCGGTGCCGGGCGGCAGGCTATCCCGGATTGCGGCCGTGCCAGAACGCCAATCCGCCGCCCTCCGCGGTTTTCCGCGCGGATCGTCGCGCCCGGCCGTGCAGGCCCCGCCGGGATCCGTCCCCGCAGGCGGAGGCGACCGCCGGGGCCGGCCTCAGCCGCGCCGCGGCCGGGTCTGCCGGGCGATGATGGCGCGCAGCAGGGTCTTGATCGCCAGGGCCTCGGCCTCCGGGTGGCGGGCCATCACCTCGGCCTCGTGCTGCTTGGCGGCCTGGACCAGGTCGGCCGCCGTCACCTCTCCGCGCGTGGTCAGCGCCACCCGGACCACCCGGCGGTCCTTGGCGTCCTGGGTGCGCTTGACGAAGCCGTCGCGCACCATGCGGTCCAGCAGCTTGGTCATGGTCGGCTGCTGCAGCAGGCAGGTCTCGGCCAGGCCGGTCACCGTTTCCCCGCTGCTGCCGACCAGGCTGGCCAGCACCCGCCAGACCGGGACGCTGATGCCGCGGCGGCGGAGTTGGTCGTGGAACTCGGCGGAGATGAGGTGGGAGGCGCGAGCCAGCAGGTAGAGCAGGTAGTCGTCGACAAACCGGCTGCCGGGCGGATTCGCGGGAGGCTGGGACATAACGATAGCGATCCGATGACGTTGCGCTTTGCGGTATGATAGGCCCATTCCGACTCAAATGCTGTCAAAATAGTACGTTCAGGCGATGAATGCATTTTCATGCTAATCGGCCCGCCGTCAGGGTCGTCGAGGAGGCTCACCGCATGCTCACCGACCGCATCGAGGCACCCTGGATCGAGGCTTTCGAGACCGTCCTGCGGCTCTGCCGGGCGGAAGCGGGCCTGCCCGTCTGTCTCCTGGCGGAGAGCCAGTCCCGGGCGGTGAACATCGATCTCGCGGAATTGGCCGCGCTGCGGCTGGGCTGCCGGCCCTTCCGCCTGGTGCTGCCGACCCCGCCGCAGACCGCGCCGGTGCCGGTCCGCTCGACCGGCGCCTCGCGCGCCCTGCAGGCGCATCCGGCCGCGCTCGCCGCGCTGAAAGCCTCTCCGCTCATCCTCGATCTCACCCTCGAAGGCCTTTTGCACGCCCCGGAACTCGGCGGGATCCTGCGCGCCGGCAGCCGGGTCCTCATGGTCTCGAACGAGCACCCGGAAGCCCTCGCCCGGCTGGTGCCGCGACCGGAGGACGAAGCCCCGGTCCGCGCCGCGGTGAAGCTTGCCCGGGGAACGAAACGCATGACGGTCGTCTCAGCCGCCGGAACCGATCTCACGATTGCGCTGGAGGATGCGGTCACCGCGGGGGTCTGGGGCTGGACCGACCGGCCGGGCACCGTGGCGCACTGGCCGGGCGGCGTCGTCGTCTCCTTCCCCCGGGCCGGCAGCGTGCAGGGCACCCTGGTGCTGGATGCCGGGGACGCGAACCTGACTTTTAAACGCTACCTGGAACGATCCGTCCACCTGGAGTTGCGGGACGATCATATCGTTTCGATATCGGGAGACGGGACCGATGCCGAATTGATGCGGCGCTACCTTGCCGCCTGGGGCGACCGCGCCGCCTATGCGGTCTCCCATGTCGGCTGGGGGCTGAACCCCCGGGCGCGCTACGAGGCGCTGGCGATGTACGACCGCCGCGACACCAACGGCACCGAACTGCGCGCCTTCGCCGGCAATTTCCTGTTCTCGACCGGCGCCAACGAATTCGCCGGGCGCTTCACCGAGGGGCATTTCGACATCCCCGTCCGCAACTGCACCATCGCGCTGGACGGCAGGCCGGTGGTGGTCGAAGGGAGGCTCGTGCCATGACCACCATCGTGCTGCTGCACGGCATCGGCGGCGCCAGCTGGGCGCCGGTGCTGCCCGCGCTCGCCCCCGCCCGGGTGCTGGACTGGCCGCTGCCCGGCTTCGCCGGCACGCCGATGCCGGCCGAGACCAGCTTCGCCGGCTGGGCCGGCCTGCTGCGCGACCGGCTGGACGCCGAGGGCATCCCCCGCATCGACCTGATCGGCCATTCGATCGGCGGCATGCTGGCGCTCGACTTCGCGCTGCGCTTCCCCGAACGCGTCCGCGGCCTGGTGCTCTATGCCACCACCCCGGCCTTCGGCGGCCGCGACCCCGCCTTCGCCGAGGCCTTCCTGGCCGAGCGGCTGGCGCCGCTCGAGGCCGGGCAGGACATGGCCGCGCTGGCCGAGTCCAGCATCCGGCCGATGCTCCGCCCCGGCACGCCGGCGCCACTGGTCCACCTCGCGGTGGATGCCATGGCCGCGGCCCCGGAGGCGGCCTATCGCGCCGCCGTCCGCTGCCTGACCACCTTCAACCGGCGCGACGACCTCGGCCGGCTCGCCGCGCCCACCCTGCTGGTCGCCGGCGAGACCGACCCGCTGGCGCCGCCGAAGACCATGGAGCGGATGAGGGACGCCATCCGCAATGCCCGGCTCGCGGTGCTGCCGGGCTGCGGGCATCTCGCGCATCTGGAGGACCCGGCCGGCTTCAACGCCGCGGTGCGCGGCTTCCTGCAAGCCCTGCGGGAGGGCTGAGGGTGGACGCCCCGATCTTCGACCCCGCCGCCTTCCGCCTGACCGCGCAGGAGGCGGCGCTGACCGCCGATGCCCGCGAATTCGGCCAGGCCGTGCTGGCCCCGCGCGCCGCCCGCTGGGACCGGGAGGCGAGCTTCCCGACCGACAACTACCGCGACATGCACGCCAACGGGCTGCTCGGCATCTGCATCCCGGACGCCGAGGGCGGGCGCGGCGCCGGCTTCCGCACCTATTGCCTGACCGCCGCCGAGATGGGCCGCTATTGCGGCGCGACCGCGCTGACCTGGAACATGCATGTCTGCTCCACGCTCTGGACCGGCGCGCTGACCGAGGACCTCGACCTGCCGGCCGATATCCGCGCCGAGCATCGCCGCCGCCGCCGGCTGCACTACGACCGCATCCTGCGCGACGGCGCGATCTACGCGCAGCCCTTCAGCGAGGGCGGCGCGGCGGCGGCCGGCGGGGTCGCCTTCGGCACCACGGCGAAGCGCGTCCCCGGCGGCTACCTGATCAGCGGCAGGAAGATCTTCGCAAGCCTGTCCGGCCATGCCGACTTCTACGGCGTGCTCTGCACCGAGTTGCGCGACGGCGAGGCGAAGCCCTCCCGCCGCGACACGCTCTACCTCGCCATCCCGCGCGACGCGGAGGGCGTCGCCGTCGAGGGCGGCTGGGACCCGCTCGGGATGCGCGGCACGGTCTCCCGCAACCTCGTCTTCCGCGACGTCTTCGTCGGCGAAGACGCGGCGCTGATGCCGCCCGGCCTTTATTTCCAGGCGGCGACGCGCTGGCCGCACATGTTCATGACCCTCTCGCCCGCCTACATGGGCATCGCCCAGGCCGCCTACGACTTCACCGTGAAATACCTCCGCGGCGAATGGCCCGGCACGCCGCCGGTGAAGCGCCGGATGTACCCGACCAAGCAGGTCGCCGTCGCCGAGATGCGGGTCATGCTGGAGCAGACCAAGGCGCTCTGGTTCCAGGCGGTGACGGAGGCCGGGCCCGATCCCTCGAAGGACCAGCTGCTGCGCGCCTGGGCGGCGCAGCACACGGTGATGGAGAATGCCGCGGCGCTGGCGGCCAAGGCCGTCCGCACCTGCGGCGGCCAGGCCATGCTGAAGTCCCTGCCGCTCGAGCGACTCTACCGCGATGCCCGCTGCGGCTCGCTCATGCTGCCCTGGACCGCGGAGCTCTGCATCGACCGCATCGGCCGCGCGGCGCTCTACGAGGCGGGGGAGACGGATGAGTAGGGGAAGGGAAGGCCGGGGGAGAAGGTATTCTCCCCCGGGCCCCCTCACCTGTTTCTCTGGGTCGGTACCCTCCGCGCCGCGGCACCCGGCCCACAGAAAGGAAGGGTGGGGCTTGGGGAAGGAACACTTCTCCCTCCCCAACCCTGCCTCCCCGCCGGACGCCGTTGCCCTCAGCGGCCCGGCCGGCCGCCTGACCTACGCCGCGCTGCACGGCCGCGTCGCCGCCGCCGCCGCCGCGCTCGCCGCGCAGGGCCTCGGCCGCGGCGACCGCCTCGCCTTCCTCGGCCAGAACCACCCGGCGCAGCTCGTGCTGCTCTTCGCCTGCGCCCGGCTCGGCGCCATCCTCGTCCCGCTGAACTGGCGCCTGGCCGCGCCCGAGCTGCGCTTCATCCTGGACGACAGCGGCGCCCGCCTGCTGGCCGCGACGCGGGAGATGGCCGCCGCCGCCGGCGCCGCCGCGCCCCCCGGCTGCGCCCTGCTGGACGCCGAGGCCGATTGGCCCGCCGCCGCCCCGCCCGCCGCCGGCGCGCCGGACGACCCCCTGCTGCTGGTCTATACCTCCGGCACCACCGGCCAGCCGAAGGGCGCGGTGCTCGACCAGCGCGCCCTCCTGGCCAATGCGGCGAATGCCCGGCACGCCTTCGCGCTGACCGCCGCCGACCGGGTGCTGACCCTGCTGCCGATGTTCCATGTCGGCGGCCTCAACATCCAGACCACCCCGGCGCTGCTGGCCGGGGCCGAGGTCGTGCTGCTGCCGCGCTTCGACCCCGAGGCCACCTTCGCCGCCATCGCAGCGCACCGCCCGAGCCTCACCCTGCTGGTGCCGGCGGTGATGCAGGCCCTCGTCGCCCATCCCGGCTGGGCCGCGGCCGACCTTTCCTCGCTGCGGGCCGTCGGCGCCGGCTCCTCCGAAGTGCCGCTGCCGCTGATCGAGGCCTTCCACGCGCGGGGGATCCCGGTCCAGCAGGTCTATGGCGCGACCGAGACCGGCCCCATCGCCATCGTCCAGACGCGGGAGGCGGCGCTAGCCGCGCCCGGCAGCCTCGGCGCGCCGGCGCTGCACGGGGAGGCGCGGGTGGTCGACCCGCGCGGGCGCGAGGCGCCGCCTGGCACCCCGGGCGAGATCCAGCTGCGCGGCCCGCATGTCGCGCGCGGCTACTGGAATGCTCCGGCCGCGACCGCGGCGAACTTCCGCGACGGCTGGTTCCGCTCGGGCGACGTCGGCCTCCGCGACGCCGCGGGCCGCTTCTGGTTCACCGACCGGCTGAAGCACCTGATCATCTCGGGCGGCGAGAACATCTACCCCGCCGAGGTGGAGCGCATCCTCCGCACCGCCCCCGGCGTGCTGGAGGGCGCGGTCTGCGGCCGGCCCGACCCGCGCTGGGGGGAGGTGCCGGTGGCCGTCGTGGTTCCCGGGCCGGGCTTCGAGCGGGAGGCCGTGCTGCGGCACTTCGAGGGGCGGATCGCCCGCTTCAAGCAGCCGCGCGCGGTGGTCGCGGTGCCGGCGCTGCCGCGGACGGCGCTGGGAAAGGTGCGGGTGGAGGCGCTGCGGGAGATCGCGGCGAGAGGATAGGGCCAAGGGGGCCTTGCCCCCCTGCCCCCCACCGAAGGCCGAAAGGCCTCTGGACACCTCGGGTTGAGGGTGCGGCCACGATCCATCAGACTTCGGCCATGCCGGACCTGACCCAGTTCGCCCCCTACCTCGCCGCGGCGCTGCTGCTCGCCGTCACGCCGGGGCCGGGGCTCGTCTACGTCGCCGCGCGGACGCTCGCCGGCGGCCGGGCGGAGGGCATCGCCTCCAGCCTCGGCACCGGCCTCGGCGGGCTGGTGCATGTCCTCGCCGGCAGCCTCGGCGTCGCCGCCATCGTGCTGGCCAGCGCCGACCTCTTCGCCGCGCTGAAGCTGGCCGGGGCCGCCTACCTGGTCTGGCTGGGCTGGCGGACCTTCCGGGCCGCCGGCGCGCCGGCGCCGGCCAGCCCCGCCGCCCCGCCGGCCGGGCCGGGCCGGGCCTTCCGCGAAGGCGTGCTGGTCGAGGCGCTGAACCCGAAGACCGCGGCCTTCTTCCTCGCCTTCGTTCCGCAATTCCTCGACCCCGCGGCCGGCCGCGTCGCGCTGCAATTCGCGCTGCTCGGCGCCGTCTCGGTGGCGCTGAACACCCTGGCCGACATCGCGGTGGCCTTCGCGGCGAGCCGCCTGCGGGAGGGCGCCGCGGCGCGCCCCGGCCTGGTCCGCCGGCTGCGCCAGGCCTCGGGCGGCGCGATGGTCGCGCTCGGCATCGGCCTTGCCCTGGCGCGGCGCCCGGCGGGCTGACGGCCGGGCGACCCGGGGGGATTTGCCTTGCCCCCGGGCCGTCCCCGGCTTTATAGGAATATGGTCAGACCGCGTCCTGCGCCCTGACCGCGGCGCCCGCCGCCACGGCGGCCGCCGCGGCCTTCCGCCGGCGCGCCGCGACCAGGTCCATCGCCGCCACCAGCACCTCCGCGGTGATGCCCTCGGGCCGCAGCGTGCGTTCGGCCGTTTCCACCGATTCCATCAGGATCGGCGTCAGCACCAGCGATGCGCGTTCCAGCCGCGCCTCCATCTGCCGCGGCCGGCCGAGCCGGGCGCGCAGCGACTTGGGGATCGTCACCTGCCATTGCGGGGATACCCGGATGATCATGCCTCGCTCCGCCGGCCGGGATGGCCGAGGCGCGATTTAAGTTTTTATTCCTACAAAAAGTCAAGCCATTTCACCTCACCTTGGCCTTTGGCTTGGCTTTCCGCCTGCCGGCCGAGGCGGCACCTTCAAGAATCTTGAGGCGGATTGAGCGGAATTGTGGGTTCAACCCGCTCAAATCCAAAGCGAACCCGCGGACATGGATGATCGGCCCTGGGGAGAGCACCGCGTGGCCCGGTCGTGCCCGTCCGCCCGGGAAGGAAGCGGGCGCTCGCCGGCGGTCGTCCCGGGTGGAAACGCGCAGGACGTGGAGCCCCGGCTCGACGAAGCCCGGAGCGATGGTGTCCCGACACGGCCAGGGCAGGCCCCCTCTAGGCCCCCGGCCGGAAGGCCGGCATCGTCGCGTGCCCCGGCGCGCTGGCGCCCTGCCCGCGCAGCAGCACCCGCGCGCAGCGCAGCAGGATCGCCAGGTCGCCGCGCAGGGTCGGCGCCGCGCCGGCATAGCGCGCATCCAGCGCCAGCCGGCGTTGCCAGGGCACCGCGTTGCGCCCCGCCGCCTGGGCCAGGCCGCAGAGCCCCGGCCGCACCCGCAGCCGCGCCGCCTGGGCCGGGGTGAAGCGCGCCTCGTATTCCGGCAGCAGCGGCCGCGGCCCGACCAGGCTCATCTCGCCGCGCAGCACGTTGACCAGCTGCGGCAGCTCGTCCACCGCGCTGGCCCGCAGCCAGCGCCCGAAGCGGCCCAGCCGCGCCGCGTCCGGCCCCGGCCCCTCGGCCAGGCTGCGCAGCTTCACCAGCGTGAAAGGCACCCCGCCGCGCCCGGTCCGCCGCTGGCGGAACAGCACCGGACGCCCGAGCACCAGCAGCACGCCGAGCGCCGCCGCGGCCAGCAGCGGCAGGGCGAGCAGCAGCAGCACCGCCGCCGCGGCGACATCGAAGGCCCGCTTGCCCCGGCGCTCATACATGCTGGTCCTCCCCCGGCAGCACGCGGCGCCGCGCCTCCAGGCCGAGCGACAGCAGCAGGCCGAGCCCGAACCAGACCATGCGGTTGCCGAGATCGGTCGAGACCATCGCGGTCAGTCCCAGCGGCAGGGTCAGCGCGGCGATCCGCGCCGCCCGGCCCGGCGCGACGCGCGGCGCCCGGCGGACCGCCAGCGCCACCCCGCCGCCGAAGGCCGCGAGCCAGAGCGCCAGGCCGGGCAGCCCGGCTTCCGCCAGCACCTCGAGCGCATGGTTGTGCGGGTGCAGCGCGCGGTCGTCGCCGCTGCCCGCGGCCAGGGTGAAGCCGCCGGTGCCGATGCCCCAGGGCGCCGCCTCGCCCGCCCAGCGCAGCGCCTCCCCCCAAAGGATCAGGCGGGCGGGCGTGGCGGTGGCCGGGTCGCCGAAGAGCCGTTCCAGCGTCCGCAGCCCGAGCTCCGCGCCCGGCATGGCCAGCAGCCCCGCCAGCCCGGCCAGCCCCGCCGCGCCGATCATCGCCACCCAGCCGAGCGCCGCGCCGCGCCGGGCCGACAGCCACAGCAGCACCGCCGGCGCCCCGGCGACGCCCAGCAGCAGGCCGAGCAGCGCCGCCCGCCCGCCCGGCACCAGCACCGCCACAACGAGGCCGAGCGTCGCCACGGCCCAGCCCAGCCGGCGCGGGCCGCGCGCTTCCACCACCCGCAAGGCTGCCAGCCCGGCGGCGCAGGCGATGGCGAGGCCGGCGAGCTGGTACTGCACCCGCAGCTTCGCCGGATCCTGCCCCACGGCGCCGCCCAGCACGACATGGCCGGCCAGCACGCCCCAGGCGGTCGCCGCGCCCACCGCCACCCCGACCGCCACCACCGCGGCCGAGAGCCGCCGCAGCGTCGGGCCATCCGCCCCGGCCAGCATCCCCGCCAGCAGCATGGTCGGCGCCAGCAGGACCAGTTGCGGCAGCTTCTCCGCCAGCACGAGGCGGGAGGCGGTCCAGCCGCCGGCCAGCACCAGCCAGACCAGCAGCAGCGCCGCCGCCAGCAGCGGTCCCGCCACTGCCGGCGCGACCACCCAGTCCCGCACCAGCAGCAGCAGGCCGAGCGAGGGCAGCAGCAGCAGCGCCGCCAGCAGGGTCAGGTCGACCGGCAGCGCGGCGATGCCGGGCAGCGACTTCAGCGCGCCGGCGAATTGCAGCGCCGCCGCCAGCAGCCCGGTCCCCGCCGCGAGGCTCGCGGCATCGAACCGGACCGCGGGAAAGGCGGCCTCGGGCCGGGCGGCCCGGGTCACTCCGCCGGCCCCATCGGCGGCATCGCCAGGCCGAGCGGCAAGGGCCGCGGCCGGCCGGCGGCGAGGGCGCGGACGACCACCAGCGCCAGGGTCGCCGCCAGCACCGCCAGCGGCGCCGCCACGGCCAGCAGCAGCAGCAGCAGCGGCCGGTTCGGCAGGGATGGCCGCTGCTCGACCATCGGCGCCGAGACCAGCCGGGCCGCCACCGCCTCATCCGCCGCGACCACCAGCGCGCTGCGCTGCTGCTGGCCGAGCAGTTCGTAGAGCGCGTTGCGGAGATAAAGGTCGCGCTCGACGGCCAGCCGCGCCTCGATCGCGGCGATCCGCCGCCGGGCGAGGTCGGCGAGGTCGCCGCGCACCTTCGCCTCCGCCAGGGCATGCAGGCGCTGCAGCGCATCCAGCGCCGCGGCGCGGCCGGCATGCGCGAGCGTCAGCGTCACGGTGACGGTGGCGATGTTCTGGGTGGCGGCGAAGTTGCGCTCGAGCCAGTCCTGCACGTCGTCGAGGTCGGGCTCCATCCGCAGGCCGAGCTGCCGGCGCAGCCAGCCGAGGGGCGGCGCGGCGCGGCGTTCGGCCAGGTGCGCCGGCAGCCCGGTGTCGCGCGCCAGCATCGCCGCGGCCTCGGGCGAGCGGAGGGCATCGAGGTAGACGGCGAAATTCCCCGTCGGCCTGTCGTCCAGCAGCCCCGCCCCGAAGAGCGGCACGGGGGAGAGCAGGGTGGAGGTGGCGATGCTGGTGGTCTCGGCCGGGGCGACCACGGCCTGGGCGACATGCCGCCGCGGCAGCTGGAACACGATGCCGGCCAGCGCGGCATAGAGCAGCAGGGTGGCCAGGGCCACGCGCCAGCGCCGGTCCCAGACACCCCGCAGCAGCAGGTCCAGCGGCATGCATTCCCCTGTGGATCTTGCGACTCCGATCTGTAGACAATCGGCGCGCGCTCAATCCAGGGTTGAGAAAGGCAATTCGATCACAGTTGTGAGATTCGTGACCGGGCGCCTCACTCGCACGACCAGCACCGGGGCCGGCCGGACCTCGCCATAGCCGGGGCTCTCCCAGCCCGGCTCCAGCGCGCACTGGATCGGCGCGTCGGCGGTGACGCGCAGCCGCGCCGCGGGACCTGCCACGCCGTCCGGCCGCGCGCGCCATGGGCCGGGTGCGAGCCGCCAACGCAGCGCCGCCTCCCGGAACGGGCCGCCGATCCGGTCCTCGACCACCCAGCGGCGGCCCTCGGCGCGGACCCGGCGGGCGTGGCGGCGGCCGCGCCGGTCGCGCAGCAAGGCGCCGTCGGGCAGCACCCCCATGGCCGGCCAATGGGAGAACAGGAAGCGGGTGACCCGCGGCATCTGGTCCTCGCCGTCGAAGGCGATGGTGTTGTGGGCGGCGGTGCCGGTGAAATGGGCGTGCCACCAGGCCTCGGTGGGCGGCGGGTTGTAGGCGCCGCTGCCGCCGTCCCGCAGCAGGGCGAGCGGCCCGTCCCAGAGCTCGAGGTGCAGCAGGTCGGCCTGGCCCGGGCGGAAGCGGAGCGGGCCGGTGCGGAGCAGGGCGCGGGCGCCGCCGGAATGCCAGCCGCGCAGGCCCTCCCCTACCCAGGCCGCGGGCGGCGGGGGAAGCACGCGGCCGGGCGCCAGGCCTAGCCAGGCGCAGCCCGGCTCCGCCGCCAGCCCGACCGAGCCGCCGCCGAACAGCCGCGCCGCCCGCTCCAGGCTCGGCCGCGCGTCGTCCGGCCCGGCCAAGGCGAGGTCGGCGAAGGCCGAGCCGTCCTGGTGGCCGAGCCGCGGCATCGCCCCGGTCGCGGGCTCCGCCAGGCGGTGCAGCCAGCGGGTCGCGGCCGCGGCGCGGTCGGCGGCGGCCGGAAGCGGCCCGCCCAGCCGGCGGCGCAGGACCTCGGTCACCGCGAGCACGTCGAGCAGCAGCCGGTGGTAGCCGGTCGAGACCTGGGCGAAGGAGCCGTCGGGCGCGACCAGCCGCAGCAAGGCCGCATCCAGCCGCGCCGCGCCGCGCCGGGTCCAGCCGGCCTCGCCCAGCAGCAGCCCGCAGGCCAGCAGCCCGGCGGCTTCCGAGACCGCATGGTTGTTGTCCTGCGCCAGCGCATAGGCCGGGGTCGCGGCGATGCGCCGGCCATGCAGCGCCAGCAGCGCCCGGGCGCCCGGCGGCGGCGCGCGCTCGGCGCCCAGCAGGGCGAGCGCCAGGCCGAGATGCAGGGCGCGCAGCGCGGCTTCCTGCCCGCAGGCCCAGTTCGGGCCGCGGAAGGCGGGGTTGCGCGCAGCCCAACCGGCCAGCAGCGCCTCGGCCCGCGCCAAGTGGCCGGCCGCGGGGTCGAGCCGCGCGGCCTGGGCCAGCAGCGGCAGCTCGGCCCAGCGGTTGCGCTCCCAGACCGGGCGAACGTCGCCCGGGGCGAAGAGGTCGAGGTCGAGCGCGTGCGGCGCGGCCGCGAAGGGGCCGTGCCAATCGGCCGGCGCCGCCGCCGCGGCGCGGGCCAGCACGGCGTCCCGGTGCCATCCGGGCACCGCCGGCGCGGCGATCCCGCCGGCCGGCAGGAAAGGTCCCGGCGGCACCGCCGCATCCTGCAACCGGCGGCGTGCCAGCACGCGCCCGGGGCCGCGATGCCAAGCGGCCAGCAGCACCGGACGCAGGCCCAGTCGTGCCGCCGCATCGCCTCGCCTAGGAAGGCTAAATATTCGAATCATTGCCAAATCAGGGTGGAATTCGGCTATTTACGTTGCAAGGAATAGTTGCATTTGCGCCCAAGCCCGCGAGAGGACGTCCCGCTGCATCGCCGCGCCGGCCCTTCCCCGATGCACCGCATGCTGGCGGCGCTGCTGGCGGTGCAGCTCGCCCTGCCGATGCCGGCCCGATCGCAGACGCAGGCCGGGGCAGGCGGGGGGTATCTCTCGCCGCCCGCGCTGCCCTCCACCCTGCCCGGCGGCCTGCCGCTGCCGAGCCTGCCGACCGGGACGCAGCAGGACATCCTGCAGCGCATCCTCGATGCCGGCGCGGGCCGCCCGGTGCAGGGGCCGGCGCCCGTGCCGTCCTATGCGCCGGCGCCCCCGGCCGCAGCGCCGGCGCCGCCGCCGGACGAGCCGCCCTCCCCGGCCGAGGCCTTTTTCGCGGCGCGCGGCGCGGCGACCGCCTGCCAGCCTGGGGACAGACAATAGAGTCTGAGACTAAGCCTCATCGAGGCAGTTGGCCTTTTCAGGAAGGGCAGAGATCAAACTCTGAAACTCGGAGGAACACCCGGTTAGCTAAGCGCGGAAATAGAGTTCGAAACTGTGCGCTCGGAGAGGCGCTACCGCCTCTGACAACCGCTTGCCAATCCGCCTCAAGATCGCGTTTGCGCTGCTTTCTCCGACTGCGGCGGCTCGGTCGACTCAAGGGGTCTAGTCGTGGACCGCACCGGCGCAACTACGATGTCAGTAGCTGGTCAGCCGTGAAATAGGCTGAAGCTGGCGGCGATCTGCGGTTTTCCGGCATTGGGGAAGTATCCGCTTTTGCCGGTTTAGCCTCGAACAAGAGCCAGAACCTTGCAAACAAGGCTGTGCGCTGCGGGACCGGACGGGGCGTGATTCGATCGGCGGCACCCTGGCAGGGAGCTCGCTGATGCGTCCCAAGCAACCTACCGCCGGGCCGCAGGAGGATCTCTTCCGCGCCCGGCTGCAGAACCTGGTGGACCCGCGGCATGCGCTGGTGCGCCTGGCCGGGCTGATCGACTGGCGCCGGTTCGAGGCGGAGTTCGGGGCGCTCTACACCGACTGCGGTCGCCCGGGGTTGCCGACGCGGCTGATGGTTGGCCTGCACCTGCTCAAGCACATGGACAGGCTCTCCGACGAGGCGGTCTGCGCGCGCTATCTCGACAGCCCGTATGTGCAGCTGTTCTGCGGCGAGACCTTCTTCCAGGATGCCCTGCCGCTGGAACGCTCATCGCTGACACGCTGGCGCCAGCGCATTGGCGCGGAGCGGCTGGGGGTGCTGCTGGCCGAGAGCCTGGCCGCGACACGGCGCAGCGGCGCCGTCGAGGACAAGCACCTGCAGCGCGTCACCATCGACACCACGGTGCAGCCCAAGGCGGTGACCCACCCCACCGACAGCAAGCTGCTCCACCGCGGCATCGAGATCCTGGCGCGCCTTGCCCGGCGGCACGGGATCCAGCTGCGCCAATCCTACCTGCGGGTGGCAAGGCGTGCCCGGCGCGAGGCCGCGAAGCTGATCCATTCGGGCCGCCCGCGCCAAGCGGAGCGCCAGGTCCGGCAGTTGCGGACCTGGCTCGGGCGCCTGGCCCGCGACATCGGCCGCAAGATCGTGGGCAGCGCCGCCATTCAGGCCGCCCTCGCCGGTCCGCTCGGCCTTGTCGCTCGGCTGTTGCGGCAACGGCGCGAGGACCGCGGCCGCGACAAGCTCTACTCCCTGCACGCGCCGGAGGTGGAGTGCATCGGCAAAGGCAAGGCGCAAGCCCGCTACGAGTTCGGCGTGAAGGTCTCGCTCGCCACCACCAATGCCGCAGCGCCCGGCGGGCAGTTCGTCCTCGGCGCCCGCGCCCTGCCGGGCAACCCCTATGATGGCCACACCCTGGCCGAGCAGATCGCCCAGACCGAGCGCATCACCGGCATCGAGATCGAGCGCGCCTATGTCGACCGCGGCTACCGCGGCCATGATGCCGACAAGTCCCGCGTGTTCATCTCCGGCCAGAAGCGCAGCATCACGCCCACCATTCGCCGCGAGCGGCGGCGCCGCAGCGCCATCGAGCCCGTCATCGGCCACCTGAAGAGCGAAGGCCATCTCGGTCGCAACTTCCTGCGCGGCACAGAAGGCGATACGATCAACGTCGTCCTCGCCGCCGTGGGCCACAACCTCCGCCTGCTCCGCGCCTGGCTGGCCTGCCTCTTGGCCTGCCTGCTCAGCCGGCTGACCTCCGCTCACCAGCTCAGAGAGACGCCTGCCCAGGCACTCAGCCGTCTGAAAAACCCGTAGTTCACGGGCGACTAGCACTACTTCGGCACTTTTATTCGAGCCTGTGCAGGACGATGAACTCGCGGCATTTGGGACACCGCAGCCGCACGACGGCGGCGAGGTGAGCCAGCAGCGCGCGACGAATGGCAGGCAAGGTGGGTTGGGGTGGCGGACCGGTGGTGCAGATTTTCCCCCCGCTGGCCACTCTGCCCTAGCCGGAGGTGCTGCAGGAAGGCAAAGGCGATCAGCACCATTGAGGCATGGTGGTGCAGGCCGGCCCAGGATCGCCCCTCGAAGTGGTCGAGACCGAGTTCTTCCTTCATCTGTTGGTGCGCCTGCTCGCAAACCCAGCGCGCCTTGATCGCCGCCGCGAGGGTCTGCAAGGACGTCTCAGCGGGGTGATTGGCCAGGTAGTACCGCCGCTCGCCGCTGCTGCGCCGCTCGCCCACCAGCCACAACTCATCGCCGGGCAGGCGATGTCCGATCTCCGACTGCCCCCCCTCGGCCTTCCGGACACGTCGGGCGGCGAAGCTGGCGATCAGCGGGCCCTTGGTGCCTTGTCGCCATTGGACCGAGCGCCAAGGCGCGGACTTCAGGGCGGCGGCGGCCGTTACCGGCCGCTGGTTCGGCACTCCATGCCGGCGTGGACGTCCCTTGCCCTGCGGGGCGGGCCAGCACAGCTTCACCGCGGCGGAGTAGACCGTCTGCGTTTTCGGCATGCCCACCGCCCAGAGCGGAGCACGGCTGGCGAGGCCGCGCCGGAAGGCGGCACTGCGGCCGTATCCGCTGTCGGCCAGGGCGCAACCAAAGCGGACGCCGGCAGCCCGGAGCCGATCGATCTCTTCGAGCGCGATGGCGCCCTTGCTGCGGAAGGCGCGGCACTCCACTGGCACCCCCGCCTTATCGCAGCGCCGTCGGTCCTGGCACCAGGTCTTCGGCAGATAGAGCAACAGCGCCACGGGCACCGGCACCTCGCCGCGGGCCAGGGTAAGCGAGACCAGGGCCTGGCAGTTCGCCGTCTTCCCCAGCACACCGGCATACTGCTGAGCGACCCCGACCGAGTGCTCGACCTTCTTGGGCAGCGCGGTATCATCAATGATCAGCACCGCCTCCGGCCCGCCCACGAGGCGGTCCGCCTCGCGCGCCAGCACCACATCAAGCGGGGCAGTCTGCCAGGCTGGGCTGTTGATGAAGTGGTGCAGTTGGTCGCAGTCCGCCGGCGCAACTCGCGCCGCCATCGGCTGTACGCTCTTGCGGTCCCCAGGACCCAGCAGACCTCGCACATAGACCGGCGCCCAGCGCTGCCGCACCTTATGACCGAGGGCCTCCAAGAATGGCTTCAGCCACTCGGCAAAGATTGGCTCCCAATCGACCGCCGCCGCTTCGATCATGCGCCACCTCGCCAGGCCGCAACCCAATCGAACTGTCCATCAGCCTACCAGTCTGACTCTCGGATCGCCAGAAATCTGCCGAAGTAGTGCTAGCTGCCAATCGCGCAATACCTCAGGCTCTTGACCCGGTGCCAGCAACACCCGAGGTTCAACTGCCGGACGTAGGCTTCCCTCCCATGAGGTCGGCCGAGATGTCGTAGATGTGGCCAGCCTCGCGCAGTGGCTCATGCCCGCCCTTCTGCGCCAGCACCGAGTCGTCGGGCGGCGTCCAAGCCTGGGCCGTGTGAGAGCTGTCAGCGACACCTGACGGCGCACTTTCTGCTGGCCGCTTTCGCTGCCTCTTCCGCTTCGGCTCACTCGGCTGGCCAGCGGAACCGACGTCCTCCGCTTGCCGAGCACGGTGGAGCGCGGCCATCGCCCTCTCCCGGTCGGTCTGCGCGGCGAGCGTCCGGTCAAGATGGTCCAGCGCCTGATCCCAGCGGTCATCGTCGGCGTTTCCGCCCTGCCGCATGATCTCGAGAAACCCGTGCACCAGCTTGAAGGACTCGTCGTAAACTTCTGTCAAATGCCTGTGCTCGAGCGTCTCGTGGCCCGCGTCAATGGCCCTGCGCTGGGCCATCATGAAGAGCTTCACCACTAGGTCGAGCACGCCTTGGCTGCGATCGTAGAGCAGGTCGATTGTTGCCCTCGTCAGCGGTGCGGGCTGCTGAAGAAACTGTTCTTTCCAGAGCGTCGAACAGAAAATCTCGAACTCGTCGTTGTTGCTCAGGCGCTCGAGGATGAAATCGCCTTGGCCGACCCCGCGTCGTGCGTGCTGCCACTCGGCGCCGAGAATCCGCTTACTCTTTGGCGTTCCAATGGAGACAATCGGTATGCCCAGCCCGTTCGTCAGTGCGAGCCAGAAATTGAGCATCACTCTTGACCCGCCGGAGCTAGCCTCCGACAGGCATTGCACCTCATCCACGACAAGGAGGCCGACGCCATGCAGCAGCGCCACCTTCGCCATGAGGCGGCGCATGGCTTCCGCGGTCGTGCCCCTACCCACGAAATCGCGCCCGTAGCTCGTGCCGGCGAGCCTGTCCACTTCGTCTAGGAAGGCGCAGCAGAGCTCGCGCGTGGAGCCCTGGGGCGGGCACGTCAGCTTCAGCCAGACGATCTGCCTCGCGATTCGCGGGCGCTGGCCCTTGTAGGAAAGATGCCGGATAACCTGCGGGTAGGTGGCGAGAACCGCGTCGACGGCGGACGTCTTGCCGATGCCGCTCGGCCCGATGAGCGCCATCAAAAGGCCCGGCAGCCCCGGCCTTCCGACATAGGCCAGGTCTGCGTTGCCTGCATTGTCAGAAACCTGGAGCACGCTCCGCCAATCGGCCGTGTGCGGGTTTCGTCTTGAATACCCGTCGCGGATGAGTTCCCCGAGCCTAGCCGACAGATCCAAATGCATCGTGAGCGGGAACAGGAAATCTCGGAGCCGATTCGTCGCGTGCCGTCTGAGGTGCGGCGGCAGGGCGCGCTCCTGTTCCGTCGGCCTCACCCGACGCATCATTGCATTGACCGCCTCGTCCACCGTCAAAATGTCCGGCAGCGCCTCGTTCAGCGGGTTCCCTCGATAGTGAGGAACAGCCTGGTCCCGGTAGACCGCGTCGAACATCGCAGGACGCGCCATCAGCTAGCTCCTTCGCCGTCCTCAAGCCCCCGGAGGAGAGCAATTCGCGCTTCGCGAACGCCCGTGCTCGTCGTGTGAGCGGACGCAGAAGGTGGTGGGACCGTGGCAGTCGCTTCCGGCGGATTCGGCAATCCAGATCCCACAGCCAACGGCTCTCCAGCGCCGTGGCTTTTCGGGACCGAACCGGTCGTCCAGGGTTGCGCTTCGCGCGCCGCCTCTCGGCGATCCGCCGCGCGTTGCGCGGGGATGCCGCCCGGGCCCCTCGTCGGTTTGATGCTGCCGCCCCTAACGCGTGCTTCGGCCTCGATTGCGTCGGTGTGGTCCTTAAATTCGTACCAAGCCCTGTACTGGTCTGCACCCGCTTTGGCCGACTGGATCTTACGCATTTCACAGAACTCGAGCACCTCCTCATGGGACCAGCCGTCGAAACGCCTCCGGTCCTTGGGGGTCATCACGAGCTGTCCCGCGACCTTTCCCTTCGGTGTCAGGAGCAAGGCGTGGGTGATGTCACGTCGGTCGCGGCAAACCGTAAACCTCCGTGCACGGTGGCCCGGGAGTCGCGATAGGTCCACCAGCTCGTCGGCTCCCGCTGAGCAATAGTGGAGATTGTTGTCGGCCGTTCGCAGCCCCTCGTCCGTAGCGACGGCTTCGACCCGCTCCATGAGCGCAAGGCGTACGCGGTTCGGGTCGGCGGGCGCCATGGCGCCCCGCAGCCTACGTCCCTCATGCCATAGCTGCAGAGGAACAGGATCGGCCCCATCAGTGGACGTCCAGGCTATCGGGGGGTTCTTGATCCGGTGACTCTTATTGTACTTCAGAATCCATCTGATGACCAAGGCGGTAAAATCATTCATGTCGAGCTTGGCATCGAGCTCGTGCTTACGCTCGTTTTTTTCGCGTTTGCGAATTGCTCCCGGTGCCCACCTAAATCCTTCAACGCTGATCAGCCCAATGCCGCCCTCGACGATGCCCTTGAGGTCGGGACGCATTGGCGAAGTCCACGCAACCCGCATATCCAGAGTTCCGGCACCCTCCGCGATCATCTTGCTCGTGAAGTCCGGCCCGCGGTCGGTCAGCAATCCATGCGCGTAATGCCTCGCTGGCCAATCGGCGTCGCCGATTTCCACGCCGAATGCTTTACAGAACGGCACCTTGTAACAAAATGCGTTCTCAAGCGCGAACATTGCACCCTGGTAGCTTGCCGAATCCAGCGTCACATGGAAGCCGACGATGAGTTGCGACCAATGGTCGAAAACCAAGTATAGGATCGGACGGCCCACCAGCCACTCCGGATTATACCTACTCCGGAGATAAATATCGCACACTGTTGAGTCGATTTGGTAAATCGCTCCTGGCCCATGCGCCATGTCGGCCGAGGTGTTGATCTTCGGCCGGTGTCCGGTGGCGTAGGCCGTCTCGCCCTTTGCGGCGATGATGAGTTCGCTCGGTCGGTGCTTCTTCCTGATCCAGTATTTAAACTGGTTGAGCGTTGGCAGGAGGTGATCTGGTAGCGTCACCCGCTTGGGGCGACCGTCAACCAGGATTTCGTGACTGAAGTGCAAGCGCAGCACCTCGCGGTGCGCTTCGATCCAGTTCATTCCCTTAGCCAGGTAACGGTATCCGTCCTGTAGTTTGTCGCGGACAGTGGTGGTGACGCGCACCCCCTCATCCCGCCACTCGGGGAAGCCGCGAGGGCGCCTACCCACCTTCTTCCGATCTGGGTCGTTGTCGGCCCGCTCGCGGCCTGGCGCCCCGCAATGGCGGTAGACAGGCACGAGCGCGTTCGGGACTTGGCCGTGGCGCCAATAGAGGCGAAGCAAGCGGTACACGGTAGCCCGCGAAGCGCCCGCCAGGTCATGACTTTCAGCGATCAGACGTGCCCTGCCATGTGGGTCCAGAGCCGCTAGCGGATCTGCGAAAAATGGCGCGAGGACAGCCAGCCGGGTGTCGCGCAGCGACTTCTCGGCGCTGTTCAGAGTGCTTTCAGGGAGCACGTCCACCGCATATGGATCATCGGAAAGCGGCTCGATTTCGCCGCCTGCCACCCCAGCGGACAGTCGCTCTGCAGATTCCCATTCGGGCAAGGCGTTTAGCGCATCGAGGCGGAACAGAGCGACGTGCTCACGCCCAGGCTGAAACCAAAGAATCCGCGCATGATGTGCTAAGCCATCAGGCCGAAGACGGCGGATGATCTGGTTGCGAAAAAAGGGGTAAGCCATCGCGCCGCCGGCTTTCGTCGCGCGCCATCAACCCACCGTCAGAATGGGCGCTGGCCGATTGACGTCGAGTGGTGACAGGAGATCCGTTGTCCAGCGTTTTCGGGCGAGCATATGGGCGAAGACCGTGAGTCCGGTCCCGGCGTCGAGTCCAACCAGGCGGTCTACGCTGGCACAGACTTCATTAAGCGCATTCCCGGGCTCCTGGCAGATTGCTTCCAGGATGCAGGCCGCGATCGCGTTGACATCTCGACCACGGAGCTCCGCCTCTGGGATGTTATGCCATTGGTCCAGCCAGTCGAGGTTGCCGCAAAGGGTCGGCGGAAGTTCCTTCTCAGTGACGAGGGCCCAGCGCCAGCCGAGTGAAATGCAGCCTAATCGCTCGATCTCCAGCTTCTCGCGGGTCCTGATAATGGCGAGTTCCTTGCTGGGTTTGACCGAAATAGCGTGAAACCAACGCTGGCCATCGCCACGCCGCCGTGTCACTAGAAAGTCAACGGTCATAACCATCTCACTCCCTCGCGAATATCTGGGGTGCTTTAAACCCAATTTTTCTGCGATACGGGTCGACCGATCGAGCGGAAGTGGAAACTGTTCCCGGATGTCGATGACGTCATCAAGGCGTTGCAGGAATAGAAGGCAGTGGCGCTCGAGCGTCGAAAACACAATGTGCTGACGGCCCGTAAGCCTGCCAGGGACGAGCGTAGTAAGGCCCCTGGACGGCACGTCTCGAACTCCCAAGAAAGCCTTGTACAAAGCCCCGTGCCCTGAACCCCGGCCTCCGGCAAGTCGGCGCGCGACTGCGCTCCGAGTGAGACCTCGTCTCATTTGAATACCTGCTGTTCAGATGTCGGAGCCGTAGCGCGCCTGGAGCTGAAGAATTCCACACATTCACCCGATAGTGCGACGTACAGCTCGTCAAGCATCTGCCGAATATCGGGCTTCAAAGAGTATTGAGGTATTAAGTGATTCTTCCATTCTACAAGAGTCGGCATCCGCCCCGATTTAACCGTCGTATTAATGAATTTCCACCTGCCCAATCTTCGAAACCAATCCTTGTTCCCTTCCAGGGCGCCAGAGATACAAGATGTCGTCTGGGGCAGCCTCTCACGAAATCTTTGCATTTTCCGGGAGACGCCCATCTCCTCATAAATCGAGTAAACGGAGAGCCGCCTCGGTTTGCCGGATTTGTTACGAATGGCTTCGATGGCTGTGCGGGCGCGTCCAAGGTATTCGCAATCCCGATTTACCCAATCGACTCGCCGTCGCGACGAGGCGGTACGGCGCACAGGCATCGGAAGTGCCGCACTGAGCCATTCGGGGTCACGATGCCTCAGGATGCAACATGCGTAACCCAGGCGCCTCCAAGTTTGTGTCCGAGTGGATCCGGCATGGGCGGCCAGGAACACACGAAGCCGCTCTTTGTAGACTTCGGTAGTGACACCAGCATTTCTGAAAACTGTCACCTTCGGTGCGACTTCCGGTGAATGTCGCTGCAGATCCCGGCACTGTGCAAAGAATGCCCCAGGACTCACGCCAATAAATGCCAGCAGCATGATGTACCGGACCGGGTGCCGTGCATGAATATGTTGGGCGGTAGACCATAGTTCAGACCACATGTTGCGCCCTACAAAACTAAGCCAACCCAGATCCGATTCTACATCGGCCGGGATAAGCCACTTGCCGAATGCTTCGGCCATCTCTGTCGTCTTGATCCCTGAGCGACCTCTCCAGCCAGCCTCCGTCAGCACCGCCCTGACTGCGGCTGAGAGCGCGCGAAATGGGATAGGGCTTTGGTTGGCCGCCATAATTTCGTTAGTCGCTCGCGCGATTGCCCGCGCTGCCACCGAGGTGAAAGGGCACCGAAGCGGAAACCCAGCGTCGGCGTCCTCGGGACAGGTATGAAGGCGTGTGCGACCAGTGCAGCGAACGTCTGATTGTATCAGGGGAACGTCATGCGCAGAGCATACGTAAACGCCTGGCAACTGGTGCGCACGTCTCCATGCTGCGCCCTCGCCGTGCATCCCATCTTCGCGGGCACAAACGGGGCAATAATTCAGATGTGAGTGGCGAGGCAGCGCCATTCGCGTTGCCGACACTGATACATATCCGCTTGGGGCCCAGCCCCCGAGCAGCGAGGACCAGAGACTTTCGTGACCCTTGGTGGTAATAAATGGCGAGTAATAGGGAAGGACTGTATGCTCAATCGCCAGTGCCTGTGCCGTGAGGCGGTATTCCGGCGGAATAGCAGCCGCGAGTTTGTTCAGGCCACCAGTTAACATCATATTTATGGTTCCGGATCGCTTCCCAAATGCCAACCGAAGAATAATTCGCGCATCTTCGATCCCGATAAGGCGGGAATAGCGTGCAGCCCCGGAGTAAACGAGTTCACCGTCAAGCAGCGACGGAAAATAACCGAGGTCAGACATGGCGCCCGGCACTGATCATGCACTCGCCACAAAACAGAGTGCACCAACCCAACACACGACTAACTTTGTTGGTGCCGCATGCTCGCACGTTCAGCTGACCCATGCCAACACGTCCTCAAAGGGCACAAGGATCAAAAGCGCCCGCCCTCCTGGTAACTGGATCGTCGTTGTGCCCAGTTGGTCGTCCGCATCGCTCAGAGCCACAATGGCATTTGCCCGGACAGCATGACGAAGGCCCTCACCATCAGTGAGGAGGATAAATGGCCCGAGTCGCCGGCCTGAGACGATCTCATTCACCTAAACATTCTCCCTGCGCAGATTGGGCTAAGCGACGCATCTGTATGGCCGATGCGGTGAGGCAATTGCCGAATCACACCCAGCGCATAGGTGCGACGGCCCAATCACCATCACCGCCTCAAACATACACAGACAAGAAATTTTTTGGAATTCGCGATTTAGGGAGGAATAAGTATGGAAAATCCGCCAGGCACCGGCAAATAGTTTATCCAGTAGCGCTTAAACCAGAAAATTTCCGCTCGACGCGGCGCCGCGCGTGCCGCGTCCGGATTGACGAAGCGGTGCTGACCGAGGTGATCGTGGCCCTGGCGACCGAGCACGGCCGTTATGTCTACCGACGGATCACGATGGTCCTGACCCTCGAAACTGGTCCGGGTGGAGCGCAAGTCTTTCGGGCACTCTGACCCTTGGAGGAGGGTGCCGTGAAGCGGAAGCGGTACACGGACGAGCAAATCGCCTTTGCGCTGAGGCAGGCCGAGAGCGGGACGGCAGTGGAGGAGATCTGCCGCAAGATGGGCGTCTCCGAGCCGACATGGCGTAACTGAGGGCGGGCGCACTCCGGGGTTGGTGGCCGATGATGGGCTGCCACCCAGTCAGTCGGAGGAGTGCGAGATGAGCTATTTCGTTGGCCTCGATGTCTCCATGGAGGAGACCGCCTACTGTGCTCGAAACGCCGACGGGCGGATCCTAGGCCAGGGCAAGACGGCGACCGACCCGGACGCGATCGCGGCGGCCTTGGCCCGCTTCGGTCGACCCGCCCGGTTGGTGCTCGAGACGGAGCGGATGGCGAACTGGCTGTACCGACAGCTGATCGCCCGTGACCTGCCGGCTGTCTGCGTCGACGCTCGCCAGGCTCATGCTGTGCTCAGCCAGATGCCGAATAAGACCGATGCGAACGACGCAGCCATGCTGGCCGAGTTGGCGCGAACTGGCTTTTATCGGGCGGTACGGGTCAAGAGCGAGGCGGCACAGGGCATGCGGGCACTGCTCAAGGCGCGCGCCCTGGTCCTGCGCCAGCGCATGGACCTCGACAACACCATCCGTGGTCTGCTGACGAGCATGGGCGTGCGCCTGCCGAAGGGACCCCGTCGCTGGGCCGACCGGGTGGAGCTGGCGCTGGAGGCCAATGAGGCGCTCGCCCTAGCCCTGAGGCCATTGCTGCGCCTACGAGAAGACCTCGCACGGTCCCTTGCGGAGCTTACCCGGCGGCTGCTTACCGAAGCTCGGGGCTCTGACCTGTGCCGCAGGCTGATGGGCGTGCCGGGTGTTGGCGCGATCACCGCCTATGCCTTCCTGGCCACCATCGACGACCCCACCCGGTTCGCTCATTCCAGATCCGTGGGCGCCTATATCGGCCTGACCTCGAAGCGCTATCAGTCGGGCGAGGTCGATTACAGCGGGCGCATCACCCGGCGGGGCGATGGCATGTTGCGGACCCTGCTGTTCGAGGCGGCGTCGAGCCTCATCACCCGAGCGGGCGGCGGCGGCGCACTGCGCGAATGGGGCCTGCGGCTGCGGGCCAAGGTCGGCCACAAAAAGGCCAGCGTAGCATTCGCGCGCAAGCTCGGTGTCATCCTCCACCGCATGTGGGTGGACGGCACCGAGTTCCGCACGGCCTGATCGGCAGCAGCCATAAAGGCGAGGAGGGAAACTCCGAAGCAGGCGGGTGCTAATGGATCTTTGAGCTTCCGTCCCGGTCCGGGCGGGAGGCGACGGCCGAGTCCGAGGTATTACGTGCGGCGCGCCAAAGCGCGACCGCGTAGCCCACAAGCTGGGAGGCCGAAGCCTTGGACGCCATTATGAA
Organism: Dankookia rubra; assembly: GCF_004355005.1. Classification (GTDB taxonomy): domain Bacteria; phylum Pseudomonadota; class Alphaproteobacteria; order Acetobacterales; family Acetobacteraceae; genus Paracraurococcus; species Paracraurococcus ruber_A. Next base: position 42,539 of record NZ_SMSJ01000042.1, read on the forward strand.
GCGCCGCGCGTCGGAAGCGCACTGGCGACTTCGTAGAGAACCTTGCGCCGGACCAGGGAAGAGGATCAGGATCACCGTGCGCCCGCCCTCAGTTAGAGAACCTTCTACAGATGGAAGAAGCAGTTTGCCGGGGTGGGTGTGGTCGAGATCCGGCGGCTGAAGCAGCTCGAGGAAGAGAACACCAAGCTCAAGCGGCTGGTGGCGGATCTGACGCTGGACAAGACCATGCTGCAGGACGTGCTGCGCCGAAAGTGGTGAAGCCCGCCGTGCGCCGCGATGTGGGTACCCATCTGCGGAGGGCCGCCTACCGGATCTGTGCGGGACCTGCCTTGGATCTTATGAGCGTTCTTTCGAGCGCCGGTAAGGGCAGGCAGCGGGGTGGGCGATGGAGATCATCACCGGTGTGGAGCGCCGCCGGCAGTGGCGGGACGAGGAGAAGCTGCAGATCCTGGCCGAGCTGAATGAGCCCGGGGTCAAGTTCAGCGAGATCGCCCGGCGGCACGACGTCAGCCGCGGCTTGCTCTGGCAGTGGCGGTATGCGCAGCGACGCGGCCGGCTGGTGGCCGAGGCGCCGAGTTTCATGCCGCTGCAGGTCGTGCCGGATCTGGCCGCAGCGACGCCGCCAGGTGGGTCGGGGCCGCCGCCTGCCGCCGGTCCTCCGGCGATAGAGGACGCTCGCCGGACCGCAAGGGTGAGCGGCCGCGGGAACACCTGGGCGGCTATGCCGGCTGGCTGCACGCCGATGCCTATGCCGGTTACGACGCGCCGACCGCGGCGAAGGGCGGCAAGCCGCCAGCGATCACGCATGTGACCTGCATGGCCCAGGCGCGGCGCGAGTTGTTCAAGGTCTACGACAGCACCAAGTCACCGATCGCCGAGGAAGCCCTGCGGCGGATCGGCGAGCTCTATGCCATCGAGGCAGTGATCAAGGGCCAATCGCCCGAGCAGCGCTGCGTGGCGCGCCAGGCGCAGAGCAAGCGTAAGCATCCGGTGAACCCCGCACCCTTTCTGGCTACGGAGCAGACCCCGCTTTTGGCGGAGCCCGCCCTGCGTCGCGTTCGTCGTCGATGATCTGCTTCAAGTTGTCGATGCCGTCCCGGGTGAAAGCGGTGACGCCGTCCTCGCCGAGGCCGTTGACGTACAGGCGACCATCCTCGGGGAACATGCCGATGGAGAGGTCATGCAGCCACTCCTTGTCCTCGCCCAGCAGCGCGGCGATGTGGTTGATGGTGAATACGGCCGAGATGGCAGGCACGGGTCAGGTGGCCTTGCTGTTCGGCTGCCGCGAGGCCTGCCAGTTCCAGGGCAGCAGTTCGGCAACCCTGCTGGCCGGATGCGTGGCGATCCGGCCAAGCACATCGGCCAACCAGGCTTGCGGGTCGACGTCGTTCAGCTTGGCGGTGACGATCAGCGAATACATCGCCGCGGCGCGCTGGCCGCCGCGGTCGGAGCCCGCGAACAGCCATGATTTCCTGCCCAGCGCGATGCCGCGCAGGGCGCGTTCGGCGGCATTGTTCGAGAGGCAGACGCGGCCATCGTCGAGGAACCGGGTAAACGCCGGCCAGCGCTTCAGCATGTAGTCCATCGCGCGCGCCAGGTCGTGCGTGCGGGACAGCCTGGCACGCTGCTCGCGCATCCATACCTCAAACTCGACGACCTGCGGTGCGCTGACGGCTTGGCGCACGGCACGCCGCTGTTCGGCGCTATGGCCATTAATGCCGCGCTCGATCGCGAACAGTGCGTCGATGCGCCGCACTGCCCCCAGTGCGATCGGCGAGATGACCCCGGCGCTCTTGCCCTCGGCCACGCGGCGCGCGTTCTGCGTCACGTCCGCCAGGACAAAGAACGGCCGTCGCGCATGCACCCAGCAGGCCGCCTCCAGGATCGGCCCGGGCTGGCAGGCGGCGTCGTAGAGCTTGCCGTAGCCGCTGTAGGCATCGGCCTGGAGCAACCCGGCATAGCCGGCCAGATGCTCCTGCGGATGCACCCCGCCGCGGTCGCGCGAGTAGCGGAACGTCGCCGCCGGGGCGGCTGTGCCGCCGAATGGTAGGTCGTCACGGACATAGACCCAACATCGCCCGACATCGGTCTTGCAGCTGGCCAGTACCGGCACGCAGCAACAGCGAACATCGACGCGGCCTCGAAAAGATCAGCCGTGAGAGCCGACCCACCAGTGGAATGGGGAGGCCGCCGTCGTCGGACAAGCGAGCGAGAAACGCGTCAGACGGTTTCACCGGGGTAAAGATGGCAGCACGCATGGCGGAATATCGGTGCGCAACAAGGGAAGTCTGTCCTGGCGACCACGGCTGGCAGCCGACTGGACAACGGCGAACCCGCGAGGGAAGGCGCCGGCCAGGGCAGATGGCGGATGGGTCCGTACTACCGATGAGGTCGGGTAATGCCGGCTGAGGAAAGGGGCCCTGACCTGCGACAGGCGAGCAAAGTGACGAGACCCCGGGGATTGGCCCAAGGCCCAGCAACTCCGCTCGAAAGGGTTCGGAAGTTACAGATCTCGCTGCATGCGAAAGCTAAGGCTGAACCAGCTTTCCGCTTCTACACCTTATAGGACAAAGTCTGCCGGGTTGACGTCCTCGAAGAAGCCTACCGGGCATGCCACCGCAATGGTGGCTCCGCGGGCTTCGACAGGATGACGTTCGATCAGATCACCGCCTATGGGCGAGAACGATGGCTGGAAGAGTTGCGGCAGGAGCTGCGCGCCGGTGAATACCGGCCACAGCCCCTGCTGCGCGTCTGCACTCCAAAAAGCAACGGCGGCCAAGCTGCTGCCACCAGCGTCGGATGCTCTCGACCGCAAAGGCCGCCGTGTCGGCATCCACCCCGACGTTGACCCAGCCGGCATTGGCGGCCAGGTCGTAGACGCCGTAAAGCGCGACCTTGCCCAGGTCCGGAAGCTCGAAGTCGTGCACCCGCACCGGCTCGGGTTGGCCCTTGGGACGCAGTTCGCGGCCGGGGTTCTTGAAGTCGCCGACCAGCTCCTTCTTTTTGGTATCCACCGAGATGGCTGGCTGGCCTTCCGCCATTGCCGCCTGCACGAAGGTGTTGATGTGGGCGAACTGAGCATCGCGGTCGGGATGGTTCGTTCCCTCCCGGGTCTTGCGGTTGGCTTGGCAGCTGTAGCCCAGATCGCGCAGCAACAGGCCAACCCGCTTCTGGCTCACAGTAAAGCCACGCTCGTCCAGAGCCTGGACGATTTGACGTTGGCTGCAGCTCACCCAGCGCAACGGCGTCTCCGGGCCACCGCGGATGGCATCCTCGATTAGCGTCTCCAGAGCGCCCGGCAGCTCCGGTTGCAGGGTGACCGCGCGCTTGCGCCCGCCGCCCTTTCGTCTGACCCGCGGGCCGATTGGATTGGCCCCGCTCTGCAGCTCCACGATGGCTCGCCGGATGGTGCTGCGCGCCAGCCCGGTCGCGGCCGAAGCAGCCGTCACCCCACCGTGGCCCAGCGCCAGGGCCTCGTTGGCCGCGAACAGCCGTCGCCCGCGCTCATCCAGGAACTTGCAGGCTTGCTGATACCGTGTGCGGATGTCGTCGAGGTCGATCACCCTTGCCGATTGCGCCAGCGCGGCCAGCCATCGTCAGTCCCTTCCGGCCCTCAGCCAGTGAGCCGCCATCACATCCGATTCAGTTATTCCGCGTCAGATCCCAAGTAGGCAGATCGGGCTGGAAGGCGCCCATCTCGGTCATCTGTCTTGCGCGGTCGGCATCCCGAAAGCGATCAAGCGCCCCCAGGTCTTGGCTGACCGGATTGCTGACAGCGGCGGCCACGGCCAGCATCTCGACTGTCGGTCCGGCGCATTCACGCAAAGCCAGCCGCCGCGGCCCCAGGGGGCGGTGGTCACCCTTCGACCACCAGATGACTGGAGGCGCATTGCGCCACGCAGGCCATCAGGTGGGTTTTCCGGCGCTCTGGCGACAGCACGCGGTCGCGATGGATCGGCGTCCCCTCCACCCATCGCACCTCGCAGGCGCCGCAGATGCCTCCCTCGCAGGAGGCGTTCACCTTCGCCCCCAACCCCCGCAGCACGGCGAGCATGCTGCCACCGGCCTCGACCACCGCCTCCTCCCCGGTTGCGGCGCGACGCAGGGTGTAGGACACGGCGCTCTCGGCGGCCGGCAGCGGCGGCGGGACGAAATGCTCCATCGTCACGCTGCCTTTGGGCCAATGCGTGGTGGCGGCGGCGAAGCCGTCCAGCATCGCCTCCGGCCCGCAGCAATAGGCGTGGAGCCCAGGCGCAGGTGTGCCAAGCAGCGTGCTCCAGGCGGGACGTGGCGCGCGCGCAGTGTCATGCACCTGTGCCCTCGGGCCAAGCGCAGCCACCACGTCGCCGCAGGGTGGTGCGCCGCGGCACAGCAGGTGCAGCGCCCAGTCCGCACCCTGCCGCTCCAGCGCTCGCGCCATGGCCAGAAAGGGCGTCACGCCGATGCCGCCAGCCACCATCACGTGGCGGTTGGCCCCCGCTGCGATAGGAAAGGTGCAGCGGGGCATGGTGGCAGCCACCGCATCGCCGGGGCGCAGCGCCTCATGCACCCAGGCGCTCCCCCCGCGCGAGGCAGCTTCGCGCTTGACCGCCACCTCCCACCGATCGGTCGCCGCCGGGTCGCCGCACAGGCTGTAGGCGCGCGGGCCAATACCGGGGACCATCAGGTCCAGGTGAGCGCCTGGTTTCCAGCGCGGCAGGGGCCAACCATCGGGGTCGCGCAGCACCAGGCGACGGGTAAGGGGGCCGTCCTCCAGCGCCTGCTCGACCACCAGGGCAATGTGGCGCGCCATGGGACTATTCCGGCCGGACCGCGTCGCCCACTCGCACCGTCCCGCCTTCAAGGATGCGGCAGTTGAGGCCGGAGCGATGGATCATCGGGTCGAAGACCTGCTTGTCCAGGATCTCCTCGATGTGGCGGCAGGGCACGGAGAGGCGCGTGGCCTCCACCAGGCAGGGGCCGATGCGGAAGCGGCGGCCCACCAGCCAGTTCAGCGGCACACCGCGCGTGGTGATGTTGCGGCGGTGCTCCTCGGGTAGGAGTTCCACCCCGTAGTCGCGCTGGATGGCTTCGAGCACCTCCACCTCGAATAGGGTGACCTGGCGGCCTTCCTCCGGCTTTTCGGAGTAGAAGCCCTGCTCGATGCCCAGCATGTAGCGGTCGCCCTCGATGCCACGTCCGGCCACCAGCGCAATGCTCTCCTGTGCATGCATGGGCAGGAAGGCGCGGGCGGTGATGTGCAGGTGCTCGACCAGGCCGGTCCAGGCGGGGGTGGGGCTCATAGCAATAGTCCTTGGTTGGGCGACGTGTGGCCGGAGTGCTGGGCCTTGAACCCATCCAGCGCCGCGGTCAGGCCAGGGCGTCCAGCGCCGCCTCGATGCGCGGGTGCAGGCTGGGCGGCAGGGGCTGGATCGGCAGCGGCAGCGCCGTGTCGCAAAGGCCCAGGATCCGCGCGGCGGCATGGGTCACGCGCAGGCTGCTCCATTCCTGGAACAGCGCCCAGAGCGGGGCGAAGCGTGCCTCCAGTGCCGCCACCTGCGCCGTCTCCCCGGCCAGCGCGGCATGGGTCAGCGCCAGGCTGGGTTCCGGTAGCAGCCCGCCGATGACGCTGTACCAGGCCTGCCCGCCCGCCAGCAGCGCCGCGCCCGCGCGCCAGTCGCCGCTGTAGCCGATAGCGAAATCCGCCGGCACCAGCGCCCGCAGGGCGGCGTGGCGCGCCGCCTCGTCCGATGGCGGGGCGGGGTTCTTCACGGCCGCCACGCGCGGCAGCGCCGCCAGCCGCGCGACCAGCGCATCCGTCATGGTGAAATGCGTGGTCGCTGGGTTGTTGTAGAGGCACAGCGGCAGCCCCGTGGCGCCGGCCACGGCGGCGACATGGGCGAAGACCTCGTCCTCGGTCAGCGGGGTGTAGGATACCGGCGCCAGCAGCAGCCCATCGGCGCCCGCTGCCTCGGCATCGCGCGCCAGGAGCTGCGCCGCATCGGTGCGCAGCGCGCCGACGCCAACCACCAGCGGAGTGCGGCCGCCCGTGCACTCCGCCGCCGCCTCTACCGCGCGGCGCCGCTCGGTGCGCGACAGGTAGGCGTAGGTGCCGGTGCTGCCGAGCAGGCCGACAGAACCCACCCGAGCCTCCACCAGTCGCTGGACCAAGCGCGACAAGGCTCCGGTATCCACGCGACCCGCCGCATCGGCCGGGGTGAGGGGAAAAGCCGACAGGCCGTGAAAAATGGACATCTGGGTGCTCCTCAACTGGCCGGCCGCCGCACGAAGACAAGGCCCAGCCCCAGCGCGATCATCGCCCCGCCTGACGCCGCGCGCAGACGCCGCACCAGCCCCGGCCGCGTCGAGGCACCCTGACGAATGCTGCCTCCAGCGATGGCCACCACGATATCGGCCAAGGTGTTCAGCAGGACGGAAAGCAGCCCAAGCACGGCGAACTGCACGGCCACTTGGCCCTGAGTCGGGTCCACGAACTGCGGTACGAAGGCCAGGAAGAAGGCGGCGGTCTTCGGGTTCAGCGCTTCCACAACCACCCCTTCGCGAAAGGCGCGCCGCGAGCCAAGCGCGGGCGTGGGCTCCGGTGCCAGCGCGTCCCGTCGCGCCGCCAGGATCGCGCACAGGCCCAGCCACACGAGGTAGGCCGCACCGGCCAGCTTGAGCAGCGTGAACAGCTCTGCGCTTGCCAGCACGATAGCGGAGACGCCCAGAGCGCCGGCCAGCACATGCACGGTGCCGCCGAGCCCAGTGCCGAGCGAAGAGGCGATCCCCTCCTCGCGCCCGCCGGCGAGGCTTCGTGCAGCGACGTAGAAGATGCCGGGACCTGGCGTCACCGCCAGCAGAAGCGCGGCGGCGAGGAAAAGGGCGAACTGAGATGGATCGGGCACGCGCGCTCTCCACATGGGAGCATCAACCTTGCCATTCAGCCGGACCAGGTGAAACATCCAGTTTCTAACAAAAAGTCCGGGCCAGTTCGCTGTATGTCGCCTACACCTCGCATCACCCATCGCATCGGCGAGGCGATCAGGCGCCAGATTGCCGAGGGCGTGCTGACACCCGGCGCATCCCTGCCCTCGACCCGCGCCCTGGCGGAGGAATGGGGCGTTTCCCGCACCACGGTCACCGCCGCCTACGAACAACTCATCGCCGAGGGCTATCTGGAAGCCCGCCAGGGCGCGCGCACACGGGTGGCAAGCGGACTGGCGGTGTCTCCAGGCGGCGTGCCCGCCATGTCCGACACGCCCTCCCGCCTCTCGACCTATGGCCGCGTGCTGGCCGGCTTCGACCTGCCCGCGATGCCTGACCGCCCGCCGCGCGTTGCCGATTTCCGCTATGGCGACCTGTCATCCGCCGACTTCCCGCGGCTCGCCTGGCGAAAGGCGGTAAACGCCGTACTGATGCGCCAGGGCGCCCGGCTGCGCTACGGCGACCCACGCGGCTCGCCCCGGTTGCGCGAGGCCCTGCAGGGCTATCTTAGACCCCGTTTGCGAAGGGGTGATGGCACTCGTCTGACGGGCTGATCCTGACCCCTTGGGCGGCGTTGCGGGCGGTTTCCTGCTTGGAGACCGCCATGTGGACGCCGGCTG
>NZ_SMSJ01000403.1 GCF_004355005.1 Dankookia rubra
GTTGGGCGACCGTAGCGGCCGGCCGAACCGACGGCGCAGTGCCACGACATGGTAGGGGTTGAGGCCGACCATTGTTTCCAACCCCCGGGGTATAAACGTCCGGATTCGACAAAACGGGCCGGGGGTCGACCGAGACAGCAGCACGCACGCACGGACAGACCGCGCACGGCCGACGCAGCAGCAGCACCCACGCACCCACGCAGCAGCAAGCACGCAATGCAGGCGCAGCAGCACGCGCGAACGACACAGCAGCACACGCGCACTGCAGACGCAGCAGCACGCGC
>NZ_SMSJ01000404.1 GCF_004355005.1 Dankookia rubra
CGTCATCATGATTTTACCAATCATGAAAATACCAATGATGATAAATACAATGATGGCAAGGACTTTAACCAAGGAGAAGAAGAACTCACTTTCACCAAAGCCTTTGACTGTCAGTGCATTGATCCCAAAGACAACAGCTAAGAAGAGAGCACTCCAGTAGAAACCGGGCAGATCGGGAAACCAGAATTTCATAATGAATTGGACTGCAACCAATTCAAATGCAACCGTAATGGCCCAGTTATACCAATAGTTCCAGCCAAGGGCGAAACCAAAACCGCCTT
>NZ_SMSJ01000043.1 GCF_004355005.1 Dankookia rubra
CCGGCGGCCCGGCTGGCGCCGCCCGCAAGGGAGCGGGCGGCCCGGCCGCGGCCAGCAGCAGGGCGAGCGCCGGCAGCCGGCCCGGGCGGGGGAAACGCGGCGCGGTGAGGCCGCCGGCGCCAGGCGAGTTTCCGCTCTCGGACCCTTGCGGCGGGGTGGCGAGGGAGCGTCTGGAAACCGGTTCCACGTCAAAAGATTCGGAGTATTTCCCGCCGCGGTTCTCAGGCGTCCCGGTCGGTGCGGATCACCCCCGCCTCGGTCGCCACCGCGTCGAGCCGCCAATCCTCCGGCCCGGCCGGCACCTCGGGCATCTCCTGCGCGGCATAGGCGCAGCCGAGCGACGTGGCGCCCGGCAGGGTGGGCAGGGTGCGGTCGTAGTAGCCGCCGCCATAGCCGAGCCGCCGCCCGGCCCGGTCGAAGGCCAGCAGCGGCACCAGCAGCCAGTCGGGGCGGAGGATCCCGCCCGCCTCGGGCTGCCGCGTGCCCATCGGCCCGCGGCCAAGCGGCTCGCCCGGCCGCCACTGGCGGAAGGCCAGCGGCAGGCCGCGCTTCGGCGTCACCGGCAGGGCGATGGGATGGCCGCGCCCGGCCAGGGCCAGCAGCAGCGGGCGGATGTCGATTTCCCGGCCCATCGGCCAGAAGCCGGCGACGACGGCGCCGGGCGGCGGCGGGAAGCCGGCCAGCACGTGTTCGGCCAGGCGGGCGCCGAGCGCCGGGTCGCAGGCTTCCCGCCGGGCCAGCGCGGCCATGCGCGCCTCGGCCTTCAGCTCGCGCAGCAGGACGTCGCAGAAGGGGGCGGAGGGGGAGTGCGGAGCCACCATGGCCGTTGGCCTATCATCCTCCCAAGGCCTGCTAATGCAGGTGGGCACCAGATACCCGGACCAAGATCCGGACAGAGCCAGCTCCCGGAGGATGCTTATTGGCCCTGGGGATGAATTGCCTGACGCACCGGGCAGCCCCGCCCCGAGGATATAGGCAGTCCGGGGACGGCGAACCAGCGGCCGGCGGAAAAAGATGCCGGCGCGGTCAGCCGCGGTCGAGCGTCTGGGCCAGACCCTCGATCCGCTCGGCGATGCGGGCCAGGCGTTCCGCCAGCTGCGGGTCCGGCTGGGCCGGAGCGGGCGGCGGGACGATGCCGGCCCGGGCGCGGGCCAGCTCGCTGCGCAGGTCGCCGCCCTCGTCGGCCAGCAGCAGGGCGACATGCAGCAGCATGCGGGATTCCGAGAACTGGCCGCCCATGGCGCGGATCAGCCGCACCTTCTCCTCGATCTGCGCGATCAGGTCGGTGACGTGCTGCTCCTCGCCATCCTTGCAGCCGATGGTGTGCTGGTAGCCATTGACCCGGACGGTGACCTGACCCACGCGCTACTCCCCTTGGCTCTCGCCGTCCTGTTGCTCGCCGCGCAACTCCTCGGCCAAGGCCAGGCGCAGCCTGGCGATGGTGGCGTCCAGCCGCTCCGCCATGGCGGCGACCTCGGCGCGGGGGACCATGTCGGCATCGTCGCCCCGCGGGGGAGCCGCCATCGGCCGCGGCCGGCTCAGCGCGCCGACCAGCGCCTCGACGGCGGATTCCAGCCTGGCCGCCGCCATCGCCACCGGGTCCCTCGAATCCTCGCTCATGCCGCTCCCGCAACTGCCGTCGCCGGCCGCGCTGGACGCGGGATTCCGGGCGTGCTGCAAGGCTTGGCATGGCGACCGGGACGGGTCAACGCCGGCACCACCCGCCGGAAACCGGGCTGGAAAGCGGGCCGCCGGACGGCGATCCGCCTGCGGTGACGGTGCATGCGCCGGCCGAGGCCGCGCTGGCGCTGTCGCTCGCGGGGAATCGCGGCGTGCTGCTGCTTTCCGCGCCGGGCGCGGCCGGCTATCTCGGCCCGGCCTGGTTCCTGGCCATGGTCGCGGCGGCCGCCGCGGCGGTGCCGGGGGTGCCGCACAAGCCCGTGCTCGACTGCGCCGATGCGCCGGGACAGGCGCTCGGTGCGCTGCGCGCCGGGCTGCGCGACCTGGTGCTCGATTCGGCCTGCCCGGCCTTCGCCCAGGTCGCAGCCGCGGCGGCGGCGCTCGGCGGCCGGCTGCGCGCGGTCAGGCCGGCCTCGCTCGACCTCGGCCCGCTCGACCTGTCACGGGAGGGTGTGCGGGCCAGGCTCGCGGCCTGGTTGACCGGCGCGGGCCATGGTGCCGGGTGACAGCTTGGCAACCCCGCGCTAAATCCCGCTGCACCGTACCGGTCGCACGAAAGGGCCAAACCCATGCAGCTCACGCCGAAGGTGAAAGAGATCCTCTCCTGGTACGAGAGCGACAATCCCGGCACCAAGGCGAACCTCGCCCGCATCCTGATGGAAGGGAAGCTGGGCGGCACGGGCCGCGTGGTGATCCTGCCGGTCGACCAGGGCTTCGAGCACGGCCCGGCGCGCAGCTTCGCGCCGAACCCGGCGGCCTATGACCCGCGCTACCTGTTCGAGCTGGCGCTCGAGGCCGGGCTGAACGCCTATGCCGCGCCGCTCGGCATGATCGAGGCCGGCGCCGCGACCTATGCCGGCGCCATCCCGACCATCCTGAAGGTCAACAGCTCCAACAGCCTCTCGACCACCAAGGACCAGGGCGTCACCGGCAGCGTCTCCGACGCGCTCCGCCTCGGCTGCTCGGCGATCGGCTTCACCATCTACCCGTCGTCCGAATACCAGTTCGAGATGATCGAGGAGCTGCGGGAGATGGCGGAGGAGGCCAAGGCGGCCGGCCTCGCGGTCGTCGTCTGGTCCTATCCGCGCGGCCCGATGCTGGACAAGACCGGCGAGACCGCGCTCGACATCTGCGCCTATGCCGCGCACATGGCGGCGCTGATCGGCGCCCACATCATCAAGGTGAAGCCGCCGACCAGCGCGATCAGCCTGGAAGCGGCGAAGTCGACCTACCAGAAGTACCCGGTCGAGGTGAACGACCCGGTGGCGCGCTTCCGGCACGTGGTCCAGGCCTGCTTCGGCGGCCGCCGCCTGGTGGTCTTCTCGGGCGGCGAGGCCAAGGGGATGGACGACATCCTGGCCGAGGTGCGCTCGATCCATGCCGCCGGCGGCAACGGCTCGATCATGGGCCGCAACGCCTTCCAGCGGCCGAAGGCGGACGCGCTGAAGCTGCTGAACGGCATCATCGACATCTACAAGGCGCCGGTGGACTGAGCCTGCGGCCTGGTTGCCGAGACCGATGGCCGGCCTTCGGGCCGGCCATTTTTTTGCGCGGCCGGCATCCGCCGCCACGCCCGGCCCGTAACGCCGCCATGCTGCCCCTCGCCATCCGCCTCGCCGCCCTGGTTCCGCTCCTCGCCGGCGGCGCCGGGGCGCTGCTCGGCCCCGCCTTCCTCGGCGACACGACGGGACCGGCCACCGCGAGCCACCTGCGCTACCTCTCCGGCCTGCTGCTCGGCCTCGGCGGCCTCGCCTGGTGGTGCGCCGGCAACCTGGCGGCGCGGCAGCGGGTCTTCGCCGCGCTCTCGGCCATGGTGGTGACCGGCGGGCTGGCGCGGCTGCTGGGGCTGGCGCTGGAGGGGCTGCCGCCCTGGCCGCATGTCGCGGCGCTCGGCATGGAGCTCGGCGTCGTGCCGGCGCTGTGGCTCTGGTCCCGGCGGGCCGGCTGACCGCTTCCCAAAGCCGCGCCGCCGCGCCATCACTCCGGCATGTCCGACGATCCCGCCGAGGCCCCCTGCCGCCTTTACCTCATCACCCCGCCGGTCCTGCCGGCCGGCTTCGCCGACCGGCTCGCCGCGGCGCTCGACGCCGGCGACGTCGCCTGCCTGCAGCTCCGGCTGAAGGACGCGGCCCCGGACGAGGTCCGCCGCGCGATCGAGACGCTGATGCCGATCGCCCAGGCGCGCGACGTCGCCTTCATCCTGAACGACGACGCGGTGCTGGCCGCCGAGATGGACTGCGACGGCGTGCATCTCGGCCAGTCCGACGGCGACCATGCCGGGGCGCGGATGCTGCTGGCCGGGAAGATCCTCGGCATCACCTGCCATGACAGCCGGCACCTCGCGATGAAGGCGGGCGAGATGGGGGCGGACTACGTCGCCTTCGGCGCCTTCTTCCCGACGACGACGAAGGAGGCCTCGCACCGCGCCGAGCTCGGCCTGCTGGAATGGTGGTCGGACGTCTTCACCGTGCCGAGCGTGGCGATCGGCGGCATCACCGCGGCCAATTGCGCGCCGCTGGTCGAGGCGGGGGCGGATTTCCTCGCCGTGGTCGGCGCGGTCTGGAACCACCCGGAGGGACCCGCCGCCGGGGTGCGCGCGATGAACGCGGCGATCGCCGCGGCTGGGTGATGCGCCGGCCCGCCCTGGTCCCCGAACTCATGGTGACAGAGATCGGCCGCAGCCTCGGCTTCTGGTGCGGCCCCTGCGGGTTCCGCCTGCTCTACGACCGGCCGGAGGAGGGGTTCGCCTGCATCGAGCGCGACGGGTCACGCATCATGCTCGACGAGTTGCCGAAGGACCGCCCGCAGCGCTGGGAGGTCGCGCCGGCCGAGCCGCCCTTCGGCCGCCACGTGAACTTCGAGATCGCGGTCGCCGACATGGCCCCGATCCTCGCGGCGCTGGCCGCGGCCGGCTGGCCACTCTTCATGGGGCCGGAGGAAACGTCATACCGGACCGGCGAAAGCCGCGTCACGGTGCGGCAATTCCTGGTGCAGGATCCGGACGGCTACCTGCTGCGGTTCTCGCAGGCGCTGGAGGAAACGCCCGATGCACCTTGAATTCGAGACCTGCGACGTCTTCACCGAGACCCGCTTCGGCGGCAACCCGCTGGCCGTGGTCAGGGGCGGCGAGGCGCTGGACGGCGCCGCCATGCAGCGCGTGGCGCGGGAGTTCAACCTCTCCGAGACCGTCTTCGTCCTGCCCGCCGGGGCGCCGGGCGCCGAGGCCCGCATCCGCATCTTCACCCCGGGCGCCGAGTTGCCCTTCGCCGGCCACCCGAATGTCGGCACCGCGGTGATGCTGGCGCGGCGGCGGGCCTCGGGCGGCGAGACCATCGTGCTCGACCAGGCGGCCGGGCGCGTGGTGGCGCGGCTCTCGCGCGACGCCGCCGGCCAGGTCGCCGGGGCCGAGATCGAGGCGCCGCTGCCCTACGCCACCAGATCGAGCCTGGCGCCGGAGGCGGTCGCCGCCTGCATCGGCCTGCCCGCCGCCGCGGTGCTGACCAGCACCCATGCGCCGGCGATCGGCGGCTGCGGCGGGGCGATGGCCTTCGCCGAGCTGGCCGACCCCGGCGCCCTGGCCGCTGCCACGCCCGACACCGCGGCCTTCCGCACGCACCTGCCTGCCAGCGCCTGCATCGGCCTGCACCTGCATGTCGCGCTGCCGGACGGGCGCCGCCGCGCCCGCACGTTCGGCCCGCTGGTCGGGGTGCCGGAGGACCCGGCGACCGGCGCGGCCAATCTCGGCCTGGCCGGGTTGCTGCTGCAGAGCGCGGGCGGCGACGGCCTGGCGCTCGAGGTCGAGCAGGGCGTCGAGATGGGCCGGCCGTCGCGCCTGATGCTGCGCGCCTGGCGCGATGCGGCGGGGGCCATCCGCGCCGCGGTCGGCGGCGGGGTGGTGGCGGTCTCCGCCGGCACCATGGAGGTCTGATGGACGAGCTCGGCTTCCACCGGACCCTGCACCGGCCCGGCACCTTGCTGGATGTCGGCGCGCATGACGGCGCCTTCACCCTGCCCTTCGCCGGCCTGCCCGGCAGCCGCGTGCTGGCCTTCGAGCCATTGCCGAGCGCCTTCGCCCGGCTGCAGGCCGCGGCCGGCGCGCTGCCCAACGTGACGCTGCGGCCGGAGGCGCTGGGCGACGCGGAGGGCGAGATCACCCTCACCCTGCCGGTGCTGGACGGCGTGCCGCAGGAGCAATGGGCGAGCACCGCCAAGGGCTATGCCGGGCTCGACGCGCGCGTGACCGAACAGCGCCACGCGGTGCCGCTCCGCCGCCTCGACGGCTTCGGCCTCGCGGACCTGACCGCGGTGAAGCTCGATGCCGAGGGCGGCGAGTACGAGGTGCTGCGCGGCGCCCGCGACACGCTGCGGCGCTGCCGGCCCGTGCTGTCGATCGAGATCGAGGAGCGGCACCGGCCCGGCTCCACCTGGGCGGTGCCCGCCTTCCTCGACGCGCTGGGCTACGACGGCTTCTGGGAGCACTGGGGCGACTGGCGGCCGATGGCGTCCTTCGACCGCGCGACGATGCAGCGCGCCAGCCCCAACCCGGCGGTCTTCGAGGCCTCCGACCCGTATGTCTTCGTGTTCTACTTCCTGCCGCGGGAGGCGGCGCCGGCGATGCTGGCGGCGCTGCGGGCCGCCGAGGCCGGCTGAACCCCGCCCCCGCCGCGCCGTTCTGCCCTCGGGGCAGAAGGACGCAGGACATGGGCGAGACACCAGGCGGCGAGGCCGCGGCGATCCGCCGGGGCATGCCGGTGATCGGCAGCGACGGCCTGCCGCTCGGCGCGGTGGACCACCTCGACGGCGAGTTCATCAAGCTGATGCGCAGCGACGATGCCTCGGGCGGCCGGTACCGCTGGATCGCCCGGACGCTGGTCGCCGCGCTGCAGGACGGCGCGCTGCGCCTGTCGGTCGCCGCGGCGGAAGCGGAGGCGACGGCGCTGGACGAGGACGAGGCGCAGCGTCGCATGACCTTCGATGCCGATGGCCGGCGGGAATTCGGCCAGCCGGAGGATGGCGGCGCCCCCGCCGGCCGCGCGCGGGCGCCGGCGCCGGGGGAGGCGCCCGCCCCGCATCCGGGCCGCCCGCTGCCCTGATGCAACGGGCCCGGCGCGCCGGCTCAGGGCACGAAGGGCAGCCACTGCACGTCGCCGACCGAACGGGCGCCGGCGGCCAGCATCGCCAGCCGGTCGAAGCCGAGGGCGATGCCGCTGCCCTCGGGCATGCCGTGCCCGAGCGCGGCGAGGAAGTCCTCGTCCACCTCCCAACCCTCGGCGCCGTGGATGGCGCGGCGGGCGGCGACGTCGGCGACGAAGCGGGCGCGCTGCTCGACCGGGTCGGTCAGCTCGTCGAAGGCATTGGCCAGCTCGATCCCGGCGGCAAACAGCTCGAAGCGCAGCGCGGCGCGGGGGTCTTCCGGATCGCGCCGGGCGAGCGCGGCCTGGGGGCTCGGCCAATGCGTCAGGAAGGTCGCGCGGTCGCGCCCGAGATGCGGTTCGACCCGTTCCAGCAGCAGGCGGAAGAAAAGGTCCTCCCAGCCCTCGCCCTCGCGCGGCGGGGTGCCGATGGCCGCCGCGGCGGCGCCGAGCGCGGCGGCATCCCCCTGCCCGTCCGGCGTGACGGTGGCCAGCAGGTCGAGCCCGCCGCACCAGCGCCGGAAGGCCTCTGCCATGCGGATGCGCTCGAAGGGCAGCGCGAGGTCGGTGGCCACGCCGGCATGGCCGACCACGGCGGGGCAGACGGCGCGGACGAAGTCCTCGGTCTCCCGCATCATGCCGTCGAAGCCGAGGCCGGGGCGGTACCATTCCAGCATGGTGAATTCCGGGGCGTGGCGCGGGCCGGCCTCGCCGTTGCGCCAGACCCGGGCGAGCTCGAAGACCGGACCGGCGCCGGCCACCAGCAGCCGCTTCAGGGCGAGTTCGGGCGAGGTGCGCAGCCAGAGCGTCCGCGCGGTGCCGACGCCGACATGCGGGACGTACTCGCTGCGGAAGGCCTGCAGGTGGACCTCCATGCCGGGCACCGGGACCAGGCAGGGCGTCTCGACCTCCTGGTAGCCGCGGGCGGCGAAGAAGGCGCGGGTCGCCGCGGTCAGCGCGGCGCGGCGGCGGAGGAAGGGCAGGCGTGCCGCGAGGCTCTCGGGGTGCCAGGTCGGGGTCGGGGGCATTCGGTCCTCCTGGCAGGGGCGAGCGTTCCAGCGGCTGCCCGCATGCCCTATACCCCGCCGACCATGCCCGACGGCACCCCGCCCCGCGTGACCCGCACCCTGACCTCGCCGCGCGCGCTGCAGGCCGCCGGGCTGCTGCCGGCCGCGGCCTTGCCGGGGGCGGAGGCGGTCGCCGCGCGCTACAGCATAGCCGTGACCCCGGCGGTGGCGGCGCTGATCGACCCGGCGGACCCCGCCGACCCGATCGCCCGGCAGTACATCCCCGACGCGGCGGAACTGCTGACCGCGCCGCACGAGCTGGACGACCCGACCGCCGACGGTCCCTTCACCCCGGTGAAGGGCGTGGTCCACCGCTATCCCGACCGCGCCCTGCTGAAGCCGCTGCTGGCCTGCCCGGTCTATTGCCGCTTCTGCTTCCGGCGGGAGGCGGTGGGCCCGGATGGCGGTCTGCTGACCGAGCCGGAGCTCGAGGCCGCGCTCGATTGGTTCGCCGCGACCCCCGCGGTGCGGGAGGCGATCCTGACCGGCGGCGACCCGCTGATGCTCTCGCCGCGGCGGCTGGCGGCGATGCTCGGCCGGCTGGCGGCGCTGCCGCAGATCGAGATCCTCCGCATCCACAGCCGGGTGCCGGTCGCCGCCCCCGGGCTGGTGACGCCGGCGCTGGCCGCGGCGCTGGAGACGGCCAAGCCGCTGTACCTCTGCGTCCACGCCAACCACGCGCGCGAGTTCACCGCCGAGGCGGCCGGGGCGCTGGCCCGCCTGGCCCGCGCCGGCGTGGTGCTGCTCGGCCAGAGCGTGCTGCTGCGCGGCGTGAACGACAGCGCCGAGGCGCTGGAGGCGCTGTTCCGCGCCATGCTGCGGGCGCGCGTCAAGCCCTACTACCTGCACCAGCTCGATCCCGCCCCCGGCACCGCCCGCTTCGCCGTGCCGGTCGAGGAAGGCCGCGCCCTGCTGCGTGCCCTGCGCGGCCGGGTCACCGGCCTGGCCTGGCCGACCTATGTGCAGGAACGGCCGGCCGGCGGCGGCAAGGTGCCGCTCGGGCCGGAATGGGACGCGAAGGCGGGGTAGCGTCAGCGGGGCCCAGCGCAGCTTCGCGCCTCCGGCCGTCCGGGCCCTGCCGCAACCCGCGCTATCCCAGGGTATCGACGAAGCGCAGCGGCGGGATGTCGTTGCGCCGCTCGCGCGCCATCTGCTGCCGCGCCTCGATGTCGCGCAGCGCGGTGCAGGTCAGCCCCATGGCGCCGAGGACCAGGGCGGCGGAGGCCTGCGCCTCCGCCGCCAGCCCGGCGCCGGCCAGGGCGCCGGCGGCCAGCCAGAACAGGGCGATGGCGCGGTCGGAAACATTCTGCATGCGGGCAGACCAGCATGCCGGCGGGCGGGTGTCCACCGGTTGTGCGGCCGGCCGATTTGCCATAGCTGCGCCGCCTGACCGCAGGCGGGAGACGGAGATGGACAAGGTTGCCCTGGTGACCGGCGCCGGGCGCGGCATCGGCCTGGCCACCGCGCGGCGCTTTCTCGCCGAGGGCTGGCGCGTGGCGCTGCTCGACATCGACGCGGCGCTGCTGGAGGCGGCGGTGGCGGGGCTTGCCCTGCCCGACCGCACCCTGGCGCTGGCCTGCGACGTGGCCGATGCCGCCGCCGTCTCCGCCGCCCTGCGGCGCGCCGCGGCGCGCTTCGGCCGGCTGGATGCGCTGGTGAACAATGCCGGCACCGCGGTGTTCAAGCCGCTGCTGGAGACGACGCCGGAGGAGTGGAACCGCGTGCTGGCGGTGAACCTGACCGGGCCCTTCCTGACGACCCAGGCGGCGGCGCCGGTCATGGCGGAGGGCGGCGGCGGCGCGGTGGTGAACGTCACCTCGATCTCCGGCCTGCGCGCCTCCACCCTGCGGGTCGCCTACGGCACCAGCAAGGCGGCGCTGGCGCACCTGACGAAGCAGCAGGCGGTGGAGCTGGCGGCGCTCGGCATCCGGGTGAACGCGGTGGCGCCGGGGCCGGTCGAGACGGCGATGGCCAAGGCGGTGCACACGCCGGAGATCCGCCGCGACTACCACGACGCCATCCCGCTGGCGCGCTACGGGCTGGAGGAGGAGCTGGCCGAGGCGATCTTCTTTCTCTGCTCCGACCGCGCCAGCTACCTGACGGGGCAGGAGATCGCGGTGGATGGCGGCTTCGACGCGGCGGGGATCGGCTTGCCGACGCTGCGGCAGGCGAGACGGAACCGGTAGGGAAGATCGGGGAGGGAAAAGCATTCCCTCCCCGAACCCCACCCTTCCTTCTTGTGGGCTTGGCGTCCGCCGCGCGACGCGTGCCGACCCGGAGAAATAGATGAGGGGTCCGGGGAGAATACCTTCTCCCCGGCCTTCTACCGCATCGGCGGCGCGATCATCAGCCCGCCGCGGCTCCACAGCTCGTTCAGCCCGCGGTCCAGCTTCACCGCGCTGTGCTTGCCCAGGTGCCGGTCGTAGATCTCGCCGTAATTCCCCACCGCCTTGATGGCGTTCAGCATCCAGGCGCGGTCCAGCCCGACGCCAGGGCCGAGGTCGCCGGTCCTGCCCAGCAGCCGCTGCACCGCCGGGCTCGGGCTCTCGGCCAGCATGGCATCGGCATTGGCGCTGGTGATGCCGAGCTCCTCCGCCTCCACCAGGCCGAACATGACGTAGCGCACGATGTCGAACCACTGGTCGTCGCCCTGTTTGACCGATGGCGCATAGGGCTCCTTGCTGATGCGGTCGGGCAGCAGCACATGCGCGGCGCGGTCGGGAAAGCCGGCGAGGATGGCGGCGAGCTGGCTGGCATCGCCGGTGTAGCTGTCGCAGCGGTTGGCCTCGTAGGCGCGGCGGGCCTCGTCCTTGTCGGCGAAGATCACCGGGGTGAAGCGCAACGCCTGCGCCCGCGACCAGTCCGACAGGTTCAGCTCGTGCGTGCTGGCGGAAACGAAGCAGATGCTGGCGCCGTCGAGCTGCTTCGCCGCGGTGATGCCGCTGTTGGCGCGCACCAGGAAGCCCTGGCCGTCGTAGAAATTCGGCGCGGTGAAATTCAGCCCGAGCGTCGCGTCGCGCATGAAGGTCCAGGTGGTAGTGCGGGTCAGCACCTCGACCTGCCCGGTCACCACGGCGGGGAAGCGGTTCTGCCCGGTCAGGTGCTGCCAGACCAGCTTCCTCGGATCGCCGAGCGCCGCGGCGGCGATGGCACGGCAGACATCGGCATCCATGCCCTGCCATTCGCCGCGGCTGTCGGGCGCGCTCCAGGCCGGGTCGCCGGTGGAGATGCCGCAGGACAGCGCGCCGCGCGCCCGCACCGCCGAGAGGGTCGGGCCGGGCGGCGCCGCGGTCTGCGCCGCGGCCCCCGTCACGCCCCCGGCGGCCAGCAGCAGGCCGAGCACCCTTGCCATGGATTTCAGCATCGCGATCTTCCTTCCAGCGGACGGGCCAGTTGCAGCGCGGCCAGCCCGCCGAGCGCCCCGGCGGCGACCGCCAGCCGCAGCAGGTCCGGGATGCCGTGCCAGAAAGCGGCCGCCGCCCCGGCGAGCCCCAGCGCCAGGCGCAGCACCGGCCCGATGGGCCGCAGCAGGAAGCCGGCATAGGCGGCGCAGAGTGCGGTCAGCGCCACCACCTGGATGGCGGTCGCCACCAGGATCGCGCCCGGCCCGCCGCGCAGCATGATCCCGGGGTCGTACAGGAAGGCGAAGCCCACGGTGAAGCCGGCGATGCCGAGCCGGGTCGCATGGACGCTGGTCAGCAGCGGCGAGGCCCGGGCGATCGCCGCCGCGGCGAAGGCCGCCGCCGCCACGGGCGGCGAGGCATCCGCCAGCACCGCGAAGTAGAAGATGAAGAGATGCGCCGGCAGCACCAGCTCCTGCGGCGGCACGCCGAGCGCCACGCTGCCGAGGTCGAGGATCTGCGGCACGCCGATGGCCGCGGCGATGATGTAGGAGGGCGTCGTCGGCAGCCCCATCCCCAGCACCAGCACGGTCAGCGCCAGCAGCACCAGCAGCACCGGGAAGCTGCCGCCGGCCAGGTCCTTGATGATGCCGCCGAGCGCCACGACCATCCCCGTCGCGGTCAGCGCCGAGACGACGATGCCGGCCCCGGCGATGGAGACCGCCAGCGGCGCCATGGTCTGGCCGGCATTGGCCAGGCTCTCCAGCACCTGCCGCCAGCCCATCCGGGTGCGGCGGCGCAGCGCGGCCACGGCGACCATGGCGATGGTGGCGCAAAAGGCGGCGTAGTTGCCGGACCAGCGGTCCATCATCAGCCAGACCAGCAGGGCGACCGGGACGACGAGGTGCGCGTCCTGCGCCACCTCGCGCCAGGGCGGGATGTCAACCGCCGCCATCGGCGCCATGCCGGCCTTCTTCGCCTCGACATGCACCCCGACCAGGATGGCGAAGTAGTAGAGGACGGCGCCGATCGCCGCGGCGACGACGATCTGCGCATAGGGGATGTTGGTGACCTCGGCCATCACGAAGGCCGCGGCGCCCATCACCGGGGGCATCAGGGCGCCGCCGACGCTGGCCGCGCTCTCGATCCCGCCGGCGACCGCCGGCTTGTAGCCGATGCGGACCATCAGCGGGATGGTCATGGCGCCGGTCGTGATGACGTTGGAGACGGAGGACCCGCTCATCGTCCCGAACAGGCCGGAGGTGATGACGGCGACCTTGGCCGGCCCGCCGGTGAAGCGCCCGGCCGCGGCGGCGCCGAGGTTGCTGAACAGCCGCCCCGTGCCGCTGCCCTGCATGAAGCTGCCGAAGACGATGAAGACCGCGATGGTGGTGGCGACGATGCCGGTCAGCGGCCCGTAGACCCCGCCCGCGGTCGGCACCAGCCAGGAGGCCTCAAGGATCTCGGCCGGGGTGAAGGGGCGGCTGTTCAGCACGCCGGGGATCAGCCAGCCCCACTGCATGTAGGCGAGGCTGATGATGATCATCCAGGCCAGCCCGACCTCGACCGCGCGCCGCGTCGCCTCCAGCAGCGTCACGATCGCCAGCACCGCGAGCGCCATCATCAGCGGCGAGAAGGGGTCGACGTATTCCATGCGGTCCGAGACCAAGTCCCAGTTCCACATCACCCAGGCATGCGGCGCCGCGGCCGCCGCGGCCCAGAGCCAGTCCGGCAGGCTCGGGCGCGATCGCGGGGAGGATTTGCGGGCGGGGTACAGCAGGAAGAGCGGCGGCACGAAGACCAGCAGGTGGAAGCCGCGCATGGTGATCGGCTCGGGGAAGCCGAAGCCGCCGAAATAGAGATGGATGGCCGAGGCGGCGGCCAGCCAGAGCGTCAGGGCAAGCTTGAGCGGCACGGCCAGGTCGCGCATGGGAAGTCCTAGACAGGGTCGCGGGGGCCGTGTGTTCCTCCCGCGCGACGGGGCGGCGACGGGCCGCCCCCGCGCGCGTCAGGCCGGCATCGCCCCGGCCTCGCGGAAGGCCCTGGCCGCGCCGGGATGCAGCGGCAGGCCCTGGTACTTCCACGAGGTCGCCGGGTCCCAGGCGCCCATGCTGGCATGGATGTTCACCAGACGCTGGCCCTTGTTGCGGATCAGCGTCCGGGTGACCTTGTAGGCCACGTCGTCGGCCAGGCTTTCATGCACCAGGATGACGCTGTCCATGGTGGTGACGGGCACGTCGCCGGACTGCAGCGCCGGATAGGTCGCGGCCGGCAGCACGCCCTGGGCATAGGCGTAGGCGTCGATCAGGTGCTTCCGCACGTCCTCGGGGAAGGCCACCAGCCTGCCGCCGCGGCGGCCCTGGGCGATCTCGGTGAAGATCGCCGCCGGCCGCGCCAGCGCGGCATAAAGGTAGTCCACCTGCCCGTCGGTATAGGCGGCGCCGATGTCGGCATAGCTGCCGTTGAGGTAGGTGCCGCCCTCGGCGCGGATGCGCTCCGGGCTGGTGCCGTAGAACTTCAGGATGCGCTGCAGCGTCATCTCGTCGGTCGAGGAGCGCTGCGGGCAGGCGATCTTCAGCCCCTTCATGGTCAGGATGGACTTCATGTCCTCCGGCCCCGCGTCGGCCCGGCGCAGCAGGTGGTGCTCGGTCGGCGAATAGCCGCTGCCGAGGCAACGCAGCGCCGCATGGGCTTCCTTGTAGGGGTCCTCGCCGCGGCGGGCGGAGGCGGCGAAGGCGTCGATCCCCCAGCCCATCGGCGAGGTGTTGCGGTTGACCCGGGTGGCATTGGCCAGGCCGCCGCCGGGGACGACGCGGATCTGGATGTCCGGGTTCTCGTCCTTGATGAGCGAGGAAAGGCCGGCCGCCATGGTGTACCAGCCGCCGCCGACCGAGCCCGCGACCCATTCGAGGCTCTGCTGCGCCGCGGCGGTGCGGATGAAGGGGGCGGCGAGCATGCCGCCGGCGAGGACGCGCCGCGTCCAGAGGAGGCTCATCGGCCAGATTCTCCCGGGTTGCGCGGGGGATATTGCGGTGCCGCGCGCCCGGCGGCAACCGGGGGCGGGGCAAGGCCGCCCCGGCCCTCGGCGCGCCGGCCATGCACGCCCCCGGCTTTCCGCCCGGTGCGATCGCAGGCTAGCGGAAGGCCCGCATGATCCGGCCCCAATCCTCGATCGCCGCCTCCTGGCCAGGGACGATCTGCACGGTGAATTCGGTGTAGCCGGCATCGCGCAGGTCGCCGATGCGGCGCTTCAGCTCGGCCTCGGTCGCGGTGAAGCTGCTGATGCGGATCATCTCCCCGGTGACGAAGGGCCGCTCCTCCGGCTTGACGAACATCAGGTGGCCGCGGTGGTTCTCGAGCCAGGGGGCGTCCTTCGGCTCGAAGCCCCGGGCCAGCGCCACGTAGCCCTCGACCGCGGCGCGGCAGCTTTCCGGCACCGGCGAGATGTTGGGCAGGCCGGACAGCACCTCGTCCGCCGCGCGGTGCAGCAGCACCGCGGCGCGCGGGCCGGCCTGGGCGACGGCGCGTTCGCTGTCATGGGGCTCGCCGTCCTGCAGCACGCAGCCGAGCACGAAGGCGGTGGCCTCGAGCGGCGCCGCCTGGCCGGCGGCCTCCCAGGCCGCGCGCATCTCGCCCAGCATGGCGACGGCGGCGGGCACGTCGGAGAAGAAGTTGATCCAGCCGGCGCCGAGCCGCGCGGTCAGCGCCCGGGCCCGCGGCCCGGCCGCGGCCAGGTGCAGCCGCATCGGCGTCTGCGTGTCGATCAGGCCGAGCTCGGGGTTCAGCAGCCGGATCTTCCGCCGCTCGCCCTCGACCTGCGTTTCCACGGTCTCTCCGCGCAGCAGCGCCAGCATCACCCGGATGTATTCCGAAAAATCCTTCAGCGGCATGGCGCCGAGCCCCATCGCCCGGCGCCCGGTGAAGCCGGTGCCGAGGCCCATGTCGACCCGCCCCGGGGCCAGCTTGTTCAGCGTGGCGAAGGCATTGGCGGTGACGGCCGCGATGCGGTTGGAGGGGATCAGCACCCCCGTGCCGAGCCGGATGCGGCTGGTCTTCATCGCCGCCGCGCCCATGGCGACGAAGCAATCGGCCGAGAGCATCTGGGTGTCGTAGAACCAAGCGGTGCGGAAGCCGAGCGCCTCGGCGCGTTCCGCGACGCGCCAGCTCTCGGCATCCGTCGGCATGGCGATCCCGAATTCCATGGCTTTCCCTCCGCTCCCTGCCGGCAGCCAAGCCCGCCCCGGCCGCGCGCGCAAGCTGGCGCTGCCGCTGGCGCGCGCTATGGTGGCGGCGTGCTCGGGTTCCTCTCGCTCTGCCTGCCGATCTTCGCCGTGGTCGGCCTGGGCTGGGCCGCCGTGCGGCGCGGCACCGTCGCGCCGGCGGTCACCGACGCGGTCGGCACCTTCGCCTTCAGCTTCGCCCTGCCCGCCATGCTGCTGCGGCTGATGGCCGCCCAGCCCCTGGCGGAAAGCTTCGAGCCGCGCTTCTTCGGCGGCTACCTCGGCGCCTGCCTGCTGGTCTTCTTCGGCACCATGGCCGGGGCCATGCTGCTGGCGAAGCGCCGGCGCGGCCAGGCCGCAGCCATCGCCGCCTCGGCCGCCATGGGCAATGTCGGCTATCTCGGCCCGCCCTTGCTGCTGCCGCTGCTCGGCGAGCGCGGCGCCGGCCCGGTCGCCATGGCCATCATGTCGGAGGTCGCCATCGTCATCGCCCTCGGCAGCGTGCTGATGGCGCCGATGGGGGAACGCGGGGTGCTCGGCCGGGTGCTGCGGTCGCTGCTGCTGAACCCGGTGCTGCTGTCGATCTCGGGCGGCGCGGCGCTCGGCGCGCTCGGCCTCCCCATCCCCGGCCCGGTGGAGCGGTTCCTCGCCTTCCTCGGCGCGGCGGCCGGCCCGACCGCGCTCTTCGCGCTCGGCGGCACGCTCGGGCGGCTCAGCCTCGACCGCCGGCTGGTGCTGGCGGCGGGGGCGGCGACGGCGGGCAAGCTGGTGGCCTACCCGCTGCTGGCCTGGCTGCTGCTCGGGCCGCTGCTGGAGCTCGAGCTGTTCTGGGTCCAGGCCGGGGTGATGCTGGCGGCGATGCCGACCGCGACCAATGCCTTCGTCCTGGCGCAGCGCTTCCATACGGGGGCGGAGTCGGTTTCGGCGGTGGTGTTGTTGTCGACCGTCATCGCCTTCCTCGCCTTCCCGCTGACCGCCTGGCTGCTGGCCGGGCCGGTGCCGCTGCCGTAACGGCCCGCGGCCGGGGCACCCGGTCGCTGCTCCGTCACTTGCGCAGCCCCCCTGGCGATCTGTAGGGCAGGAGGTGCATGACCCGCGGCACTGCGATCCTGGCGGCCATCATGGCCGCGACCCCGCTGCTCGGCGGCTGCGCCGGGCCCTACCCGGCCGCCGCCAGCGCCGGCGACCACATGCCCTATTTCAGCCCGGCGCCGCGGGTGCGGGAGCCATCCTCGGCCCGCCCCGCCTGGCTGTCGCCCCCGACGCCGAACCCGGAGCGGCTGCGGGTGCCGGATGACGGGTTCCACGACCAGCTGGGATAGCCAAGGCCGGGGAAGGGAAAAGCATCCCCTCCCCGGGACGCGCGCGTGGGCGCGCGCCGCGCTGCGCGGGCAAGGCCGGCAAGAATGCATGAGGGATCGGAGGCATGCGTCCGACGAGAGGCTGCCTTCCCGCCGGTCCTCCCTGCCTTCGGCGCCTCACCGCACCGGCGGCGCATACATCAGGCCGCCGCGGCTCCACAGATCGTTCAGCCCGCGCGGCAGCTTCACCGCGCTGCCCATGCCGAGGTTGCGCTCGAAGACCTCGCCGTAATTCCCCACCGCCTTGATAGCGTTGTAGGCCCAGGCGCGGTCGAGGCCCATCAGCGGCCCGTGGTCGCCGGTCAGTCCGAGCAGCCGCCGCACCTCGGGGTTCGGGCTGTTGCGCTGCTCCTCCACATTGGCCTGGGTGATGCCCAGCTCCTCCGCGGTCAGCAGGGCGAAGAAGGTCCAGCGGACGATGTCGAACCACTGGTCGTCGCCGTGCCGCACCACCGGGGCATGCGGTTCCTTGCTGATGATGTCGGGCAGGATCACGTGCTCCTCCGGGCTGGGGAAGGAACTCCGGAGGCCGGCGAGCTGGCTGGCATCGGTCGAGTAGGCGTCGCAGCGGCCGGCGAGGTAGCTGCGCCGCGCCTCGTCGTTCTGCTCGAAGACCACGGGGCGGTAGTCCACCTTGTTGATCCGCGCCCAGTCCGCCAGGTTCAGCTCGTTGGTGCTGCCGGCGGTGACGCAGATGGAGGCGCCCTGCAGATCGGTCGCCTTCTTCAACCCGAGCGACTTGCGCAGCAGGAAGCCCTGCCCGTCGTAGAAGCTGACCGCGGTGAAGTTCAGCCCGTTGGCGGTGTCGCGCACCTGGGTCCAGGTGGTGGTGCGGATCAGCACGTCGACCTGGCCCGCCTGCAGCGCCGGCAGCCGCGCCGTGCCGATCAGAGGCACCCAGCGGACCTTGGCCGGGTCGCCCAGCACCGCCGCGGCGGTGGCGCGGCAGAGATCGGCATCGAGCCCGCGATACTCGCCCCGGCTGTCGGGGGTGGAGAAGCCGGCGCTGCCGGTCGAGGTGCCGCAGACCAGGATGTCGCGCTGCTTCACCGCCGAGAGCGTCGGCCCCGGCGCCTGGGGCTGCGCCCAGGCAACGCCCGCGCACAGGGTCACGGCCAGCGCCGCGCCGATCAGAAGCCTCATGCAATCTCTCCCGGTTCTGGCGGCGATGATGCTGGCTCGCGGTCGGCGCCGGCAAGGGGCGGGCTTGCGGCGGCGCGGCCGCGGCCACACCTGCGGGAGATGCGCCGCATCCTGGCCCTCCTGCCCGTCCTGCTGCTGATCGCCTCCGGCGCCGCGGCGCAGGCGCCGTTCCGGGTGACCGAGGGCGAGCACATGCGGGTCGTCACCCGCGCGCTCGGCTGGACCGTGCTGCGCGACGTCACCGCGCCGCGCGGCGCGGCGGAAACCGGCATGCTGCTGATCCGCGCCCAGCGTCCGGTCCCGCCGGCGGCGCGGCCCGGCCACCTGGCCCGCATGCTGCGGAGCCTGCGGACCATCCACGTGACCGACCTGCCGGCCGAGGACCACCTGCGCCTGGCGGGCCTGCCGGGCGACGTGATCCAGGCCCGCGCCACCGGGCAGCCGAGCGGCGTGCCGGTGGTGCTGCGCGCGGTGTGCCTCTATGCGCCCGACCGCAGCTGGCTCCTGGTCGCCTCCGCGCCCGCGGCGGACTGGCCGGGGCTGGAGGCGGAATTGGCCGCGGTGCTGGAGGGGTTCCGGCCGGGGTGAAGGAAGGTCGGGGAGGACATCGTATTCCCTCCCCGCACCCCACCCTTCCTTTTCATCGGCTCGGCATCCGCCGCGCGGAGGGTGCAAGGCTCAGGGAGACGGAGGAGGGGCCAGGGAGGATACCTCCTCCCTGGCCTTCAGCACGCCTCCGCCGCGAAGACGGTGCCCGGCGCGACGAATTCCTCCTGCGCCGCGACGGTCAGCAACTCGCGCGCCCCCGCCTCGGCGGTCCGCCGCAGCAGGCCGTGGATCGAGGCGGCGGCGCATTCCAGCGCCACACGCGCGCTGCCGGAGCGAAGCCGGTGGAACAGGAACAGCGCGGCGATCGCATCGCCCGCGCCATTTGCCGCGATCGGCAGCAGCGGCGTCCGCACCCGCCAGGCCGCCCCGCCCTCCGCCGCCAGCAGGTCGATGCTGTCGGCCGGCGTCTCCGCCGTGCGCAGCGAGGTCAGCAGCACGCAGCGCGGCCCGCCCGCCTGCAATGCGGCGACCGCGGCCCTGGCGTCCTCGAGCCGGGCGATCGGCCGGCCGGTCAGCCATTCCAACTCGAACTGGTTGGGCGTGGCGATGTCGGCCAGGCCCAGGGCGCGGTCGCGGAAGAACTCCGGGATGCCGGTGCGGACATAGACGCCCGGCCCCGCATCGCCGATCACCGGGTCGCAGCACCAGAGCGCCGCGGGATTCGCCGCCTTCACCCGCGCCACCGCGTCGAGGATCGCCGCCCCCGTCGCGGCATCGCCGACATAGCCGGTCAGCACCGCGTCGCACTGGCCGAGCACGCCGCGCTCGGCGATGCCCTCGACGCAGTCGGAGATCAACGCCGCCGGCAGCACCTGGCCGCGCCAGGCGCCGTAGCCGGGATGGTTGGAGAATTGCACGGTATGGATCGCCCAGACCTCGGCGCCGAGCCGCTGCAGCGGGAAGACCGCGCTGGCATTGCCGACATGGCCATAGGCGACCCAGGACTGGATCGAGAGGATGTTCACGGCGCCGAGGCTAGCCCGGATCGGCGCCGGCCGGAACCGCCACGAACGCCCCTTCCCACCTGCCGCAGGGGTCGGCATGCTGCCGCCAACCCAGCCGCCAAGCCTGGAACCCCCGGAGGAACCGTCCGCCATGACCCATGCCGTCACCCGCCGCGCCGCCATGCTCGGCGCCGCCGCCACCTCCGGCAGCCTGCTGCTCGCCGGCGGCAATGCCGGTGCGCAGCAGAAGCCCGCCGAGCTGCGGGTCGGCATCACCACGTTCCTTTCCGGCGCGGCCTCGGTCTTCGGCGTCCCGGCGAAGCAGGCCGCCGAGATGCTGTTCGAGGAGATCAACAAGGCGGGCGGGATCGGCGGCGTGCCGGTGAAGGCATTCTTCGTCGACGAGGCCCCCGGCACCGACCACCTGGTCGGCGAATATCGCCGCCTGGTGCAGAACGAGGGGGTGCATATCATCTTCGCCTCCATCTCCTCCGGCTCGTGCCTGGCCTGCACGCCGCTGAGCGACGAGATGAGGAAGACGACGCTGCTCTGGGATTGCGGTACCCAGCGGATCTTCGAGGAAGGGCCGCACCCCTATGCCTTTCGCACCCAGGGCTACGGCACGCCGGAAGTGCTGGCGCCGCTGCTCTACCTCCTGAAGCACAAGCCGGACTTCAAGACGCTGGCGGTGATCAACCAGGACTATGCCTGGGGCCGCGACAGCTGGGAGATGTGGAAGGCCGGCATGGATGCGCTGAAGCCCGGCGTGCGCGTGGTGGCGGAGATGTTCCCCCGCTTCGGCGCCACCGACTACAGCACCGAGGTCACCCGCCTGCTGGCCGCCCGCCCCGACGTCGTCCTGTCCACCAGCTGGGGCGGCGACCTCGTCACCCTGGTGCGCCAGGCCACCGAGCGGAAGCTGTTCGACCGCTCCACCTTCGTCCTGCCGGTGGCCGAGGCCTCGCTGCAGACGCTCGGGCGGAACATGGCGTCCGGGCACATCATCGGCGCCCGCGGCGACCACTGGAACAACCACCCGAAGCCGAAGGACCCGGCGCGGCTGGCGAAATTCGTCGACAGCTACCGGGCGAAGTTCAACGAATACCCGATCTATCCCTGCCACCACATGGCCCAGGCGATCTCCGCCATGCAGGCCGGCTTCGCCAAGGCGATCGCCGCCAAGGGCGGCGCCTGGCCGAACGACCAGGAACTGGCGAACGCCTTCCGCGGCCTGACCTTTGACACCCCGACGTCGTCCATCACCCTGCGCGAGGACGGCCAGGGCCTCGAGGACCAGATCGTCGGCATGTCCACCTTCACCGACCGCTTCCCCTTCGCGGTCCCGAAGGACATGGTGATCTTCCCGGCGGCGATGGTGTCCACGCCGGTCGGGATGAAGAGCGTGGAGTGGCTGAAGACGCTGAAGCCCGACATCCTGGCGCAGATGGCGGCACCGATCGCGGGCTAGGAAGAAGGCAGTGGGGGAAAACACTTCCCCCATCGCGGCAGTGCCGCGATCCCTTTGTTTTTTGTGAGTTTGCTGCATGGCTGAATGGCTGACCGACAACGGGCTGCTGCTTGGGCTGGCCCTGCTGGATGGGCTTGCCTACGCGGCGCTGGTCTTCATGGTGGCGGTCGGGCTGAACATGGTGTTCGGCGTGCTGCGGATCGTGAACGTGGCGCATGGCAGCCTGTTTGCCATCGGCGCCTATACCGCGGCTTCCGTCGGCATCTTCTTCGCCTCGCTCGGCCTGCCGGCCTGGGCCAGCTACGTCGCGCTGCTGCTGGCCGCGGCCCTCGTCGGCGGCATCCTGGGGCCGCTGATCGAGCGGCTGATCCTGCGCCGGATCTACGGGCAGGAGGAGGTGCTGCAGCTCCTCGTCACCTTCGCGCTCTTCATGATCCTCGAGGACGTGCAGAAGCTGATCTGGGGCGTGCAGCCGATCATGCAGGACACGCCGATGAAGTTCCTCGGCACCGTGGAGGTGCCCTTCGGCGAGGACACCATCCCCTTCACCGCCTACCAGCTCTTCGTCCTGCCCGGCGTCGCGGTGGCGACGCTGGCCGGCCTCGCCTGGTTCCTGCGGCGGACGCTGACCGGCCGCGTCATCGTCGCCGTTACCACCGACAAGGAAGCGGCGATGGCCATGGGCATCGACGCCGCCAAGGTGACCTTGCTGACCTTCACCTTCGGCGCGGCGCTGGCCGCGCTCGGCGGCGCGCTCGCCTCCCCCACCACCTCGCTGGTCCCGGGCATCGGCGCGCAGACCATCGTGCTTTCCTTCGCCGTGGTGGCGACCGCCGGGCTCGGCCAGATCGAGGGCGCGGCGATCTCCGCCCTGATGATCGGCCTCGGCCGCTCCATCGCCGTCTACCTGGCCCCGGAATTCGAGGTGGTGGTGCCCTACATCATCATGGTCGCCGTGCTGCTGGTCCGCCCGCAAGGGCTGTTCGGCGTGCTGGAGACCCGGCGGGTATGAGCGCCACCGACCGGGCGCTCGCCGCGCCGCCCCGCACCATGCGCCTGCCGGAGGCGCTGCTCGCCGTCCTCGGCGCCGCTGCCCTGGTCCTGGTCGCCTTCCTCGCGCCCTGGCTGAAATTCGTCCTCACCGTTGCGCTCGCCAAGGGCATCGCCGTGCTCGGCATCCTGCTGCTGCTGCGGGCCGGGCAGGTCAGCTTCGGCCACAGCATGTTCCTCGCGGTCGGCGCCTATACCGTCGCCTTCCTCGCGCCGGCGGTGCCGGAGGCACTGCTGCTGCTGCCGCTCGGCGCGCTGCTGGCCGGGATCCTCGGCCTCGTCATCGGCCTCTTCGTCGTGCGCTACCGCGACATATTCTTCGGCATGCTGAACCTGGCGCTGTCGATGGTGCTCTATTCGCTGCTCGAGAAGCTCTATGCCCTGACCAAGGGCACCGACGGCATCCGCGTCTCCGGCCTGACCTTCGCCGGCATCACCCCGGACCGCGAGACCCAGGAATGGGTGATGTTCGGCCTCGCGCTGGTGCTGGCCATCGGCTTCGGCCTGCTGGTCCGCGCTTATCTCGCCTCCCCCATGGGCCGGGCGCTGGCGGGCATCAAGACGCGGGAGACGCGGCTGGAATTCATGGGCGTCTCCGCCCGCCGCGTGCTGCTCTTCGCCTATGTCATGTCGGCGGTGATGGGCGGCGTCGGCGGCACGCTGGTGGCGATGACGACGCGGCACGTCACGCCGCAGCTGGCCTACTGGACCTCCTCCGGCGAGCTGGTCTTCATCGCCATCCTCGGCGGCGCCGGCAGCGCGCTCGGGCCGTTCCTCGGCGCGACGGCCTTCGAGCTGGTGCGGGTCTATGCCGCCGCGGCGGTCGCCGATGCCTGGCAGATGATCCTCGGCGGCGTGCTGCTGGCGGTGATCCTCTTCGCCCCCGGCGGGCTCTGGGGCATGCTCACCAGCCGGCTGAAGGGGCGCGGCGCATGAGCGCGGCCGTTCACGGAGGTCCGCAGGACCGCGGCGCGAACCGGCCACGCCAGGCAACGCCGCTGCTCTCGGCCCGCGGCCTCCGGCTCGCCTTCGGCGGAGTCAAGGCGGCGGACGGCATCGACCTCGACGTCATGCCGGGCGAGTTCCTCGCCATCATCGGCCCGAACGGCGCGGGAAAGACCACCTTCATCAACATGTCGACCGGCTACCTAAAGCCGCAGGACGGCACGATCACCTATGACGGCCAGCCGATCATCGGCCTCTCGCCGCGCGCCATCGTCCGGCGTGGCATCGGCCGCAGCTTCCAGCTGCCGCAGCTCTTCACCGAGCACACGGTGCTGGAGAATGCCGCACTCGCCATCGCCGCCCATGCCGGCATCTGGTCGCCCTTCACCCCCCTGCTCCGCCGCGGCTACCACGACCAGGCGATGGCGCTGCTCGACCGCTTCGGCCTCGGCCCCGTCGCCCAGTCCCGCGCCGATGCGCTGAACGAGGGCGCCCGGAAACTCGCCGACATCGCCATGGCCGTCGCCCTGCAGCCGCGCCTGGTGCTGATGGACGAGCCGACCAGCGGCGTCGCCGCCGCGGAGAAGATGGGCATCGTCGAGACCCTGGTCCGCGTCCTCCGCGACACCGGCGTGACGGCGGTCTTCGTCGAGCACGACATGGACGTCGTCGCCCGCTTCGCCGACCGCGTCGCGGTCTGGAGCCAGGGCCGCATCGCCGCCCTCGGCCCGCCGCAGCAGGTGCTGAACGACCCCGCCGTGCTGCGCGACGTGATCGGGATCGAGGCGTCGCCGCCAAGCGGCGCGGGGCACTGATCATGCTTGAGCTGCATAACGTCTCGATCGACATCGCCGGCGTGCCGGTGCTGCGCGACGTCCACCTCGTCGTCCCGCCCGGCGGCCGCGTCGCGCTGATCGGCCGCAACGGCGCCGGCAAGACCACCACGCTGCGCACCCTGATGGGCCTGCTGCCGCCGCGGGCCGGCCGCGTGGTGATCGACGGGCAGGAGGCGACCGCGGTCCCGCCGCACCACCGCGCCCGCCTCGGCATCGGCTATGCGCCGGAGGAGCGCCGCCTCTTCGGCAGCTTCTCGGTGCGGGAGAACATGCTGCTGCCGGCCGAGGTGCTGCGCCTGGCCCCGGCCGAGGTGGCGCGGCGGCTCGATGCCGTCTTCGCCCTCCTGCCGGAGCTGAAGGACCTCGCCCCCCGTCGCGCCGCCGGGCTTTCGGGCGGCCAGGGCAAGATGGTCGCGCTCGGCCGCGCGCTGATGGTCGGCACAAGGGCGGTCCTGCTGGACGAGCCCTTCCAGGGCCTCGCCCCGGCGCTGGCGCTGCGCTACGCGGAAGCCCTGAAGCGGCTGCACCAGGCGCTGCCCGACGTCGCCATCCTGATCACCGAGAGCAACCCGGAGCTGCTCCGGCCGCTGGTGGAACGGACCTTCGTCATCGAGCGCGGGGAGATTGCCGCGGCGTAAGCGCGCGGAAGGGTGACCGCGCGCCGCGCCCGTCCCATATGCCGGATTGGCGGACGAGGACGGCACATGCGGCGATGGCGGCTCGGGGCGATGCTGGCGGTCGGGCTCGGGCTTGCCGGCTGCGCCACACAGCCCGCGACGCCGCTGCCCAACCCGGCGCAGGTCGCCGCGCATGAATGGGACCACGGCCCGCCCTGGGGGCCGGAGGAGATCCCCTGGGTGGCGCCGCCGGAGGTGCTCGCCTACGGCTATGCCCCCGGTTCCTGGGGCCCGGGCTATTGGGGTCCGGGGTATTGGGGACCCTCGGTCGGGCTTGGCTTCGGCTTCGGTCGCGGCTGGGGGCGCGGCTGGGGTCGTGGGTACCACGGCTACCGCGGCGGGTATCATGGCGGCTGGCAGGGCGGCTTGCGCGGCGGCGGCGGGCACTTCCGCGGCGGCGGCCGCGGCCGCCGCTGACCCCCTTCGCGGGACGGCGGATTGGCGGCAGCATGGGCGGAACGCCTTCGGGGGATTCGTCCACAGATGCCGCACCGCATCCTGCTCTGCCGCACCCTGCATCCGGCCGGCATGGCCGTGCTGGATGCCCGCCGCGATCTCGACATCGTCGCGCTGCACGACCCGCCGGTGGAGCAATTCCACCAGCACCTTTCCTCGGCCGATGCCGTGCTCTGCTGGCTCGAGCGGGTGGACCGGGCGGCGCTGGACGCCGCGCCGCACCTGAAGGTCGTCTCCCGCTACGGCGTCGGCTTCGACACGGTGGACATCCCCGCCTGCACGGCACGCGACATCCCGGTCATGGTCACCAACGGCGCCAACGACCTGAGCGTCGCCGAGCACGCCATGATGCTGATGCTGGCGGTCGCCCGCCGCGCGCTGGACCATGACCGGCACGTCAAGGCCGGCGGCTGGTGGGACGCGCCAAACCCGCGGATGGTGGACCTGGCGGGCCGCACCGCGCTGGTGGTCGGCTACGGCCGCATAGGCAGCCGGGTCGCCAATTACTGCCGCGCCTTCCAGATGAAGGTGCTGGTGATGGATCCCGGCTTCCACCCCATGCGCATCGCGGCCGACGGCTTCGAGCCGATCCGCGACCTGCAGGACGGCCTCGCCCGCGCCGACGTGGTCACGCTGCACTGTCCGCTGACGCCCGCGACGCGGCACCTGATGGACGAGGCCGCCTTCGCCGCGCTGAAGCCCGGCGCCATCCTGGTGAACACCGCGCGGGGCCCGGTGGTCTCGCAGGCCGCGCTGGCCGCGGCGCTGCGGGCGGGCCGGCTGCACGGCGTCGGCCTCGACGTGCTGGAGGTCGAGCCCTCGGATGCGGCGAACCCGCTCTATGCCTTCCCCAATGTCGTGGTCAGCCCGCACAACGCCGCCAGCACCGTGGAAGGCCTCGCCCGCATGGCGGCGCGGGCGGCGCGGAACATCCTCGACGTGCTGGACGGCAGGCGCGACCCGGCCTTCATGGTCAACCACGAACTCGGCAACCTCTAGGATCCCACGATGAAGCTCTTCTTCGCCGCCGCCTCGCCCTTCGCCCGCAAGGTCACCGTCTCCGCCGCCGAGCTCGGCGTGGCGATCGAGCGCATCCCCGCGGCGCCGCACCCGATCAACCGCGACCGCGGGGTCGTCGCCAGCAACCCGCTGGGCAAGGTGCCGACCGCCATCGCCGACGACGGAACCGTCCTCTACGACAGCCGCGTCATCTGCGAGTACGTCGATGCGCTGGGCGGCGGCAAGCTCTTCCCGACCTCCGGCCCGGCGCGCTGGCGGGCGCTGACCGAACAGGCGCTGGCCGACGGGCTGATGGATGCCGGCATCCTGCTGCGCTACGAGGCGCTGACCCGCCCGGCCGAGAAGCAGTCCGACGACTGGAAGGCGGGCCAGATGGACAAGATCACCTGCGCGCTGGACGAGCTGGAACGCCAGGCCGGCGGCCTCGGCGACCGGGTCGATATCGGCACCATCAGCATCGGCTGCGCCCTCGGCTGGCTTGACTTCCGCTTCGGCGACCTGGGCTGGCGCAACGGCCGGCCGGGCCTCGCGGCCTGGTTCGCCGCCTTCGACGCCCGCCCCTCGATGGCCGCCACCCGCCCGGCCTGACCGCCCGGGAGCGAATGATGGGTATTCGTGGGCGGCATTGTCCCGCCGCCCGCGCTTCGCGCTAGGCTCCGCCCGACCTGCGGAGATGACATCCATGGCCGCGAAGCAACTGCGCCTCGGCGCCTTCATGCGCCCGATCAGCATCCATACCGGCGCCTGGCGCTATCCCGGCGCCTGGCCGGACGCGAACTTCAACCTGAACGCCTATGTCCGGCTGATCCGCAAGCTGGAGGAAGGCCGCTTCGACGCCTTCTTCATGGCCGACCACATGGCCGTGCTGAACATGCCGGTGGAGGCGCTGAAGCGCAGCCACACCATCACCTCCTTCGAGCCGCTGACGCTGCTTTCGGCGCTGGCCATGGTGACGGAGCGGATCGGGCTGGTCGCCACGGCGAGCACGACCTACAACGACCCCTACCACATCGCCCGGAAATTCGCCTCGCTGGACCATATCAGCGGCGGCCGCGCCGGCTGGAACCTGGTCACCACGGCGAACCCCGACGCCGCGCTGAATTTCGGCCAGGACGCCCACATGGCGCATGGCGAGCGCTACAAGCGCGCCCGCGAATTCTACGAAGTCGTCAGCGGGCTCTGGGACAGCTTCGCCGACGATGCCTTCGTCCGCGACGTGGACAGCGGCATCTTCTTCGATCCGGGCAAGATGCACGTGCTGGGACACAAGGGCGAGGAACTCTCGGTGCGCGGGCCGCTGAACATCGCCCGCCCCGTGCAGGGCTGGCCGGTCATCGTCCAGGCCGGCGCCTCCGAGGCCGGCCGGCAGATCGCCGCCGAGACCGCCGAGGCGGTCTTCGGCGCTTCCGCCACGATCGAGGAGGCCCGCGCCTTCTATGCCGACGTGAAGGGCCGCATGGATGCGCTTGGCCGCGACCGCGACCACATGAAGATCCTGCCCGGCTGCTTCGTCGTGGTGGGCGCGACCGAGGCGGAGGCGCAGGCCAAGCGGGCGAGGCTCGACAGCCTGGTGCACTACGCCAATGCGATCGCCTCGCTGTCGATGGCGCTCGGCGTCGATGCCTCGGCCTTCGACCCGGACGGGCCGCTGCCGGACATCCCGGAAACCGAGACAAGCAAGTCCGGCCGCGAGCGCGCCATCCGCCTGGCGCGGCGGGAGAACCTGACGGTGCGGCAGCTGGCGCAGCGGCTCGGCGGCTATGCCGGGCTCGCCATGGTCGGCACGCCGGCGATGATCGCCGACCGGATGCAGGAATGGCTGGAGACGGAAGCCTGCGACGGCTTCAACGTGATGTTCCCCTACCTGCCGGGTGGGCTCGAGGACTTCGTCGACCAGGTCGTGCCGGAGCTGCAGCGGCGCGGCCTCTACCGGCGGGAATACGAGGGCGCGACGCTGCGCGAGAACCTCGGGCTGCCGCGGCCGGCCAACCGGTTCTTCGCGCGCTGAGAAGGAAGGCCGGGGAGAAGGTAGTCTCCCCAGGCCCCTCATCCATTTCGGTGAATCGGCACCCGCCGCGCGGCGGGCGCCAGACCCACGAACATGCCGTGCGACGCCGCCATGGCGCCGCGCCAAGTGCCCGTCACCTCAGCGTGTGGATTGCCGCCCCGGCGGCCGGCCGGCGTTGGAGACCGAACCAATAAGGAGGAAAGCCATGAAGCACCTTACGGCGCTGGCGCTTGCGGTCCCCCTGCTTGCGACGACCGGCGCGCTGGCCCAGCAGGCAAGGCCCGAGGGCAACACCGGATCCGGCGCGGCGATGAGCGGCGCGCAGTCGCAATCCTCCGGCATGCCGGCCGGCACCGCGGCGCCCCAGCCCAATCTGCACAGCCCGGCCCCGGCCGGCGCCAGCAACACGCCGGCGCGTCGCAGGCCCGAAGGCAATCTCGGTTCCGGCGCGGCGATGAGCGGCGCGCAGTCGCAGGGCATGGGCGCACAACCCAATGCCGGTAGCTCCGCGGCGCCGCAGCCGACCCAAAGCCCGGCCCGTCCGGCGCGTTAAGCCGGAAGGGTCAGGTCGCCTCGGGCCCCTGGATTCCGCCTGCGGAGTCCAGGGGCCCGGACATCATCCCTTCCCGCCGGCCAGCCGATAGCCGGCCTTCTCGGCGGCGGCCCGGCACATGTACCCGCCATCCGCCGTCCTGCCGTAGAACTGCGTGCCGGAGGCGTGGAAGATCTGGCTGCCGGGATTGGCCCAGACCACCGGGTCGCCGCCGCAGGCCCGCTTGGCCGAGGCCTCGGAGGCGAAGCGGCCGTTGCTGTCGGCGGCCACCGGCGCGGCGGCCGGGGCCCCCGTCGCCGTGTTGCCGCTGAGGCAGCTGCTCATGAAGCGCTCGCGCGGATCGCCGCTGAGCTTCTTCGAAGCGGCCTCCGCGTTGCAGGACCTCATGCGTTCCTGCTGCGCCGTGAGCGGCGGCTGCTCCGGGCTGGCAGCGGCGCTGGTGCTCAGGCAGTCGCTCATGAAGCGTTGCCGCGCCTCGCCGTTCAGCGCCTTCGCGCCGGCCTCGGCATTGCAGGCCTTCATCCGCTCCTGCGGCGCGGTCAGGGCGGTCTGTGCCTGCTGCGCCTGCGGCGCCTGCTGCGCCGCCGCCGGCGCGATCGCCAGCGCCGCCAGGACCGGCAGCACCAGCATCATGCGGGGTGCCATCAGCGCGGCTCGCGCGCCGGCATCGGCGCCAGCGACTCAGGCGAAGCGCTGCGGGCGCTGACCGCCGCCGCGGCGCGGTCGAGCGCGTCCTCCTCCGCCTCGGTGCTCAGCCAGCGATGCACCACCCCGGCGACCACGCCGCCGAGGATGGGCGCGACCCAGAACATCCAGAGCTGCTGCAGCGCCAGGCCGCCGAGCACGAAGGCCGGGCCGGTGCTGCGGGCCGGGTTCACGCTGGTATTGGTGACGGGGATGCTGATCAGGTGGATCAAGGTCAGGCAGAGGCCGATGGCGATCGGCGCGAAGCCCGCCGGCGCCCTGGCCGAGGTGGCGCCGAGGATCACGATGAGGAAGAAGAAGGTCATCACCACCTCGGTGATGAAGCCGGCGCCGAAGGCGTACTTGCCCGGTGATGCCTCGCCGAAGCCGTTCGCCGCCAGGCCCTTCACCGCGATGTCCCAGCCCGGCTGGCCGGAGGCGATGCCGTAGAGCAGGAAGGCGCCGACCGAGGCGCCGATGACCTGCGCGGCGATATAGGGCAGCGCCTCGCTGGCCTTGAAGCGGCCGGCGGCGACCAGGCCGCAGGTGACGGCCGGGTTCAGGTGGCAGCCGGAGATATGGCCGATCGCGAAGGCCATGGTCAGGACGGTGAGGCCGAAGGCGAAGGAGACGCCAAGCAGGCCGATGCCGACATCGGGGAAGGCGGCGGCCAGCACGGCGCTGCCGCAGCCGCCGAGGACGAGCCAGAGCGTGCCGAAGAATTCCGCTGCGAGCTTGCGAGACACAGACGATCCCTCCCATCAGGGGCGACACCACCGGCGCCCCGGCCATTCCCAGTGTAGCCCGAGTTACACGCCGTCACCGGGCGTCACAGAATAGTGTCACCGTTTCCGCTGCAACCCGATCGTGGGGCTGGCATCCCGCCGTCAGATCTTCGTTGCACGCCGGAGTGTCTCGCCAGCTTGACATTCCCGCAGGGGCCGCCTGAATTCGCGGCATGAGGATGCGTCGCCGCCAGGGCCTGGATCGCGTGGCATGAGCCGGCGCGTCGTCATCATCGGCGCCGGCGTCGGCGGCCTCGCCGCGGCGCTCGATCTCGCCGCGCGGGGGCGGGAGGTACTGGTGCTGGACCGCGCCGCGGCGCCCGGCGGCAAGATGCGGCAGATCGCCATCGGCGATGCGCGCATCGACGGCGGCCCGACCGTCTTCACCATGCGCTGGGTCTTCGAGGAGCTCTTCGCCGCGGCCGGCGCCACCCTGGCCGACCACCTGTCGCTTGCCCCGGTCTCGGTCCTGGCGCGGCATGCCTGGGACGGCGATGCGGCGCGGCTCGACCTCTTCGCCGATATCGGTGCCTCGGCCGATGCGATCGGCGCCTTCGCCGGGGCGGCGGAGGCGCGGGGCTACCTCGACTTCGTGGCCCGCGCCAAGCGGACCTATGCGGCGCTGGAAGGCCCCTTCATCCGCGGCGGGCGGCCGACGCCGGTCTCCCTCGTCAGCCGTGCCGGCATCGGCGGGGTCGGGCGGCTCCTGCAGACCTCGCCCTTCAGTTCGCTCTGGGCGGCGCTCGGGGAGCATTTCAAAGACCAGCGGTTGCGGCAGCTCTTCGGCCGCTACGCCACCTATGTCGGCTCCTCCCCCTTCCTGGCGCCGGCGACGCTGATGCTGATCGCGCATGTCGAGCAGTCCGGCGTCTGGCTGGTGGAGGGCGGCATGCACCGCATCGCCCGTGCGATCGAGCGCCTGGCGGAATCGAAGGGTGCGCAGTTCCGCTACGGCGCGGAGGTCGCGGCGATCCTGACCCAGGGTGGCCGCGCCCGCGGCGTGCGGCTGGCGGATGGCGAGGTGATCGAGGCCGCCGCGGTGGTCGCCAATGCCGATGCCTCGGCGATCGGCAGCGGGCGGTTCGGCCCGGGCGTGGCCAAGGCGGTGGAGGCCGTGCCCTGGTCGCGCCGGTCGCTCAGCGCCGTCACCTGGGCGATGCATGTGGCGACCGCGGGCTTCCCGCTGGTGCGGCACAACGTCTTCTTCTCGCGCGACTATCCCGGCGAGTTCGCCGACCTTTCGGTGCGCGCCCGGGTGCCGGCGACGCCGACCGTCTATGTCTGCGCCCAGGACCGTGGCGACGACGACGCGCATCCGGGCGGGCCGGAGCGGCTGCTCTGCCTGATCAACGCGCCGGCGCGCGGCGACACGAAGTCGATGACCGCGGCGGAGATCGCCGCGGCGGCCGAGGCCAGCTTCGGCCTGCTGCAGCGCGCCGGGCTGAGCGTCTACCGCGACCCCGCGCGGGAGGTGCTGACCACCCCCTTCGGCTTCGAGCGGCTCTTCCCGGCGACCGGCGGCGCGCTGTACGGGATGGCGGTGCATGGCTGGCAGGCGAGCTTCAGCCGGCCCGGGGCGCGCACGAGGCTGCCCGGCCTCTACCTCGCCGGCGGCAGCGCGCATCCCGGCGCCGGCGTGCCGATGGCAACACTGTCCGGGCGGCTGGCCGCGGCGGCGGTGCTGGAGGACGCAGGATGAACGCGATCACCGCGGCGCGCGGCTGGGAATTCGACCGTCCCGTCCCGCCGCACGGCTATGCCTGGTGGTATGTCGATGCGCTGA
The DNA here is from genome assembly GCF_004355005.1 of Dankookia rubra. Taxonomy (GTDB): domain Bacteria; phylum Pseudomonadota; class Alphaproteobacteria; order Acetobacterales; family Acetobacteraceae; genus Paracraurococcus; species Paracraurococcus ruber_A. The sequence goes on from NZ_SMSJ01000043.1 coordinate 31,763, forward strand.
GCGACGACGGCCGGCACGGCATCACCATCATCGCCTTCATCGGCACGGTCTTCTCCCCCTGGTACGCCTGGTCGCGCCGCTGGGGAGCCGGCGATCCGGAGAACCATTGCTGCATGAACGTCGCGCTTTATGGCGCGCCGCGCCGCTGGGCGATGACCGACCGGCCGCGAACAGCGCTGCGGCGCGGGCCGGATGCCCTGCAGATCGGGCCGAGCGGGATGGAATGGGACGGCAATGCCCTGACCATCCGGATCGAGGAGGTGACGGCGCCGGTCCCCGGCCGGCTGCGCGGCACGGTGCGGGTGATCCCGCAGGCCATCTCGACCCGCAGCTTCCTGCTGGACGCGGTGGGGCGGCACCGCTGGCAGCCGATCGCCGCGCGCTCCCGCGTCGAGGTTGCGCTCGAGAGCCCGGCGCTGCGCTGGTCGGGCCCGGCCTATTTCGACACCAATGCCGGCAGCGTGCCGCTCGAGCAGGATTTCGTCGACTGGGACTGGTGCCGGGCGCCGATGCCGGACCAGACGGCGGTGCTGTACAACGCGCTGCGGCGCGACGGCACGGCGCAGTCGCTGGCGCTGCGCGTCGGCGCCGACGGCGCCGTCGAGGATATCGAGCCGCCCCCCGCCGCCGCCCTGCCGCGCGGCTTCTGGGGCGTGAAGCGGCCGGCGCGGTCGGAGGACGGCATGGCGCGGCTGGTCCGCCCGCTGGAGGACACGCCCTTCTACACCCGGTCCGAGATCCGCACCCGGCTGCTGGGGCGGGAGGCGACGGCGGTGCATGAGAGCCTGGCGCTGGACCGCTTCGCCGCGCTGCCGATCCAGGCCATGCTGCCGGTGAAGGTGCCGCGGGCCTTCCGCTAGCCCGCGGTCCTCCCGGCCGGGGCGTGCAGCGCCGGCTCCGCCGCATTCCAGCCGACGTCGAGCGTCGCCACTTCCCCGAAAGGCACGCCCCGCCGGTTCGCCTCGCTGATGATCGGCCAGGCGGTCCAGGGCATGGTCAGCAGCGGCAGCGGATCGGCCGCGCGCCAGGTGACGTCCGGCGTGCCGAGGAGGTGCCGGAGGTTGGCGCGGAAGCGCGGCCAGTCGCCGAAGCTGCCCTGCGTCTCCGTCACGCAGGACCAGAACTGCTGCAGTCGCCGCTCCGGCCGGAACCGCAGCGGATGCGCGGGGTCGAGGATGGCGGGCGCGAGGTCGGCCTCGGCGAAGAAATGCAGGCCGCTGGTGGTGCGCGGGTTGCACTCGATGCCCCAAGGGATGCCCGCGGCATCGACGATGAAGTCGAAGGCGATGAAGCCGCACCAGCCGGTCGCGGCGACGAAGCGGGCGATCCAGGCCTCGATCGCCGGGTGCTCGACGCGCTCGAACCCCACGGCGACCGAGCCCGACATCAGCGTGCCGCGATAGACTGCGGTGCCCTGCACGCGCCCCGCCTGCGCCAGGGTGCAGCTGCTGTGCTCCTCCCCCCGCACCAGGCGCTGCACCACGGCAGGCTCGGGTTGCGGCAGCGGCGTCCCGCGCGGAATGCGGCGGACGCCGCGGCCGGAGCAGGAATGCACCGGCTTGACGATGACCTCGGCGGCCTCGGCCAGGTCGCGCGCGGCCGGGTCATTCAGCGCGAAAGTCTCCGGCACCGCCAGCCCGGCCTCGGCGGCTGTCAGGGCGAAGCCGTGCTTGTCGTGCAGCCGCAGGACGAGCTCGGGCGGCATGGCCAGCAGCCGCACGCCCGCCGGCAGCAGCGGCCGCAGGAAGGCGACATGCATCGCCTCCTCCGAAACCGGCACCACCAGCGACACGCCTTCCTCCCGCACCACGCGCGCCAGGTCGCGCAGATAGGCGGCCGCGTCCTCGGCCGGCGCGGTGACGCGGATGCTGCGGTCGACGCTGCGCGAGGCACCGGCCAGGTGCCGCGGGTGCGGCTCCGCCACCACCACGCGCCAGCCGGCGGCGGCGAAGCTGCGGGCGATGTCGAGCGCCTTGGGCAGCCGCCCCAGGGTCAGCAGCACGGTGTTCATGCGGCGCGGGTGACGCGGCACATCACCTGCTCCACCGGGCGGGTCGTCAGCCGCGCCGCCGGCTCCACCCGCTCCGGTGCCTCGAGGTGGAAGTCGAAGGCGCGGAACAGCCGGGCGATCAGCAGCACCGCCTCGATCGTGGCGAAGGCGGCGCCGGCGCAGATGCGCGGGCCGGTGCCGAAGGGCAGGTAGGCGCCCGCCGTCATCTCCGCCTCGCGCTCCGGCAGGAAGCGGTCGGGATCGAAGACGTCGGGGTCCTTCCAATAGGCGCGGTGGCGGTGCAGCACCCAGGGCGCCACCATGATCAGCGCGCCGCGCCGCACCTTCGTCTCGCCCAGCGTGGTCGCCTCGTTGGCGATGCGCGGCAGGAAGGTGATGGGGGGATAAAGCCGCAGCGTCTCGCGGAAGACGTTGCGGATGAAGGTCAGCCGCTTGGTGTGCTCGAACCCGATCGGGCCGTCGCTGGCGACTTCCCTGATCTCGGCCCGGAGCCGGGCGACCAGCGCCGGTTGGGTCGCCAGGATGAAGAAGACCCAGGTCAGCGCGCTGGCGCTGGTCTCGTGCCCCGCCAGGAACAGCACGCCGAGCTGGTCGATCAGCTCCTCCCGGGTGAAGGCGCGGCCCTCGCCGTCGCGTGCCTCGACCACCGCGCTGGCGATGTCGTCGAAGGCGGCGCCGGCGGCCAGGTGGCCGTCCAGCAGCGCGCCGAGATGGCCGCGGATCAGCCGGCAGGCCTCCAGCACGTCCGGCTTCTGCGGGATGCGGGTCCAGGCCTTGTCCATGATCAGCCGGCGGATCTCCACCTGCGCCACGCTGCGCTCGAAGACGGTGAAGGCGTCGAAGACGTCGTGCGCCGCGCCGTGTTCCAGCCCGCTGGAAAAGACCGTGCGGCAGATGATGTCGGCGGTCAGGTGGGACATCGTCAGGTCGAGCGAAAAGCGTTCCCCGCTGCCCGCCCGTTCCGCCAGCGTCGCCTCGCAGAGCGCCGCCCCCGCCTCCATGGCCGGGAAGGCGCGGTTGACCCGCATCAGCGTCAGCGACGGATCGATCATCGCGCGCTGCCGCCGCCAGGTCTCGCCGGAGCTGACGAAGATGCTGTCGCCGATCAGCGGCTCCAGCGCATTCACCATCAGGTCGCTCTTCGGGAAGATGCCCTCGGGGTCCAGCAGCACCTGGCGCACCAGGTCGGGCCGGTTGACGATGAGGGTGGAACGGCGCGACCAGCCGAGCGGGCCGATCTCCATCCGGTAGGCGGCGGCGGGCAGCAGCGCCAGCAGGTTGCCGTCGCCGCGCAAGGCGACGCGGAGCAGCGCGATCAGCGCGGGGCGGGAGATCGGGCGCGGGGGAATGTACACCGGGCGCTCTGCTCCTCGGGCGTTCCGTTTGCTTTACACCAGACTATGTCAGGTGGCATTGTCGGGGCAACCGCTGCCAGAGAGCCGCATGGAGCGCTTGGCCTTCGACGTCCTGATCGCCGCCCATATCCTCGCCGGGACCACCGGCGCGGTGGCCTTCTGGGTGCCGGTCATCGGCCGCAAGGGCGGGGAGACCCACCGCAAGGCCGGACGCATCTTCACGGTGGCGATGCTGATCACTGGCGCGCTGGCGGTCGGCATGAGCGTCTTCACCCTGGTCGCCCCGCTGGAGACGCACCCGCACCTCGTCGGAATGTTCGAGGCGCCCTTCATCCGCGGCATCTTCGGCTGGATGATGCTGCACATGGGCATCCTCACCATCAACCTCGCCTGGTACGGCTGGCTGGCGGTGAGGAACGGCAGGCGTCGGGAGAAGGGGCGCGAATGGCGCAACCTGGCGCTGCAGCCGCTGGTGATCGTCGCCGCGCTGAATTGCGCGCTGCAGGGCTGGCTGATCGACATGCCGCTGATGATGGGGATTTCCCTGGTGGGCGTGGCGACGGGGCTGACCAATCTGTGGTTCCTCTACAAGCCGCGGCCAGGGCCGATGGACTGGCTGAAGGAACATGTGAAGGCCTTGGTCGGCGCCGGCATCTCCGTCTACACGGCGTTCATGGCCTTCGGCTCGGTGCGCATATTCCCGGAACTGGCGCTGAACCCGGTGATGTGGGCGATCCCGCTCTCGACCGGGATCGGCCTGATCCTCTGGCACTGGCGGAAGATCGACGCGCAGAGCCGGGCGCGGGCGGCGGCCTCGCCGCGCCACGCCAGGGCCTAGCGGCGGACCAGCGCTCCCGGCGCCGGCACCACCTCGTCCAGGATCTTCGCCGAGCAGATCACCCCCGGTACCCCGGCGCCGGGATGCGTCCCCGCGCCGACGAGGTAGAGGCCCTCCACCTCCTCGCTGACATTGTGCGGGCGGAACCAGGCGCTCTGGAAGAGCTGCGGCTCCAGCGAGAAGGCGGCGCCGTTCACGCTCAGCAGCCGGTCGCGGAAGTCCTGCGGCGTCAGCACGCGGGACGTCACGATGTGCTGCCCGAGGCCCGGCAGCACGGTCTGCTCCAGCCGCCGCTGGATGGCGGCGCGGTAGGGCTCGGCCTGCGCCGCCCAGTCGGTGCCGCTGCCGAGGTTGGGCACCGGCGCCAGCACGTAGAAGCTGTCGCAGCCCGGGGGCGCCAGCGACGGGTCGGTCATGCTGGGGCGATGGAGATAGAGGCTGAAATCCTCCGACAGGGTTTTTTCCGTGAAGATGTCCTTCAGCAGCGCCTCGTAGCGCGGGCCCAGCACCATCGTGTGGTGGTAGACGCTGTCGAACCGCTTGCCGGTGCCGAAGTACCAGACGAAGAGGCTCATGGAATAGCGGGCACGCTCGACCTTCGCGTCGGTCCATCGCTTGCGCTTGTGGTGGCCGAGCAGCTTCGAATAGGTCCAGCCGACATCGGCGTTGGAGACCACGACATCGGCGCCGATGGTCTCGCCGGAGGCCAGCGTCACGCCGGTCGCGCGGCCGTTCGCCACCTCGATCCGCACCACCTCGGCCTCGTAGCGCAGGGTGCCGCCGAGGCCCTCGACCAGCCCGACGATCCCTCGCACCAGCGCGCCCATGCCGCCCATGGCGTAGTGGACCCGGTGGGTGCGTTCCAGGTGCGCGATCAGGCAGTAGTAGGCCGTGGTGGTCAGCGGGTTGCCGCCGATCAGCAGCGGATGGAAGCTGAAGGCGACGCGCAGCTTCGGGTGGCGGAAATAGTCGGAGACCTTGCGGTAGACCGTGCGGTAGCCCTGCAGCCGCACCAGGTCCGGCACCGACTTCAGCAGCGTGCCGAGGTTGTGGAAGGGCTGGTCGACCAGCTGGGTGAAGGCGATGTCGTAGATCTTCTCGCTGTCGCGGATGAAGCGGTCGAAGCCCGCGGCATCCTCGGGCGAGATCCGCGCCACCTCGGCCCGCATGGCCTCGGGGTCGGCATGGCAGGCCAGCGTCTCGCCGTCGTCGAAGCGGATCCTGTAGAAGGGATCGACCGGCCGCAGGTCCACGTCGTCCGCCAGCCGGCGGCCGGCGACCTGCCACAGTTCCTCGAGCAGATAGGGCGCGGTGATGATGGTGGGACCGGCATCGAAGGTGAAGCCGTCCTGGCGGAAGACATAGGCGCGGCCGCCCGGGGCATCGAGCTTCTCCAGCACCGTCACGCGGTAGCCGCGCGCCCCGAGCCGCACCGCGGCGGCCAGCCCGCCGAAGCCCGAGCCGATGACCACGGCATGCGGTCGGCCATCGCTCTGCATATCCGGCATGGTGCCCCTCCCCCGGGATTCGCTACCACCCGTCACGGGAGCGAACAAGCAAGATGCCTCAGGTAAGCCCGAGCGTCAGCAGCGCAAGCACGACGTAGCGCCCGGTCTTGGCGATGGTGACGAGGATCAGGAAGACCCAGAGCGGCTCGCGTAGCACGCCGGCGATGACGGTCAGCGCGTCGCCGCCGAGCGGCGCCCAGCTCAGCAGCAGCGACCAGCAGCCCCAGCGCCGGTACCAGGCCTCGGCCCTGGCGAGTTGCGCCGGCTTCACCGGGAACCAGGGCCGGTCGCGCCAGCGATGGATCCAGCGGCCCAGCACCCAGTTGGTCACGGCACCCAGCACGTTGCCGAGGCTGGCGACCAGCACCAGCAGCCAGGGCGGCTGCCCGCCGGCCAGCAGCAGGCCGACCAGCACGGGTTCCGACTGGAAGGGCAGGATGGTCGCGGCGCCGAGGGCGGCGAGGAAGAGGCCGCCATAGGCCGCGAGGTCGATCATCCCCGCATCCTGCCACGAATGCGGCTTGCCGTCCGCGCCCGCCGCGGCGCCTGATGCGCGCCATGCAGGACATCCGCGCGGAGTTCGCCCTCGATCCCGGCTTCCTCACCGTCAACCACGGCTCCTTCGGCGCGACGCCGCGGCGGGTGCTCGCCGCGCAGGCGGACTGGCGGGCGCGGCTGGAGGCGCAGCCGAGCCGCTTCATGGTGGGGGTGCTGACCCCCGCCCTCCGCGCCGCCGCCGCCCGGCTCGGCGGCTTCCTCGGCTGCGACGCCGACGGGCTCGGCTTCGTCGACAATGCGACGGCGGCCTGCAACGCCGTGCTGCGCTCCCTCCGCCTCGCACCGGGCGACGAGATCCTGCTGCTGAGCCATGCCTATGGCGCGGTGCGCAAGACCGCGGCGCATGTCGCGGCGGCGGCCGGGGCGCGGACCGTCGATGCCGCCCTGCCCTTCCCGCGGCCGGACCCGGAGGCGGTGGTCGAAGCGGTTGCCGCCGCCATCACCCCGCGCACCCGTCTGGCGGTGCTGGACCACATCACCTCCCCCAGCGCCCTGGTGCTGCCGATCGAGGCCATGATCGCCGCCTGCCGGGCGCGTGGGGTGCCGGTGCTGGTCGATGGCGCGCATGGGCCGGGGCAGCTGCCGCTTTCGGTCGCGGCCCTCGGGGCCGACTGGTATGCCGGCAATTGCCACAAATGGCTGATGGCGCCGAAGGGCTGCGGCTTCCTCTGGACCGCGCCGCAGCGCCGCGCCGGGACCCATGCCCACATCCTCTCGCACGGCCTCGGCGAGGGGTACCTGGCCGAGTTCGACTGGACCGGCACGCGCGACCCCGGCGCCTTCCTCGCGGTGACCGCGGCGATCGACGTCCTCGAGGCGCTGGGCGGCCCCGCCCTGATGGCGCGCAACCGCGCCATGGCGCTGCAGGCCGGCGACATGCTCGCGGCGCGGCTCGGCACCGAGGTCGCCGCCCTGCCCGCCATGGCCGGCAGCATGGCGGCGATCCGGCTCGACCGGCCCGGCCCGGCGACGCGGGAAGCCGCCGTGGCGCTGCGGGCGCGGCTGCTGGCGGCGGGGACGGATGCGCCGGTCGCGGCGATCGATGGTGGCCTCTGGCTGCGCATCTCGGCCGCCGCCTACAACGAGCCGGGGGATTACGAGCGGCTGGCCGACCTGCTCGTTGCCACGCTGTGACTTGACCCGGCCGGGGCGGCGGGCGGAGGCTGCCGCCATGGACCTGCCCATCACCGGCTGGCACGCGCATGTCTACTACGACCCCGCCACGACGCGGGCGGCGGCCGAGGCGCTGCGCGAGGGCATCGCCGCCGGCTTCCCCGAAGCGGTGCTGGGCCGCTGGCACGACGTGCCGGTCGGGCCGCATGCCGCGGCGATGTACCAGGTGGCCTTCCCGCCCAGCCTTTTCCCAAGCCTGGTTCCCTGGATGGCGCTGCACCGCGCCGACCTTTCCGTCCTGGTGCATCCCGAGACCGGCCGGCAACGCGCCGACCACACGCGCCACGCGCTCTGGATGGGGCCGCCTTTGCCGCTGAAGGCAGAGATCCTGCCCGAGTAACCTTTCCCGCTCCCGCCGCGTTGCCGTTCCCAGTCAAGCGGAGCGATCACGCATGTCGGGCAGCACCGCCGCCGTCTCCACCCCGGCCGTGGCCGGGCATCCCGCCCAACGCGCCATGCTGCTCGGCGCGCTCGGCGTGGTCTTCGGCGATATCGGCACCAGCCCGATCTATGCCTTCCGCGAGAGCCTGCGCACCGCGGCCGAGCATGGCATGGCGGCCGACCAAGCCGTGCTGGGCGTCGTCTCGCTCATCCTCTGGGCGGTGATCCTGGTGGTCGCGGTGAAATACGTCGTCTTCGTCATGCGCGCCGACAACGACGGCGAGGGCGGGACGATGGCGCTGCTCTCGCTCGCCCTGCCCGAGGCCGGGCGGCTGAAGCCATGGCTGCTGCCGGTCGGCCTCGCCGGCGCGTCGCTGTTCTTCGGCGATGCGATGATTACCCCGGCTATCTCGGTGCTCTCGGCGGTGGAGGGTGCCGCGGTCGCCGAGCCCTTCCTGCAGCCCTACGTGATCCCCGCGGCGCTGGTGGTCCTGGCCGGGCTCTTCCTGATCCAGTCGCGCGGCAGCGGCCATGTCGGCGGGCTTTTCGGCCCGGTCATGGCGGCTTGGTTCGCGGTGCTGGCCCTGGTCGGCATCTGGCATGTGCTGGGCCGGCCGGGGATCCTGGCGGCGATCGATCCGCGCCACGCGCTGCACGCCATCACCGAGGGCGGCGGCGGCTTCGCCGCGCTCGGCAGCGTCTTCCTGGCGGTGACGGGCGGCGAGGCGCTCTACGCGGACATGGGCCATTTCGGCCGGCAGGCGATCCGCCTCGACTGGTTCGCCGTGGTGCTGCCGGCGCTGGTGCTGAACTACCTCGGCCAGGGCGCGCTGGTGCTGGCCGATTCGGCCGCCGCCGCCGACCCCTTCTTCCACCTCTTTCCCGACGGGCTGCTGCTGCCGGCGGTGGCGCTGGCGACCTGCGCCACCGTCATCGCCAGCCAGGCGGTCATCTCCGGCGCCTTCGCCCTGGTGCAGCAGGCGATCCAGCTCGGCGCGCTGCCGCGGCTCGAGGTCCGGCAGACCTCGGAGGAGGCCGCCGGCCAGGTCTACGTGCCGCAGATCAACTGGCTGATCTGCGTCGCGGTGTTGGCGCTCGTGCTCGGCTTCCGCAGCTCGGAGGCGCTGGCGAACGCCTATGGCATCGCGGTCGCCGGCGACATGCTGGTGACCACCATCCTGGTCAGCCTGGTGGCGCATGGCCGCTGGGGTCTGCCGCTGGCGGCGGTGCTGCCGGTGGCGGGTGCCTTCCTCGCGCTCGACATCGGCTTCGTCGCGGCGAATGCGCACAAGATCCCGGGCGGCGGCTGGTTCCCGCTGGTGGTGGCGGCCGTCGTCCTCACCCTGGTGCTGATCTGGATCCGTGGCCGCGCCCTGCTGCTGGAACGGCGGGACGAGGACGCGGCGAAGCTCAGCGCCTTCCTGGCCAAGCTCGACACGCCGGAGGGGCCGCACCGCGTCCCCGGCACCGCCATCTACCTGACGACGCGGCGGGAGGTGGTGCCGGCCGCGCTCTCGCTCAACCTGAAGCACAACGGCGTGCTGCATGAGCATGTCGTGCTGCTCACCGTGCAGGGCGAGCGCGTGCCGCGGGTGCCGGAAGCCGAGCGCTTCTCGATCGAGCCGATGGCGGACGGCTTCCGCCGGGTGCTGCTGCGCTTCGGCTTCGCCGAGCAGCCCTGCGTCATGCATGCGCTGGGCGAGCGGCAGGAGGCGCTGGGCTTCGACCCCGCCGCCGCGTCCTGGTTCCTCGGGCGGGAGGTGCCGGTGCCCTCGATGCAGCCGGACATGCCGCTGTGGCAGGAGAAGCTCTTCGCCTTCCTCGCGCGCAACGCGGTCGGCGCCACCGACTACTTCGGCATCCCGACCGCGCGGGTGGTGGAGCTCGGGACACGGGTGGAGATGTAGCGACTGCGCCCCGGTGGAAAGAAGGCGAGATCGGAACGAAGGTATCCTCCTCGAACCCCTCATCCATGTTTCCGGGTCGGCACCCGCCGGGCTTCGGCAGCCGACTTACGGAAGCCAAGGGATGGGTTCTGGGCAGAACATTCGTTTCCTACCCGCCCCTCGGCTCCCAGCCGCCGCCAAGCGCCTTGTAGACCGCGACCAGGTCGGTCGAGACCGCGGCTGCGCTTTCCGCCACCGCCAGCTCCGCCGCCAGCCGGGTGCGCTCGGCGTCCAGCACCTCGAGAAAGGTGCCGAGCCCGGCGGTGAAGCGGGTGCGCGCCAGCGAGGCCGCCTGCCGTGCCGCAACCGATTGGCGCCGCAGCGCGTCGCGCCGTCCCTGGTCGCCGTAATAGGCGGCCAGCGCATTCTCCACCTCGTGCAGCGCATCCAGCACGGTGCGGCGCCAGACCACCGCCGCGGTGCGCTGCCGCGCCTCCTCCAGCCGGATCTGCGCGCGCAGCCTGCCGCCCTCGAAGATCGGCACGATCAGCGCCGGGCCGATCGAGAAGAACCGGCTCGCCGCCTCGAACAGGTTGGCGGTATTGCCGGATTGCAGGCCGATCGAGCCGTTGATGCGCAGGCTCGGGTAAAGCTGGGCGGTGGCGACGCCGATCCGCGCGGTCTGCGCCGCCAGCGCCGCCTCGGCCGCGGCGACGTCCGGGCGGCGGCGGATGGTTTCGACCGGCAGGCCGATGGCGACCGAGGGCGGCGCGGGCGGCTGCGGCGCAGGCGCCGACAGGCGGTCGGCCAGCGTCCCCGGCTCCTGCCCCAGCAGCCGGCTCAGCCGGTTGGTCGCCTGGGTGACCTGCGCGTCGAGCTGCGGCAGCGTCGCCTCGGTGCTGGCGACCAGGGCATTGGCATTGGCGACGTCGACCTCGGTGGCGAAGCCGGAAGCGGCGCGGGACCGCGTCAGCGCCGCGTTGTCGCGCTGCAGCCGGAGGCTCTGCCGGGCAATGCCCTGGCGCGCCTGCAGCCCGCGGAGCTCGAGATAGGCCCGCGCCGCCTCGGCCCGCAGCGACAGGCGCGCATTGTCGAGCAGCCGCTCGGCCGAGCGGATATCGGCCTCGGCCGCCTCCACTCCCCGCCGCGTCCGGCCGAAGATGTCGAGCTCCCAGGCCGCGTCGAAGCCGGCCTGGTAGATGGTCAGGCCGGGCTTCGGCCCGGTCGGGATGGCGATGCCCTGGGATGCGTTGGGCTGGCCGCCGACGGAGGCGCGGCCGCCGGCGATCGAGGCGAAGGGGCTGTTCTCGCTGATCCTGAGGCGCGTGTCGGAGGCCGAGGCGTCGAGCGTCGGCCAGAAGCCGGCATAGGCGACGCGGCGCTGCTCGCGAGTCTCGGCGATGCGGGAGGTGGCCTCCTCGATATCCGGGTTGTCCGCCTCGGCCGAGGTGACCAGCCAGGTCAGCGTCGGGTCGTGGAAGCTCTCCCACCAGGCCGCGTCGACGGCGCGCGCCGCAGCGCGGCTGCGGGCATAGGCCGGGGCGTCGAGCGCGGCCTTGCTCCAGGCGTCCGGGGCGCGCGGCGTGGGGCTGAGGAAATTCGGGCCGACATTGCAGGCCGAGAGCAGCAGGACAGCCAGCGGGGCAAGGATCTTCTTCGGTCTAATGGCCACTCGGCTTCGCCCCTTTCGGCAGGTCGCGCATCAGGAAGACCAGCGGCCAGAGCACCAGCACGGCGACGCCGAGCAGCCAGAAGGCGTCGATGTAGCTGAGCACCTGCGCCTGGGCCTGGACCTGCCCGGCCAGTTGCGACAGCGCCGACTGCGACGCCTCCCAGGCACCGACGCCGGCCTGGCGCAGCGCCTGCTCGGTCTGCCGCAGCTGCTCCGCCCAGAGCGGGTTGGTGTCGCGGGCGGATTCGACCAGACGGTTCTGGTGGAACTGCGCGCCATGCACCACGGCGGCGTTCATGACGGAGATGCCGACCGAGGCGCCGAGGTTGCGCATCAGGTTGATCAGCGCGCTGGCGTCGTTGGTCTTGTCCGGCGGCAGGCCGATATAGGCGGCGGTGGTGATCGGCACGAACAGGAAGGGCAGCGCCACCACCTGCAGGATGCGCAGCGTCGAGACATCCCAGAAGGACATCCCGAGCTCGATCCGGGTCGCATACAGCAGGGCGCCGCCCGACCAGAGCAGCGCCGCCAGGATCACCCAGCGCGGCTGCACCAGGCCGGTGATCCGCCCGGCGATCGGCATGACGAAGATCGTGCCGATCCCGCCCACCGCCAGCGTCAGCCCGGCCGTGGTCGCGTCGTATCCCATCAACTCCTGCGTCAGCTGCGGCAGCAGCTGCGTGGTGCTGAACAGGGTGAAGGCCACCAGGAACATGATCAGGCTGGCGGCAAGGAATGAGCGGTGGCCGAAGAGCCGGACATCGACCGCGGGCCGCGCCTGCCGGCGCTCCCAGGGGATCAGCGCGACGAAGCCGAAGACGCAGGCGAAGGTCAGCCAGGACACCGTCGGCGACCAGAAGCCGTCGTCGATCACCGCCCGGTCCAGCACCACCTGCAGGCTGCCCAGCGCCAGCGCCGCCAGCAGGAAGCCGACCCAGTCGATGCCGCCGCCTTCGACCAGGAAGCGCTTGCGGTCGTCCCGCACCGCCTGCGGCTCCTTGACGAAGACCGAGACGAGGAAAATCGACAGCGCGCCGAAGGGCAGGTTGATCAGGAAGATCCAGTGCCAGGAATAGTTGTCGGTGATCCAGCCGCCGAGCGCCGGGCCCATCGCCGGCGCGGTCACCACGGTGAGGCCGTAGAGGGCGAAGGCGCCGGCGCGCCTCTCCGGCGGGAAGGTATCGGCGAGGATGGATTGCTCGACCGGCGCCAGGCCGCCGCCGCCGATCCCCTGCAGCGCGCGGAAGACCAGCAGCATGGGCAGGTTGGACGAGAGCGCGCAGCCGAGCGAGGCCAGCGTGAAGAGCGCGACGCAGCCCATGTAGAAGCGCTTGCGGCCGAGCGCGGTGGCGAGATAGCCGGAGACCGGCAGGACGATGGCATTGGTCACGAGGTAGGTGGTCAGGATCCAGGTGCTCTCGTCCTGACTGGCGCCGACGCCGCCGGCCATGTGGCGCAGCGCAACATTGGCGATGGTGGTGTCCAGCACCTCCATGAAGGTGGCAATCGAGACGATGCTGGCGATCAGCCAGGGGGAACGGTCGCCGGCCGCCGAGCGCGGCAGGTCCGCCATCAGTCGCGCACCCGCACGCTGGGCACGACGGAAAGGCCGGGCGAAAGCGGCAGGTCGCGCGCGCGGTCGTCCTCGAGCACGATCTTCACCGGCACGCGCTGGGTGATCTTGACGTAATTCCCCGTGGCGTTCTGCGCCGGCAGGACGGAGAAGCGCGCCCCAGTGCCGCGCTGGATGCCGTCGACCCTGCCCTTCAGCACCGGGTCGGGATAGGCGTCGACCTTGACCTCGACGGCTTGGCCGGGGCGGATCTGCCGCAGCTGGGTCTCCTTGAAGTTCGCCGTCACCCAGACGCTCGGCTCGACGACCGAGAGCAGGGCCTGGCCGGGGGTGACGTAGTTGCCAGTCTCCACCCCGCGATTGGCGATTCGGCCGGCGACCGGCGCGGCGATGCTCGTGTAGGAAAGCTGCAGCTCGGCATTGCCGACCGCCGCCTCGGCCTCGCGCAGCGCGGCCTCGGCGGCGCGGCGCTGCGCCTCCGCCGCGGCGGCCTGGGCCTCGGCCGCGGCGACCTCCTGCCGCGCCGCCTCGACCCGGGCACGGGCGCTGCGCGATTGCGCCTCGGCATCGTCGCGCGCCTGCTGCGTCACCGCGCGCGGATCGACGCTGCGGAAGCGCCGCAGCGAGGTCTCGGCATTTTCCTGGTCTGCCTCGGCGATCACCACATTGGCTTGTGCCTGGCCGATGGCGGCGCGGCGCACCGCGACCTGGGCGCCGGCCTCGGCCACCTGCGCCGCGGCGCTGCCATGCCGTGCCCGGGCATTCTGCAGCGCCACCTCGAAGTCGCGCGGATCGATGCGGAGAAGGAGCTGGCCGGCCTCGACGCGCTGGTTGTCGTCGACCAGCAACTCGGCCACCCGGCCTGCGACCTGCGGCGCCAGCCGGGTGACATGGGCCTCGAGGAAGGCGTCGTCGGTCGCTTCCCAGAGCCGCGACTGCCACCACCACCAGCCGCCGCCGACCAGGAGCAGGAGGCCGGCAAGCGCGCCGCCGCCGATCAGCAACCGGCGCCGCCAGGGCGGGGCAGGCGGCTTGCCCCCACCCTCGCCCTGGTCCTTGCGCGGTGCCTCGTCCTTCCGGTCACCCGGCGGCGGGTCGTCAGCCTCTGTCTTCTGCCGTTTCGCCGGCGGCGCGTCGTCCATGCCCTGCGACATTCCGGTGTGCGTCGCAGCAGCGCGGCGTTGCTGCCGGGGTTGCCTCGCGGCCTCTCCTCAAAGGCACGCGAGGGACAGGTGACAGGCGGGCGGGGCGTCCCAGGCGCGACGCGGTCAACTCAACGTCGCGCCCTCGATCACCTTGCCGAAGCGCTCCCAGGTCGTCCCGGTCCAGCGCGCCAGCTGCATCTGCCGGATCGGGTGGTAGTTGGTCGGCGCGGTATCGACCCGGATGCCGGGCAGCAGCACCGCCAAGTCCAGCGCTTTGAGGTTGGCGGCCTCCCGAATCAGCCGCTCCCGCGTCAGCTCGCGGCCGCATTGGCGCAGAGCTTGCGCCATGGTCGCGGCGATGCCATGGCCGAAGACGTTGCCGGCGTCGGTGACGTCACCCTCGGGGTAGTGCCGCTGCATGAAGGCCCGCCAGTCCTGCATCCCGGCATCGTCGCGCCAGGTCGGGTCGGTCGGATCCTTCAGATAGGCGGAGGTGATGATGCCCGTCCCCTTCTCCCCGCCCGCCGGGATCATCACCGTGCCAGCCGAGATCGAGACGTTGGTCAGGAAGTGCAGCTTCGGCTTCCAGCCGATGTCGTGGACCTTGCGGATCGCCTGGGCGGCGAATTTCGGGGTGGCCGCGGTCAGCAGCACCTCCGCGCCGGTCGCCTGCAGCGAGAGCACCTGGCTGTCGATGGTGGGATCCGTCACCTCGAAGGATGCGGTCGTCACCGTCGTGTCGAAGCGGTCCTTCAGGATGTCCCGCACGCCCGTAACGTAGTCCTTGCCGAAGTCGTCGTTCTGGTACAGCAGCGCCATGCGCGCCTTCGGCGCTTGTTCCAGCAGGTGCTTGGTGTAGATCTGCGCCTCGGTCCGGTAGCTCGGCTGCCAGCCGATGGTCCAGGGCGTGTCCTGGTAGTTGCCCCATTTGTCGGCGCCGCTGCCGATGAAGAGATGCGGCACCTTCCGCTGGTTGGCGTAGCGGACGATGGCGCTGTTGGCCGCGGTGCCGATGTTCTGGAACAGGCAGGCGACCTTGTCCTGCTCAATCAGCCGGCGCACCTGCTCGACCGTCTTCGGCGGACTGTAGCCGTCGTCGTAGGAGATGAAGTTGATCCTGCGGCCGGCGATGCCGCCCTGCTCGTTGACCATCTTGAAATAGGCCGCCTCGCAGCGCGCGATGGTGCCGTAGGCCGAGGCCGGGCCGCTGTAGGGTGCGGTATTGCCGATGCGGATCTCGGTCGCGGTGATGCCGGTGGCATCGGCCGCCTGGCCGATGCGGGGCGCCGCGAGCACGGCGCCGGCCGCCGCGAGGACGGAGCGTCTGTGGAGCATGGTTGCCTCCCTGGGACAGGATTGGCCCGGGCCGGCACAGGGCCGGCGGGCACCCGCATCCTGCGCCGTGGAGGCTCCCGCTTTCCAGCGTCCTATGCCGGCCCGCGGCTCAGTCCATCGTCATGCCAGCATAGCCCTGTTCCGCCACCGCGTCGCAGCGCGCCCGGTACTGCGGCGCGCCGCCCTGGTATTGCAGGATGCGGCGGACCGTCTTGCCCTCCACGTTGCGGTTGATGCCGGTCGCCCAGGAATCCACCTGGGTGTAGAGCATCCCTGCGGCCAGCTCCTCGATATGCGCCGACCACTCGGCCTCGGCCTCGGGCGTCGCCTCGGCCCGGGTCAGGCCCTGCGCCTGCATGTGGCGCAGCAGGCCGGTGACCCAATCCACGTTCTGCTCGATGCAGCGCGGGATGTTGCAGCGGGTGGAGGCGTTGTGCGGGCCGACGATGGTCAGCAGGTTGGGGAAGCCGGCCGACATCAGGCCGAGATAGGTCTTCGGCCCATCGGCCCAATGCTCCTTCAGCCGCTGCCCGCCGGTGCCGCGGACCTCGATGCGGTCGAAGCTGCCGGTGATGGCGTCGAAGCCGGTGGCGTAGATGATGACGTCGAACGCGTACTCGGCCTCGCTGGTGCGGATGCCGGCGGCGGTGATGCGCTCGATCGGCGTCTCGCGCGTGTCGACCAGGGAGACATGCGGCAGGTTGAAGGCCTCGTAGAAGCGGGTCTCCTGCGGCACGCGGCGGGTGCCGAAACCATGGCATTTGGGGATCAGCTTTTCGGCGGTGGCGGGATCCTTGACCCGCTGGCGGATCTTGCGGGCAACGAAGTCGCTGAACAGCGCATTGGCCTTGGGGTCGGTCAGCACGTCGCGGAAATTCGCCATCCAGATGCCGAAGCCGGGCTCGGAATAGAGCCTTTCCCAGAAGGCCTCGCGCTCCGCCTCCGTCACCTCGAAGGTGCCGCGCGGATCGGTGTCGTGGATGTAGCAGCCGGGGGTGCGCCGCAGCAGCTCGAACATCTCGGGGTATCCGGCCTTGATCCGCGCCTGCTCATCCTCGGTGATCGGGCGGTTGTGCAGCGGCGTGCACCAGTTGGGCGTGCGCTGGAAGACCGTGAGCTGGCCGACCTGCGGCGCGATGGTCTGGATCACCTGCACGCCGGTGGCGCCGGTGCCGATGACGGCGACGCGCTTGCCGGCGAAGTCCACGGGCTCGTGCGGCCAGCGATAGGTGTGGAAGGAGGTGCCGCGGAAATCCTCGATGCCCGGGATGCGCGGCAGCGTTGCGGCCGAGAGCGGGCCGATGGCGGTGATCAGGATGCGGGCGCGATGCGTCTCACCGCCTTCCAGCGCCACCTCCCATTCCCGCGCCGCCTCGTCGAACTGCGCGCGGGTGACGCGGGCCTCGAAGCGGATGTCGCGGCGCAGGTCGAAGCGGTCCGCGACGTGGTTCAGGTAGCGGAGCGTCTCAGGCTGGGCGGCGAAATGCTCGCTCCAGTTCCAGTCCTGCAGCAGCGCCTCGTCGAAGGCATAGCCGTAGGTATAGCTCTCGGAGTCGAAGCGGGCGCCGGGGTAGCGGTTCCAGTACCAGGTGCCGCCGACCCCGGTGCCGGCCTCGAAGACCCGGACCGTCAGGCCGAGCTGGCGCAGGCGGTAGAGCTGGTACATGCCGGCGATGCCGGCGCCGAGGATGATGGCGTCGAAGCCGGTGGCCCTGGTCGCGGCGGAGGCGGGGTCCGGCATGTGGAGATCGGGCACGGCTTCACTCCCAGTCTGAGTTTGCCGGGAGTGTGCGGGCAAGCCGGGACGCGGCCAAGTGCGGAAGGGGCTGGACAAGCCAGGTCTGCCCCTGGGGCTGCTGGCCGCCACGCGGGGCTGTCTCGCTGGCGGGTACCAGGGCGCCTTGACGTGTCGCGGAGACCGGCGAGCGGTCGCTGGTCCCGCCTGTTGCGTGCCGCACGGATCCGGGTGTGCCGGGAGGCGCCGCGCATTGCGCGGAGGGCCTGCGGCATGGGCCAAGCCTGGCGTCCCCTAGGGGATTCGAACCCCTGTTACCGCCGTGGTAGTGACAAGACCAGCTACATCAACCACTTAGGGTGTACCCTTCCCCCGATTGGGCGGGACCGTTCCGCCCCTGCCCCGAACCCTGGGACCGGCGGATAAAGAAAACCCCGGAACCGAACCGTTAGCGAGACGGTGCGAGTCCGGGGCGATAGCAAGGCACAGACAAAGTACCGAAAGTAATACGAACGGCTTGAGGCTACATTCTGTGCCTACCGACGCAAGAACTTTCTGCGTCACGCCCGCGTGCAGCACCGCGCATACCTTTCGGTTCCGGTCCTCCCACTAGAAGGACCCAACCATGTACGAAGATGCCGACCTGGGCGAATCCGTTTGGGAGGTCACCCCCGAGGGCTGGATTGCCGAATCGCTCCAGCTACAGTCTTACCACCCCCCGCTCGACCGCCTGGATGAGGCGGCGCTGGCCTGCCTGCATTACATCTGCCAGCAGGTTGGCCTCCCCCGGTACCTGTTCGACACCGAGCCCGGCCAGATCATTTGGTGGCCGGAGACGGAGAGCGGCTGGGTCGCGGCCTACTTGAGAGCGTCGGAGAGAAAATCCCTCAGGGAGCGGCTGGGTAATCTGGCCGCGGCGGCGTGAAATAGGAGCGCTGCCGAGCCTTTCGTCACGACGGCTGACGGAAGGCCT
>NZ_SMSJ01000405.1 GCF_004355005.1 Dankookia rubra
CTGGCGCCGGACACCTGTTTCTGGCAGCCGCCCCGCGACGCGGGCGCATGGAAGGTCCGCCCAAGCCTACCGCACCCGTCGATCCTGCGCGCTTTTCAGCAGCCTGCTAGGACCGATGGCGGGAGAGCGCGGACGCTCGGACGTTTGAATCCGCCCTGGAAAAAAACTAGGCTGGCAAAGCTGGCTGGCCTGATGCGTTGAAGGAGACGTCATTGGCGGCTCTTGGAGGCGCAAGATGGCCAGGGTGTCGGCTCGGCAGCGGCCGGAGCGGGAGCGG
>NZ_SMSJ01000406.1 GCF_004355005.1 Dankookia rubra
TTTAGGGGAGCCGTAGGGAAACCGAGTCTTAATAGGGCGTTTCGTTGCAGGCATTAGACCCGAAACCCGGCGATCTACCCATGGGCAGGTTGAAGGTTGAGTAACATCAACTGGAGGACCGAACCCACTAACGTTGAAAAGTTAGGGGATGACCTGTGGGTCGGAGTGAAAGGCTAATCAAGCCGGGAGATAGCTGGTTCTCCCCGAAAACTATTTAGGTAGTGCGTCATATATTACCCACGGGGGTAGAGCACTGTTAAGGCTAGGGGGTCAT
>NZ_SMSJ01000407.1 GCF_004355005.1 Dankookia rubra
TAGATCGGCGCTGGGCAGGCGACTGGAGCCTCGTTGATCTTCGGCGGGATGGCGGGCCGCGCCCCGAGGTCCCAGAGGTGCTGGCGGAAGGTGTGGCTGCTGTAGCCTCGGTCGGCCACTACCCAGACCGGCACGCCGGGCAGACGCGCGAGCAGCGGGATGGCATGGGGCAGTTCGTGCGCCTGGCCCGGCGCGAGAGCAAAGGCAACCGCGCGGCCTGTCCCGTCGGCGATCACGCAGGCCTTGGTGCCATAGCCGCCGCGAGAACGGC
>NZ_SMSJ01000408.1 GCF_004355005.1 Dankookia rubra
TCGATCGCCACGCCGGCGACCGCGGCCGGGGCCGCCTGGCCGGGCGCGGCCGGGACTGCCTGGCCGGGCGCGGCCGGGACTGCCTGGCCGGGCGCCAGGTGCCGCACCCGCCAGCCGGCCGCGGCCAGGGCCGCGCCCTCCTTTCGCACCACGCGGATGTCGTCCGGCGGATGCGCCGCCGAGAGCAGCAGGACGAGCGGCGGCCCGGCCCCCGGCGCCGGGGGCGCGGCAGCCCCGGGCCGCTGCGCCGCGATCGGCGTCGCC
>NZ_SMSJ01000409.1 GCF_004355005.1 Dankookia rubra
CAGCGGCTCCAGCACCGCCCATTGCTCATCCGTGAGAACCACTGCCGCCCCTTCACAAAGGCGGCCCAACGCCATCAACGCCGCAGCGTTCAGGCGCTAACGGGGCCTAGCACTTCCCGCGTGTTAGGGCCTGTCAGTCCCTGAGTATTGCTCCATCTACCTGGGATGATTGAAGAAAGCAGGCCACGAGTTCTGACGGATGCGCAATGGGAGGTGCTGGCGCCACTCATTGAGGCGTGCCGTCCACCGCACAAGACGGAGCA
>NZ_SMSJ01000044.1 GCF_004355005.1 Dankookia rubra
GCTCGGCGTCATCCGCGCCGAGACCTTCGCCGACTTGCTCGACATCCCCGGCGCCTTGGCCTGCGGCCGGCGTGCCGCCGGCCGGCGGGTAGCAATCCTGACCTCGACCGGCGGCGCCGGCACGCTGGTGGCCGATGCCTGCGGCCTGGCCGGCTTCGAGGTGCCGCCGCCGGATCCCGCGACCATCGCCAGGCTGGCGGCGGTGCAGGCGGGTGGCCAGGCCGCCGCCGACCGCAATCCGGTCGACGTGACGCTGGCCGGGCTGCAGCCGGCGCTGTTCCGCACCGCGATCAAGGCCCTGCTGGACAGCCCCAGCTACGACGCGCTGGTCACCATCGTCGGTTCCTCGGCGCTGGCACAGCCCGACCTGGTGGCCGATGCCGTGGTGGAATGCCAAGCGCGCAGCGACAAGCCGGTGCTGGCCTATGTCAGCCCGCATGCGCCGCACATCGTCCGGCTGCTGAACCTGCGCGGCATTCCGGCCTTCGCCGCGCCGGAGGCCTGCGCCACCGTGCTGGCGGCGCTGCAGTCCCGGGCGGTGCCCGAGCCCGTGTCGGTTACCACCGCAACCGATATCGCGCTGCCACCGCTGCCCAGCGGCCCGCTGAACGAGGCGGAGAGCAAGGCGCTGTTCGCCCGCTTCGGCGTGCCGGTCACCCGCGAGATCGTCGCAACCGATGCCGCCGCCGCGCAAGCGGCCGCCGAGACGCTGGGCGGCCGGGTGGTGCTGAAGATCCTGTCGCGCGAGATCGCCCACAAGAGCGATGTCGGCGGCGTGCGGGTTGGGGTAACGGCGGCCGATGTCCCCGCCGCCTGCGAAACCATGCTCGACAGCCTGCGGCGCGCCGGCGCACCGGCCCCGGAGGGCTTCCTGGTGCAGGAGCTGGTCAAGGGCAGCGCCGAGCTGATCCTCGGCTTTCACCGCGACCCGCAGCTCGGCCCGGCCATCCTGCTGGGCATGGGCGGGGTGGCGGCGGAGCTGTTCCAGGATACCGCCATTCGCCTGCTGCCGCTCGGCCGCGCCGATGCCGAGGCGATGCTGCGCGAGTTGAAGACCTGGCCGCTGCTAGACGGCTTCCGCGGTGCGTCGCGCTGCGACGTGGCCGCGCTGGTGGATGCGATCATCGGCTTCGCCGCCATGGCAGAGGCGCTCGGCGACCGGCTGGTCGAGGCGGAGATTAATCCGGTCTTCGTCCTGCCGGAAGGCCAGGGCGTGCGGGCGGTGGACGGCCTCGCCATCCTCGCCTGACGCCGCGGCCAAAGCCCAAACGATAAGCAAGAGCAAAGGAAACCGCTCCGTGACCCATCATCGTTTTAGTCCGTCGCCAAGACAGCCCATGCTGTCCCGCCGCCAGCTGCCGGCCCTGGCCCTCGCGCTCGGCGCGGCGCTGCCCGGCCCGGCCCGCGCCGCCTATCCCGACCGCCCGGTGCGCATCATCGTGCCCTTCGCCCCGGGCGGCGGCACCGACATCATCGCCCGGGTTATGAGCGAAGGCATGGCGCGCGAGCTCGGCCAGCCGGTGATCGTCGACAACAAGCCGGGCGCCGGCACGCTCATCGGCAATGATCTCGTGGCGAAGAGCGCCCCAGACGGCTACACGCTGCTGCTCGGCTCCTTCGCCTTCGCCGTGCTGCCCAGCATCCAGCCGAAGCTGCCCTATGCCAGCAACGCGGCCTTTGACCCAGTAATGCTAATTGGGCGGTCGCCCAACGTGCTGCTGGTGAATGCAACCAAGGGGATCGGCAACCTCGCCGCGCTGCTGGCCGCTGCACGGAAGGATCCGGGGGCGCTGACCTATGCCTCCTTCGGCAATGCCACCTCCGCCCATCTGGCTGGTGCGCTGTTCTCCCATCTGGCGCAGGTCGAGCTGACCCATGTGCCATATCGCGGTAGCGGGCCGGCCTTGACCGATCTGCTCGCAGGTCGGGTGGACATGCTGTTCGCCACAGCGGCCACGGTCGCCGGCGCGACGTCGGGTGGCCGCCTGCGCGCCATCGCGGTGACCTCGGCCGAGCGTTCGGCGGCCTTCCCGGGCATTCCCACCATCGCCGAGGCGGGCGTGCCCGGCTATGCCTCGGAAGGCTGGTACGGTCTCTACGCGCCCGCCGGTACCCCACGCGAGACGATTGAGCGACTGAATGTTGCGGCCAACCAGGCCATCCGTACGGAGACTTTCCAGCGGCAGGTTGCCGAAGAAGGCCTGAGCATCGCGGGTGGGCCGCCGGCCCGGCTTGCGGAATACGTTCGTACCGAGGAGACTCGCTGGCGAGAGGTCGTGCAGCGCGCCAACATCACCGCCGAGTAGCCGCGGCGCACCGTCCGGGCGCAGGAGCCGACTGCTGCGTATTCGATGAGGCGGGCGATATGCGCCTCATCGGATATGCAGCTGTTGTTGCGGGCAGTACGGCCCCCGCTGGTACGCAAATCCGGCGGCGGCGAGGCGTCCAGGAACTTGCAGGGGAGAGTCGTTCCCGGGCTTGAATGGGGCGGCGCAATGAACAAGGCGCCGCCTGTTCCGATTCTCTCCTGGGGCCAAACTTACCGCGTGACCTTTTTCGTCTACTGCCTGTCTTGGTTCAGCCGCAGCGCACGGACATGCCGCCGTCGACAACCAATTCAGTGCCGGTGACGAAGCGCGCCTCGTCAGACGCCAGGAACAGCACCGCCGCCGCGGTATCCCGGCCGTCGCCAGCAAAGCCCATCGGGATGCGGGCGACGCGCTGCTTCACCAGGGCGTCGACGTCGCCCCCCGCACGCTGGCCCGCCAGGCGAACCTCGACCATGGGCGTGTGCATCTGGCCCGGCACTACGGTATTCACCCGCACACCCTTGGCCGCGTACTGCACCGCCACCACGCGGGAAAGCTGGATGACGCCGGCCTTCGACGCAGCGTAGGCCACCTGCGCCGCCCCGGTCCAGCGGATGCCGGAGGTGCTGGCCAGGTTCACCACCGCGCCCGCCGCCTGCCGCTCCATCACTGGCAACACGTGCTTGAGCGTGAGGAACACGCTCTTCAGGTTCACGTCGATCTGAAGGTCCCAGGTTTCCTCGGCCATCTCGACCGGACCGCCCGCCGCCGAGCCCCCCACATTGTTCACGAGCACGTCGATCCGGCCGTGCCGGGCGACCACATCGGCGACCAGCCCGGCGATGGCGGCGCTGTCCCTGACATCGAGCACCGCGGTTTCGAAGCGGCCGCCCTCGGCGGCGATGCGCTCGGCGGTCTCGGTCATGCTCTCGGCATTGCGGTCCAGACCGATGACGATGGCGCCTTCCTTCGCCAGGCCGTAGGCGATGGCGCGGCCATTGCCCCAGCCCGGGCCGACGCAGCCCGCGCCGGTGACGATGGCGACCTTGTTGGCGAAACGCTGGGACATCTGTCACTCCATTCGAATACTGGCGACCTGCCCCACGCGACGCCAGCGATCGATCTCGGCGCGCTGGAAGGCGTCATAGGCTTCCGGTGTCCCACCGACGACGGTGTAGCCGCCGTTCTGCAGAGCATTGGCCACGCCGGGTTCATGCAAGATGTCGCTGGCGGTGGATCGCGCCGCCCTGGGCGATGCGCAGGCCGGGTTGCTCGCCGAGCAGACCACGCTCGCCAAGCACAGCCTCGCCGCGCCCTACGACGCGCTGGTGGTCGGCCGGCAGCGCGAACCGGGCACCGGACGACCATGAGCACGTCGCCGATTTCGGGACGGTCGATCACTTCGCGGACTGTCAACTTATCAGCATCAGGTGGTGCGCATCGGGGTCGTGCAAGAGAGCCGCCTTGCGCCCGCCACCGACCGCGACAGCACCGTCGGACACCAATCGCATGTCGAGCTGAGCAAGGACTGGCGCGAGTGCGATCCCAGGCCTTGCGTCAAGCAAAAGTCTGGTCGTAGCGATATCGTTGCTGCACCCCGTCGCGGTCGACGAATGCCTTGCCGATGGTGAGCGGTAGCAGAGCAACTCGAGCTGCGGTGGGTCATCCATGCCCGCATGCTGTAGCCTGGTCACCTCTACCTCTGTGCCCGAAATAGCGTCCAGCTTCTCTTGCTCGGTGCCACGGTTCAGAGAGCGCGCGGCAAGCCTGAAGCCGAGCTGTTGGTAGAAGGCGATGCTCACCGCGCTGCTCGATACCACGATGGCCGAATGGTCGATCCCAAGGCAAGGATCGGCGCCATGCGGTCCCTGCCATACCTTCGGTGTCCTGCCAGGCGGAAATGCAATAAGCTCCAGCGGATGGCCTTCCGGGTCCCGGAACTTGAAGGCCGTGACACCGCCCGAGCTGTCCGGCAATCGCTGCGGCCCCGAGGTCGAGATGGGAGTCCATCCCGGCCGGGCCGTGAGGCGGGTATAGGCGGCTTGCATATCCGATACGACGATGGCGATGTGCTGGAACCAAGGATCGGAACTCATGCCGCCGGGCGGATAAAAGCGGCCCTTCTCCGCAAAAGCGACGAGTTCGACCTCCTGCTGCCCGAGGCGGAGCAGTCGGATCTGCGCCCGCGCGCCGGACAGCCCCATCAACCGGCCGAAGGCCTCACCCCCACGCTCCTCGATGCCGAATTCCTCGAAGCCCAGCGCCTCGCGGAAGAAGGCGGAACAGGCTGCGGGCTCGGCAGTGGTGAAGCTCACCCGCGTGACGCGCCAAGACGGGATGGTCATGGCCATTGCACGCCGCGTCGGTTGAGATAGATCGCATAAAGCGTGTGCGACCCACCGATGAATAGCCGGTTCTTGTCGCGGCCGCCGAAGCACAGGTTGGATACGACATGCGGCACCAGCACCTTGCCGAGCAGCTCTCCGGCCGGGCTGATGCAGTGCACGCCGTCGCCGGCGCTGCTCCAGAGATTGCCGTCCTCGTCGATCCGCATGCCGTCGCAGTAGCCGGGCGCAACCTTGTGGAACACGTCGCCGCCGGACAGCCTCATGCCGTCTGGCGAGACATCGAAGACCCGGATGTACTGCTTGGGATCGTCCCGCGTCTGGTCGCCGGTTTCGGCGACGTAGAGACGCCGTTCGTCCGGCGAGAAGGCGAGGCCGTTCGGTCCGTCGAAATCCGCCGCCATGACGCGGATGTCGCCCGCACCCGGGTCATAGCGGTAGAGCGCTGGCGGCTGCTCGGAAGGCTGCCGGCCGCCCTCGTAATCGGTCTGGATGCCGTAGAGCGGATCGGAGAACCAGATCGTGCCATCGGATTTGACCACGACGTCGTTCGGCGCATTGAACCGCTTGCCGCCGTGCTGCGTGACCAGCGCCGTGACACGCCCATCGAGCTCCGTCCGGTACAGGCAACGCCCGCGATGGGAACAGGCGATCAGCCGTCCCTGCCGGTCGCGCGTCTGCCCATTGGCAAAGTCCGATGGTGCGCGAAATACCGAGACGCCGCCCGATTCAGTCCAGCGCATGGTCCGGTTGCGCGGGATGTCCTGGAACAGCAGGCAATCCGCATCGCCCATCCAGACCGGGCCCTCGATCCAGCGGAAGCCGGTGGCGAGTTCCTCGAGCGGCGCATTGCCGAGGACGTAATGCGCGAAGCGCCTGTCCCTGATCTCGAAGCCGTCCATGGGCAGTCTCCTCCCGGGCGGGGTTGCGGCTCCCACCCCCACTCAGGCGAAGCGGCAAGGCGAGGCGACCGTGGGCGGTGTCGCGAACTGCACGACCATCAGCACGGCCGCCACCTCGCCGACGGTGCCGGAGCGGTGCCCCTTTCGGCCATCCGTCTCGACCGTGTTCTGATCCTCGCCGAAGGAGATCTCGCCGGGTCCCATCTCCACCCGCTGGCCATCCATGGATTCGACGAACCAGCGGCCGGACAGCGGAATGATCCATTGCGGCTTCGGGTTTTCGTGCCAAGTGCCGACCCAGCCGATCGGTTGGACCGTGACCATCACTGTCATGCCGTCGGTGGTCCGCTGCCCCTGCCATTGCGGGTCGGCGGGCGCCTGCATGGTCTTCAGGTCGAACTCCGTCAGCGCGCAGCGCGTCTGGTGGCTCACGCCCTGCTCGTCCGTCCAAAGATGCCAGTAGGGGATGCGGGGCTTTTCGCCGGGGCTCATGCTCAGCGCCTCATTGCAATCTGGAATAGGGATGCGACGACCCGAAGGGATCCGCCAGGAAAGCCGCGAAGCCTGCCGCATCCGTGCCGATGGTAAGCAGCAGGAAGCCGCCGGCCAGCGAGAAGTTCTTGAGAAAATCCCAGAAAAGGCCGCGCGCCTTGCTGTCGCCGGCCTGCCAGAAATCGCCCGGCTTCCAGAACTGCTTCCAGAGCAGGGCCGTCACCATGCAGTAGCCGGCCATGACCAGGGCGGAGAGCCGGTCCGCCGTGCCGGTCAGGATGCCGAGAGGCATGACGATCTCGACAAAGAGCCCGGCCAGGATGAGCAGCGTCGCAATACCCTCGCTCGGCGCGATCTCCCGCGCTTGGCCGACGGCTCCGCGGAAGTTGAGGATCTTGTCGAGAGCGCTGAACGGAAAGAACAGCATGACCAGCAGATAACGCACGGCGAGCTCGATCAGGGTGCTCGGTTCCATGGGGTCCCCTGTCACGAGCGGTGCCGCACGGGGTTCCGTCCGGTGCCGCAGGAAGCGTAGCCTGATCCTGCCGGCTTTCGCAGCAGTCCTGGTACGGGCAATCCGGATGCGGAACGTGATGGCGGGATGGTTGGCGCCCGGCCGCAGACAGCACGGGGAGCAGGAAGCGTGATGGCCAGCGAACGCTACGACATCATCATCATCGGTTCCGGCCCCGGCGGCGCCACTATGGCCTGGCGGCTGGCCAAGACCGGCAAGCGCATCCTGCTGCTCGAACGTGGCGACTACCTGCGGCGCGAGCAGGAGAACTGGGACAGCCGGGCCGTCTTCGTCGATGCGCGCTACCAGGCGACCGAGACCTGGCACAGCTCAACCGGGGACAGTTTCCACCCAGGGCTCCACTATTTCGTCGGCGGCAACAGCAAGGTCTACGGCGCGGTGCTGTTCCGGCTGCGCCAGGAGGATTTCGGCGAGATCCGGCACAAGGACGGTCTCTCGCCGGCCTGGCCGGTCGGCTATGACGAGTTCGAGCCCTACTACCAGGCAGCGGAGGAGCTCTACCGGGTGCGCGGCCTGCGCGGGGAGGATCCGACCGAGCCGCCCGCCCCGAAGCCCTACGCGCATCCCCCCATCAGCCACGAGCCGCGCATCCAGCAGCTGTTCGACGGGCTGCGGCGGGAAGGCCACCACCCCTTCCACCTGCCCGTGGGTGCGATGCTGGACGAGACCGCGGATGGCCAGGCATCGCCGCATTCCGCCTGCATCCGCTGCGCCACCTTCGACGGCTATCCCTGCCTGGTGAACGGCAAGTCGGACGCGCAGGTCATCTGCGTCGATCCCGCGCTGCGGGCGCATCCGAACCTCACCCTCCTCACCAATGCCTATGTCGAGCGGCTGACCACGAACCCGTCGGGCCGCACCATCGCCGGCGTCGAGGTGATCCGCCATGGCGAGCCGATGCGCTTCGCCGCCGATATCGTGGTGGTCGCCTGCGGCGCCCTCTCCTCGGCGCTGCTGCTGCTCCGCTCGGCGAACGACGCGCATCCCACGGGGCTGGCGAATTCCTCGGGGCAGGTCGGGCGCAACTACATGCGCCACAACAATGCGGCGGTCATGGCCATCTCCCGCACGCCCAACCCGACGAAGTTCCAGAAGACGCTCGGGCTCAACGATTTCTACTTCGGCGCCGACGACTGGGAATATCCGCTCGGCCACATCCAGATGCTCGGCAAGACCGACGGCGTCCAGGTCGAGGCCGACGGGCTTCCGGCCTTCCTTCAATGGCTGCCGGAGAAGCCGTTCGACTGGATTGCCCAGCACTCGATCGACTTCTGGCTGACGTCCGAGGATCTGCCGCTGCCGCAGAACCGGGTCTACTACAGGGATGGCAAGGTCCATCTCGACCTGACTGAGACCAACATGGAGAGCAACATACGCCTCAGGGAAAAGCTGCGGCGGCTCTGCGACCGGCTCGACATCCACCCGCATCTGCTCGACCGCACGCTCTATCTAGGCCAGGACATCCCGATCGGCGGCACGGCGCACCAGGCCGGCACCCTGCGCTTCGGGCGCGACCCGGCCAGCTCGGTGCTCGATCTCGCCTGCAAGGCGCATGACCTCGACAATCTCTACGTGACGGACGCCGGCTTCTTCCCCTCGATCGGCGCGGTGAACCCGACGCTGACGATCATTGCCAACGCGCTCCGCGTCGCCGACCTCATCGAGGCGCGGATGAAGGGCTCGGCAGCGCGACCTTGAGGCACCGGGCCGGCTTGGCTCCGGGGCAGGCATCACGGCTGTGCCGCCCTATCTGCTGACGCAGAGCCGGGGGTCGGCATCTCCTCCGGCGTCTGGGCGACGGCCATCAGGCTGCCCATACGGTTGACGCGGGGCTGCAGGAGCAGGGCGACGAGCCCGGTCCACCCCGTCTGGTGCGCCGCGCCGAGGCCCTTGCCGCTGTCTCCATGGAAGTATTCGTGGAACGGGATCAGGTCGCGGAAATGCGGGTCGTTCTGCAGCAGGGGACTGTCGCCTAGCACCGGCCGGCGGCCGTCGGGCCCACGCAGGAACAAGCCCGCAAGCCGGCCAGAGAGGTCCCGCGCGATCTCCGGCAGGGTCTGGAACCGATCCGACCCGGATGGGTGCTCCACACGGAAGGCCTCTCCATAAAAGCGCTCGAATTCATAGAGCGCTTCCACGATCAGGAAATTGAGCGGCATCCAAACCGGCCCGCGCCAGTTCGAGTTGCCGCCGAAGACCTTTGTGGTGGACTCTCCGGGCTCGTAGTCCACGGTGAAACGCATGCCGCCAAGATCGATCTCGAAGGGCGCCGCCGCATGCGCCTTCGAGACGGACCGGATGCCGTGCCCGGACAGGAACTCCGCCTCATCGAGCATCCGCCGCAGCGACGCCTTCATACGGTGGCGCCGCAGCAGCGACAGCAGGAGCCGGTTGCCCTTGCCGGGCTCGGTCCAGCGTGAGACGAGCCCGGCCAGCTCGGGCCGATTGCACAGCATCCACTGCGCCCGCGCGGTGAAAGCGGGAAACCGCTCCAGCGTATCGCATTCCAGCACCTCCACGGCGCAGAGCGGGATGAGCCCTACCATCGAGCGCACGCGCAGCGGCACGCGCTGCCCGCCGGGCAGGTTCAGGACGTCGTAATAGAACTCGTCGCAATCGTCCCAAAGCCCGATGCCTTCGTCGCCGATGTTCGTCATCGCACCGGCGATGTAGAGGAAGTGCTCGAAGAACTTCGAGGCGACGTCCTCGTAGACGGGATCTTCCGTGGCGAGTTCGAGGGCAATCCGCATCAGATTGAGCGTGTACATCGCCATCCAGGCGGTACCGTCCGCCTGGTTTATGAAGCCGCTGGTCGGCAGCGGCGCCGAACGGTCGAAAACGCCGATATTGTCGAGGCCAAGGAAGCCGCCCTGGAAGATGTTGCGTCCTTCAGCATCCTTGCGGTTCACCCACCAGGTGAAATTCAGCATCAGCTTGTGGAAGACGCGCTCCAGAAAGGCGCGGTCGGCGCGACCGGTCAGCGCCTGGTCCATGCGATAGACCCGCCAAGCGGCCCAGGCATGGACCGGCGGGTTCACGTCGCCGAAGGCCCATTCATAGGCGGGCAGCTGGCCGTTCGGGTGCATGTACCATTCGCGCGTCAGCAGCACGAGCTGCTGCTTGGCGAATTCGGGGTCGATCAGGGCGAAGGTGACACTGTGGAAAGCGAGGTCCCAGGCTGCGTACCAGGGATACTCCCACGTGTCTGGCATCGACAGGATGTCGGCATTATCAAGGTGCTGCCAGTCGCTGTCGCGTCCCCGTCGGCGGCCTTCAGGCGGCGGCGGCTGTGCCGGATCGCCCGCCAGCCAGCGCCGCACGTCGAAGCGGTAGAACTGCTTCGACCAGAGCATGCCGGCGAGCGCCTGCCGCTGCACTGCCCGCGCATCCGGATCGGCGATGTCGCGCTGCAGGACGGCGTAGAAGGCATCGGCTTCGGCGCGGCGACCTTCCAGCAGCGTGTCGAACCCGCTTTCCGACGGCGCGGTGGCGCCAGTCGCCGGCCCTAGCCGGAAGCGCAGAACGGCCCGTCCGCCCGCAACGAGATCGAGCCGGGTGAGCGCGGCGCATTTCGTGCCCTCGCGCAGCGGGCTGACCGCGTCGTGACGCCCTCCCGCCACGTAGTCATTGATGCCGTCCTTGAAATGGCCCGGGATGTCCGCGCCGTGCAGCCGGCCCGGGTTGGTCTCGTTCTCGCAGAACAGGAGCTCCGCCGGCTGCAGGGGCAGGAAGCGCAGCGGCGGCGCTTCCGGATGATCCGCCTCGACCGCGCCGCCGCCGGTGGCGCGCAGCAAGGGCCGGGGCGCGCCCTCGGCCCAGGACCAGGTATTGCGCGCCCAGAGCTGCGGCAGGACATGCAGCGTGGCCGCCTCGGGCCCGCGATTCTCGACCGTGACGCGCATCAGGATGTCGTCGGGCGCCGCCTTGGCATATTCGACCGTGACGTCGAAGTAGCGCTGCGCGTCGAAGACGCCGGTATCGATCAGCTCGTATTCAGGCTGGGCCCGGCCGCGGCGCCGGGCGTTCTCGGCAACAAGATCGGCATAGGGGAAGGCGGCCTGCGGGTACTTGTACAGCATGCGCATGTAGGCATGTGTCGGCGTGCCGTCCAGGTAGTAGTAGAGCTCCTTGACATCCTCGCCGTGGTTTCCCTCCTCGTTGGTGAGGCCGAAGAGCCGCTCCTTGAGGATGGGGTCACGCCCGTTCCAGAGCGCAAGGGCGAGGCACCAGCGCTGGTGCGCGTCGCTGAAGCCGGCGATGCCGTCCTCGCCCCAGCGATAGGCGCGCGAGCGCGCGTGGTCGTGCGGGAAGTAGTCCCAGGCCGTGCCGCCGGGGCTGTAGTCCTCGCGCACCGTCCCCCATTGCCGCTCGCTGAGATACGGCCCCCAGGCCCGCCAGCCCGCGCTGTCCGCGACGACCAAGCGGCGGCCTTCCGCGGTCTCGAGCAGGTGCGGCGGCGGCACCCCGCCACTCCGGTCATCAGGCATCCGGTCCATCCTCCGCCACGTCCAGCATCGCCCGCACCCGCAGCAACTCGCCGAGCGACCAGGCCTGGAAGGGGCAGCCGCCCGGCGCGTGCGGCGGGTCGCCATCCGCGACCTCCGACACATGGCCGAGTCCCGCCGTCCCGAGATGCGCGAGGAGCGGCGGCAGGAAGCGCCGGCGGGCTTCCGCCTTCGCCGCCTCGCCGCGCCCGCGCACGGCGAGCCAGGCATCGACGAAGGGGCCGATGAGCCAGGGCCAGACCGTGCCCTGATGATAGGCCCCGTCGCGAGCGGGCGGGCCGCCCCGGTAGCGCCCGGCGTAGTCCGGGTCGTCCGGCGCCAGGGAGCGCAGGCCGAGCGGCGTCAGCAGCGACGCCTCGATGCGGTCCACCACGCCGCGCGCCGCAGCACCCGCGACGATCGGGAAGGGCAGGCCGCCGACCGCGAGGATCTGGTTCGGCCGCAGCCGCGGATCGGCGGTCCCCGGGACATGATCCACATCGACCACGTCATGCAGGCCGCCGGCGGGATTGGCGAAGCGCGCGAAGGCGGTGCGCGCGCGGGCCTCGATGCCGCTCCAGTCCGCGCCATGACCCGCGCCCCAGCCGCGCAAGCCGGCGATGCGGAGCGCATTGATCCAGAGCGCCTGGACCTCGACCGGCTTGCCGATGCGCGGCGTGACCACCCAGTCGCCGACCTTCGCGTCCATCCAGGTGAGCTGCACGCCCGGCAGGCCCGCGCGCAGCAATCCATCGGACGGGTCGAGCGCGATGCCGAAGCGGGTTCCGGCCGCATAGCCCGCGAGGATCGCCACCGCGGCCGCGGCGAGCGCCCCTGTCACCGCGGCCGGCACGGCGCGGCCTGCCGCTTCCGATTGCGACAGGAATTCGTGCACGGCAACAATGAACCAGAGCGAGGCATCCACGGCGTTGTACTCGGGCGGTGCGTCCCCGTCGGGGAAGCGGTTGGGCAGCATGCCCTCGCTCACCGTGCCGGCCCAGGCGGTCAGGATTGCCTCCGCCGCATCGAGCCGGCCGGTGCCGAGGACCAGCCCGCGCAGGCTGATGAAGGTGTCGCGGCCCCAATCGGTGAACCAGGGGAAGCCGGCGATGATGGTGCGGCCACCGGCGCGGTCCACGAGGTAGCTGTCGACCGAGGCGAACGACGGCGCCGCCGTGCCGCGGCGGGCACGCTCCGCTCGCATCAGGTCCTCGGCGTGCGGCGCCGCGCGTACCGCGAGGCCGTCGCCGGTCCGCAGCACCATCGCGGCGCCCTCGGGCGATGCGAGGTCGAAGGCAAACAGGCCGGGGGTGGCGAGGTCCTCGGTATCGTCCAGGCCGCGGTCGCGCTCCGCCGTGTAGAGGAAATTTCGGTACCAGTCCGGGGCGTGCCGGTAGCTGCCGTTGGTGAGTGCCGCGATCGCCGGCCGGTCCGCATGGGGTCGCCAGGCGACGTTGCCGCCCTGTACGACGGCGTCGAAGCGGAAGGTGCCGTTCTCCCGCTGCAGCGCGTGGTAGTCGCGCCCGGACAGCAATGGCAGGACGCTCAGGCGGCAAGGGCCGGTGCCCGCGGTGCGCCGCCAGCGCAGCACCGTTTCGCACGCATTCCGCGCCACCAGGATCTCCTGCGCCAGCACGGTCCCGTCCGGCAGGGTGAAGGTCCAGCACGGCCAGGGCCGGCACGCGAAGCCGGTGATCCGGCGCCAGCCATCGGGGTGCAGGATGTCCGGCGCGTAGCGCTGCGTCGTGATGGGGAAGCGCCCCGCCGGCGTCTCGACCCAGGCCTCGATGCCGTTGACGAGGACGACGCGTCCCGCGGGCGGGCGCGTCGTGGTGAGGAGCAGCGCGTGGTAGCGCCGCGTCCGCAGGCCGTTCACCAGGCCCGAGGCGAAGCCGCCGAGACCGTCGGCTTCCAGCCACTCCGCCGTCTCGTCCGGCGCGCCCCCGGCCGCCGGGCCGTCTGGTCCCGCTGCCATCTCAGGCGCGGCGCCGGGACTGCTCGATCCGGTCGCGGACGGGCGCCTCCTCGTGCAGGCTCAGGGCGGTTTGGACGAGCGCGACATGGGAGAAGGCCTGCGGGAAATTCCCGACCTGCCGGTTCGCCCGCACGTAGAATTCCTCGCTGAGCAGGCCAAGGTCGTTGCGGAGCGACAGCAACCGCTCGAACAGGCTGCGCGCTTCCTGCAGCCGGCCCGTCGCCGCGCGGGCATCGGCGAGCCAGAAGCTGCAGGGCAGGAAGGCACCCTCGCCGGGCGGCAGCCCGTCGGCGCCGGCCTCGGTGCGGTAGCGCAGGACGAAGCCGTCGGCCATCAGCCCGCGCTCGACCGCGGCGATGGTGCCGAGCACGCGCGGATCCGAGGCCGGGAGGAAGCCCGTCGCCGGGATCAGCAGCAGGCTCGCATCCAGTTCCGGGCTGCCGAAGCTCTGCGTGAAGCTGCCGAGGCGGGCGTCGAAGCCCTCCCGGCAGACGGTGGCGTGGATCTCGTCGCGCGTCGCCCGCCAGCGATCGAGCGGCGCCTCCAGTCCGAAGGCCTCGGCGTCGCGGACCATGCGGTCGAAGGCGACCCAGGCCATCACCTTGGAATGGGTGAAGTGGCGCCGCCCGCCGCGGACCTCCCAGATGCCCTCGTCCGGCTCGCGCCAGATCGCCCCGAGATGCTCCAGAGACCGGCACTGCAATGCCCAGCCCGAAGGCAGCGCGGCGATGCCCCCGGCACGCGCGAGATGGAGCGCGTCCATCATCTCGCCCCAGACGTCGAGCTGGAGCTGGCCAGAGGCGGCATTGCCGATGCGCACCGGGGCGGCGCCCTGGTAGCCCGGCAGCCAGGGCACCTCCCATTCCGCCAGACGCCGCTCGCCGGCGATCCCGTACATGATCTGCATGTCGTCGGGGCTGCCCGCCACCGCGCGCTGCAGCCAGTCGCGCCAGGCCTTGGCCTCCTCGTAGTAGCCGGCGCCCATGAGGGCCGTGAGCGACAGGGTCGCGTCGCGCAGCCAGCAGAACCGGTAGTCCCAGTTGCGGGGCCCGCCGAGCTGCTCCGGCAGCGAGGTCGTTGGCGCGGCGACGATGCCGCCGGTCTCCGAGAAGCTGAGCGCCTTCAGCGTCAGCAGCGAACGCTGGACCGCCTCCCGCCAGGGGCCCTTGTCGGTGCACCGGTCGGCCCAGCGCAGCCAGAAATCCCGCGTCGCCTCCAGCGCGATCTCGGCGGCCAGCGGGGCGGGCGGCGGGCGGTGCGACGGGCCGTAGCCCAGGACGAAGGGGATGCGCTCGCCGGGCCCGACCGTGAACTCGGCCGCTGTCGCAAGGTCCTCGCCGTGCAGCGCGACCGGGCTGCGCAGGACGGCGAGGTTCGGCCCCGCCACGGCGACGATGCCGGAGCCATCGTCGAGCCGCGTCACCCAGGGCACGGATGAGCCGTAGTCGAAGCGCAGCACCAGGTGCAGCCGCATCGGCACGCGCCCTTCACGCCCTTCGACGATGCGGACGACCGAGGACCAATCGCCGCCGACCGGCATGAAGTCGATGACCGCGGCGCTTCCGGCGGCCGTCTCGAACAGCGTTTCGAGAATGACGGTGTCACCGACATAACGCCGCGTCGTTCGCGCGGCGGCGTCGACGGGCGCAATGCGCCAGCGGCCATGCCGGGCATCGCCGAGCAGCGCCGCGAAGCAGGCGGCGCTGTCGAAGCGCGGCCAGCACAGCCAGTCGATCGAGCCGTTGCGGCCGACCAGCGCCGCGGACCGGCAGTCGCCGATCAGGCCGTAATCCTCGATCGCCAGCGGGCCGTCATCGGCGTCCGACATTTCCGTCACCCTCCCGGCGCCGGCACGTCAGACCCGTGCCCGCCGATATTCCCTGGGCGATGCCGCCGGACCGCACGGGTCTGGCCTTGGGGCGGTGCTACCCGGGCATCCCGGGCCTCAACCATCGGCAAGAGGCAGCCAGGATCGTCCATCGCGGCCGAGGAGTGCGTCCGCGCCGGCCGGCCCGGTGCTGCCGGCCGCGTAGAACTCCGGCTCACCCGACCGCCAAGCATCCAGCAGCGGTTGCACCGCCGCCCAGCCCGCCTCAATGTTGTCGGCGCGCTGGAACAACGTGGCGTCACCGACCATGCAGTCGTAGAGCAGCGTCTCATAGCCTACATAGGGCCGTTGCGGAAAGATGTCGCCATAACGGAACGCCATTGTCGCGCAGCCAAGCCGCATTTCCGGCCCCGGCACCTTGACGTCGAAGCGCAATTCCGCGCCCTGCTCTGGATCGATCTGCAGGCGCATGAGGTTGGACCCTGCCGCGCCTGCGAACAGGTGGTGCGGCGAAGGCTTGAATTGCACCGCGATCTCGGTATGTCGCGTCGCGAGGTACTTGCCGGTGCGCAGGTAGAAAGGCACGCCGGCCCAGCGCGGCGTATCGACGGCCAGCCGGAGCGCGACGTAGGTCTCCGTTCGGCTGTCCGGTGCGACACGCGGCTCCTCACGGTAGGCTCGGACGTCCTGCCCGAGCACGCGGCCGGCGGTGTACTGGCCGCGGACGGCATCCTCCGGTTGAATGGGCAGTACCGCTTCGGCAAGCCTCGCTTTCGCGCTGCGCACGGCCTCCGCCTGCAGGGTTTCCGGCAGCTCCATCGCCGCCATGCAGAGCAGCTGGAACATGTGGTTCGGCACCATGTCGCGCAGCGCGCCGGTCGGCTCGTAGAAGGCGCCGCGCTGCTCGACGCCGACCGTCTCGGCCGCGGTGATCTGGACGTGGTCGATATGTGCGTGGTTCCAGATCGGCTCGAAGATGCTGTTGGCGAATCGGATCGCTAGGATCGACTGCACCGTTTCCTTGCCGAGGAAATGGTCGATCCGGTAGACCTGGTGCTCGTCGGCTGCGGCGAGGATCTCGCGGTTGAGCGCCTGGGCCGAAGGCAGGTCGCTGCCGAAGGGCTTCTCGATCACGACCCGCCGGAACGCGCCAGCTTGCTCCTTGAGCAAGCCGGCCGCGCCGAGCTGCGTGACGATCGGGCCGAAGAAGCGCGCCGCCACTGCGAGGTAGAAGACGACATTGCCACGAAGCCGGCTGCCGAAGGTCGCGTAGGCCGCGGAGTCCTGGAAATCGACCTTGAGGTAGCGGAGCCGCGACCGCACCCAATTCCAGGCCCGCGGGTCTATCTGCGCTGCGTGGAACTCCGCCGTTGCGTCATGGGTGAAGGACTCCATGGTTTCGGTGAGTGCGGCTGCCCAGCTCCCATCGGTATGATCGAGGCGGTCGAGCCCCAGGATGATGAGTTCCTCGCTGAGCAGGCCGCTGCCCGCAAGGTTGTAGAGTGCCGGCATCAACAGGCGCTTCGTCAGGTCACCGCCTGCACCGAAAACGACCAGCGTGCAGGGCGGCGCCGATGCCGTGGCGCAATCGGAGCGACCGGCAAGTCTGACTGGGACGTCCATCTTCCCTCCTCGGTTGCTCTTCAATCGCATCTGGCGCGCCGACCAGGCGGGCTGGCGGTGGCACGCCAACGGAGGATTGCACAAATCGTTCGAACCTACGCTTCGAATCACAGATGTTGTGAAGCCGATTCGGAGCCCTGACACCAAGGGCCGCTCAATCAAGCCGCTTGCTGCTTGCAGGTCAGGCGCCCCGGCCTTGGCAACGCCGGAACAGTCAACTCGACCCGGGTAACGCAGGGCGCTGCGTCGAGCGCTCTCTGCCAGGGCGGCAGTCGTAGGCATTTTTGTCGAGGGCCACGACGTCGCCGAACGGGTGGACGCCCAAGCCAGTCTGCGTGATGCGGAAGAGCGCTAACCCGCTCTGTTCAACGGCATCGAACAGGGTTTCTGCAGGATCGGGGTCGCACTTGGTGATCGCAACCTGCCCATCGACTGAACGTACGCGACGCTATGGATGCTGACGATCAGGGTTGAGGGCTTGTCGGCCATGCCTCCGCTTCTGGCCATGGCGGCAGCCCGGGCAGGTTCGTCGCCCTCTCGCTGTCCAACACGGGCGAGGGCATCCGGGCCGACAAGCTCACGCAGATCTTCGAGCCGTTCTACACCACAAAGGAAGCTGGCAAGGGCACGGGCCTGAGCCTCAGTCAGGTGTTCGGCTTCGCCAAGCAGTCGGGGGGGCGACGTCGAGGTGGAGCAAGGCTCCACCTCCCATGGATTGAATCTGCGGGCGCGGACGATAGTGCTGCCGTACAGCATGGCGCTGGGCCCGCTGAGCAGGCAGCGGACGCCGGGTTCTCGCGGTGGAGGACAACGTAGAGGTAGCCTGGTTCTCGACACAATTCCTGCAGGATCTGGGCGACGAGACCACTTGGTCGGCGAATGCAGACAAGGTGCTGAAGCCCATCGCCGAGGTGGATCGCTTTGACGCGTTGTTCTCCGACGTGGTCATACCAGGCGTAAGCTGTATCGAGCTCGGCCGCGATCCGGCAACGCTACCGCAATCTTCCCGTGGTGCTGACTTCCGGCCACAGCCACGTGCTGGCCGAGGAAGGTCCGCACGGCTTCGAATTACTCCACGAGCCCTAGGTCGCCGAGCACCTTTCGAAGCTGC
Source organism: Dankookia rubra (assembly GCF_004355005.1). Lineage (GTDB taxonomy): Bacteria > Pseudomonadota > Alphaproteobacteria > Acetobacterales > Acetobacteraceae > Paracraurococcus > Paracraurococcus ruber_A. The sequence continues at coordinate 17,605 of NZ_SMSJ01000044.1, forward strand.
TGCGGCGGATGACCCGGTATCGGGACTCGTAACGGTTTTGGCGGGAGAAAATGCTTGAGCGTGAAACTGAACGCTGCAGTTGTCGATCGTCGGTCTTTTTTCGTGCCGACATTCCCGCGTAGCGTGGCCTTGCGGCGACGTAGCTTGGCGACTTTGGCGGGAGGTCTGCGGATGGCGAGGCGGAAGGCTCGCCCACGGCGTGCGGAAGGTCTGGCGGCAGCGCAGGCGACCGGTTGAACCGGCAGTTCCTCGCGCCGCGGCCGAATCTGCTGCGGCTTTCCGACTTCCCCCGCGTCGCCAGCTGGCAGAGCTTCGTCCACCTCGCCTTTTCCATCGGCACTTACGGGCGAAGGATCGTCCGCTGGCGGGTGTCGCGGACCGCCCATGCCGGGTTCGTCCTCGATGCTCTTGAGCAGGCGCTGCACGACCGGTGGCCTTTCCATGGAGCGGGTCTCGTGTACCGCAACGATCGCGGGGTCCGATACGTTTCGATCCTCTACGCGGAGCGCTTGGCCGAGAGCGTCATCGGCCTGCCCAAGACCGAGGTCATCCGCTGCCGCGGACCATGGCAACATGTGGAAGCCGTCGAGTTCGCCACTCTCGGATGGATGGACTGGTTCAACAACCGTCGCCTCGCTGAGCCGGTCGGCCCCCGCTGAGGTCGAGGATCGCTCCTCTGCCGCGCAGGAGGGACTCGCCCCGGCGGTGTAACTCACCCCAAACGGTCCCTGGCAAACCCGGCGCGGTTCAGTGCGTCAGTCAGCTGCCAGGACGATCCTGACAGGCTCGCCGGCATGACGGGACCAATCTGTTTGGGCCACTGGCCCCCAATAGCCAGTCACGCAGGCGGCGAAGAAGAGATTGCCGAGCACGAGCATCATGGCGAGAGCGCCGTTCGTCAGAGAGTGCTTCAGAGCGGGCTTTGTCATCGTCATCTCTTCCTCCTAACGGGAGGCAAGATGGTGGATTGTGCCAAGGGCAGCTGTGCTGCATGGCACAACCGAAGCGCCCGTGCCGGTCTGCAACCCCAACTGCACCCAGCACCGCCACACTGCCTTTCCGACACTGCTGCCGCATCAGCAGCTTCGGAACTGGAGTTGACCCGGCTTCGTGGACACCCCGAGGCGTGGGCCTCGCTTGCCGCAGATCGCAGCCATGGCTTCGACCAGGGCAGTGTCGTCGACTTTGGTCCGCGGCGCGTCATAGCAGGTCGATCGTGCGATCCACATCAGGCGGCATCCCCGCGCGACCGGGATGCCGCCGGGCCGGTGATCGCGGCTACAGACCCGCTTTTCAGCGACGCCTCGGAGCGCACTGCCTGCTTTGGAAGCGCGAGCTCCAAACCCTGCCTGCCGACCAGTCGCTCGAGGGCAGCGGTCCAGCCTCATAGGCCTGGATGAGGTCGGCCGCCCGGGCAGCCTCGTCAAAGGCGCCGGCCTCCGACTTCGCCACCTAAATCCGGATCAGGTTCCGCTGGATGTCGTGGCGCTTGGCCAGCCCGTGCAGGGTTTCGTCGCCCGAGATTTCCTGGGCGACCTGCCGTTTGAACGCAGCGCTGTGGGCCCGGTGTCTCGCCTTGAGCCTCCATCCTTCGGAAGTCCGGTCGATTCCAACCCGCCGGCCCGTCCCCCACCCCAGGAGCACTGCGCCCCTTGAAGCCGGGCGGCAGAGGGGCGAGACTCCTGGTATGGCCTCCACTCCCCAGGACGAGGCGCGCGCCGCCCTCGACGCCGCCGGCCAGCTACCGGATGCCGAGATCGACCTCGCGTCCGTCGCGCTGCAATTCGCCCGCATCGATGCCCCCGACGCCGACTGGCGCGCCGCCGCCGAGGCGTTGTCCGAGCTCGCCCAGGCCGCGGTCGCCGCGGCCACCCTGCACGCGGATGCCGATGCCGGCGATGCCGAGCGGCGGCGGGAGGTGCTGGCCAGTGTCATCCATGGCCGATTCCGCTTCGCCGGCGACACGGAACACTATGACGACCCGGCCAATGCCAACCTGATCCAGGTGACCGAGCGCCGGCGCGGCCTGCCCGTCGCACTTGGCGTGCTCTGGCTGCATGCGGCCGAGGCGGCCGGCTGGGCGGCGCATGGCATCGACTTCCCCGGGCATTTCCTGGTGGCGGTCGAGGGCGGCCGGGCGCAGGCGCTGGTCGATGTCTTCGCCGGTGGCGGCGGGCTGGCCGCCCCCGATCTGCGCGCCCTGATCAAGCGGATCGAAGGCGAGAAGGCCGAGCTCCGCCCCGGCCTGCTGCGGCTGATGGACAAGCGGGCGGTGCTGCTGCGGTTGCAGAACAATATCAAGCTGCGCCGGCTCAGGGCCGGCGACCTCCCCGGCGCGCTGGCCTGCACCGAGGACATGCTGCGGCTGGCGCCCGACGCCGCCCTGCTGTGGCGGGAGGCCGGGCTGATGAACCAGCGGCTGGACCGGATCGGCGCCGCGCTCGGCTGCCTCGACCGGTCGCTGGCGATCGAGCCGGATGGTGAGACGGCCCGACGCATCCGGGCGGTGGTCGAGGAGCTGCGTCACCGGCTGAACTGACCCCTCCCCGGTAAGCCCCTCTGGCGTCCGGCCGCCGGGGATGCCAACAAGCCGGCCGAGAAGCCCGACCCAGGGGGAGAGACAGCCCGATGGCAGCCTTGCGCGTCGCGGTCCAGATGGACCCGATCGAGAGCATCAACATCGATGCCGACAGCACCTTTGCCCTGATGCTGGAGGCGCAGGCGCGCGGCCACCAGCTCTGGCACTACCATGTCCGCAACCTGGCGCTGTCGAACGGCCGGGTGACCGCGCAGGGCGAGCCGGTGACGGTCGAGCGGAAGCACGGCGCGCATTGGACCTTCGGTCCGAAGGAAGAGATCGACCTATCCACCATGGATGTCGTCCTGATGCGCCAGGACCCGCCCTTCGACATGGCCTACATCACGGCCACCCATATCCTCGAGCACATCCACCCGAAGACCCTGGTGGTGAACGATCCGGCGGCGGTGCGGAATGCCCCGGAAAAGATCTTCGTCACCCATTTCCCCGACCTGATGCCGGAGACGCTGGTCACCGCCGACCGTGGCCAGATCCTGAAGTTCCGGGAGACGCACAAGGACATCATCGTCAAGCCTCTGTTCGGCAATGGCGGCGCCGGCGTCTTCCACATCAAGCCGGGCGACAGCAACCTCAACAGCCTGATCGAGATGTTCACCGAGCGCTCGCGCGAGCCGCTCATGGTGCAGCGCTACGTCCCCGAGGTGCGGAAGGGCGACAAGCGCATCATCCTGGTGGACGGGGTGCCGCTGGGCGCGATCAACCGCGTCCCCGCCGAGGGCGAGGCGCGCAGCAACATGCATGTCGGCGGCAGGCCGGAGCAGACCACGCTCACACCCCGCGAGCGGGAGATCTGCGAGCGGATCGGCCCCGCCTTGCGCGAGCAGGGGATGATCTTCGTCGGCATCGACGTGATCGGCGACTACCTCACCGAGATCAACGTGACCTCCCCGACCGGGCTGCAGGAAATCGCGCGCTTCGATGGGGTGCACCTGGAAAAGGCGGTCTGGGACGCGATCGAGGCGAAGCGGAAGGGCGTTTGATTACAGGTAGACTAAAGCTTAGCTAAATCGGTAGGAGGCCTTCCACCATGCCCGACTCCTTGACGATCCATGCCGCGAAGACGCATCTCTCCGCCCTGGTCGCCCGGGCCGAGGCGGGGGAGGAGATCGTCATCGCCCGGGGCAATACGCCGGTGGCCAAGCTGGTGCCGCTGCACCCGCCAGCGCCGGCGAAGCGCCGGAGCTTCGGCTGCTTGGCCCATCTGGGCTCGGTCGGCGAGGAAGCGCTGGAGGGCTGGAGCGAGGAAGAGATCACCAAGTGGGAGAAAGGCCATCCCGGCGATCCGCTGCGATCGCCGTGAGGCTGCTGCTCGACACTCATGCCTTCCTGTTCTTCGCGTTCGGCAACCGGCGGCCGACCCGCACCGCCGTCACGGCGATCGAGGGCGCGGAGGAGGTGCTGCTCAGCGCCGCCCCGGGCTACGAGATGGCGCTGAAGCATGCCGCCGGCAAGCTGCCGGAGGCCGGCTAGGTGGCGCGGGACGCCGCCGCCGCCGCCGCGGCGATGGATGTTCGGCTGCTGCCGATCAGCATGGCGCGTGCCGAGGCCGCCGGCCACCTGCCATGCTACCACCGCGACCCCTTCGACCGCATCCTGGTCGCCCAGGCGCTGCTGGAAGGGCTGACGCTGGTTTCGGCCGACGCGACGCTCGACGGCTTCGGTATCGCCCGGCTCTGGTGAGGCGCTGACGCAGCGCAGCCCGGTCCAGACCTCCCCGCCCAGCGTCCCTTCGGCCATCGGGCGACATGCCGGCGACCCGCTTCAGGCCGCCGGGGCAGTCGTCCCCTTGGCCATCGGGCCGCATCAGAACTTCCAGGCCGTGCGCAGGACCGGCCCGGCGCCCCATTGGTGGAAGCGGGCCTCGGGCAGGCTCCCGGCCTGCCGGGTGAGATACACCTGCAGGTCCAGCACCGGTGCGCCGATGGCGCGGCCGAGCCGGCTTGCCCGCGGCGGCAACCAGTCCTCGGGAAGCTGGTACTCCACGGTGACGATCGGCAGCGCCAGCCAGTCGCGCCGGCCATGACCTTCAAAGCGGTCGTACCATCGGCGGGTCAGGTCGGCGGCGCCACGTTCCCGCGCCGCCGCCAACGGAAAAAAGCGCGGCGCAAAGGACCACGCCAAGCATCCCGCGTCGGTTGCAGAGTCCCAAAAATAGAAGGGGGTGCGGGGGGATACTTCCCCCCGCCGCTTGCTTACGCGGCCTGCCGCGCCAGCGCGGGATAGTCGGTATACCCCCTGGCATCGCCGCCATAGAGCGTGTCCTTGTCCAGCGCGTTCAGCGGCGCCTTGTGGCGCAGCCGCTCCACCAGGTCCGGGTTGGCGATGAAGGGGCGGCCGAAGGCGATCAGGTCGGCGCGGCCGGCATGCAGCGTCTCCTGCGCCAGGGCCAGGTCGTAGCCGTTGTTGGCCATGTAGGCGCCGGAGAAGGCCTGGCGCAGCGCCTGGAAGTCGAAGGCGACGGCGTCGCGCGGGCCGCCGGTCGCGCCCTCGACCACGTGCAGGTAGGCCAGGCCGAAGGGGTTGAGCTGCCGCACGACGTGGTCAAAGACCGCCTGCGGGTCGCTGTCGGCGATGTCGTTGGCGGGCGAGACCGGGGAGATGCGGATGCCGACGCGGTCGGCGCTCCAGGCCGCGACCACCGCCTCGGTCACCTCCAGCAGGAAGCGCGCGCGGTTATCGATGCTGCCGCCGTAGCGGTCGGTGCGGCGGTTGGTCTTGTCCCGCAGGAACTGGTCGATCAGGTAGCCATTGGCGGCGTGGATCTCGACGCCGTCGAAGCCGGCGGCGCGGGCATTCTCGGTCGCGCGGCGGTAGTCCTCGACGATCCCGGCGATCTCCGCCGTTTCCAGCGCGCGGGGCGTCACGAAGTCCTGGAAGCCGGCTTCGGTGAAGGCCTTGCCCTCCGGCTTGATGGCCGAGGGCGCGACCGGCAGGCCGCCGCCCGGCTGCAGGCTGGGGTGGGAGATGCGGCCGACGTGCCAGAGCTGCAGCACGATCCGCCCGCCGGCGCGGTGGACGGCGTTGGTCACCTGCTTCCAGCCCTCGACCTGTTCGGCATCGTGGATGCCGGGGGTGAAGGCATAGCCCTGGCCCTGGCGGGAGATCTGCGTGGCCTCGGCGATGATCAGGCCGGCCGAGGCGCGCTGGGCGTAGTATTCGGCATTCATCGGGCCGGGGATGCCGCGGCTGCCGGTGCGGCTGCGGGTCAGCGGCGCCATGACAATGCGGTTGGGCAGATCCAGCGGGCCGAGCCGGGCGGGCTGGAACAGGTCGGTGGCGGTGGTCTCGTGCGGCATGGGGAAGAGGCTCTCGCGTTGTGCATTCGCACGGGGGTGCGATTGTGCGTTGCAGCAAGAGTTGGGGCGGCCCCCGGGTTGCACCAAGCCGCCCCTCCCGCATGACCGCCATTCGGCCGGTGAATGAAACCGCGGCGGGCTCAGCCGGCGGTCACCTCCGCCAGCGGCAGCGCCTCCCGCCCCAACGCCGCTGCGACGGCGGGGTGGACGATCCGCCCGGCATGCACGTTCAGCCCCTGCGCGAGGTGCGGGTTCTCAGCCAGGGCGCGGGGGAAGCCCTTCCCGGCGAGTTGCAGGGTGAAGGGCAGCGTCGCGTTGTTCAGCGCGACGGCGCTGGTGCGGGCCACGGCGCCGGGCATGTTGGTGACGCAGTAGTGGACCACGCCGTCCACCAGGTAGGTCGGCTCGGCATGGGTGGTGGGGCGGGAGGTCTCGAAGCAGCCGCCCTGGTCGATGGCGACGTCGACCAGCACGCTGCCCGGCCGCATCCGGCCGACCATGGCGCGGCTGACCAGGCGCGGCGCCGCGGCGCCGGGAACGAGGACGGCGCCGATCACCAGGTCGGCCTCGGTCACCGCCTGCTCGACCGCGTCGGTGGTGGCGTAGAGCGTGGCGACGGCGCCGCCGAACTCGCGGTCCAGCGCGTCCAGCACGCGGGGATTGCGGTCCAGCACCGTCACCCGCGCCCGCATCCCGGCGGCGATCCGCGCCGCGTTCGACCCCACCACGCCGCCGCCCAACACCGCCACGCGGGCCGGCGGCACGCCGGGGACGCCCGAGAGCAGGATGCCGGCGCCGCCCGCCTCCTTCTCGAGGCAGCGGGCGCCGACCTGCACCGCCATGCGGCCGGCCACCTCGCTCATCGGCGCCAGCAGCGGCAGGCCGCCCTGCGGGTCGGTGACGGTCTCATAGGCCAAAGCGGTGCAGCCGCTTTCCATCAGCCCCTCCGCCTGGGCCGGGTCGGGGGCGAGGTGGAGATAGGTGAAGAGCACCTGCCCGGGCCGCAGGCGGCGCCATTCCTCGGGCTGCGGCTCCTTCACCTTCACCACCAGCGTGGCGCGCTCGAAGACCGCCGCGGCGCCGGGGGCGATGGTGGCGCCGGCGGCGAGATAGGCCTCGTCGGGAAAGCCGATGCCGGCGCCGGCGCCGGTCTCGACCAGCACCTGGTGGCCCTGCGTCACCAGCTCGCGCACCGAGGCGGGGATCAGCCCGACCCGGTATTCGTGGATCTTTACTTCTTTCGGAACGCCGATCAGCACGCCGGCACCCTCCCGCGGTTGCCCCGGGGATGTGGGGCCTAGGGGATGGTCAATCGACGGGCAGGAAGATGAACACCACGGCAGCGACCAGGCAACCCATGGCGGCGAGGTAGGTCCAGCGCAACGGCTCCCCCAGCACCATCACGCTGAAGCCGGCGAAGACCGAAAGGGTGATCACCTCCTGCATGACCTTCAGCTGCTGCCCGGTATAGGTGCCGCTCTCGTAGCCGATCCGGTTGGCCGGCACGGCCAGGCAGTATTCAAAGAAGGCGATGCCCCAGGAAACCAGGATCGCCATCCACATCGCCCAGCCCGGACGCTTGAGGTGGCCGTACCAGGCCCAGGTCATGACGATGTTGCTGCCGATCAGCATCAAGGGGGGCAGGAGATGGTTCGGGGTCATGTCGGCTCCTTGGGCCTGGCCCGAACGCCAGGGCCAGCAGGAGCGTTGCAACGTGGTTCGGGAAAGGAAAGGTTGGAAAAGGCATTCCTTCCTCGCCCCGCCTTTTCCCAACTGGCAAACGCCTGAGCACGGACGTCCGCAGGGGGTCCTTGGCCCAATCGGCAGCACCGGCACCGAACATAACAAGGAGATCCCCGACCGGTTCGATGCCAGATGACCCACCGCCGTCGTCCGGATAGCGGAGCGAGTCATGGCGGCAAGGAACCTCGCAGCATCCTCGGGTTGGGGTACTCGGGCCGTCAGCCATGCCGTCCAACCTGCTGGCGCACTGCCGCGGCAACAGCTTCGGCCGTGATACCGAAGTGCTGCCAAAGATCGTCCTCGCCGCCGGATGCGCCGAATCCCGACATGCCGACGAAGCTACCCTCCGGCCCGATCCAGCGGTCCCAGCCCAACCGGACGGCGGCCTCCACCGCGACACGCGGCGCCTGGCCGAGCACCTGCGCTCGGTAGGCCCGCGTCTGCTGCTCGAATATTTCCCAGCAGGGCATCGAGACGACGCTGACAGGCAGTCCTTCGCTCGCCAGCATCTCACGGGCGCGGAGGGCCAGGGCGACCTCTGTACCCGTGGCCAGGATGGTGGCGACGCGCTCCCCGCCCTCCGCCTCCGCCACGACATAGGCGCCGCGCGTACTCAGGTTCTCCTCCGCCATGCGCCGTACCATCGGTTGCGACTGGCGCGCGAAGACCAGGCATGAGGGTCCGGTCCGATGCGCGATGGCCAATTCCCAGCACTCCGCTGCCTCCACCGCATCGGCCGGCCGGAAGACCAGCAGGTTCGGAATGGCCCGCAGCGACGCCAAGTACTCGACAGGCTGGTGAGTCGGGCCATTGCGCCCGATACCGATGCTGTCGTGGGTGAAGGCGAACAGGACCGGCAGGCCCATCATCGCCGCAAGCCGGAAGGCAGGGCGCTCGTAATCGGAGAAAACCAGGTAGGTCACGCCGCTCGGCACCACACCGCCATGCGCGGCCATACCGTTCAGCATCGACCCCATGGCGTGCTCGCGGACGCCGTAGTGCAGGTAGCGGCCACCACGGTGCCCGGCGGTGAAGGCGGACAGCCGGCGCTTGTGCTGTGTCGCCGCCTCAAGGTCGGGGGCGCCGGCCAGCATCTCCGGGATTGCGGCGGCGGCAATCTCGACGATCTCACCACAGGTCTTCCAGCCATGCTGGGCCAGTCCCTGCTCGGCGGCCTGGCGGGCAAAGGCGCGCAGGCCGTCCTGCCACCCGTCCGGCAGCCGTCCCTCCCGCAGGCGGTCCAGGTGCTGCCGCGTCTCCCCCGGCAGGCCGGCGACGCGCGCCTGCCACGCCTCGTAATCGGGCAAGCTGCGGCGACCCGCGACGCGCCAGGCCGCAGCGACGTCCTCCGGTACCGTGAAGGGCGGGTGCGGCCAGTCGCGGGCTTGGCGGGCGGCATCGGTCAGTGCGCGGGTCAGCTTGCCGCTATGCGCGGCCCGCGTGCCCTCCACGCCAGGAAGGCCGCGGCCGATCACGGTTCGGCACGCGATGAAGCTCGGCCGGGCGTCATGCCGCGCCAGGGACAGTGCTGCATCCACGGCCGCCACATCGTGCCCGTCCACCTCCAACACCTGCCAGTTCGCCGCCCGGAAGCGCGCGGGGAGATCCTCGCTCTGGGCGATGCCGATGGCGCCGTCATCGGTCATTTGGTTGTCGTCCCAGAGCCAAGTGAGCTTGCCGAGACGAAGGTGCCCGGCAAGCGAGGCGACCTCCTGCGCCACGCCTTCCTGCAGGCAGCCATCGCCGACGATGGCATAGCTGCGATGGTCGACGAGATCGGCGCCGAGTTGCTCCGCGAGGAATGCCTCGGCGACCGCCATGCCGGCGGCGTTGGCGATGCCCTGGCCGAGTGGGCCGGTGGTCGCCTCGATGCCCCGCTCGGGGTGGTATTCCGGGTGGCCCTCGCAGGGTGAGCCCAGCTCCCGGAACGTCCTGAGCGCCTCCATCGGCATCCCGGCGTAGCCGCTCAGGTGCAGCAAGGCATAGAGCAGCATTGAGCCATGCCCGGCCGAGAGGACGAAGCGGTCGCGGTCGAACCAGAGCGGATCCGCGGGATTGAACTTGAGATGCCGGGTGAAGAGCGCGGTGGCGATCTCGGCGGCGCCGAGCGGCGTACCGGGATGTCCCTCGCCGACGCGTTCACAGGCGTCCATGGCGAGGAAGCGGATGGCGTCGGCCATCCGATGTGGTTCGACGTTGCTGATCAGGGCCATGGTCGTTCTCTCCCGTCCCGGAAGGGTGTGCCGCGCGGCCTGTCACACCGACAAGCGAGAATATTGCGTCCATCGACGAGTTGGCTTCATGATTCGCGCATGCCGCAACACCTGCCCCTGACCGCCCTCGGCGCCTTCGAGGCCGCCACCCGCACCGGCTCCTTCCGCTCCGCGGCGGACGACCTGGGCCTGACGCCGAGTGCCGTGAGCCACGCGATCCGCGGGCTCGAGCGCGATCTCGGCACCATGTTGTTCGAGCGCGAGGGCCGGTCGATCCGGCTGACGCCAGAAGGCGAGACGCTCATGCACCATGTCGAGCGCGGCTTCGGTGAACTCCAGCTCGGCGTTGGCAGCGTCGCCACGCGGCGGCCACAGCTCCTCAAGCTGCACTGTGCCCCAAGCTTTGCGGCGCAATGGCTGGTGCCACGCCTCGGCCGGCTGCTGGAGGAGTGCAGCGGACTGGAGCTGCGCATCGCCGCCGGCACGGACTACACGCGTTTCCTTGCGGACGAATTCGATGCCGACATCGTCTACGGCGCACCACCGCCCGAATACTACGGCGGCTCCGGCCATCAGGGGGTCATCGTGCTGCCGCTGGGGACGGAGGTGATAACGCCGCTCTGCGCGCCCTCGCTCGCCCCGGCAATCCGCACCGCCCGCGACCTCTACGCCCAGACCCTGATCGAGAGCGACAACAAGCGCGTCCGTTGGCCAGCATGGTTTTCCGCCAACCACCTCGCCGCGCCGGCCCCGCGCGGCCCGCGCTTCGACCGCAGCTTCATCTCGCTGAGCGCCGCGGCCGACGGGCTCGGCGTTGCCCTGGAATCCACGATGCTCGCGCAACGGGAACTCGCCTCCGGCCGCCTGGTGCGTCCCTTGGACGGCATCTGCGAGGACGTGGTCTATACCGGCCACTGGCTCGTCTTCCCTCGCACGAAGCGCTATGCGCGATCCATGGTGCTGTTCCTGGGCTGGCTGACCCGCGAGCTCGGCCTCGACATCAATCTCGACGAGCTTGAGGCGGCAGCGCGTGAGCACGTCCCGAAAGGCCGCCCCTTATTGGTGAGCTGAACTCACCAAAGGACGCAGATTTCTCGCTTGTGGGTGAGGGTTCCGGCTTGGCAAACCTCCGGTCAGAAAAGCCAGGAGGAGGTTGCATGCTGCTCACCGACAAGACCGCCGTCATTTCCGGGGCAGCCAGCGCGCGGGGAATCGGCCGCGCCACCGCGAGGCTCTTCGCGGAGCACGGCGCCCGCGTCGCCATCCTCGACCTCGATGCCGCAGGCGCCGCGCAGGCCGCCGCCGAACTCGGCGAGGGGCATATCGGCATCGGCTGCAACGTCGCCGACCTGGCCAGCTGCCGCCAGGCGGCCGAGCAGGCGATCGGTGCCTTCGGCAAGATTGACATCCTGATCAACAACGCCGGCATCTCGCAGCCGGTGAAGACCATGGAGATCACGCCTGAGGACTGGCAGCGCGTCGTCGACGTCAACATGACCGGCGTGCTTTACCTCAGCCAAGCCTTCATCCCGCATATGCGGGCGCGCAAGCAGGGCTCCATCGCCTGCATGTCCTCCGTATCCGCCCAGCGCGGCGGCGGCATCTTCGGCGGCCCGCACTACTCCGCAGCCAAGGCCGGCGTGCTGGGCCTCGCCAAGGCGATGGCGCGTGAACTGGGGCCGGACGGCATCCGCGTGAACAGCGTGACCCCGGGCCTGATCCAGACCGACATCACCGGCGGCAAGCTGACGCCGGAGATGAAGACCGAGATCTTGAAGGGCATCCCGCTGAACCGCCTGGGCGATGCGATCGATGTGGCGCGGATATACCTGTTCCTCGCCTCCGACCTGTCCGCCTACGTGACCGGCGCGGTCATCGACGTCAACGGCGGCATGCTGATCCACTGAGGCCGGGCCGTCGCGGCTGCGTCGGCCTAGATCCCCCCACCCAAGGAGAGGAGACGCGCCAATGGAAGCGCGAACGACGACGCTCGCCAATGCGCCGAGCCTGGAGGAGCGCGCATACCGCGTCCGGCACAACGCGCTGCGAATGGGCGAGGTGCAAGGGCAGGGCTACATCGCCCAGGCGCTCGGCGTAGCCGATGTGCTGGCGGTGTCCTACTTCCATGCGCTGCGCTACCGGTCCGAGGATCCCGCCTGGGAAGGCCGCGACCGCTTCCTGCTCTCGATCGGCCATTATGCCATCGCGCTCTACAGCGTGCTGATCGAGGCGGGAATCATCCCCACCGAGGAGCTGGAAACCTACGGCACGGACGACAGTCGCCTGCCGATGTCCGGCATGGCCAGCTACACGCCGGGCATGGAGATCAGCGGCGGCTCACTGGGCATCGGCCTCGGCATCGCCGTCGGCATGGGGCTTGGGCTGAAGCGGAAGCAGTCCGACCGCTTCGTCTACAACCTGATGTCGGATGGCGAGCTGGACGAGGGCCCTACCTGGGAAGCCGCCATGTCGGCCGGACACTGGAAGCTCGACAACATCATCTGCCTGGTGGACGTGAACCGGATGCAGGCCGACGGTCCCTCGACCGGCGTCCTGAACTTCGAGCCGCTGCCGGCGAAATGGGAAGCCTTCGGCTGGCACGCGCAACGAGTGGACGGCAACGACATCCCGGCGCTCGTGCGGGCCTTCGACGCGGCGCGGGCGCTGAGCGAGCCGAAGCCGCGCGTCATCATCTGCGACACCAAGATGGCGAAGGGCGTGCCGTTCCTGGAAGCGCGCGAGAAGTCGCACTTCCTGCGCGTCGAGCAGCACGAATGGACGCAGGCAATCGAGGCGCTGGACGCCGGGAGGAAGTCATGAGCCGCACCAAGCGCGCCCCCTGGCGGGGCGCGACGCCGGGACCACAGGACCCGAACAAGCCTCGGCTGACCACCTCGGCGATGATCGCCTCGCTCGCCGGTGAAGGCCAGCGGACCAGCCCGGCCCCTTTCGGACGTGCGCTGGTGGAACTCGGCAAGACCCGCCCCGAGATCGTCGGCATGACGGCGGACCTTGCGAAGTACACTGACCTGCACGTCTTCGCCCAGGCCTACCCGGACCGGTTCTACCAGATGGGCATGGCCGAGCAGCTGCTCATGCTCGCTGCCGCCGGGATGGCGCATGAGGGCTTCGTGCCCTTCGTGACCACCTACGCCGCCTTCGCCTCGCGCCGCACCTTCGACTTCATCAGCCAGGGCATCGCGGAAGAAGGCCTGAACGTGAAGGTCTGCTGCGCTCTACCGGGCCTGACCACGGGGTACGGCCCGAGCCACCAGGCGACGGAAGACATCGCGATCTTCCGTGGCATGCCGGACCTGACCATCGTCGATCCTTGCGACGCGCTCGACATCGAGCAGGCGGTGCCCGCCATCGCGGCCCATGACGGCCCGGTCTACATGCGCCTGCAGCGCGGCCAGGTGCCGCTGGTGCTGGACAAGTACGACTACTCCTTCGAGCTGGGCAAGGCGAAGCTCCTGCGCGACGGCGCGGATGTTCTTGTCATCTCGTCTGGCTTCATGACCATGCGGTCGCTCGAGGTGGCGAAGCTGCTGGAGGCGGACCGGGTGAAGGTCGCGGTCCTGCACGTGCCGACCATCAAGCCGCTGGACGAGGCAGCCATTCTGCATGAGGTCGGCCGCAGCGCACGCCTGACCATCGTGGCGGAGAACCACAGTGTCACCGGCGGCCTCGGCGAGGCGGTAGCGGGCACCTTGCTGCGGGCCGGCGTCGTGCCCCCGCGCTTCCGGCAGGTGGCGCTGCCGGACGCCTTCCTCGATGCCGGCGCGCTACCGACGCTGCACGACCGCTACGGGATCTCGGCCGAGGCCATGGCGAGGAGCGTCAAGGGCTGGCTCTAGCCGGCTCATAACAGCACCCTGGAGGAGACGAAAACAATGACATCCAAGATCACCCGCCGTGTGGCGCTGCTCGGCGCTGCCGGCATCCTCGCCGCCCCTGCCGTCCTGCGCGCCCAGGGTCAGGTGCGCCTCACCCTCGGCCATGGTGCCGCCCCCGGCAATCCGCGCAGCCTCGGCGCCGACCGCCTGGCGTCGTTGCTGCGCGAGCGCAGCGGCGGCCGCATCGAGATGCGCGTTGCCGGCTCCGCCCAGCTTGGCGACGATGCCGCGATGCTGACGGCGCTGCGCACCGGCACGCTCGACATGTCGGTCAACAGCCAGGGCGCCTCCTCCGCCGTGCTGCCGGAACTCGCCGCGCTCGGCCTTCCCTTCCTCTTCGCCGATGCCGCGACCGCCTTCAGGGTGGTGGACGGCGCGGTCGGCGAGGAACTGGCGAAGCGTTTCGAAGGCGTCGGCCTGGTCTCGCTGGGGTTCTGGGACAACGGCGTCCGCCACACCACCAACAGCAAGCGCCCGATCACCCGGCCGGAGGAGTTGAAGGGCCTCAAGATCCGCACGCCGCCGGACCCGATGACCATCGACATCTTCCAGTCCCTCGGCGCGGCGACGCAGCAGGTCAACTTCGGCGAGCTTTACGTCGCCCTGCAGCAGGGCGTGGTGGACGGCCAGGAGAACCCGCTCGCCAACATCCAGTCCTCCAAGCTGTTCGAGGTGAACAGGTTCATCTCCCTCACCGGCCACAAGTGGGAATGCAATCCCTGCCTGGTGTCCCGCATTGCCTGGGGCCGGCTGAAGCCGGAGGACCGGCGCATGGTGCAGGAGGTGGCGAAGGAGGCCGCGGCCTACCAGCGCGGCCTGTCGCAGGAGATCGACACCAAGCTGCTGGGTGAGTTTCGCGCCAGTCCGGCGGTTGCCGTGAACGCGGTGGAGCAGGCCCCATTCCGCGCCGCCACCGCCGTCGTGGCGGAACGTTGGGAAGCCAAGCCCTTCGGCGACTTCGTGAAGCGCCTGCGCGCTGCATCGGTGGCGGCGTGACATGGAACGACCTTTCCACACCACGCCGGCTGTGGCCGACGCGGTGCGCGTCGACGGGAAGCCCCGTGGCGCGCTGATCACGGCGGTCGATGCGGTCGACCGCGCGGTTGCCCTGCTCTGCCAGGGCGTGCTGCTCCTAGCCGGCACCGTCCTGATGGGCGTGCTGACAGCCAATGTCGTCGCGCGCTACGTCCTGGCGACCGGCGGCTTCGACTGGGCGGAGGAAGTGCCGCAGCAGCTCTTCCCCTGGTTCATCATGGCCGGCGTCGGGCTGGCGGTTCAGCGTGGTGGCCACATCGCGGTGGAGTGGCTGCTCGGCAAGCTGGGGCGCGAGGGCAAGCGGGTCATCCTGCTCGCCGGCCATGCGGTCGTGGCGCTGGCCTACCTCGCCCTTTGCTGGCAGGCGCTCACCGTCGCGGAGATCGTCGCGATCGAGCGAAGCCCTGCCCTCGGCCTGCCTGGAAGCTACGGCTACTGGGCCATCGCCGCCGGATGCCTGCTGCTGGCGCTGGGCACCGTCACCGTCGCCATCCGCGTCGCGCTGCTCGGACCCGAAGCCATGCCACAACCCAGCCCCGAGGAGATGCCGACATGAGCCTCACCCTCATCCTCGCCTTCGTGGCCCTGATGGTCGCCGTCATCCCTGTGGCGCATGCCCTGGTCATTGCCTCCGGCTTTGCGTTGCTCTGGGACGGCGGCCTGCCTCTGCTGCTGGTTGCGCAGCAGATGTTCCAGCAGACCCAGTCCTTCCCGATGCTGGCACTGCCCTTCTTCATCTTGGCCGGCACGCTGATCATGGAAGGCAAGCTCGGCGAGGAGTTGCTGCGCTTCTCTGGCGAGGTGATGCAGCGGTTGCGCGGGGGGGCGCTGTCGACGACCGTCGTGGGATCCGTGGTGTTCGGCGGCGTATCCGGCAGTGCGGTGGCAAATGCCAGCGCTCTCGGCTCCGTCCTGATCCCCTGGCAGAAGCGGCAGGGCTACCCGGCGGGGCTCTGCGCCGCCAACAACGCAACCTCCGCCGTCATCGACATCCTGATCCCGCCCTCTATCCCGATGATCCTCTATGCGGTGGTCAGCGGCGTCAGCATCGGCGATCTCTTCATGGCCGGCGTGCTGCCGGGCATCCTCATGGCGGCCGGCTTCGTCGCGGTTTGCTGGTGGGAAGCCCGCCGCCTCGATCTGAGCACGGAGGTGCCGCCGCTCGACCCCGGCAAGCTGGCCCGTCTTGGCTTCTATGCTTTGCCGGCCCTCATCCTGCCGGTGCTGATCCTGGTTGCGCTACGCTTCGGCTTTGCCACGCCGACCGAGATTGCCGTCATGGCGGTGCTGTACGCCTTGGTTGCGAGCCTGGTCATCTACCGGGACCTGTCCTGGGCGCGCTTCCGCAGGGCGATGATCGATGCCGGCATCGCCACCGGTATCGTCATGATGGTCATCATGGGCAGCGCGGTGGCGAGCTGGATCCTCACCTACGACCAGGTGCCGCAACGCTTCGCTGAATGGGTGTCCACCACCTTGCACCAGCCCTGGCTGGTGATCCTGGCAATGAACATCATCATGCTGGCAATCGGCGGCCCGCTGGACTTGGCCCCGGCGATCCTGCTGCTGGCGCCGATCTTCGTGCCGCTGGCACAGCAGATCGGGCTGGATTCGCTGCAGCTCGGCCTCATCATGGTCATCAACCTCGGCATCGGGCTCTACACGCCGCCGGTGGGGACGACCCTGTTCATCTCGTCCACCATCGCCGGGAGCACCATGGCCGAGACGACGAGGGCGCTCTGGCCCTTCTTCTTCGTAGCGATCGCCTTGCTGGCGGCCGTCAGCTACATCCCGGCGCTGACGATCAAGTTCTGAAGCGCGCGGACGCGGGGCGATGGCCGCTGCGACGGTGGCGCTGCCTGCCCGGCTTGGTCTGGCAGCGCCAAGAAAAGCCGGTGCGCTCTCGTCGGCGAGCCTTCATGCTTCGGAAGAACTCCGGTGCAGGCACCAAGCGTCAAAGTGCCGCCACTTGGCACCGGACACGCGACGGGCACCGGGGGCGTCGGTGGTTCCGATGTGGCCGAGCCGTGCAGTCCCGAAGTGCCGTGGTGCGGTCTCGCGGTGCTGCAGCATGTAGGGCCCGGGATGCTGACCAAGCCAGACCGGAGCGAGCGCAGGATGCGCGAAGGAGTGGCTCGCGGCGATGGTCAGCCCCGCCTTCCGCAGCGCGGCACGGCCGGAGGCGCGGCCCTATTCGAGCCGGCCGCCGAAGGCGCTGCCGCCGAGGACGCGGGAGCCCTGGGCACGGAGTTCGTCCCGCAGCGCCCCGCGGCCGACCCGCTCGACCCAGCCCGGCACCGCCCGCCAGTCCGCGACGCAGTTGATCGGACCGCCGCAGGCGCGTTGCTCCGGCGGACCCGGGGGGGAAACCCGGACCTCGTGGCCGTCGCGCGGAGCGACAGGTAGACGCCGCCGGGGAAGGCGCACGCGCCTATGGCAAGGATCCGCATGCGTGTTCCGGCTCCGAAGTCCGGCCGGTGGCACCGGCGATCCTGGCGGGCCCGCGGCCATGCGCGCGGCGTCGCGGACTCCTCAAGGCCGGCCGCCGGACTGGCTGGGGCTCGGCGCAACGGGAACCCGGGCCGGGCCGCTTGGCGCGGAGCCTATCGGGAGGTCCATGCCCGTGCCATGGTTTCGGCAGGGGAGGATGCGCCATGCAGGACCGGTGTCTTCACGGGGTCGTGGCCGGCCGCGGTGCGGCGGATCGTCCGGCCGGCCAGCGGGCCGGCACGCCGCGCCGGTGATGCAGACGCCCGGCGCCCCGCCCCGGCAGGCGGCCGTCACGCGGAGAAGGTCCCCGGTCCAGGGTGGCGGGCGATGGTCCGGCGGCGAAGGCCACCTGGCAAGAAACAGGAGAAAGCCATCGTGATACATCGCATCCTGCTGGCCGCGCTGCTCGCCGGTCTCGCCGTGTTGGCTGCCGCGGCGCAGCCGGCGCCGCGGCGGGAAGCGATCCGCATCGGCATCCTCAGCGACCTGTCGGGCAGTTTCGCCGATGTCGCCGGTCCCGGCTCGGTCGTCGCGGCGCAACTGGCGGTGGAGGATTTCGGCGGCCGCGCCGCCGGGCTGCCGGTGCGGATCCTTTCGGGCGACCACCAGAACCGTGCCGATACCGGCTCCGCCCTCGCCCGCCGGTGGTTCGACACGGAAGGCGTGGATGCGGTGGTGGACCTGCCTAATTCGGCGATCGCGCTGGCGGTCGGCGAGGTCGCGCGCAGCGCCAACCGCGTGGCCCTGGTGACCGCGGCCGTCGCCAGCCGCCTGACCGGCGATGCCTGCTCGCCCAACCTGATCCACTACGCGCTCGACACCTGGTCGATGTCCAACGTGCCGAGCCGTGCCCTGGTGCAGGCGGGCGGGGAGACCTGGTTCTACGTCACCGCCGACTACGCCTTCGGCCACGACCTCGAGAAGCAGTCGATGGATGCGGTGACCCGGGCGGGCGGCAAGGTGCTGGGCGCGGTCCGGCATCCGCTGGGCACCACCGATTTCTCCGCCGTGCTGCTGCAGGCCCAGGCCTCCCGCGCCAAGGTCGTGGCGCTTGCCAATTCGCAGGCGGATTTCATCAACGGCATGAAGCAGACCGCGGAATTCGGCGTCGCGCGGCGCGGGCAGCGCGTGGTCGGCCTCGCGGTCTACGTCTCGGACATCGTCTCGCTGGGCCTCGAGGCGACGCAGGGCGCGAGCGTGGTCGGCAACTGGTACTGGGACCTGAACGACGGCACGCGCGGCTTCGCCCGCCGCTTCGGCGAAAGGATGGGCGGCCGCATGCCGACCGACCTCCAGGCCAATGTCTATGCCGCCGTGACACATTTCCTGCGCGCCGCGGATGCGCTGGGCGGTGCCGCCGATGGCCGGGCCGTCGTCGCCCGGATGAAGGCAATGCCGACGCAGGACGCGATCTTCGGCGGCGGGATGATCCGCGCCGATGGCCGCCGCATCAGCCCGGTCTATCTTTTCACCGTCAAGGCGCCGGCGGACTCCAGCGGCCGCTACGACGTCTACCGCGTCGAGCGGGAGGTGCCGGCCGAGGAGGCCTACCGCCCGCTCGAGCAGGGCGGCTGCCCTCTCTCCCGCGGGGGCTGAGGGGACCGCGGATCGGGCCGCCGGGCGGCCCGACCCGCGGAGGGACGATGGCGAGGCACGGAGCCCCGGCGGCTCATCGAGGAATGGCGGAGACGGCGATGGACGATTTCGATCAATCCTTGCAGGCGTTCCAGCGCGCGGAGCAGGCGCGGCGCGCGGCCATGGACTGGCTGGGGGCTTTCGAGGCGGCGCTCGCATCCGGCGACGCTGGCCGCATCGGCGCCCTGTTCCACGATGACGCGCATTGGCGGGACATCCTGGCCTTCACCTGGACCTATGCTTCGGCCGCGGGCCGGGAAGGCATCGCCGCGCGCCTCGCCGAGGCCCAGGCGCGCACCGCCGCGCATGGCTTCCACCTGCCGCGGCACCGCAAGCCGCCGCGGCAGGTGAAACGCCTTGGCATCGACAGCATCGAGGCGATCTTCGAGTTCGCCACGGCGGAAGGCGGCGGAGCCGGCATCATCCGCCTGTCGCCGGCCGGCGAGGGCGAAGGGGAGATGAAGGCCTGGCTCCTCTCGACCACGCTTGAATCACTGGCCGGCCATGCGGAGAGGATCGGCGCCAACCGGCCGACCGGCGCCGCTTATTCGCGGAATTTCGGCGGCGACAACTGGGCCGACATGCGCCGGAAGGCCAGCGCCTACGAGGACGGCGAACCGGCAGCGCTCGTGATCGGCGCCGCCCAGGCGGGCCTCTCGATCGCCGCGCGCCTCAATCAGCTTGGCGTCGACACGCTCGTCGTCGAGAAATGGCCGCGCATCGGCGACAGCTGGCGCCAGCGCTACCATTCGCTCGCCCTGCACAACTCGATCCACCTGAACCACCTGCCCTACATGGAATTCCCGCCGACCTGGCCGAAATACATCCCGAAAGACATGCTGGGAAACTGGTTCGAGTTCTACGCCGATGCCATGGAGATCAACTGCTGGACCGGCACCGAATTCGTCGGCGCCTCCCGCGACGCGGAGGCCGGATGCTGGACCGCCCGGCTGAGGCGCGCCGACGGCACCGAGCGGATCGTCCGGCCCCGGCATCTCGTCTTCGCCAACGGAGTCAGCAGCTATCCCATGATCCCGGACCTGCCGGGGCTCGCGGCGTTCAAGGGGCAGGTCATCCACTCCGAAGGCTTCGACAGCGGCGCGGCCTGGCAGGGGAAGCGCGCGCTCATCCTCGGCACCGGCAGCAGCGCCAACGACATTGCGCTCGACCTGCACAGCCATGGCGTGGACACGACGCTCATCCAGCGAGGGTCGACGACGGTCATCTCGATCGACCCGAGCGCCAGGCTGAACGAGGCCATCTGGGACGAGGGCGGGCCGCTCGAGGATTGCGACCTGATCGTCTCCTCCGCGACGCCGCCGCTGATCCTGAAGGGCTACAGGGCGGTGACCAGGCGCATGCTCGAGCTCGACCGGGAGATGATCGAAGGCCTCAGGCGCATCGGCTTCAAGCACGACGTGGGCGAGGACGAGGCCGGCCACCAGATGAAGTATTTCCGGCGCGGCGGCGGCTACAACCTCGATGCGGGCAGCTCGGCCCTCATGATCGCGGGTCGGCTCGGCCTGCTGCAGTACGACGACATCGAGCGCTTCGTCGAAACCGGCGCGCTGCTCAAGGACGGATCGGTGGTGCCCGCCGATCTCCTCGTCCTGGCGACGGGCTACTATCCGCAGCAGGAGCTCGTCCGGCGCGCGCTCGGCGAGGCGATGGTGGACCGCATCGGACCGGTCTGGGGCCTCGGCGAGGACGGCGAGCTGAACAACATGTACCGGCGCACGCCGCAGGAGGGCCTTTGGTTCATCGCCGGCGGCCTGTCGCAATGCAGGATCAACTCGAAATACCTGGCCCTGCAGATCAAGGCGGTCGAGTTCGGGAAGCTTGGCCCGCTCTGAGGCGGCCCGCCTGCCCCGCCCCGGCGTCGCCGCGGCGCCGCGTCAGCGGACCGCGGGGGCGGGCCAGCCATGCGAGTTCTCCGACCCCGGTCGGTTCTTCAGCCACCAGGACCAGTCCTGCGGCAGGACCGAGAACGGGTCGTCATGCGCCAGCTCCCGCGCGGCCCAGACCGGCCAGTGCGGGTTGGCGAGCGCCGGGCGGCCGAGGAAGACCAGGTCGATCAGCTCCTCGCGGATCACCCGGTCGGCGATCGCCGGCGTGCCGAGGTTCCAGCTGACCGCGACCGGGATGCCGCACTCGCGCCGGACGCGGTTGCCCCGCTCCACCATGAAGGCGGCCTGGGAGAAGGGCGGCTCGCGCAGGTCGTCGGTGTTCATCCCGAGGCTGAGGTCGGCCAGGTCCAGCCCGTGCCGCTTCAACGCGCCGACCGCCCAGACCGCGTCGTCGAATTGCACGCCCTCCGGATGGAAGTCGTCGGAGCCGAGCCGCATGGTCAGCGGCAGCCGCTCCGGCCAGACGGCGCGCACGGCGTCCAGCGCCTCGCGGTGGAAGCGCAGGCGGTTCTCCAGGCTGCCGCCATAGGCGTCCGTCCGCTGGTTGGCGAGTGGCGAGAAGAAGCTCGCACCGAGATAGCCATGGGCGAAATGCATCTCCAGCCACTCGAAGCCGGCCGCGAGCGCCCGCTGCGCGGCGTCGGCATAGGCCTGGTGCAGGGCAAGGATCTCGTCGACGCTCAGCGCCTGGACGGGGTAGGGGTAGCGGCCGCCATACGGGATGGCCGAGGGCCCGCGCACCTGCCAGCCATCCGGGTGGTCCGGGGCGATCTGCCGCTTGCCTTCCCAGGGCTTCTGCTCGCTGCCCTTGCGCCCGGTATGGCCGAGCTGGATGGCGGGCACGGCGCCCATCTCCTTCACCAGGGCACAGACGCGGGCGAGGCCCTCGATCTGGTCGTCGTCCCAGAGGCCGGCGCAGCAGGTGCCGGTGCGGCCGTCGGGGGTGATGGCGATCTGTTCGGGGAAGACCAGGCCGAATCCGCCGGCGGCGCGCGAGCCCATCAGCATGAGGTGGTAGTCGCCCACCTTGCCGTCCACCGACCGGTACATGGTCATGGGCGACATGGCGACGCGGTTGCGGAGAGTGATGCCCTTGAGGGTATAGGGGCTGAACAGATCGGGCATGGGGCCTGCCGGTGCGGTGCCAAGGATCGCTGGATAGTGGCGGATCGCGCCACCGCTGACGAGCGCCCCGATCTGTCCGCTCCGGCGGCGAGGCGCGCTCGCGCAGGGCAGGGCCGCCGGATCTGGCGTGGTTCCCGCCTCCGGGGAGGCGGCCGCCAATCGGCTTGTGCGATGAGCAGGCCGGCCCTGCAGGGCATGGCGCGGGACCTCGGGCCGCGCGGGATCACGGTGAGCGTCGCGCAGCCCAGGCCGATCGACACCAACACGGACCTGGCGGACGGGCCGCTCGACGACCTCGTCCACGCCGCCATGGCCTTCAAGCGGCATGGGCGACCGGTGGACGTGGCCGGGATGGTGGCCGGGCTGGCAGGGCCGAAGGCGGGGTTCGTGACCGGGGCGATGCACAGGATCGACGGCGGCTTCGGCGCCTGAGGACACCGGACCCTGTCCGTGCGGAAGCGACCCTTTGGCCGGCGCCGGTGCGGCGCGCGAGCACCACCGCGGGATGGCCGGCGGTTCCCTGGCGCTGCTGGGTCCGAATGAAGGTGCGCTGGCGGTCGGAGCGGCCGCCAGCGCCGCGGCGTCTTCGGCGCAAGCGCTTCGCCCTGTTTTCGCCGCATTTCCGGTCCGCCCTGGCTGAGGCGCCATCGGATATATCGGTCACCGCCACGCCCGGCCCGCCAGACCCCGGTGCAGGCCGCTGCCGCTATATCGTCGCGTCGACGTTGTATTCATAACGACATGGAGGACGACGCCGCATGAGCCCCATCACCATGACACGGCGCGGCCTCCTCGGCGGTGCCCTCGCCCTCGCCGCGCCGCGGCTCGCCGGCGCGGAGCCCGGCGGCAGCCTGACGGTGGTGCTGGAATCGGAAGCGGTGATCCTCGATCCGCATGCGACCACTGCGGCGATCACGCGCAGCTTCGGCTACCACGTCTTCGACACGCTCTTCTCGATGGATGCGAAGGGCAATATCCATCCGCAGATGGTCGAGGGATTCGTGGCCGGCGCCGATGGCCTCGACTGGGAATTCACCCTGCGCGACGGCCTGGCCTGGCACGACGGCGCGGCGGTGACGGCGGCCGATTGCGTGGCGTCGCTGCGCCGCTGGATGCCGCGCGACAGCCTCGGCCGCATGCTGCTGGCCTCGGCCGCCGAGCTGCGCGCGCTCGATGCCCGCCGCTTCGCGCTGCGGCTGAGATCGCCCTTCCCGCTGATGCTGGAGGTGCTCGGCAAGCCCAATGCGCCGGTGCCCTTCATGCTGCCGGAACGCGTCATCCGCGCCGCCGGCGAGGGCCGCATCACCGAGATCACGGGCTCCGGCCCCTTCGCCTTCCAGGCCGGCGAGTGGCGCACCGGCGACCGCATGACGCTGCTCCGCAACCCGCGCTACCGGCCGCGCGCCGAGCGCGCCGATTTCCTCGCCGGGGGCAAGCAGGTGCGGATCGCGCAGCTCGTCCTCAAGGTCATGCCGGATGACGGCACCGCCGCCACCGCGCTGCTGGCCGGCGAGGTGGACTACATGCAGTACCTGCCTTTCGACCGCATCGCGCAGCTCGAGCGCAACCGCGCGATACGGGTGATGCAGCTCGGCGGCATCGACATGTTCCAGGGCAATTTCCGCCTCAACCACGCCAGCGGCCCCTTCACCGACCCTGCGGTGCGGCGGGTGCTGTGGAAGCTGGTGGACCAGGCGGAGATCCTCCAGGCGATCGGCATCCCGGAACGCTTCTCCGTCCGCGCCTGCCCGTCCTTCTGGATGTGCGGGGCGCCGGAGGAAACCGCCGCCGGCGCCGAGGCGGCGCAGGTCTCGGTCGAGGCGGCGCGGGCCGCGCTCGGCCGCACCGCCTATCGGGGCGAGCCGGTGGTGATGCTGCAGACCTCGGGCTCCATCTCGCAGATCGCCGGCCAGGTGCTGGCGGCGAAGATGCGCGAGGCCGGCTTCACGGTGGAGGAGCAGGTGATGGACTGGGGCACCTTGCTGGCGCGCCGCGGCAAGCGGGAGGGCTGGAGCCTCTTCCCCGTCTATTCCAACGGCGTCGACATGGCCTCGCCGCTCAACCATTTCTACGTCGCCAACAACTGCGCGGACTATCCGGGCTGGAGCTGCGATCCGGCGATGGGCGGGATGCTGGAGGCCTATGCCGCGGCGCCCGATGCCGCGGCGCGCCGCCCGATCGCCGAGCGCATCCAGCGTGCCGCCTACGACCTCGTGCCCAGCGTCATGTGGGGCCAGTTCTCCCGCCCCGCCGGCTACCGCACGCGGCTGCGCGAGCTGATCCCCTCGAGCTTCCCGATCTTCTGGCAGGCGGCGGTCTAGGCGCGCGGGACGCCGGTCGCGCCGGCCGATCGAGGTTTTCCCAGGGGCGCAGGATCGCCGCATGACGGAACTCGATCGGGGAGGCGGCCGCCGGCGATCCGGCGCCGCGTCTGCAACGGCGTGGCGTTCGGAAGTGAAGGCCACGCCGCTGGTGTTCCTTGATCCCGGAGCAGAGTCACGCGTCCCCGCGATCTGCTAGGGCAGGCGAAGCGGGACGGCGGGGTGCCAGCCAAGCCGCACCAGCGCGCCACCCACGGCGAAGCCCGTCATGAAAACGAGCGCGACCGCCGCCACCGGCCGCCGCGACCTGTGCCAGGCACGGCGCGCGGCCGGGACGAGCGGCCGGGCTAGCAGGAGAACCGGGACCGCGAGGAAGGCGGTCCAGGCGACCAGGAAGGGCGCGGCAGGCGGCCGCCAGCCGAGCCGCGCCAATCCGCGGCCCAGGATGAAGGCCGCCGTGAAGACAAGCGCCGCCGCCGCTGCCAGCCGGATGGGCCGGTGTCGCGCCTGCAGCGCGGCGCGGATGGCGGGCCGCGACAGCAGGCGGGACGCACCGAGGAAGAAGCCCAGGGCCGTCATGGTCACCAGCGGCGGGATGGTCATGAGGACCGCCCCGCGGCCGGCCAGCGGGCCGAGGAAGCTGGCGGCGAAGAAGGCCCCCGTCATGGGATTCGTCGCCGCGGTGAGAAACCCGATCGCCGCCGCCGCGGCGTCCCGCTGCCGGCCCGGAACGACGCCGGGCTCGGGAGGACCTTGCCGGCCGATGGTGAACGCCACCCAGAGCAGCATGGCCGCGCCGACGACGCTTCCCGCCGCGCGCCACCACGCCACGGCCGAGACCAGCTGCGCGGTGCCGAGAAGCACCGCGCTCAGCGTGCCCGCGCCAAGCGCGGCCCCGACACAGAGCGAAGTCACCCCGCGCAGGCCGTGCAGCGCCGCCATGCTGCCGATGGCGAAGAGATTCGGTCCCGGCGTGGCGAGGAGGGCGCAGTAGGCGGCGAGGAACTCGACGAGCTCTACGGCCGGCATGGGTCGATGGTGGCGTAGCCGACGGTGTCCCTTTCAGGATCGCCGGTCACCGGCCCGAAGTGTCGGGTCTCCTTCGAATAGATCGGCCGGCAGTTCCCCGGGGCGAAGCCCGGGATGGCCTTGTCGGCGTCGGTGGTGGCCGGCCGGGGCGAGCTCTCCGCTCCCGCATTGGCATCCGGGATGGGGCGGCTCGCCTCCGCGCCTGGCGCCGCCTGCGGCGGCTGCGGCGCTGTCGAACCTGGCTGGTTCTGCTGCGCGGATGCGACGGCTGCGAATGCGAGGACGATTGACGCTGCGGCTGAAATGCGAAGCATGAACGCTGTCTCCCTCCACATGGTCGGGGATCGACAAACGCCGCGGCGGATGCGCGAGATGCGTGTGCTGGACAGCACTGTGCGCGAGCACACCTGTGGCAACGCCCATGGTTCCGCCCTGCGGCGTCGCGTGCCACCGCGCAGGGTCCGGCGAACGGAGCGACGCCGGCCGGCGCGCTTTCACCCTGGCCGGGCCGTGCGCTTCCGCGATGCGCCTCCGCCGCCTGCCGCGCCGGCAATCCCGCGCGGGCTCCGTCGCGCGCTGGCGGGGTGACCGGGGCGCGACGGCGCCGGACATCAAGGCGTGGCGTCCCGCCGTGCCACACCGGCCGGCGCGGTTCGGTCGGGCTGCCGGATCTTTGGCGGCGCTGGGGAAGGGCGCTGCACCGCCGGCTTGGCCCGGCCTTCGGCGAGCAGGACGGTCTATCCGCCCGCCGCGCCCGGCCGCCCCGCCGCCTGCCGCTCCATCCGGTCGAGCAGCGCGACGAGGTTCGCCCCGCCCTCCGTCAGGTCGGCCTCGAGCGCCTTCCGTGCCGCCAGCGCGTCGCGCGCCCGCAGCGCGTCGAGGATATCGAGGTGCCGGTGCCGGCCGGGATAGCCCGGCACCGCATCGGGGTAGAGATAGGCGTGCAGCGGGCCGCAGCGCAGCCAGAGCCCCTCGATGATCAGCAGCAGCTCCGGCATCCCGGCGGCGCGGTAGAGCCCGTGGTGGAAGGCCCAATTGGCGCGGTTCGCCGCGGCGCCCTCTTCCCGCGCCTCGGCGGTGGCCAGGGCGACGTGGCAGGCGGCGAGGTCCTCGATCGCCGCAGGGGCGATGCGCAGCGCGGCGGCCTCGGCGGCGAGGCCCTCCAGCTCGGCGCGGATGGTTTGCAGCTCCAGGTACTGGTCGAGCGTCAGCCCGGCGACCGTGATGGCCCGCGCCGCTTCCTGCCGCAGCACGCGTTCGCGCACGAGCTGCATCAGCGCCTCCCGCACCGAGGTCTCGGAGACCTGCATCGCGGCGGCGAGGGCGCGGACCTTCAGCCGGTGGCCGGGCCGGAGGCGCCCCTCGAACAGGGCCTGGCGCAGCTCGTCATGGACGCGGTTGGTCAGGTTGTCGCGGCCGAGCGGGGCGACGAAGTCGGGCACCGCGGCGGACCGCGGCCCCGGGTTGCCGCGCCCTGCGTCGCTCCGCTCCCCGGCCTGGCTCATCCCCTCTGCCACGCGACCACCGCCCCGGATCGTTGCGGGCCCAGTCTAGCCCGCGGCCGGGCCGAAAGGAACCGGTCAGGCGACGGATCGCCGGCCGGGCGGGGCCGGATCGACAGCGCCGCGGGGGTGGACGCCTTTGTCGGATCGGGCGCGCCGCCCGCGGTCGAGTGCGCGCTGCTCGGCGCGGTGCCGGAGCCCTGGGAGGGCTGGCCTTCCATCGCGGTGATGCGGCGACTCGGCCTGCTGATCGGCTCGGTCTGGTTCAAGCTCTGGCGCGCCGCGGCGCCGGCGGTGGTCGGCGCGGAGAACCTCGGCACGCTGCGCTACGACGACGGCGCGGGCGGCGACCTGCTCCGCATCGCGCCGGGGGCGGAGGCGCTGCTGGCGGCGGCGCAGGGCGACGGGACCGGCGGCGGCGGCAACAACTGGGCGGTCGGGCCGGCGCGCAGCGCGACCGGGCGGCCGGTGCTGGCCGGCGACCCGCACCGGGTCTTCGAGATTGCCAACATGTACGCCCAGCACCGCCTGGCCTGCGCCGAGTTCGACCTGGCGGGCGTCCGCGAAGTGGCGATCCTCCGCGATGGGGCCCGCCGCGTGATCGTGCCGGCGACGGCGCTGTGGGACGACTTCCTCGCGGCTACCGGGGTCGATCTCGGCGAGCGGTCGCAGCCGGCGCACTAGGCCCGCGAGCCGTTCTGATGCCGCGGAACATGCTGGATGCAACTTTCTGCATCCGGCTGCCCCGCGACCGGCCACAGGGTCTGCGCCCCCGATTCACCGCTGAGGCGGAGACCCTTTGCATCTCGACAATCACCTTGACGGAACTCCTGCATGGCGCGGCCAGACTTGCGCGGCCGGTCGAGAACCGCCGTGCAGTGGAAGGGCTCGTGGGCCGCCTCGTGGTCCTCGCCCTCGACGAGGATGCCGCTGCCCATGCCGGGGAGATTCACGCCGATCTCGCGCGACGCGGGCAGCTCATCGGGCCCTTCGGCATCCTCATCGCCGGCCATGCACGCAGCCGGGGCCTGGTGGTGATCACCGGCAATCTCGGTGAGTTCCAACACGTCGACGGAGTGCGGGCCGAGGATTGGCTTGCCCCGACCTGACCCGCCGCCAGGTCATCCGCACGGCCAGCAGTGCCAAGGACCGATGGCTTGTCGGCGCCGGATTGGCTCCGCACAGGCCCGTCGCGCGGTCCGCCTCACCGCTGATAAGCCCCGCCTCCGATGCCCGAGGGAGCTTCTTGGCACGCCTCTCCCAACACGCGTTCTCGGCGCTTACGACGTAAGCGGGCTCATGCCGACGTCATGGCGAACCTGCCTATGGAAGCTTTGCGGCCACCTCGTCCGTGTGCTCGCCAAGCCGGGGCGCCGGGCGGTCGCTGCGGGGCGGCGTCCGCGACATGCGGATCGGGTTGGCGATCACCCGGACCGGTGGTCCGTCCGGGCGCGCGACCTCCCGCACCAGCCCGCGCGCGATGACCTGCGGGTCGGCGAAGACCTGGGCAAGGGTATTGATCGGACTGGCCGGCACGCCGGCGGCATCGAACAGGGCCTGGCATTCCGCCAGGCTCCGGTCACGCAAGGCCTGGCCGATCAACGGCGCCAGGACATCGGCATGCCGGAGACGGCCGGCATTCCGCGCGAAACGGGCATCCGCTGACACTTCCGGCATCCGGAGCGCCGCGCAGAAGCTGCGGAATTGTGCGTCGTTGCCGACGATGATCATCAGGTCGCCGTCGGCGCAGCGGAAGCTGTCGCTCGGATAGACCGTCGCCAGGCGATTGCCGGCGCGGGGTGGCACCCGGCCGGTGGCGAGATAGCCGAGGCCGAGATTGGTCAGGCCGGCCACCTGCACGTCGAGCAGCGCCATGTCGATATGCTGGCCGAGGCCGGACCGGTCGCGTTCCCGTAGCGCCGCGAGGATGGCGACGTCGGCGTAGAGCGCGGTCATCTGGTCGGCGACGGCGATGCCGGACTTGCGCGGCCCGCCGCCGGGCGCATCGTCGGGGTTGCCGGTGATGCTCATCAGCCCGCCCATGCCCTGGACGATGGTGTCGTAGCCCGGCCGCGGCGCGTAGGGGCCGGTCTGCCCGAAGCCGGTGATGGAGCAATAGACCAGCCGCGGATTGGCCGCCGACAGCGTCGGGTAATCCAGGCCGTATTTCGCCAGGGTGCCGACCTTGTAGTTCTCGATAAGCACGTCGGAGGTGGCGGCGAGACGCGCCACCAGCGCCTGCCCCTCCGGCACCGCGATATCCGCCACGACCGAACGCTTGCCGCGGTTGCAGGTCCAGAAACAGACCGAGTCGTCGAGTGGCCTGGGCGGGGGATCGGCGACGAAGGGCGGCGCCCATTCGCGGGTGTCGTCGCCGCGTCCGGGCCGCTCCACCTTGATCACGTCGGCGCCGAGATCAGCCAGTATCTGCCCGGCCAGCGGCCCGGCCATGACCCGGGACATGTCGAGCACGCGGAGCCCGTCGAGGGCGCCGCCCGGAGCTTGCGTCGTCATCGCCGCTACCGCCCGGTCCAGCGGGGCTTCCGCTTCTCGGCGAAGGCCGACAGGCCTTCCCGGCAATCCTCGGTGCCGAAGACGGTGGAGACCAGGTCCACGGCGGACTCTGCCCCCTCGTGGTAGCCGGCGGCGGCGGCCCGCAGGAAGGCTGCCTTGCCGAGCCGCATGAGCGTCGGCGACTTGGCGGCGAAGATGGCGGCGGTGCGGCGCGCCTCGGCCATCAGTTCTGCCTCCGGTACATGGCGGCTGACCAAGCCCAGCGACACCGCCTCCGTGACGTCGAAGCTGCGGCCGCTGAACAGCAGGTCGAAGGCGCGGTGCCGGCCGACGATGCGTGGCAGGTGGTGGAAATGGATCGCCGGCAGCAGGCCGACATCGACCTCCGGATAGCCGAAGCTGGCATGGTCGGCAGCCAGGATCATGTCGCAGGTGATGGCGATCGACATGCCGGCGCCACGGGCCGCGCCGCCGATGGCTGCGATGGAGGGCTTGCCGAGGGCGGACTGCGCCTCGCTGATCCGGACATAGATCTTGCCGACGACGCGGTGCGCATCCGCCGGCGTGCCGCGCAGGAAGGCGGGCAGGTCGAGCCCGGCGCAGAAGCGACCGGGAATGCCGCTCGAGAGGATGACGGCGCGCACCGCGGGATCGCGGCGCGCACGGTCCATCGCCTCGATCAGGGCATCCAGGAAGGCTTCGGTGATCGCGTTCACCGGGGCGTTGTTGAACAGGATCTCCGCGACCCCGTCCTGGACCTCGTAGTCGATCACCTTGGCCTCCCCTCCCGCTCCTGCAGGGCAATCTAGCCGCTCTTATTCATCACGGGCCTACGGTGCGGCTGGCGGGCGTGGCGTAAACTGCTGATTGCGTTTACGGATTTGGGTGTCGAGACCAACCCGCAGCACCTCAGGCC
>NZ_SMSJ01000410.1 GCF_004355005.1 Dankookia rubra
CTAGGCCCCGTTAGCGCCTGAGCCAATCTGCGGTGGCGGCGAGGCAGAGCACGCCGAGGAAGGATGCGGCGGTCTTTTCGTAGCGGGTAGCGACGGCTCGCCACTCTTTCAGCCTCGCCCAGAGGCGCTCGACGCGGTTGCGGTTGTTATAGATCGGCGCTGGGCAGGCGACTGGAGCCTCGTTGATCTTCGGCGGGATGGCGGGCCGCGCCCCGAGGTCCCAGAGGTGCTGGCGGAAGGTGTGGCTGCTGTAGCCTCGG
>NZ_SMSJ01000411.1 GCF_004355005.1 Dankookia rubra
CTAGCCGCTCTTATTCATCACGGGCCTACGGTGCGGCTGGCGGGCGTGGCGTAAACTGCTGATTGCGTTTACGGATTTGGGTGTCGAGACCAACCCGCAGCACCTCAGGCCGCGCCACACCCGCCATGGACGACGATACGACCGAGCCGTTCGGCTTTCCAGCGATCGGCCGCAAGAAGGTGGCCGCCGCCTTCGACGGCGGGCGGCTGACCTCGGACGGCGGGGTTATGCTGCTGGCCG
>NZ_SMSJ01000412.1 GCF_004355005.1 Dankookia rubra
GGGCCATGGCCAAGGCTCAGTTCGCCGTCCTGTTCGGCCAGCGCTTCACCAAAGCCCTGGCCTGAGCAAGTCGTTAACCGACCGGACGCACACGGAATTCCTGACACTCCCCAGCCGAGGATCCCCTTTTTTCTAGGCTGGCAAAGCTGGCTGGCAGGCTTTCTGCTCCAGCTCGGCGAGGTAGGCCTTGGGGTCGCGCCGAAAGCGGGTGCGTAGGATTCGTGCCTGATGCCGTGG
>NZ_SMSJ01000413.1 GCF_004355005.1 Dankookia rubra
TGGTACAATCGACGTCGCTTGCATTCGGCCCTGGGCTATCTCACACCAGAGCAGAAGGTGGCGGCGTTCCATGCGGCCGCTTCAGCCGCGTAACACTGTCCGTGAAAGCGGCTCTTCCGCAGGAAGCGTGGTTCAGGCGGCGAGGAGCACGCGGCGGCGGAGAAGGTCGAAGCTGCTGCGTCCAAAGGTCTGGCGTTTCAGCATTTTCAGCTTGCCCACCTGACCCTCGGTTTGTC
>NZ_SMSJ01000414.1 GCF_004355005.1 Dankookia rubra
GCTGAAACGCCAGACCTTTGGACGCAGCAGCTTCGACCTTCTCCGCCGCCGCGTGCTCCTCGCCGCCTGAACCACGCCTCCTGCGGAAAAGCCGTGAAAGCGGGACAGGCCATATCGGTCCATTGGCCCTGCTGGTCCATCGCCGTCCGGAAGACATTGGCCTGCTACCGGACGGCACTCGACATGTCACTGGTCCCGGCGGGACGCGGCGCACCTCTCACGTCGTAGATCCCG
>NZ_SMSJ01000415.1 GCF_004355005.1 Dankookia rubra
AAGAGTGGCGAGCCGTCGCTACCCGCTACGAAAAGACCGCCGCATCCTTCCTCGGCGTGCTCTGCCTCGCCGCCACCGCAGATTGGCTCAGGCGCTAACGGGGCCTAGAACGCGTGCTTAGAGTCTGAACGCGAAATAAGCTGGGCGCTTTGGAGCGGCTTCGAGACGTAGGGCAGTGCGTCGGCGTCGCCTCACCATGTTGGGCCGATGTCTCGCACCAGCCTACGCAG
>NZ_SMSJ01000416.1 GCF_004355005.1 Dankookia rubra
TGCCATTCGGCAAGCGCGTCGCTTTGCGGACCATGGCTTGGTCCTCCCGCAGCGGTCAGCGGTCCCACAGCCCAACTCCGCCAGCGAGCCCGACTAAAGTCAACGGTATTGTGGCTAGGAGCTCGTCCACGTAACGGCTGAAGAGGCTCGACAGGCGGATCGTGCGGTGATTCGCTCGGCGGCATGACGAAGAGCTTTCGGCCCTGGAAGGTGGACGAGGCCTG
>NZ_SMSJ01000417.1 GCF_004355005.1 Dankookia rubra
GCTGAAACGCCAGACCTTTGGACGCAGCAGCTTCGACCTTCTCCGCCGCCGCGTGCTCCTCGCCGCCTGAACCACGCCTCCTGCGGAAAAGCCGTGAAAGCGGGACAGGCCCAAAGGAGAACTTCTTATGGGTGCACACCTTCGACACCATCGAAGAGCTGCGCCGCGGGCTGCAGGATTTCGTGGTCCACTACAACGCCACCTGGCTCGTCGCCCGGTACGGC
>NZ_SMSJ01000418.1 GCF_004355005.1 Dankookia rubra
TAGCCCGGATCATGCACCGGGTCGGTCCAACGCGGGCCAACGCCAAACGGGTGGCCGATCCGAAGAATTTATTGCATAAAACTCTGCAAATTCGGCATTTGCGATGTTTTCTAAGCTCGACTTTGGCCATTCAGGCGGCGTGGCAGAGGGCGTAGGCGATGCTCTCGCGGAGAGCTGGCGGAAGTTTCGTGGCGTCGACGGACTGCCGGGACACGACGAAACCC
>NZ_SMSJ01000419.1 GCF_004355005.1 Dankookia rubra
GGGCCATGGCCAAGGCTCAGTTCGCCGTCCTGTTCGGCCAGCGCTTCACCAAAGCCCTGGCCTGAGCAAGTCGTTAACCGACCGGACGCACACGGAATTCCTGACACTCCCTGAGCGAGGCGATCGCCGCGGCACGCTGGCCGCCGGTGTCGGATCCGGCGAACAGCCAGTTCTTCCGGCCAAGGGCCAGCGACCGGATTGCCCGCTCGACCGGGTTGTTGT
>NZ_SMSJ01000045.1 GCF_004355005.1 Dankookia rubra
AGAGCGGGGAGCCGGTCCATCCAGAGCTTGAATCAAACATCATGCGGTTACGTCAAGCGCCCGGCGAAGCCTTCCAACGCGACCCAGCAACACCGGGGATGAGCAGCTACCATTATTGAGCTGACTCCGGTGTTCTTGAATCAAGCTGCGTAGCGAAACTGCGGATGGCGGAAGAATGCGCAACGCGCTTTGGCCGTTTGGACAGGCTGCGCATGTGGGCACCCGGGGCAGATTCACGGGCAGGGTCGAGGCGGACCCGGTATAGCAACGGCTGAAGTTGTTGGCAGACAGCGGCTTTCAAAAGCCGAACCGATCGATACTGCACCTGCGTGCCCGTGAATCCGCCCCGAGTACCGCATGTGGGTGATAACTGTCTGTTTAATGTGCCCCTTGCTGCAGGCGAGCGGCCTGGCGGTGACGGCCTGCTTGACATCATCGTTCAGGCTCTCATCCGGGTTGAGGTCGAGGCTATAGGCCAGGAGGTAGAAAACCGCGATCTGATCCTGGCGACCGTCCAGCCACGCGCGCACCAGACCTGCCCGGTGCACCTGCAACCTGTCGAGGATGAGGAACACCTTGCGGCCGGCGTCACGGACTAGGTGCTCGAGGAAGCGGATCAGGATCGGCGCCTTGATCGCGCCGTCGAGCACCATCCAGCACACCTCGCCCCTGTTGGTCACCGCCGAGACCAGGCCGACATTGGCGCGTCGGTGGTTGGGGCGAACCACCGGGGTTTCGCAGCGTGGAGCGTAGCTCCGGCCGGGCTGTGCACCTAGCCCATGCTGACGGAGAGGCCCAGAAGGTCGCGCAGGAACTCGACGCCGCCGCGGTAAGAACTGTGGCAGATCAGCGGCAGTGCGACGATCACTCGCCGCCAGTTATTGTTGCCCGCCAGCTCAAACAGCATTGCCTCGTCGGGCGTCGCAGATGAGAAGGCGTCATCCAACGCCGCGCGGGCCTTGTGCGTCTGCTGGTCGACGAATTTGCTGCTCATCCCGTGCCGAGCGGCCAAGCCGCTGACTGTCTCTGAACTGGCCAATCCCTTGATGGCCAGGTCCTTGCAGTTGCTCTCGGACAGCAGCCTGATTACCGCGCCTGGACCTCAGTCCATACCCGCCCGACCTGTGAAAGCCCGACGGTGCCAATACCCATCCCGACAGCGCCAACCCCGCATTGCGTGTGACCCGGTTTTGACCACGCCGGTGCACCGGCGTTTCTCCTTCATTGCCGCTTGCGCTAGACCTGGCACGATAGGCGGGATCACCCACGTGCTTCGCGTTGGCCAACGTCATCCCTCGCCCGGCATAGGCCCCGAAAGTTCGGCCAGGATCTCCTCGGTATGCTCCCCAAGCCGCGGCGGCAGGCGGGTTATGCCGGGCGGCGAGGCAGAGAAGCTCTGCGGGATGGCAATGGTCACCATGGTGCCCTGCGACGGGTGCTGCATGCGCCGGAAAAAACCGGTATCCGCGAGGTATGGATCGCTCCAGAGATCCTCGATGCTGTTCATCGGCGCCGCCGGCACGTCCAGTTCCTCTAGCAGAGCAAGCCACTCTGCCGTGCTACGGGATCGCATCCCCTCCGCCACGATCGCGTAAAGCGCATCGATATTTGTGGCGCGAGCGGCGTAGGTATTGAAGCGCGGGGTGTCGATCAGCTCGAGCTGGCCAAGAGCACCCAGAAGATTGCGCCAATGCGCTTGGTTCTGCGCCAGCAGGCAGATATACCCATCCTGTGTCGCGTAGGGCCGGCGGTGTGGCGTAAACATACGCGGATAGCCAAGCCCTTTCTCCGGCTCGTCCAGCACGCCGTGGTAGAGGTGGTCCGCCAGGTTGAAGGCCAGCATGGTCTCGAACATCGGCACATGCACCGCCTGGCCCTGGCCGGTCGAGGCGCGGTGTACCAGCGCCATTGCCACCATGCTGGCCGTTACCAGGCCGCACAGCTTGTCCGCCATGGCCATTGGCACATAGCGCGGCTCGCCATTCGCGCGGGCGTTCATCGCTGCCAGGCCGCTCTGCCCCTGTATCACGTCGTCATAGGCCGGCCGGTCGCGCCAGGGGCCATCTTTGTGGTAGCCGGAGGCCGCGACATGCACGAGGCGCGGATTGACCGGCGCCAGCGTGGCATAGTCGATGCCAAGCCGCTCTGCCGCCCGGGGTCGCATCGAGTGGACCAGCACGTCCGCGCCAGCGACAAGGCGCAGCAACGCATCCTTATCCGCCGGCTGCTTCAGGTCCAGTACGACGCTGCGCTTGTTGCGGTTCACCGACAAGAAGTAGGCAGCCAACCCTGGATTGCGCGCAGGGCCGAGGTTCCGCATCGGGTCGCCGTCCGGTGGCTCGACCTTAATAACGTCGGCGCCCATGTCGCCCAGCGTTTGCGTGGCCAGCGGGCCCAGCATGTTGATCGTCAGATCGATGACCCTGATGCCCGTGAGCGGCCCACTCATCGCCGTTCTCTCCTAGTGCGACCCTGCGCTATTCGATCGTAAGCCCGGCATCGCGGATGATGGGTTGCCACTTTTCGTACTCGCTCTTCACGAAGGTCAAGGTCGACTCCGGCGTAGAGTCCAGCGGCTCGGCGGCCACAGTGCGGAGGAACTCACGAAAATCCGTATCGGCAATGACCCGACGCATCGCGCCGTGCAGCGCCGCAATCGGCCTGGCTGGCGTGTGCGCCGGCGTCAGGATGGCGTTGTAGGTATAAGCAATCATCTCCGGGATGCCGCTTTCCAGCGCCGTAGGCACGTCGGCGAGCGCGCTCACCCGCCGCTCCACGAATTGCGCTAGCAGGCGAAGGCGGCCGGACCGGTGCGCATCCACTGCGTTGCCGGCAGAATCGATGTAGATCGGGACATGCCCGGCCATCACATCCTGCAACCCGGGGCCGGCGCCACGATAGGGAATGTGGTTCATTCGCAGCCCGCCGGCCTGACGCATGAACAACTCGGCCGCCAAGTGCGCCACGCCCCCGGTGCCCGAGGTGCTGAAGGAATATCGCCCCGGCTCGCGCTTCACCAGCGCGACCAGTTCGGCCAGCGTCTGCGCCGGCACCAACGGGTTCACGCCAATACAGATCGGGACGACACAGATGACGCCGACGCCGGCGAAGTCGTTCACCGGGTGAAAGCCCGGCTGGCGCATCAGGTTCGCGGCGATGGAGTGGCTGGATGAGACTGCGACCAGCAGCGTATACCCATCCGGCCGGGCCCGCGCCGCCTCGGCGCTGCCGATCGTCCCGCTCGCCCCGGTGCGATTTTCGACGACGATGGGCTGGCCCAGCAGCGGCGCCATTTTTTCCGCCAGCTTGCGCATAACGATGTCTGTCGGACCGCCGGCAGCGAAGGAAACAATGACTCGGATAGGCCGGTCTGGATAGGCCGGCTGCGCCCAGGCGCGGGGGCGAGCAGCCATGCCGGCCAGGCCACCGGCCAAGAGGGTTCTGCGCCGCATTCTATAGTCCTCCTTAGCTTCCCCGGAATTGCGGTTCGCGCTTCTCGGCGAAGGCTTCGATGGCCTCATGGTGATTCTCAGTGAAGGCAGTGCGGATCTGGTGGAGGGCCTCCAGCTCCAATATCGTCGCCAGGCTTTCCGTCTCGGCGGCGAGCAGGTTTCGCCTGATGTAGCCGTGGGCCATGCGTGGCCCGCGGGCGAGGCGCTCGGCGAAGGCGGCGATGGCAAGGTCAGTCGCCGGGTGCACCGCGCCAATAAGGCCAGTCCGCAGCGCCTCCTAAGCCGTCAGAATATCGCCCAGCGGGTATAGCTCCCGCACCTTGGCCGTGCCGAGCAGGTGGGTGAGGGTGTAGGTCCCGCCGAAGTCACCGGAGAAGGCGATCTTAACAAAAGCGGTGCCGAACTTCGCCGAATCTGCGGCCAGACTAAGGTCACAGGCGAGGGCAATGCCAAACCCGGCGCCAAAGGCGGAACCGTTGATCATGGGTTTCAGATGCTGCTTGAGCGCTAGGGGGATGCGTTGCTTCCAGAGTAGATCGTCGATCCGCTGTTCCTGAGTACGCACCGCGCGGATTACCATTGCCTTCATGTCGCCACCTGCGCAGAAGGCGCGGCCAGCGTCAGTCAGTACGATGGCGCCGATCGCGGTATCGGCGGCCAACTCCTCCAAATCCTCCAGCTCCTCCAGCGCGGCCATCAGCTCCCGCAGCATCTCGTCGGAGAAGGCGTTCAGCCGCTCCGGCCAGTTCAGAGTCAACGTGGCGACAAGGCCGTCGCGGTTAAACTTGAGATCGGCCATTTCTCAGCTCATCGTCAGGCCGCCGGAGATGCTGATCGTCTGGCCCGTCATGAAGCCGGCATCGTCCGAGAGCAAGAAGGCGATGGTTCCCGGGTAGTCCTCTGGACGTCCCAGCCGGCGGAGCGGGATCGCCTTGGTCAGTGCCTCCCCGAGCTTGGTGCCGGCCGAAGCACTGAACTGGGCAAACAAGGGCGTATCGGTCGGGCCTGGGCAAAGCACGTTGAGCGTGATGCCCTGGCGGGCGAGTTCGCGCGCCATAGTCTTGGTGAAAGCGATGACGCCGCCTTTGCAGGCAGAATAGACTGCCTCGCCCGAGGAGCCGACGCGCCCGGCATCCGAGGCGACGTTCACCACCCGCCCGAAGCCGCGCGCTGCCATGCCCCGCAGCACGATGTGCTGCAGGTGTAGCGGGCCATAGAGGTTGATGCGGATGACCTTGTCCCAAAAATCCAGCGTCGTATCGAGGAAGGGCTTGGGCAGATCCCAGCCGGCGATGTTCGCCAGCAGCTCCGTCGGGCCATGCGCCGCTTCGAAGCCACTAACTGCATGCTCCACCGCCGCATAATCAGTGATGTCGGTGGGATAGACGTGGACTGCGCCAGACGGCGCCATCGCGGCGGTCTCTCTGGCGCCTGCCTCGTTCAGGTCGAGTACGCCGACGATACAGCCTTCCTCCGCCAGCCGCAGCGTTGTGGCGCGCCCGATGCCGCTGGCGCCGCCCGTCACAATCACACGCTTTCCGCTCAATCCCCGCATGATGCCGTCCTCTGCTTATGTGTCGACCGCCATTGACTAGATCGGGTCCGCGAAGGTGGGGAAACGTTTGGCGCGAAAGCCCGCGACCCCTTCCTTGAAGTCGATCAAGTCGTTGGTTAGCAGCATGTCCCGGTTGGCCATCGATACCGTCTCGTGCGGCGTCTGGAACAGGGTCTCCCACAGCTCCGCTCTGATCAGCCGCATGGACTGCGGTAAGCAGTTGCTGGCTGGTAAAGTCGGCGGCGTAGCGCTGAATTGCCGCCGCCAACTTCTCCACCGTACGCAGCCGGTGCGCGAAGTCGAGGCAGAGCGCCTCCGACGCCGCCACCTTGCGGCCGGAGAGCAGCAGGTCGAGCGCATTGGCATGGCCCACCATCTGCCGGAGGATCCACGCTATGCCGTATTCGGCCACCAAGCCGAGCCAAGCCACCGCGTCGTTCAGCGTGCTGCTTATCGACTTGCCGATGGCCGAGAACAGCGAGTGCCGAGTCTGGTAGTAGGCACGTCGGTTCATGTTGAAGAGGCGCCGCTGCTTGGTGATCAACTGGGCCGGGTGCACGCCGCCAAACCCGCAGATATCCACACTGGCGAAGAAGGCGTGTCCTGCTCCGGTAAGCACGGTGATGCGCACGGCCGAATCTGCCTCGGCCTGCAACAGAGCCTCCACCAGACTGTCATCGAGCGTTTTCAACTGATCGGGACGGTTGAGCATGCGACCAACGACCTGCAGTAAGACGGGAGCTTCTGCCATAACTACGTGAGGCTGCCACGGCGGGCGCACGTGCGGCCACCGCCCAACCGCAAGAAACACATCCGTGGAATTTATGCGGCGTGCCCCGACCGGCTGCACTTGCATGATACGCTTCGCGGCATGCAAGAATTGTCTTCTATGTCGGCACGCTGGCTTGCCGGCAGCCTTGCCTCCCTGCTTCTCCTCCTGCCCTCTGCAGTCAGGGCGCAGGCCGAGTGGCCGCAGCGGCCGGTTCGCTTGGTACTGCCCTTCGTAGCCGGCGGCGGCACCGACATCACCGCGCGCTTGCTCGCGCAGCGTATGACCGATCGACTCCGCCAGCCGGTGCTGATCGAGAACCGGGCCGGTGGCCAGGGCAATATCGGCGCGCAGGTCGTCGCCCGCGCGGCACCTGATGGTTACACGATGCTCTACAATACCTCCTTTATCGTCACATCGCCGGCAATGACCACTGCGATGAGCTATGACTGGCGGCGTGATCTCACCCCGGTGGTCGGCACCGTCAGCGTGCCGCTCATCCTGCTTGTCCACCCCTCGGTGCCGGCGCGGACGCCGGCCGAATTTGTCACGCTGCTGAAGGCGCGTGGCACTGAGCTTTCCTATTCCTCGGCCGGAATAGGGAACACGACGCATCTCGCTGTGGTGCGCCTGCTGCGGGAAATCGGCGCGAGTTCTACGCACATTCCCTATTCCGGCGGTGGGCCGGCGCTCACCGACCTTATGCGGGGCGTGGTCCAATTCTACATGGACACGACCAACACCGCGATCGGCTACATA
Source organism: Dankookia rubra (assembly GCF_004355005.1). Lineage (GTDB taxonomy): Bacteria > Pseudomonadota > Alphaproteobacteria > Acetobacterales > Acetobacteraceae > Paracraurococcus > Paracraurococcus ruber_A. Next base: position 6,536 of record NZ_SMSJ01000045.1, read on the forward strand.
CGCGACGGCAGCGTACACGCTATTGCCATCGGCAGTGCCCGACGGGTCGACAGCCTGGCGGAAGTGCCGACCGTTACGGAATCGATGCTTGCTGGTTACACCGCCGAAAGTTGGGCCGGTGTGATGGCGCCCGCCGGAACCGCGTCCACTATCATCGAACGATTTAGCCGCGAGATGCTGGCCGTGCTCGCCGAGCCAGAGCTGCAGGCCCGGCTCGAGCAGTCAAGCACTATCCCGACGGCACTCGGCACCGAAGCCTACCGTGTCTTCCTCGAGAGCGAGGCGGCGAAGTGGCAGGCAGTGATACAAGCCGCCAGCATCCGTTTGGAGTAGGGCCATGCCGCGCGCCGTACTGTGTGAGGAATTATCTGGCCCCGACAGATTGCGTTTGCGAGAGGTCGCCCCGCTGCCGCCGCCCGGTCCGGGGGAGGTTGCTATCAAAGTCAGGGCCGCCGGCCTCAACTTCCCCGACCTGCTAATGAGCTGGGGTCTCTATCAATTCCGGCCGCCGCTACCCTTCGTCTCCGGCTTCGACGCGGCGGGGGTCGTCACCGCGACTGGATCCGGGGTAACGCGCTGGCACGAGGGCGATGCCGTCATTGCGCTGATGCCTTTCCACGGTGCCTTCGCCGAGCAGGCGGTGGTCGCGGCGGAGCGCCTTTTCCCGCTGCCGCAGGGTTTCTCCTTCGCCGAGGGCGCCTGCTTTCATGTCGCGACTGCGACGGCCGCCAATGCCTTGATGCAGCGCGGCGCGGTGCAGCCGGGCGAAACCGTACTGGTGCATGGCGCCGGCGGCGGGGTCGGTTTGGCCAGCGTAGAGGTGGCGAAGCTGCTGGACGCGACCGTCATCGCCGTCGCAGGCGGGGCGGAGAAGCTGGCCGCGGCGCGCGGCCGCGGTGCGCACCATCTGATCGACCACCAGAGCGAGGATTTTTGCGAGCGTGTCATGGAAATCACCGGTGGCCGTGGTGCGGACGTTGTGCTTGACCCGGTCGGTGGCGACACCTTCGACGCCTCACTCCGCTGCACGGCCTGGGCCGGCCGCCTTCTTGTCGTAGGCTTCGCCGCCGGACGGATCCAAAGCATTCCTGGAAACCAACCGTTGCTGAAGGGCCTCTCGGTCGTCGGTGTGCGGGCGCTGGAAGATGCGTCGCGCCGGCCGGAGATCGGCGCGGCCTACCAGGGCTGGATGTACCGCCACGCGACCGCAGGACGGCTCCGCCCACACATCTCTCACAGATTCCCGCTGGAAGAATTTCGCGAAGCGCTGGCCGCGCTGCAGGGCCGGCATGTCATCGGGCGTGTAGCCCTCATCATGGAGTAGGTCATGACCGATCGCTACGTTCACTACCAGCGCCTGCTGTTCGACCGCCCGCATCCGCGGGTGCTGCGCGTTACCATGAACAACGGTCGAATGAATACGGCCGACCAGCGCATGCATGGCGAGCTTGGCGCGGTGTGGCGCGACATCGACGCCGACCCGACGGTCTCCGCGGTGCTGCTGACTGGCGGGCCCAAGGTGTTCTCAGCCGGCGGCGACATGGCGCTGACCGAGTCCATTGCGGATGACTGGGAAGCTCGGGTCCGCAACTGGAAGGAAGCAAAGGACATCGTCTACAACGTTATCAATTGCTCGAAGCCGATCGTCAGCGCCATCCGCGGCCCGGCGGTCGGGGCCGGTCTCGTTGCTGGGTTGCTGGCCGATGTTTCCGTGGCAGCGAAGGATGCGCGTATCATCGATGGCCATACCAAGCTAGGCGTCGCAGCCGGCGACCACTGCGCGATCATCTGGCCGCTGCTCTGCGGCATGGCGAAGGCGAAATACTACTTGCTGCTCTGTGATACGCTGAGCGGCGAGGAGGCCGAGCGCATCGGCGTCGTCAGCCTTGCGGTGGACAACGAGGCGCTAGACGTTAAGAGCCTCGAGATCGCGATCCGCTTGGCGGAGGGCCCACCCTCGTCGATCCGATGGACGAAGTATGCGCTGAACAACTGGCTACGCCAGGCAGGGCCTATCTTCGATGCCTCGCTGGCGCTGGAATTCCTCGGCTTCACCGGGCCCGAAGTGCGGGAGGGAATGGCCGCTTTCCGCGAGAAGCGGCCGCCGAATTTCCCAACGGACTCGCCGTTGTAATCACGAGGCGCGGTACCCCCGGCGAGGCGGCGGCCGCTGCCTCCTTTACCGCGGCGACGATCCGCTTCAGGCTGCGCTCGAAGCGGTCGGCAGGAGCACCCACGAGCAGCGCGGCCGAAACGCTGCCATCGGCGGCGACAATTGGAGCGGCGCATCCCGCTGCTCCCTGGATCGTCTCGCCGACGGTGACGGCAACTGCCTCCCGCCGTACCTCGGCGAGGATCTTCCGCAGCGCGGTGATGCCGGTGACGCTGCGCGGCGTGATCGCCTTCAGCGGTGTCCGCTTGAGATAGGCCTCGAGCCATTCGGGATCCTGGAAGGCCAAAAGAACGCGGCCGGCGGCGGAACTGTAGAGCGGCCGCGTGCTACCAGCCGGAACGACGTAACGCACAGGCGCGGAGCTGGCGATCACCTCAACATAGGTGACTAAACCAGCCTCACGGTCGATGGCGGTCAGGAAAACCGACTCTCCCGTCCTTTCTGCCAGCCGTTCCATTGCGCTGCGAACCTGGTCGTGGGTGCGCTGCGCGGTCAACATGCCGGTCGCCAGGCGGAAGGCCTGCGGGCCGAGGCTGTAGCGCACGCCGTCATGCTGCAGGTAACCGCGCGCCACGAGCGGCCGTAGCAGCGAGAGCAGGCTGCTCTTTGGCGCCTCCAGCGCTGCGCTGATATCCATCAGCGGCAGGCCCTGGGGCGCAGCCGAAAGTGATTCGAAAAGCCCTACCACGCGCATGAGAGAGCGCGGCGAGTTGCCAGTCTCGTCCATCATCGATCCATTGTCATGCCCGTGGCCTGTATGATCGGGCGCCATTTCAGCAATTCGGCCTGCATATACTCCCGCGTCGCCTGCGGCGATACGCCGGGAACCGGCTGCACCGAGACACTTGTCAGGAATGCCTGGAAGGCAGGGTCCGCCATCGCCCCCTGTGCCGCGTCCAGAAGGGCCTGCATTGTACTGGGCGAGATGGCGGCGGGGGCAAGCAGCGCGTTGTAGGTATTGGCGACCATCCCGACCACCCGGCCTCGATCGCGGTTGGCACTTCGGGGGCCGCGGGTGAGCGCGCGCGCGAGAAATTCGCAATGATGCGCAGCCGGCCGGCACGATGATGCTCGAGCGTGGTGGCGAAAGTGCCGATATAGACCGGCACGGACCGGCACGTGCCCGGCAAGCAGATCCTGCAGGGCCGGCCCGGCGCCGCGGTAGGGGATCTGCGTCATGAGCAGGCCACCGGGCCTGGCGCATCAGCAACTCGGCCGTGAAGTGGGCGATCCCGTCGGCGCGGGATGAGGCATAGCTGATGGCGCCGCGCGGCTCGCGCACCAGCAACGCTATGAGTTCGGGCAGCGATTGAGCGCGAAATGCCGGATGCACCGCGATCACCATCGGCACTTCGCCGATGAGGGTAATCGGCGCAAAGTCCTCAATAGGATCGAAGGTCGGCGTCCGCATCAGCGAGGCGGCGATAGCGTGGGAAGAGGAGGTGGCGATCATCAGCGTGTAGCCATCCGCCCGTGCCCGGGCGACCTCGGCCGCCGCGATGGTGCCACTAGCGCCAGCCTTATTCTCGACAACGACGGGGTGTCTGAAGGTTGACGTCAACCGCTCGGCGAAGCGCCGGGCGACTAAGTCGGTCGGGCCGCCCGCAGCGAAGCCGAGGTGAATGCGGATCGCCCGGTTTGGATAGGTGTCCTGCGCCCGCGCAGTGAGGGGCAGACTCAGCAAGCCGAGCAGAAGCAGGCCGCGCCGGTCAGTCATGCCGAAATCCTCCCGCGTTTCCGGCAGACTAGCGCAACCGCTCTTACGAACAGCATTCGAATATTCAAACCTGCGCCGATACGCCCTATGCTCGTCGGCCGGAGGACCAGCTATGGAAACCGAACCCCGCATCGTCACGCGCACCGAAGGCATGGTTGGCATCATCGAGCTTGCCCGGCCACAGGTGTTCAACTGCCTCTCCGTGCTCGGCTTTGCCGAGATCAAAGCCGCGCTGCACGGCTTCGAGGCCGATGCGGCCGTGCGGGTCGTGTTGCTGCTGGCCCAGGGCAAGCACTTCTGCACCGGCGCGGAGCTTGGCGAGGTCAAACGGATGCGCGAAAACCGTGGACTTTTGTCCGGATTTCTCGCGGCGGGGCACGAGGCGCTCGCCTCGCTCGAGGCCAGCCCGCTCCCCGTCGTTGGCGCCGTGCAAGGGCTCTGTCTGGCCGGCGGTCTGGAATTGGCGCTGGCCTGCGACATCGTCTTCGCAGCCCGTACCGCCAAATTTGGGGACCAGCATGCGCAGTACGGCCTGGCTCCGGGCTGGGGCGGCAGCCAAAGGCTGCCGCGCGCCGTCGGGCTGCGGCGAGCGCTCGACCTCATGTTCAGCGCCCGTTGGATCGAAGCCGAGGAAGCCGAGCGCTGGGGCTTGGTAAACCACGTTGTGGCGGATGAGGAACTCGCCCCCGAATCCATGAGGTACGCGGCGGCGCTGGCCGGGCGGAGCGCGTCGGGCATCGCGCTGATGAAACGCCTGGCACGAGACGGGCTGGCGACCAGCCTGGAGAGCGGGCTGCAGCGTGAGATGACGGAGGTACTGCCGGCCTTGTTCAGCGAGGATGTCAGCGAAGGGCTCGCTGCCTTCGAGGCGCGCCGCACACCGCGCTTCAGCGGTCGTTAAGGGCGATCGGCCCGGGCGTTCAAGCCTGTGCCTCGGCGATCTCGGCCGGGCTGAAGCCGGCAGCGGTCAAAATCTCCTCGGTATGCTCCCCGAGGCGCGGCGCCAGCCGGCGCACCGCGCCAGGTGATTCCGAGAAGGCGACCGGCACCGCGGGCGTTAGCATTGTGCCCTCCGACGGGTGCTCCATCGGCATGAAGAAGCCGGTTTCCTGCAGGTAGGGGTCGGTGAAGAGGTCCTTCAACGCATTGACCGGACCGTTCGGCACATCCGCCGCGTCAAGACGCTCCTGCCATTCGGCTGTGCTCCGTGAAGGCATGGACTGGTCGAGCAGGGAATAGAGCTCGTGCAGGTTGCGGCTGCGGTCGACCAGCCGGGCGAAGCGCGGGTCGGTGATCAGCTCCGGCCGTTCGATGGCGGCGAACAGCCGGGCCCATTGCTCGTCGGTATTGGCAAGCAGGCAGATATGGCCGTCCTGCGTCGGATAGGGCCGGCGATAGGGGGTGAGCATGCGGCTGTAACCGAGGCCGCGCTCCGGCTCGCCGAAGGTGCCCCAGGACATGTGCTCCACCAGGTTCAGGTTCAGCATCGTCTCCAGCATGGGGACATGCACCTCCTGCCCGCGACCGGTTCGCTCCCGCCGGAACAAGGCCATGCCGATGGCCGAGGCCAGGACGTAGCCGCAGAACTTATCCGCAATCACCATCGGCACGAAGCGCGGCTCGCCATCGCGCTCGGCATGCAGAGCAGCGATGCCGCTCATGCCCTGGATGACATCGTCGAAGGCCGGGCGGTCCCACCACCGGCTCTTCTGCCGGAAGCCGGCAGCCGAGGCATGGACGAGGCGGGGATGCGCCGCCGTGAGCGCGGCATGGTCCAGCCCCAGACGCTGGGCAGCGCTTGGGCGCATGTTGTGCACCAGGACATCGGCATCGCCGAGCAGGCGCACCAGCGCCGCCCGGCCCGCCGGCCGCTTCAGGTCCAGCACCATGCCGCGCTTATTGCGGTTGCAGTTGAGGAAGTAGCTACCCATGCCCGGGTTGCGGGCCGCGCCGACATGGCGGATGGGATCGCCCTGCGGCGATTCCACTTTCACCACATCGGCGCCCATGTCGCCGAGAATCTGGGTGGCGATGGGGCCGAGCACATTGACCGTGAGATCGATAACCCGGACGCCATCGAGCGGACCGCTCATTCGCCGGTCGTCCGTGCCTTCACCATGCGCAGCGGGTTATAGGTCAGCGCCACGCTGCCGTCCTGCTTCACCACGCGGTTGAAGGTGCGCACCAAGCCGCGGTTTGGCCGGCTCTTGCTGCGCCGGCTCTCCACCACTTCGCATTCCACGTGGATGGTGTCGCCGGCCTGCACCGGGTTTTCAATCTTCAGTTCCATCCCGAGGAAAGCGAAGCCGGTATGCTGCATGGTGGCGTGCACCAGCAGACCCTCGGCGAAGCAGTAGACCAGCGAACCCGGCGCTAGGCGCACCTTGATGTCGCTTTCCTCGCGCAGGAATTCCAGGTTGGTGAACAGCACCTCGGTAATGCCGGTGCAGTTAATGAAGGCGACGATGTCGGGTTCGGTGATGGTGCGCCCAATGGTCTGGAACTTTCGCCCGAGAGGCAGATCCTCGTAGTAGAGGCCGAGCCCGAGCACCGGCAGATCGCTCTTGTAAGTCATGTCAACGTTTTCCTGCACCGATGATGTTGCGCGCCACGATGTTGCGCTGGATCTGGTTGGTGCCCTCGATGATCTGCAGCACCTTGGCGTCCCGAAAATAGCGATTGATCGGATACTCGTTGGAGATGCCGGCGGCGCCGAACAGCTGGACTGCGTCCGTCGCCACCTTCATCGCGGTGTCGGAGACGAAGCATTTGGCGCTCGCCGCTAGCCGCGCCATTTCCCCGCCGCGCATCCCGGCATCGACCGCTGCGGCCGCAGCATAAGTCAGGTGACGTGCCGCCTCGATCTGGATTGCCATGTCCGCTACAATCCAGCGCACGCCCTGGAAATCCGAGACCTGCTGACCGAACGCCCGGCGGTCCTTAATGAAGACGACGGCGTGGTCCATAGCGCCCTGGGCGAGACCAAGGCCGCGCGCGGCGATAAGCGGGCGCGATTGGTTCAGCGCCTCCATCACGTCCTTGAACTTGCCATCCTCGCCACCTAGGCGGTTCTCTCGCGGCACCCGGACGTCGTCGAGGTAGATGGCGTAGCTCGGCACACCACGTGCGCCCATCTTGTCTTCCTTCGCTCCGATGCTGAAGCCGACGCGGTCGGTCTCGACGATGAAGAAAGAGACCTCGTCGGAGGCCTCGACTTTGCAGCCAACCATGATGAAATCGGCGACGCCGGCGTTGGTGCACCAGATCTTGCTACCGCTAAGGACGTAGTTGTCGCCGTCGCGGCGGGCGCGGGTGCGGATGCCAGCAACATCGCTGCCGGATTGCGGCTCGGTGAGGGAGAAGGCGGCGCGGGTCCACCCGGCCGCAAGGTCCGGCAGCAGGCGCTGCTTCTGCTCGGGCGTGCCGCCGGCAAGGATGGCGCCAAGTGGCGCCCACTGCACTAGCAGCAGATAGGCGGTGTTGTAGCAGACCCTGCCGAGTTCCTCGATCGCCAGCACCGCGGACAGCAAGCTCCCGGAGCCGCCATGCTCGGGCGGAAACGGCAGGGTAAAGAGGCCAAGCTCGCGCAGCAGGTCGAACATGTCTTGCGGATATTCGGCCGAGCGGTCGATTTCCGCGGCGCGGGCCGCAACGCGTTCCTGTGCCACGCGACGCACTTGGTCGCGCACTGCGATCTGTTCGTCGGTGAGACTGTAAGTCAATTGTTGTTCCTCGAACTAAGTTCTTATATCTGAACTTCGGTGCCGCTTGCCGTCAAGCCCATTGACGAGACATCTACGCTGGTGTTCGTATATACGAACAACGTTCAACAAGAGCCGGTCACCGGCGCAACAGGGAGAGTATCATGCCGCTGGACGGGAGCCGCGTCCGCCCGGCATTCCCCGGTCGGAACCCGATGGTGAAATCAGCCACGCGGGTATTGGAAATACTCGAATTTTTTGACTACGAGCGGGGCCCGACCACTGCACGGAAGCTGGCGCAGGCGCTCGGCTACCCGCAATCGAGCACCGCCGCCCTGCTGCACAGCCTAGTGGCTAGCGGCCACCTTCGGCACGACGCCAGGGCACGCACCTACCTCCCATCGCTCAGGGTGGCGATGCTCGGCTCCGGCTGGCTGGCGCCGCGACTCTGTGGGGAAGGGTCGTTGCCAGAGCTCGTCCGCGATGTCGCGGAGCGCAGTGGCCTGGCGACCGGGCTGTTGATACGCAACGCCCATCATGCCGAATCCATTCTTTCCGTCCCACCGGCGCATTCGCGCCTGCCTCGCCTGCCGTCTCGTTGCCGGCAGGACCTCGTCGCCCCCGGGCCGGCCCGTGCCCTACTTTCACGGTGTTCAGAGGCCGAGCTGCGCCAGCTGCTACATCGGCGAAACGCCGAGGCAGGTGCCAGCGGCCAAGTGGTACTCAAGGTTCAGGACTTGTTGCCCTGCATCGCCATGCTGCGCCGGCAGGGTTGGCTTGCCGCCGTCGATTTCGCCGCGCCTGACCTGCTGCAGCTGGCCGTCCCGCTGCACGGCGCTTGGGCGTCGGAGACTCTGGCCCTGGTCGTCGCGCTAGAAGCCTCGTCTAGGCCTGGTGACGTCGCAGAAGTCGCGCGGCTAGTGTTGGAACGCCGGGCGGTCCGCATCCCCGCGGCACTCGCCCCGCCCTTCGCCCGGCATCTAGGGCTGCAGTCCTGGCACACTAACGAACGCTACCAAGCAGAAGGATAATGACATGGGACCGCTCGCCGGGAGGAGGATCGTGGAACTGGCCGGCATCGGCCCCGCGCCGATGTGCTGTATGCTGCTGGCCGATCTCGGCGCGACGGTGTTGCGGATCGACCGGCCGGATCCACCGGAACTCGGTGTCCAGCGCCCGCTGAAATACAACCTGCTACTGCGCGGCCGGCATAGCCTGGCGCTGAACGTGAAGCGGCCGGAGGCCCGCGATCTAGTCCTGGAATTAGTCCAGGGTGCCGACGCCCTGGTGGAAGGATTTCGCCCCGGCGTCACCGAACGGCTCGGCCTCGGACCGGCGGAATGTCTCGCGCGCAATCCGCGGCTCGTCTACGGCCGGATGACCGGTTGGGGCCAAGATGGTCCGTTGGCGCAGGCCGCGGGGCACGATCTGAACTACATCGCGCTCACCGGTGCGCTGCATGCTATCGGCCGTGCTGGCCAGCCGCCCAGTCCGCCGCTCAACATTCTCGGCGATTATGCAGGCGGCTCGCTCTACCTTGCCATCGGCCTGCTCTCCGCCATGCTGGAGGTTAACACTTCCGGCAAGGGCCAAGTCATCGATGCGGCGATCGTGGATGGCACCGCCCACCTAATGACGGCCTTCCACGGCCTGCAGGCGGCTGGGTTGTGGCGTGACGAACGCGGGAGCAACTTTATGGACTCCGGCGCCTACTTCTATGACAGCTACGAGTGCGCCGATGGACACTATGTATCCATCGCTCCGATCGAAAGCCGCTTCCACACGGAACTGCTTCAGCGGCTGGGGATCAACCCGGCCAGCTTCCCGCCACAGGACGACCGCACCCGCTGGCCGGAAGCGCGCGAGCGCTTGGCCGCTGAGTTCCGTAGCCGGACGCGCGATGAGTGGTGCCAGATGCTAGAGGGCAGCGATGCCTGCTTCGCGCCGATTCTTACATTGGATGAGGCACGGCAGCACCCGCACATGCAGGCTCGCGGCACTTATCAGGAAGTCGCCGGCGTGCCGCAGCCGACCGCCGCGCCGCGCTTCAGCCGTACGGTGCCCGAGCCTCCCATCCCGCCTCAGCCCATTACCGCAGCGGGCGCCGAGGCGGCGCTGGAAGGGTGGTTGAGCCAGGAACGTATCGCGGCCCTGCGATCGAGCGGAGTGCTCGGCTGATGCGCGCCAGGATCCAGGCCTTGGTGGACCGCAGCCCCTATAACACTTGGCTTGGCCTGCAGGTTTTCAGGGCCGACGACGAGGGTGTGGAGATCGCGGTCGCGTGGCGCGAAGATTTCATCTCCGCGCCGGAGCGGAGGGCGGTGCATGGCGGCGTGCTGGCTGCCTTGGTCGACAGCGGCGCAGTCTTCGCGGTAATCGCGCGGACCGGGCTACTTGCGGCCACTGTAAACCTCCGCACCGACTACCATGCGATCCCGCAAGCTACGGCAATGCGACTGATCGGCACAGTGGTGCACCAGGGTAGACGCATATGCACGGCCGACGCCCGGGTGCTGGACGACGGTGGCCGCCTCGTCGCCAGTGGCCGCGCTACCGTGCTAAGCCTGGAGCCGCGCTGATGAGCCTTCACGCTTCGACGGGGGACGCAAGACGGCAGGAGGCATCATGACGTCGTCCAAAGTGGCAGGCCAAGTTCAGGACTCCGAGGCGAAATGCGCCTCCGGCGACAGTCCCGCCTTTATGCAGGGCTGGAGGCGACCCTGACCGCGTGGCGCGGGATGATCGAACGTGCCGCTATCGGCGCCTGCTGACTAGCCCGTAATCACCGTGAGGCGATGTCGAATCGCAACAGAGATCCATATAGCATGAGTCTGGACATCGCTGCCGGCCCGTTTCCGACTAGGAAAGCGAGAATGGCCTCGCCCAGGCGCTGTGGGCCCAGGGCGTTGAGCCAATCGAGATCGGCGGCGCTGTGAAACCGGCTGAACTCGATGCTCTACAAGCGATCGAGGAAGGGACTTGCGCGGGTGAGGTAATCTGACGTTTTTGGCAGAGCACTACTCTCGAGCCCATGCAACCGCCCCCGGCCCGACACCGCAGCCAGGCCCAATGCAGCATCAATTCTTCAAAGAGTAGACATGCAATAAGCGATCGCGAACCCGGCATCCTGATTTGGCTTTGCATGCGTTGGAGGGCACCGGAAAGCGAGGCCGGCCGGTGGTATTACGAGCCCCCAATTGACCGGCATGGAATGGACGGCGCAGCCTATACGACTAGAGCCATAAACATGGCCGGCGGGGGGGGGGAAAGGTATGCGCTTTCAGGACCAAGTCACGCTTATTACCGCAGCGGCAAGTGGCATCGGCCGTGCAACTGCAGATATTATTGGGCGGGAGGGCGGCACGGTCATCGCGGTGGACAGTCATGCTGAACGCCTCAACGCTGCAGTGGACGGCATTCTCCAGGCTGGCGGACAGGCGCATGCCTACCACGCGGACGCGCTAGACGAAGGCCAAGTGAACGGCTTGGTGACAGATGTAGCCAAACGCTTCGGACGCATTGATGTGCTGGTCAACGCAGTGGGCGGCAGTACCATAATCGCTGACCCGGCCGCAACAGTTGACGTCTTGACCCTCGCTGAATGGCAGGCGCTGCTGCACTTCAACCTGACCGGAACCTTTCTCCTCACCCATGCTGTCGTTCCCGTCATGCGACAGCAAAAGCGTGGCAAGATCGTCAACCTTGCCTCCATTGCTGGCCGCGGCCTCAGCGAGGCCAGCTCCGCCGCTTATGCAACGGCCAAGGGCGGAATTACTGCACTCACCAGAAAGCTGTCTATCGAACTTGGACCGCACGGTATTAACGTCAACGCTATCGCCCCGGCCACTACGCTCACCGAACGGATCCGTCCACGCTGGGAGCAGCGGCCGCCCGAGGCGCGGGCGCGAGATCTGGAGCGCACGCCGCTTCGGCGCATGGGGGATGCTGCAGATCAGGCTAAGGTTATCTGTTTCCTGGCATCCTCGGATGCCGATTTTGTCACCGGCCTTACCATCGACGTCACCGGAGGGCTGTAGCCATGGCTGGCAAGACGGGCTTTGTCGGCCTCGGCAACATGGGGGAGCCCATGGCACGCAACCTGCTGAAGGCAGGCTTTTCCCTTGTTGTGCACGACATCAATGCACGCAAGATGCAGGCCCTGGCAGAGGCGGGGGCCGAAATTGCCGCTACTCCGCAAGCGCTGGCGCGTGACACCACGCGGTCCATCTGCATGGTTGAGACCACGGCGCAGGCCGAGGAGGTGATCGCGGGCGCTGCCGGCCTCGGACAGGGTTCGGCACGTGGCCACATCGTCATCTGCATGAGCACCATCGATCCTTTCTGCCTGCGTCGCATGGGAGAAGATCTGGCGGCACGCGGCATCGCCTTAGTGGACGCCCCTGTTAGCGGCGGCACAACCGGTGCCGTAGCGGCCACCCTCTCCATTATCGTCGGGGGCGCGACGGAGACTTTTGTTGCCTGTGAGGACCTCTTCCACGCCATGGGCCGGAATGTCTTTCATGTCGGGGCACTCGGCAATGGCCTTGCCATGAAGCTGCTGAACAACATGCTGCTGCAGGTGACCAACGTCGCTGTGGCGGAGGCGATGGTGCTTGGGACCAAGGCCGGACTTGATCCACGACAGATTGAGAAGGTTATTGGCGTCAGCACCGGCCGCAGTAACGCCTTCGAACGAAGTGTGCCACGCATGATCGCGCGCGACTTCTCGCCTTCAGGCACGACCGACATCTCCTTCAAAGACCAGGAGCTGGAAACGGCCTTCGCCAAGGCACTCGGCGTACCTCTCTTGCTCGCCAATGTTACCCAGCAGGTTTATCAAATGGCGCGCGCTGCGGGCTACGGCAAGGAGGACGGGTCGGCCATCGTCAAGGTGCTGGAACGGCTTGCCGGAGTGACTGTAGGCGACCGCAGCGGCTTTCCAGAGGCAAGCTGATTTCACGTCGCCTATCTCCCTCACCGCCATGCGTGAGCAGGTGCTGGTAGCCCGTTGGTCGCTTCCAAGTACCAAGGATTTTGTGGCGGACGGCCTGTTATTGCGCTGGCCTGGGCGATCTTAGGTACATTCATAAAGACTTCGACAGCACACAACACGGCTTTCTCAACGCTGTCGTCCCGAGATTACCCAAGCCGGATCAATAGCGATGCTGAGCGGTAGGAGATGGCCTAGGCGATCTATATTATGCTTGGGTGCTATGGCCGCGAGCCTCTGGCAGAGACCATCGACGGGACGCTTCTGCAGAGCCTCACCTTACGAAATCAGTGCGGCAACTGGTTTGACATGCACTGCCCCCATACCGGCCTTGGCTCGGAATGCGCTGAATGTGCTCATTGACCAGCTTGTGGAGCTCGGAAAGCAGATCGATCAGTTGGAGGCGGGGATGAATTGTCGCTGCAAGGCGGATCCCGACGGCGCACGGCTGCTTGCCGTCCCGGGTATTGGCTCAATCACCGCGAGTGCGATCCTGGCAGGGGTTCCCGACATCCAGGGATTCCGGTCTGGGCGTGACTTCGGCGCCTGACTCGGCCTCGTGCCGCGGCAGAACTCGAACGGTGGGAAAGACCGGCTCGGACGGATCACCAAGATGGGTGACCGCACGATCCGGCACCTTGGAGGCGCTCGAAGCGGTTGGCGTAATCAACGATCGCCCGCCCGACCGGGGCTCGACAATGCTCCGTGGCCAGACAGTTATACCGGTCCGCGTTTCTATTGACTCAGACGTGAGTTGAGGCGACGCGGGCCGAGGTGATTCTGATTGCGTCCAACCCGGTTGGGGAGGACGCGATGGGTGGGCGAGCTCTGACGATCTGCACGGATGTACCGGCGGCGGAGCTGCGACGGCTGGCGCGGCGGGAGGAGGACCGTGCGGCGGCAGCGTGCATGCAGGCGATTGCGGGCGCGCTCGAGGGCCTATCGCGGGCCGAGGCGGCGCGGCTGGCTGGTATGGAACGGCAAGCGCCGCGAGATGCCGTGGTGCGCTACAACGCCGAGGGCCTTGCCGGACTGCACGACCGACCTCGCCCAGGACGGCCAGCGCGGCTGGACGGGGCACAAAAAGCGGCGCTGAAGCAAGTGGTGCTGGACGGGCCAGATGTGGAGGCAACGGGCCTGAGCGCCTGGACCTTGGCGGAGCTGTGCCGCGAGATCGAACAGCGCTGGAGCGTGTCGTACCACCCCTCGCGCATGGGCAAGCTGATGCACCAGCTTGACTTGTCGTGGCAGAAGGCGCGGCCGTCGCACCCAAAGGCGGATGCGGCAGCGCGCGAGGCGTTTGCAAAGGGGGGCTGCAGGCCGCTCTCGACGAGGCGCGAGCGGAGCACAGCGACAAGCGCCTGACGCTGTGGTTCGTGGATGAAGCCAGGTTTGGCCAGAAGGGGCGCGTCTGCCATCGCTGGTTCACCCGCGGTGAGCGCCCGCCCGGCCTGTGTGACCAGCGCTACAGCTGGACCCACCTCTTCGCCGCCGTCCGGCCAGCCACCGGTGAGGCCTTCGCCCTCGTGCTGCCGGAGGTCTCGGTCAAGGCGATGAACGAGTTCCTCACCCGGTTTGCAGCAACCCTGGCCGAGGACGAGCACGCCGTCATGGTGCTCGACCGTGCCGGTTGGCATACCGCCAAGAAGCTCGTGATCCCGAGCAACGTCGCGCTGGTCTGGCTGCCACCCTACTCACCCGAGATCAACCCGGTGGAGCGGATCTGGTTGTACTTGCGTGAGAAGCACTGGAGCCACCGCCTGCTCGACACCGGTGACGCCATCGTCGATGCGCTCTGCCGGGCCTGGAATGCACTCACCCCAGAGCGCCTACGGAGCCTCACCAGCTACCCCTACTTGAAGCAGGTCAAGATTTAGGCGGATTGGTATTATAGAGCCGGCTTGGGTGCACTTAGATAAATTTGGAAATTTTGCGGGCACCTGCGCCGTCCGCCCCACCGCATGATTCAAGATGGCCCAAGCCGGCTCTATAGGATCCCGAGAATCTGCCCGTCGGTGAACCGGCTCCGTCGCGTCGTCCTCTGCCCGTCGACGGATCCAACCGATCCCTGGCTGGAACCACGGGGAGCACGTCACGCGGGGTGCCCCTTGGGGGAGGGAGTCAGGATGGGGGTGAGGTCCGTTCGGGGTCTCCGCCCGTGGCGCCACTCCCGCCCAACCCTCTCCTCCGCCCGCAGGGAGGGCCTTTCTTCCCCCACTCCCGCCCGATTTTCCCGCGACACCGGCGCCCGTCACGGCATACCTTCGCCCCAACAACCCCAGGGAGCGAACGCCTTGAACGCAATCAAGAATCCTCGCCGCGACGCCCTGCTCGCCGCCGCGTCCGGCCCGATCGAGGGCTTCGACGTATCCAGCCCCGCCCTATACGAGCACCAGGCCTGGGGCCCCTACTTCGCCCGCCTGCGCCGCGAGGACCCGGTCCACCACTGCCCCGAGAGCCGCTTCGGCCCCTACTGGTCGCTCTCCCGCTACAGGGACATCATGGCGACCGAGGTGGACCACGCCACCTTCTCCTCGGAGATCGGCGGGATCCAGGTGATCGACCAGCCTAAAGACCTGCAGCGGCCCAGCTTCATCCGCACGGACCCGCCGAAGCACGACGAGCAGCGCAAGGTCGTGCAGCCCATCGTCGCCCCCGGCAACCTGGCGAAGATGGAGCCGCTGATCCGCGAGCGCACCCGCCGCGTGCTCGACGGCGTGCCGCGGAACGAGGAGTTCGACTGGGTCGAGCACGTCTCCATCGAGCTGACCACGCTGATGCTCGCGACCATCTTCGACTTCCCCTACGAGGAGCGGCGCAAGCTCACCTGGTGGTCGGACGTCGCGATCTGCGACGTCGCCGCCGAGGACAGCCCCGTGCGGACCGAGGAGGCGCGCTTCGAGATCCTGAAGGAGATGGCCGGCACCATGAGCGGCCTCTTTGAGGAGCGTCGCAAGGGCCCGCCGAAGTTCGACCTGCTCTCCATGCTCGCCCACGGCGAGGCGACGCGCGAGATGCCGCTGCGTGAGTTCATGGGCAACCTGGCGCTGCTGATCGTCGGCGGCAACGACACGACGCGGAACAGCATGTCCGGCGGACTGCTGGCCATGTCCGAGAACCCGGGGGAGATGGCGAAGCTGCGCGCCAACCCGGAGCTGATCCCGAGCGCCGTCTCCGAGATCATCCGCTGGGTCACGCCGGTGATCCACATGCGCCGCACGGCGAGCCGCGACGTGGAGATCCACGGCAGGAGGATCCGCGCCGGCGACAAGGTGGTCATGTGGTACGTCTCGGGCAACCGCGACGAGGAGGCGATCGAGGATCCGGACAGCTTCCGCATCGACCGGCCGAAGGTGCGACAGCACCTCTCCTTCGGCTTCGGGGTGCACCGCTGCGTTGGCAACCGGCTGGCCGAGTTGCAGCTGCGCATTCTGTGGGAGGAGCTGCTGCCGCGCTTCGAGCAGATCGAGGTGCTGGGGCCGCCGAGGCGGCTCTACAGCAACTTCATCCACGGCATCCGCAGCCTGCCGGTGCGCATCCCCGGGTAGTCCATCTGCGGGGTTGGACACGCATCCTGCGCTCTTCGGCAGGCACGGTCGCGCAGCCCGCGATGGGCAGTGGCGCGCCAGCGCCACCGCCATGGCGTCGCGCGGCGCCGTCCACGCGGCCACGCCAGGCTCCGCCACCGCCATGTTCGTCCCCGCGGCCGCTTCCGTCCTGCTAGGAAGACCGGCAAGGGCGGTGGAAAGCGGGCTCGAAGGAGCAGCCCTACCAGACCGCGGGCGGCATCTGGCCCTGGTCGCGCCACGTGGTGCAGAGGTGGCTGCGCATGTGGGACCTGGCCAAGCCGGTGATCGCGCAGGTGCACGGCCATTGCTTGGCGGGCGGCAGCGAGCTGGCGACCACCTGCGACCTGGTCTACGTCGCCGAGGACGCGCAGATCGGCTACCCGCCGATGCGGCCGATGAGCCCGCCGGACATGCAGTTCCATCCCTGGCTGCTCGGCATGCGCAGCGCCATGGAGATGTACCTGACCGGCGACGCTATCACGGGCAGGGAGGCGGCGGCTGATGGCTTCGCCAACCGCGCCTACCCAGCCGCCGAGCTAGAGGCGGAGGTGCTGAGGATCGCCTAGCGGGTTGCGAAGGTCCCGCCCGACCTGCAGTAGATCAACAAGCGCTCCGTCCACCTCGTCATAGAGGCAATGGGGATGCGCGACGGCCTGCCCGCGGGAACCGAGCTACAGGCCTTGGCCTTCTGCACCGAGAGCAGCCTAGCCTATCTCCGCCGGGACGGCGGCAGCATGTACGACCTGCTGAGCCAGCGCGACCGGCAGTTTGGGGACTACTGGGAACGGGGGAAGGAGGAGGAGTTATCCCCTCCCCTACTCCGCCGCTGCCTGAGCCGGCTCGCCACGCTCCAGTACGAAGCCCGGATAGCCCTTCGCCGCAATCTCAGCGCAGTGGCGGCGGTAGCGGGCCATGCCGCCGGCATAGGGCATGAATACCCGCGGCTTGCCAGGCACGTTCGCGCCCAGGTACCAGGAATGCGGCACCCGCGGCAGCAGGGTGGCGTTCGCCGCGCGCTCCACCTCCCTGCCCCAGTCCTCCATCGCGGCCCCGGTGGTGTCGATCCGCGCGATGCCGTTCGCGCGCAGGTGGGCAATACAGTCGGTGATCCACTCAACATGCTGCTCGATACAGACCGGCATGTTGCACAGCACGCTTGGGCTGCCGGGGCCGGTGATGGTGAACATATTGGGGAAGCCTGCCACCTGAAGGCCGAGATAGGTCCGCGGCCCGGCCTCCCATTCCTTCGCCAGGGTCTTCCCGTCAACGCCGATGATGTTCAGCCCCATCAGCGGGCCCGTCATCGCGTCGAAGCCGGTGGCGAAGACGATGATGTCGAGTTCGGCCTCCTTGCCGCTCCGCAGCCGCACGCCCTTCGGCGTGATCCGCTCGATCGGGTCGGCGCGCACGTCCACCAGCGCGACGTTGTCGCGGTTGAAGGCTTCGAAGTAGTCGGTGTCGATCGGCGGGCGCTTGGCGGCGTAGGGGTGGTCGATCTCCGCCAGCTTCGCCGCCGTCTCGGGATCCTTCACGATCGAGCGGATCTTGTCCTTCACGAAGTTCGCCAGCTTCGCGTTCGCGCCCTCGTCGAGCAGCACGTCGCGGAAATTCGCGCGGAACTGCAAGCCGCCCCGCTCCCAGGCCTTCTCGAGGATGGCTTTCAGCTCCTCGTCGGAGACCTCGTGGACCGAGCGGTCCTCGATGGTGAAGGGGTGGCCGTTCACTGTGGAGTGCATCGTCTCCCGGATCGCGGCCCAGTTGTCGCGCACCCAGGCCTTGAACTCCGGCGTCAGCGGCTTGTTCCGCGCTGGCACGCTGTAGTTGGCGGTGCGCTGGAACACCGCCAGGTGCCCAGCCTGCGCCGCGATCACCGGCACCGCCTGGATGCCAGTGGAGCCGGTGCCGATCTGGCCCACCCGCTTACCGGTGAAGTCCACGCCTTCCTGCGGCCAGCTGCCGGTGTGGTACCACTCGCCCTGGAACGCCTCGAGGCCCGGGATCTTCGGGATGTTCGCGGTGGAGAGGCAGCCCACCGCGGTGATCAGGTAGCGGGCCGAGAAGCCTTCGCCGGTCTCCGTCGAAACCCGCCACAGGTTCGCCGCCTCGTCGTAACGGCAGGCGATGACGCGGGTGTTGAACCGGATGTCGCGCTTCAAGTCCAGCCTGTCCGCGACAAAGTTCATGTAGCGCCGGATCTCCTCGTGACCCGGGTAGCGCTCGGTCCACTCCCATTCGCGCCACAGCGCCTCGGAGAACGCGTAGCAGTAGGAATGACTCTCCGAATCGCAGCGGGCGCCGGGGTAGCGGTTCCAGTACCAGGTGCCGCCCACGCCGCCGCCGGCCTCCAGCACCATCGCCTTCATCCCAAGGCGATCGCGCAGGGAATGCAATTGGTACATGCCGGAGAAGCCGGCGCCGATGATCAACGCATCCAAGGTGGGGGCGGCTGCGGTGTCGAGGGGCATCGCTCTCTCTCTCTCTGCTTCGTTGCGACGCGGCGGCGCGGGGCCGCCCTGGACTTGGCCCGGAGGTTAGGCCAGCGGTCGGTCGATCGTCAAAACCGTGGACACCCGCCGTTCCCCGTTCATGGCGATCAGTTCTAGCGTCCCGGTCGTGGGGCGCATCACCGCGGTCAGGTGCGTTCCTGGATTCGCGAGCGACGGCGCCAGCCAGGCGAAGCCGGGCGGCACGGGGCCAGCGGTCAGCACGGCCGTCATCCGTTGCTGCCGGGCATGGCTCTCCAGCCAGCGCGGGGCGCCGGGGTGGGCCAGACCATCCCAGTGGTTCGCCACAGCCACCACCGGCGCGGCGGGGCGCAGGGCATGGCCGGCCACGGCAGCGATCGGCGTCTTGCGCAGCAGGCGCAGCGCCGCGGCGTAGTCCGGTGCGGTGCCGCAGACCTGCCGCAGCAGGTGCCCGGGCGGCAGGGCGCGCGACCGCCAGGCGGCGGGGCGCGCCGCGGCGCCCAGACGGGTAATTGGCAGCGGCGGCTGGTTGATGGCCACCGCGGCGCACCCCGCCGCCAGCGCGGTGATCGCGCCGGCATCCCCGATATCATATTGAGCTGGCTTCGGTGCTCTTGAATCAAGCTGCGTAGCGGAATTGCGGATGGTGGAAGAAGGAGCGAATGCGCTCTGGCCGCCTGGAGAGGCTGCGCATGTGGTTGACGACAGCTTGCTTGAGCTGCCCCTTGCTGCGGGCGAGCGGCCTGGCGGTGACGGCCTGCTTGACATCGCCGTTCAGGCCCTCGTCCGGGTTGAGGTCAGGGCTGTAGGCCGGGAGGTAGAAAACCTCGATCTGATCCTGCCGACTGCCTAGCCACGCGCGCACCAGTCCCGCCCGGTGCACCTGCAACCGGTCGAGGATGAGAAAAACCTTGCGGCCGGTGTCACGGACCAGGCGCTCGAGGAAGCGGATCAGGCTCGGCGCCTTGATCGCGCCGTCGAGCACCATCCAACTTGCGACAGGAAAAGTCCTGGGAAGGAGGATGACGTAATCTGAAACCTTCCATCGCGTTCCAGAGGGTTCGACACCCTCCCGGCAAAGGCGCAGCCCGCCAGCCGGAAGCAAGCCTTGCATGGGCGCGGGCAACGACGCTCGTGAAGCGTAGGCAGCGGAGACCAAAGCCCGGGGTTGAGCCCCGATATGTGACCCGCTGGAGCCTTCGGTGTGTTGGACCCGGGGGCAGCACCGGCAGGACCGCCATGGCGAGGTCCTGCTGGTCCGGCCGGGGTCCGAGAGCCGGGCAAAGGTCTGGGATGGAACGTCAGGAAACCTGTGAGATCCCTTGTAGGTCCTCAGGCAGAGTGCCGGACAGGGCAGCCCGGCTCATCAAGGCCCAGGCCCGGACGCGGATCCCTGCCGCGCCGGGAGCGCTTCGGCGAGCACGAAGACAGGGAAGCCTGGGGAGCCTGGAACCGAACCCATAAGGGACCGGGACATGCCTGCGAGGGAAGTCGTAGCGCCTTCATAGTACCTGCGAAGTCGGGGAACCGGGCTCGCTGGGACCCGACGGAGGGAAGGGAGGCGTCACGGGGAGAGAGCCGGTGGCGGGAAACGTGGGAGGGGACACTGAACCCCACAAACCTGTCCACAGAACGCCAGCGGATAGCCGATCGAGCTATGCCGGAATCTGGGTGACGCGGTGATCAGGCGGCGTCCTGCGCTGGCGTGATGATGACCTCGACGCCGTCCCTGAATGTGACGCCCTGGATGACCTTGGGCAACTGGTTCTCTCCCTTCAGCTTGCGCCAGGTCTTGGCGGCGGCCATCACGAGCTTGAACACCATCAGCCGGGCCGTGTCCTGCGACAGCGCGCCCTTGGTCCGCACCGTGCGGTGCCGGACCGTGGCAAACACGCTCTCGATCGGGTTGGACGTTCGCAGGTGATCCCAGTGCTCGGCAGGAAAGTCGTAGAAGGTCAGTAGGGCGTTGCGGTCCTTGAGCAGGCAGGTGACCGCCTTCTCGTATTTGGCCGCGTACTTCTCGGCGAAGGTCCCGATCGCCGCCGCGGCAGTGGTGCGATCGGGCGCCATCCAGACCTCGCGCAGGTCGGCTTTGGCTGCCGGCTGGACCGACTTCGGCAGCTTGTCCAACACGTTGGCGGTCTTGTGCACGGTGCAGCGCTGATGCCGGGTGGTCGGCGAGACCTCCTCCAGCGCCTTCCAGAAACCGAGCGCCCCGTCGCCGGTGGCCAACTCGGGCGCGATGGCCAGGCCGCGCGCCTTGAGATCGACCAGCAGCTCCCGCCAGCTCTGCGCGCTCTCGCGTATGCCGACCTGGAAGCCGAGCAGTTCCTTCCGGCCCTCCGGCGTGGCGCCGATCAGCACCAGCATGCATTCAGCCTGCGGCTCCATCCGCGCCTGTAGATAGATGCCGTCCGCCCAGATGTAGACATACCGCCGGGCCGCCAGGTCGCGCCGTTGCCAACGGGCATAATCCGCCTGCCAGGTATCCCGCAGCCGGGCGATCACCGACGGCGACAGGTTCGGGGCCGCCTTGCCCAGCAGTGCCCCAAGCGCCTCCTGGAAGTCGCCCATCGAGACCCCGCGCAGGTAGAGCACCGGCAGCAGCGCATCCAGGCTCGGCGTCCGCCGTGCCCAGCGTGGCAGGATCGCCGAGGTAAAGCGGATCCGCTCGGCCGCCGTGCCGGGACTACGGTCGCGGAGCTTCACCCGCCGCACCGCGACCGGGCCGATCCCAGTCTGCACCTGGCGCTCCGGGCCATGTCCGTGCCGCACCAGGCGCTCACGCCCGTCCGGCAGCGGCGCGCCCTTCATCGCTGCCAGGAACGCCTCGGCTTCCGCCTCGACGGCCTGGGCCAGCAGCCGGCGGGCGCCGCTCCGCAGGATAGCCGTCAGCGGATCGTCGATGGTCTCTGGCTGACGCAGGGGGACAACGGTGGTAGTGCTCGTCATGGCGTATCGCTCCTTCGGGAGGTCCTGGCAGGCTTCGTCACCCGCCTCGATACGCCGCCTTTCTCAGCCCGCCATCACCCAGTTTCGGCCGTAGCTCTAGCCGATCTACGCGTCGCCACATGATGGCGAGCGAAGCTCTCCCGTGAGGAACCGGATGCGGGAAATCTGCACGTCCGGGTCTGTGAGGGGTGGGGACGGCAACGTCCCCACCTACTCGGCGCAGTTCGCCCCTGTTGGTCACCGCCGAGACCAAGCCGACATTAGCCCGCCGGTGGCTGGGGCGAACCACCGGGGTCTCACCGCGTGGGGCGTAGCTCCGGCCGCGTACGTCGTCCGAGCGCAGGCCGCTCTCGTCACCCCAGAAGATCACTCCCTTCTCCGCCTTGGCCCGCGCCGCGATCGTCGGGTAATCCCGGCGCAGCCAGCGCCGTACCGCGGCCGGGTCCTGCTCGTAGGCCCGCCGCAGCGGCTTTTGCGGGGTGTAGCCCCAGCGCGCCAAGTAGCTGCCCATGGTCCGCACCACCACTCCGACGCCGAAGCGCTGCCAGACCAGCGCCTGCACCGCTGCCCGGCTCCAGAGCGCAAAGTCCAGCCCCAACGCATCCGGCATCTGCTGCCGGATCAGGGCCTGGACCGCCGCCTCCTGCTCTGCCGTCAGCAGACAGCCGTGTCCTGGCGCCGGCCCACGCGGCTGGCTTTTCAGCCCCGCCGGGCCACGCTCCGCAAAGCGCTTGCAAATGTCAAAGACCCCGGTCGGGGTCAGCCCGACCTGGGCCGCGATCGCCGCATAGGTCTGCCCCGCCTGGCGCAGCCCAATCACCTGCCGCCGTCGCTCCTCTTGCGCCTCCGGCGTCAGGCTCCGCATGTCTACGTGCCTCATTGCTCCGGCTATCTGAGGACAGCAGGCAGATTCCTCAAGAACACCGGAGCCAGCTCAATAATGGGTCGCGATCCACGTTCGTCGCTGCCGGACCGCGCGCTCTACAGCTTCTTTTCTCTCCTTTGATGCATTCATCGCTGTTGTGGTGGCTGTGGGCTTGTGGGCAACGCGTAGCGTTGTCCATCAAGCCACAGCCTAGCATTACAGCTGCACTCTTCCGGACCTGACGCGTTGCTCGCCTTTGCCGAGGGGTGAACTGTTGAGCGGTGCATCGATCGCGACGACGCTGGAGCTGTGGGCGTCGTCGCTGCGCGACATTAAGGCGCGGATCCGTCCCTTGTTCACCCAAGACCCGGTGGCAGCATCGGCTGGTGGGTTCCTCGATGGGCTGCTCAGCCCTGAGCGGCGCAAGACAGGCTGGATGCGGGCGGAGGCGGCGGGAGACCCTGGGCCGTGGCTCATCTTGCGGTTCGACCGAAGTTGACATCCTTCCGTCCCGACCTGCCGGCCGGCAGAGCGCCGCGCGCAAGCGCAGTCCAAGAGGCCGCGCTGCGCGCCGGCGCGCAGCGTCCTGGACGGCGCAAGCACGGCGCTACGCTTGAGTGGTCGGAACGGCTCCGTCCATCCCGCCAGGTATCCTCGCTCCCGCCGGCGATTGGGCCCTTGTGGCGGGTAGGAAGTCCCATCGGCACCACCTGTGGGGCCGCCTCCGAACCAGCGCGTGCCGTCGCCGTTGTGGCGCTTGGCGGCCAGGCTAATCGCCCAGCCGAGTATTGCGCAAAAGGAACGTCACAATGAATCGACGCGGTATCCTGCTCGGCTCAACCGGGGTCGCGACCTTCGCGCTTTCGCCCAGATTAGTCCTGGCGCAGGTGCGGACCGTGCCCCCCGTTTCAGGTACCGAGTACCTAGCCACAACGCTGATGGGCGGCACACTGGCAAAACAAACCAGCCAGCTGGCGCTGGAGCGGGCGACGAACCCGAAGGTCAAGCAGTTTGCCGGCTTCGAGATTGCCGAGCAGACCGCGCTTGCCCAAGTGCTGACCGACACTGAGAACCCGCCTCCGGTACCCCTCGACGCCAATCACTCGGGCGTGCTGCGCACGTTGCAAGCGCAGTCCGGTCCAGGCTTTGACCGTGCCTACATTCTCAGCCAGATCACGCAGCACAATGCGCTGCTGCTCGCCCAGCAGGGCTACCTGGAGAACACGAACCGCAGCACCGACACGCAGCACATTGCCGTGCTGGCACGCATGTCGATCCAGCAGCACCTGGTCATGCTGCAGGAGATTCAGCAGATGCTGACCTGACGGGCGTTGGTGCAGCGAGCCGCCGGAAACTGAGGTGGATGGCTCTACAGCGAGGCGAAGGCCGATTACCACGGGTAACGCATAACACGCGCTCGATCCCGTTTACCGCGCAAGCCTGTCGCATCCGCCTGTGGTGGTCGGCAGGCAGCGGCTGCGTGGCGCCGGTTCGGGACGCTGCGTCACACGGCGCGCAGCATGGCACAGACGGCATCGGCGAGCTGGCCCAGCGACACGCTCATAGCCGCGACGATGTCAGCCGTTGCCGTTGTGCGCGTTGGTACCTCCAACCGCACGGCCCGGGTCGGCCCGACACGCCGGTAGCCCGGGCGGCGCACCGCGGCCTGCGCCAGCAGCGTAATACCAACCCGATTTGGGACTGACTCTCCTGTGTCTTCTCGAGCCGCTGGCAGGCTGATTCGATGAGCCCTGTATCGATTCGGCAGAGAGGGCCTCATGGGTGCGGCAGTGGCGGTGACCCGGGACGAGTTTACGCCGCCGCAGCTGCGGGCGGCAGCCCGTGCGAGTGAGGATCCGGCCCAGGTCCGGCGATTGCTGGCGGTTGCGTTGGTCCTGGAGGGTGTATCGCGGCAGCAGGCGGCCGAGCAGTGCGGCATGGATCGGCAGACCCTGCGGGACTGGGTTCACCGCTATAACGAGGGCGGTGTCGCCAGCTTGCAGTCGCGGCCCAGCCCCGGCCGTACGCCACTGCTAACGCCCGAGCAGAAAGCTGAGCTGAAAACCCTGGTCGTGGCAGGGCCGGACCCGGAGCGGGATAAGGTGGTGCGGTGGCGCTGCGTCGACCTACGCGCCGAGGTCGCACGCCGGTTTGGGGTCGAGGTGCGCGAGGGCACGATTGGCGGATGGCTGCACGGGCTTGGCCTGACGCGGCTGCAGCCGCGACCGCATCACCCGAAGAAGGACGCCGCGGCGCAGGAGGCATATAAAAAAACTTTCCCGAGCTGCTGAAGACAGCGTTGCTCGGCTGCACCGCTGGTACGCCGATTGAGATCTGGTTTCAGGACGAGGCCAGAGTAGGACAGAAAGGCAGCCTGACCTACGTGTGGGCTCCCGTCGGCTCGCGCCCGGCGATGGTGCGCGACAACCGACACAGCTCGGCCTACCTGTTCGGCGCGATCTGCCCAGCCCGCGGCGTCGGCGCTGCAGTGATCACGCCGGTGGCCAATATGGCAGCGATGAACGTCCACTTGGCCGAGATCAGCACTCAGGTTGCTCCAGGCGCCCAGGCAGTCCTGCTGCTCGACCGCGCCGGCTGGCATCAGCGCGGCAAACGCCTGTGCGTTCCGGCAAACATCACCTTGCTCGATCTGCCCGCCTATAGTCCCGAGCTCAACCCAATGGAGAACGTCTGGGAATTCCTGCGCGGCAATAAACTGTCCGCCCTGGTTTGGGACACCTACGAGGCCATCGTCGATGCCTGTGTCAG
Organism: Dankookia rubra; assembly: GCF_004355005.1. Taxonomy (GTDB): domain Bacteria; phylum Pseudomonadota; class Alphaproteobacteria; order Acetobacterales; family Acetobacteraceae; genus Paracraurococcus; species Paracraurococcus ruber_A. The sequence continues at coordinate 31,737 of NZ_SMSJ01000045.1, forward strand.
CGCGTGGCACTTCCTCATTGGTGACCCAGAGCGCATCCGCTCCATCGGCACCAGGGACTGGGCATGTGTCAGTGTTTAATCGGGTTGGTATAACCTGCCCTTCCGCATTGGCGTCGAAGCGCTGCACGTCGATTTCCACCAAGGCATTCCCATCTGCCGAGAGTCCGCCTGCCTCGGTGAAGACCGTGCTGCCCGGCAGACGCTGCGTCAAATCCTCCGCCAACACGCGGCCGAGCATGTCGCCGAAGGGTTCCGCCCAGGGCGCGTCGCCCGAGAGGTCGACCCGGTAGGGTCCGGTGGAGCGGACGATCTCCGGCCGGTCCAGATAGCCGGCCAAATGATGTCCGCGCTCCGAAACGCGGATGACAATCCGCCGTTTCGACGAAGTGGCTATAGGGAGGGGCGGGCCGCCCAGTCTTCCCCAGATAGACGGCCCTCGCCATCGCTGGCGCCCCCGACCGGAAGGCCGCACCCTCCGGTCACGCCGCCGAACGCACCCGCCGCCCCCTGGTTTGAGCAGTAGCGTACACAGGCCCAGCGCCGACCGAACGGATCGGCCGCAAGGCTGCTCAGCAGGGCCAGTCGCCCCCCGACCGGGGGGCTGGACAGCCCCGCCGCGTCGTCATGCGACGGGGCGAAATCGTCTGCGGTAGATTCAGTCGACCGCAGGACTTATGCGACCTTTGCCTGTCCCTCGATGTGGCGCTGCGGCTGCGGGCCGCGGAGCACTTTGTTTCCGGCACTGCCGACCTCGATGCGGCGCGGCTGCATAGCCTCGGGTATCTCGAGCTTGAGCTCGATCGTGAGCAAGCCATCGGCGAGATCCGCGCTCGCTACCTTCACATGGTCGGCCAGCTCGAAGCGGCGCTCGAAGGAGCGGCCGGCGATACCGCGATGGAGCACTTGGCGCTGTCGCTCACCGCCGTTTGCCTCGGCACGGCTCCGCCGCTCGCCAGTGACGACCAGCATATTCTACTGGGCTACCACGTTCAGGTCGTTGGGCTTGAAGCCGGCCACCGCGAGCGTGACACGGTAGCTGTCCTCGCCAGTTCGCTCGATGTCATAGGGTGGGTAGTTCTCGTCCACGCCGCCACGCATCGAATGCTGCAGCAGGTCGAACATCCGGTCGAAGCCAACGGTCGAGCGGAACAGCGGGCTGAAGTCGTACTCGGTCCTCATCTCCACATCCTCCTTGCGAAGCATCATGGATACGGGCGGCGCCAGGTCCCCCGGCAGCTCCCACCGGACCTCATCGGGGCGTTCGGCGGCCATGATGCAGGGATTGCTGGAGCGTCGTTCAAGATCCTCGCGACGGCTTATAGAGCCGGCTTGGGCTATCTTGAATCACGTAGTGGGGCGGAGGGCGCAGGTGCCCACAAAATTTACGAACTTATCCAGGTCCACCCAAGCCGGCTATATAACTGCAGCAAGGTGGCTATCGGTGGGTGGCGGGAGATGCTTTTAAGGCTGGACGTCCGCTAACGCCGGCTCGGCGAGCGGGATTAGGGGCCAGAGCAGCGGTCCACTCCCGGAAAGCTGCGGTCCTTTGAGAATCAGCGGGATGTCAGGTTTCAGCCCAACTCGCCCCTGCCACCTCCTCTGGACACGCCAGCCGATACCGGTCCGAGGCCGCCTGGCCTCGCCACTCCGGTCGTTGCCCGAATCCCTTCGGCCACCATCCGAGACCCCTCATCCAGCAGCGTCGTCGTCGGCCCGTGCGGTCCCGGCCACCCGGGCGAGCCCGGCCCGCGCCTTCCGGATCGCCTCGTCCACGGCCTGCATTGCCGCTTCCAGGTCGCCGTAGTCGAAGGCGCGCCGCTCGAGCGGCCCGGCGCGCGGCAGCGACGGCGGTGGCAGGACCTCGGGCGGCTCCTCCACCACGGCCGGCAGCTCGCGCGGCCGCCCCCGCCCCCGCCCGGGTTGCGGCCGGCGCGGCGGCGCCGCCACCTGCCGCAGGGGCGCGAGGCCGGCGAGGCCGAACAGGCGACGGCTGTGGCGATGCGTCACCTCCACCACGACCTCCAGCCGGACGAGTTCGTCAAGGATGGCGCAGGCCGCCTTCACCGACATCTCCAGCGCAGCGGCCAGCGTCGTGGCCGAGACGAGCGAGACGGCAGCAAGCAGATCCACCGCCGCGGGCGCGCGCGAGGTCCTGCGCCGCCCGGCGGCCACCGCCGCCCGTGCGGTGAGCCATCGCCGCTCCATCTCGACCAGCAGGTCGAGGGCTGCCCCTGCCTCCGCAGTGACCGCCCGCAGGACTGCGGGAATCCAGAACGCCGGATCCCAGGGCTGGTCGGGCCCGAGCGCGGCCGCCCCGGTGATCGGCAGCGGGGCACGAAGCACGCCCACCGTGCCCCAGCGTCGCACCAGTGCGGCACGCAGCGGCGGGCGCGTCCCGCCGCGCTCGAGCCAGAGCCAGGCGCCCCAGGCGGCATCAAGCAGCGGGACGCCGTAAGGGCACTGCCCTTCGAGCGCGGCCAGGGCGACCAGGACCTGGTCCTCCGCGTCGCCGTCAGGTGCTGCGAGCCAGCGGTGGTAGTCGAGGGCAAGGCGCGCGGCGTCCTGGAGCGCGCCCGCGTCCCTCACCCACTCGCTGTCCCGAATGGCCCGCAGCGGCAGGCCTTCCAGCGTGGCGGCGAGATGCCAGGGATCGATCAGGTGCCCGTCCGCGGCAGCCTGGCGCCGGGCCGCGTCGAGCCGGGTTCGGTGCAGCAGGGCCGGCAGCAGGGGATGGAGGGTGGTGGCCGAGTCGAGCCGCGCGAGCGCGGCGCTGGCTGCGGCAAGAGCCGCCAGCAGGGTCGGGTCTCCGAGGTGTGGGGGCGCGTCAGGCCGTTTGCTCGATAGCAGCGACACCGAGGGCCTCCTTCCCCTGCGATCAGCGCTCATTTACCTTGAAATAGGCTTAGGTTCAAATCGTCCCTTTATTGGGACCGGCTACACCTTAGGCGCTCCGCCGCAAGGTGCCACGGTGCCTGTCGAGGCCCTTGGCATCGCCGCAAAGCAGATTTCAGAGCTGAAAGCCGGGCCGTACAGCGCGCCACGAACGCCAGGGCACGACGCCCCGGACGCGGCAGAATGCTGGTCCGACAAGGGTTTGAGCGTGGACCCACGGCGGCGCCCCGGTGCCCACCTAGGGCGCCTCGGCGGCAGGCTGGGGCAGGTGGTCGGGCTTCGGCTTGGGCTCTTGATGCGCGACTAAAGGACCGTTTCCCGGCATCTTGCTGCATTTGACAAACCGCCCCGCCAGGGCCCATGCCGTTCCGGATGCAGGCAGGACATCGTCCGATGGCGCTGGTCGGCTACGCGCGCGTGAGCACCGAGGACCAGGCCACGGCGCGCCAGCTCGACGAGCTTAGCGCCGCCGGCTGCCGTGAGGTGGCCGAGGAGCACGCCTCGGGCGGCGACCGCGACCGGCCCGTGCTGGCCCGCACCCTCGCCCGCCTCAAGCCCGGCGACACCCTCGTGGTAGTCTCGCTCGACCGTCTCGCCCGCTCGCTGTCGCACCTGCTTGGGGTGCTCGAGGACCTGCAGGCCCGCGGCGCGCACTTCCGCTCGCTCCGCGACCCGGTCGACACGGCCAGCCCGCAGGGCCTGTTCACACTGCAGGTCCTCGGCGCCGCTGCGCAACTCGAACGCGCGCTCATCCGCGAACGCACCCGCAGCGGCATGCGCGCCGCCGCCGCCCGCGGCAGCCGGCCCGGCAACCCCGGCCTGCGGGCCGGTGATCCGGCGGCCCGGCGGGCGACCTCGGAGGCACGCCGGGCGTCCTACCTCGCCCGACTGGTGGCCGGCGCCGATGCCTGGCTGCCGGCGGTGCAGCGGCTGCGGACGGATGGCCGCGCCTGGGACGATGTCGTCCGCTACCTCAATGCCCGCCGCGCCCTGGGGGCGCCGCCCTGGACCTCGGAACGCCTCGTCCGGGCGGTGCGGCGGATGGTGGCGGAAGGCCTGGCTGAGCCCGCGCTGCTCGCCGCGGCCCGGCCGGCCCCAGCCCCCGACCGGCTGCTGGCCGTCGTGGCCGGCATCCTCCGGTCCGACCCGGGCGCCACACTGCGCCAGATCGGCGCGCGGCTGGAGGCGATCCGCGAGCCGACGCCGCGCGGCGGTGCGACTTGGCAGCCGGGATCGGTGGCACATGTCGTCGCCCGCGCCAGGAAGGCCGGCCTGTTGCCCGGCCCGTAGCAGGCGCGACCGACAGCGTGCCGATCAACCGACCGCAATGTCGGCCAGAGCAGATTAGTCGCATCAATGAGGAACCGCGACACATCCGTTGGAGAGGGGGAAGCGCGGAGATCTCGTGTCAGCGGAGTGCTGCGGGAGACCCTTTGCAGCGCTAGGAGGGCGGTAATGGGGCGTGAGCGCGAGAGCCCGGCGTTCGGGAGGAAGGGTCTGACCGGCAGGGGCAATCCCAACGTCACGGCCAAACCGTAGCAGACGAACGACCGACGGCGGCACCGGGCCCCTCACCAAGCTCATCCCATCCCCTACTGGAGGCAAGTGTCCGGCAGCGCAACGTTCAGCCCGAGCCGCTCGGCCACGGCTTGCAGCGCGGCAACATCGCCAGCGCGCCATTGCCGACGGGTCAGCAGCCCTGCCGCCTCGGCAGCGGGCATGCCTACCGCGGCACCGATCGCCACCGGTGTGGTCACGCCCATGTCCTCCAGGTAGGTGTTGATCCTGTATCGCAGGCGGATGGCGATCAACCGATCGGCCTGCCGGGTGGGGTCGCGCATGCCCCTGCCCTACTGCTTTGCGGTGACGACGGCCAGCACCCTCCCGGTGCAGCGCTACGCGTCGGTCCAATCATCACTCCGACCTGAGAGGCACCAAAGCCAGGGAGACCAGGCGCCGGGACCATTGCCACAGCATTCAGCCAAGCGGATGTGGTACCTGGTGCAGTGCCGGCCATTCGCCAGGGTTTCATCTGCAGCACCGCCTCGGCGACAATGCGCAGGAAGTGACCACCCCGTTCTTTCGCCAGCAGATTCAACAGGGGCAGTCTGGGCTCGGTCATCGGGTTCTCGACCGGTCAGGAGTAGGAATCTTGCGTCTCCACCCGCCCGCCAAGTCCGATGGTCGTCCAAGCCCTCCACCCCGGCGGACCCGGAATTTCAATCACCTCAGCAGATGTCGCCCAACGTCTTGGGCTCAGTCCGGCATCGGGTCAGACGAGCACGAGTCGAGTCGGCCGATGCGGGTGGGGGGATCACTCACCCAGGATCACTCCACAGGCTGGTCAGTTATCCCGGGGGGAACACTCACCGATTTGGGGGGATTCCTCACCGAATCGAGGTTATCCCCGGGGAGATCACTCACCTACTCAACTAGACTAAGATTCAACACTCTTCCAATAGCCCTGTGAGTAATCCCCCCATTGACCATGCCGTGGTTGCAAGGCTTCGGTGTTGTACGAATGGCAGTTGGAGCTTGAACCATGGGCATTGAGGAGGAGCCGGACCACGGGGCACGTCGTCTCGTACTCGTCCATGGTCGTGAACAAGCCCGACAAATGGTCGAGCCCGAACACAAGCGGCTGGTTGATATAGCCGCTGAAGTCATGGCCGACGAGGCAGCGAAAATCGGTATTACCTACACCGGCTTCTGCCTAACTGGCTTGCCGCACAAACGGCTCAAAGACGATCAGCCTTGGGAAAAGCGCGGGCATCGCGTAATTCTTTCGATCGAGCCGGGCCGACTGCGGGTCGGTCTGGGAGCAGCGAAGCTATTCGGCGTTCCATACGGCGCGCGTGCCCGCATGATCCTGCTCTATTTGCAAACCCAGGCAGTTCGGACCGGCTCTCGCGAAGTAGAGCTCGGCCGGAGCATGCGTGATTGGCTAAGTAGGATGGGTCTCTCCTGGGGAGGCGAAACTGGCAAGGCACTCCGCGAGCAAGCGGCCCGCATCGCGGCATGTTCGCTCAAGTTCTACTGGGAAGGAGACAACGCGAGCGGGTTCGACAAAGGCGGTTTCGTCCGATCCGGTCTGCGGTTTCACCGGGCCAGTGATGACGGCCGACAGACCGATCTGTGGGAAGACCGTGTTGTTCTCGATGAAGTTTTTTATGAGACGCTGCGAAAGCACCCCGTTCCGCTCCGCGAGGCAGCATTGCGTGAACTCTCGGATCGTTCTACGAGCCTCGACGTCTATATTTGGCTGGCCTATCGCCTCCATACTCTTAAGGGACCCACGCCAGTACGCTGGGCTGCGCTCCGGGAGCAGTTTGGTACCGGATATGCAAAAATTAGCGCTTTCAGGCGCGACTTTCTGACTGCGCTCGGACAGGCCGTGTCTGCCTATCCAGAGGCTCGTGTGGAACTAGCCGACGAAGGAGTCATGCTTTACCCGTCGCGTCCCCCAGTTGCACCGCGGCTGATTGCGGTGAGTGGTCCCCCAACTCAGGACGGCCACTCCGCTGTTCGCCGCCGGTGAGTAATCCCCCCATCCCTGAAACCAGCCAAGGGCGTGCGGGAGCCAGTCCGTGGCCACGACGCTGTAGAATGGAGCATCAGAACTAGACTACGCCAGCTACATTAAGACCTCGATGCCCCGGTCTAGCAACTTGCTCTCGGCAGGCTGTTTCACACGCGTCTAATCACTGTAGTGAGGGTGCTCACTCGAAGTAAGTCCTGGCCTGAACCAGGTCGATCCGATGAGGATGGCGGCAGGATGCGGCGCCAATCCTTGAGGCTTCGGATGGTACGCTCGACGATGTTGCGGGCCTTCCGGTTGAAGGGCTGCGGGTACTTGCGAGTGAACTTGTTCGGGATCAGCGGCGCGGTGATGCGCTCAGTCAGAAAGGGGCGCAGACCATTACTGTGGTAGGCGCTGTCGGACAGGAGGTGGATATTGGTCCCCCAACTGGCGCGCGAGCAGCCTATGGCTTGGCGCTCGACATCCATTTTCCGTCGGCTGCCGAACGGTTTGCCTTAGTGGTGGTGCCATCGATCAACTGCAGCCCGCCAGGGGTCGGCTCAGCCAAGGACGGCCAGCATGCCGGACCAGAGGCCGCGACCGAGTTCTCCACCAGGTGCAGTTGCAGCGGCACGGCGGCGCTTCCATGCAAAGCATTAGCCGCCTGAGTTGAGCGGTGAGTGATCCCCCCACCTGAAGTCCATAGCTCTGAGAAGCGTTCGCTAGGTTGCACTATCGCTTGGCTAACTGCCGCAAGAGCGGCCGTCCGACATTTATGATTTCCGCCTAAGCGACTAGCAATCATTAGATCGGCATCGGATAGGGCCGACCTCTATGCTCCTTGACCGCTGTAGGTCCAGGTTGCCGTAGCGCGCGCCAGTTCCAAATTCTGGAATCCCATGCTGGTTGAGCTGAACGCTGAACGCTGGACGCGAGCCTACTAGGGTTTCCACAGCGCCAGACCTTCATAATGATATCGAATTCAGTTTTGCATGCAAAACTTGCGTTGCTTGATCGCTGCGCCGATGATCTGCCGCAGGGGTGATGATCGGGGGATCTAACATGCGAGCAACGGGAGCGACCAAACGGCCGCCTGGGGGGCGGATCGTGCTCTTGTCCTCGCCGAAGGGCGGAACAGGTAAGAGCTCACTGGCACGCAACCTCCTCGTCTGCGGCGCCCAGGCTGGGCTTAATGTGCTCGGGATCGACTTCGATCGCCAGAGCACCTTGCACAAGTGGTTCCTTCGGCGAGAGAGGCTACGCGAAGGCATTCCCGAAGCTCCCCGTGTCGAAGTCCGACCGGCAGCACTCGCCGATTGGCGTAGGGTGCTTGACGAGACCGCGGCTTATGACCTCGTTGTTCTTGATACGCCGCCCAGCATAGAGGACCATTACAACGCGGCAGTAGGCTTGGCTGGTGCATCCCACCTGGTTCTCGTGCCATGTGGCCAGACACAGGACGACATAGACAGCGTCAGTCCTTGGATGGCAACGCTCGTCAAGTCGGGCGTGTCTGCGGCATTCGTTCTGAACAAGGCCAACCGCAGGACCAAGAGTTACGAAGCTGCGCGCGGGCGGCTACTTAAGGTGGGAGCGCTTGCACCCGTCGAGATACCGGCGTTGGAAGACATCCATCTTACGGCCGGAAAGGGCTTGTCGGTCCTCGATGTCAAAGGCGCGAAAGCCACTGAGAGCTTTGACGCCCTCTGGTCCTACATCGCTCGGGAAGCCGGCCTTCAGCTCGGGTTAGCCGCATGAGCACACTCTCCCGCCGCCGGCTTAAAGAAATTGCTATTGAGGACGATCCCCCCGAGGGCGCCCTTCCTGACCCTCGGCAGCAAGACATTGGGCGGTTCATCACGGTCAACGGAGACGTCCTCGACACCGTTCGAGAGGTTTTCCAAGGTACGGCACTGGCTGACGACCCTGCCAAGGTTCGGGCGCTGCTGCAGGCACGCGGACAAGTCGCCGAGGCGTGGAGCAACGCAAAGGCCGCCTACTTAGAGTGCGGCCGCGCACTGCTCGCAGTCGATGAGGTGCTAGACGACACGGAGCGGGACGCACTGCGCCGCGGCTTCGGTCGCCTGTTCCCCTTCAGCGAAACGGTAGCCAGCCAGTTCAGGCAGATCGCCAGGGCGGTAGATAGCGGGCGTATCCCACTGGAGGCCTGTCCAGGGTCGTATTCCACCGCCTATCAGCTTGCTTTGCTTACTCCGGCACAGCTCGAGATCGCGCAAGCGCGCGGGCTGCTCCGCCCCGACGTTTCACGGCACTTAATTCTTGCTTTTCGCCGGGAAATTCGCATCGAGCCAAACCGGATTCGTGAATCAATCGACATGCCCAAGCTCCGTGCTGAACTCCGTAGGATCGACGCTGAGGTCCGGCGGGGGCTCGAGACACTGGCGACTTTGCGCCGGCGCCGCCGAGAGATCCGCGCTGTCTTGGCCGAAGGCGCCGATAGCTAACTGTAAAAATGCCGCCGCCGAACATCTGGGGCGTTAGCCGACGCCAGTTTGATGGCACGGTTAGTCGTGTTTCATAATCGACAGGATGAACTCAGTAGGTCCAGCCCTGTCTGAAGTCAGGCTGTGGTGACAGAGATCGGGTGTCCCATCTTGCAGCATGCAATTCATGGCGCTGGTGGCAACGTTCACCGCGGTCGCCCAACGCTGGCCCGTGTGACAGCGCAGCTCATCACCGATCAGCTGCTTGAAACTGCCAATGCAGGCTGCTCTTCTGCGCCCGGTGATGCTCTGCAGAAGGTCATCCCGCTGTGTTGGCGCGCTTTGTCGCCTCGCTTGGCGTGGCCACGAAGCGCGGCGGCACGGTGACGAGTGCGTCTGGATCACGCCCGTCCAATGTAGCGGCAGCTCCTTTCTGATCGTAGGCACCACCCCCGGTGAACGAGGCCACTGGTGCTTTCGCGTTTTCGAGCGGAGGACCGATCCGAGAGCCATCATCGACGTCGTTGGTGGTCAGCGCCGCCGCGACGATCTGGCCAGTCTCGCTGTCCATGCCGATGTGCAGCTGCCGCCAGGACCGGCGTGTTTTAGTGTAATGCTTCTCCAGCAGCCACTCGCCTCCGCCGCACAGCTTCAGACTGGTGCTGTCGACCAGCAAGTGGACGGCGTCATCTTGAGTGTGCAGCCGGAGCCGCGGCACTTCCAGCGCCTCTGCCCGGAGGCAAAGGGTGGTTTTGGTCGTGCACCACCAGAGCCAGCCCGAGTAGGTGGAGCACGGAGCCTATCAGCCCTTTCATCTGGCGTAGGGCTAAGCGGAACACGGCCAAGGGTCAGCGCCGTCAGGATCGTCAGTCGGGAGTGGCAGAGTTGCTCGCCAGGGGTGGTGCGCGGTGCTGCGCGTCAGTTTTCGATGGCCGCGTCCGATAACGACCCGGTCAAGCTGCCGCGCTGGTACAGGCTGGCGTTGTACTCACGCCACTTCTGAACCTTATAGATCTGCTAGGGGATATGGTGGTGGCGATCTTGGTTCAGTTTGAATGGCAAGATGGGCACACGGAGATCAGAACAAGGGCAGGCCTCGTACGGCGGCTTGGCCTGTACCGCCACCGGCCGGGTCCGTTCACCAACGTCAGGAGCCAAGTCACCAGTTCTGCCAGGGCGAGAAATCGCAATCATTCTTGCGAACTCACGGCAGGCCCAGAGCGACGTGCGCGGTGTTCGTAATCGGCAAGGTCCGTGTACGCGACGCGCTCTGTGCCGGCCAGAACGTACACGAGTAACTGGCCACTGTGCACAAGATTCTCGACTCGATTTCGTGGAAGCCTCCAGCGTGCAGCGACTTCATCCAGGCGGTTTTGTCAGCGCTCGTGCCAAACCTGACGGCGTGAGTTGGAAGACGAGTTCGATCTACGCCGCCGTGAGAATGAGGAGCGCGATAGTGGCACGGCGGAGGTGGAGTAGGCGACGGCGGCTGGCTGGGACAGATTGATTGTGGCGGACGCGGGGGCGGAGGAAGTTGCGGAGCTCATCGTAGCCTCGACAGAAGCGCTCCGCCGCGTCGAAGCTCTTGAAGCCCCGCATACATCGTGTGCGGCCTTTGACGCCGCGGTGATCTTGTTCCATTCCGTTGTTCCTATAGGCGCTGTGGGGTGCGGCACGGTTCGATGAGACAGCCGACTGCGGTAGAGGTCACCGCAACCGGAGGTCAGACCGATGGACCAGAACCACAGCGACAAGCCCGCGGGGGCGCCGACGTGCGCCCAGAACGCTGACGCTGGCGCCCCCACGGGCGGTACCGGGCCGGAGCGTCGCAACTCCGCCCGGCGCAAGCTGGCGGCCGTTACCCGCCTGCTGCGCGGTGAGCCGCTGGAGACCCTGGCCCGGGAGCTCAACGTCACCGTCGCCCGCCTGAGCGAGTGGCGCGACCGCGCCCTGGTCGCGGCAGAGGTGGCGATGAAGGAGCGCGAGCGCGACAGCCGCGATGAGGAGTTGCTCCGTCTCAAAGCCAAGCTCGGCGAGGTCACCATGGCCAACGAACTGCTGGAGCAGAAGATCGCCGCCCTGGAGGGCGGCCGCCCTTTGGCCCGCCGGAGGTCGAGGCGGTGAGCCGGGCCGTCTCCCTGGCCACGGGCCGCGCCTACGGTCTGGCCAGGGTCGCCCGGGTCTGGCGGCTCTCCCGTGCCACAGTCTACCGCCATCGCGCGGCGCCCGACCCTGCGGCACCGGCCGGTCCGACACGCCGGGGCCCGGTAGGTGCCTGCTCTGATGCCGCGTTGCTCGAGCACATCCGCGCCCAGATCCTTGGCTCGCGCCTGCACGGCGAGGGCTACCGGAAGATCTGGGCTCGGCTGCGCTATGCCGGCATCCGCACCTCGGCCCGCCGGGTCCGGCGCCTGATGGGCCAGCACGGCCTGCTGGCGCCGCACCGGGTCGGCCGTCCCGAGCAGCGCGCCCATGACGGCACCATCACCACCACGGTGGTGGACGCGATGTGGGGGACCGACATGACCGAGACCGTGACCGTCAGAGACGGCCGGGCCCGGGTCTTCGTTGCCGTCGACCACTGCTCCGGCGAGTGCGTCGGCAACCATGCCGCCCGCTCCGGCAACCGCTTCGAGGCACTCGAGCCGGTGCGCCAGGGCGTGCTGCGCCACTTCGGCCGCATCGAGAAGGACGTGGCCAAGGGTCTCTCCCTCCGCCACGACCACGGCTCGAACTACATGTCGGGCGACTTCCAGGACGAGATCGCCTTCCTCGGCATCGAGAGCTCGCCCTCCTTCGTCCGCCAGCCCGAGGGCAACGGCGTCGCCGAGCACTTTATCCGTACCCTGAAGGAGAACTTCCTCTGGGTGCACACCTTCGACACCATCGAAGACCTGCGCCGCGGGCTGCAGGATTTCGTGGCCCATTACAACGCCACCTGGCTCGTCGCCCGGCACGGCTACCGCACCCCGAACCAGATCCGCGCCGAGCAACGCAGCCTTGCTCAGTGCCCACCGGCCAACCTACCCTTGGCCGCCTGAACAGCGCAGCCAGCTGTCTCAGCAACCGGGCGCACTACATTCCTATAGGCGCTGGTCCGATGCGCGACGCTCCGGCCGAGTGTCGCGCGGATCGCCCGCGGGTAGGAGCCGTGTCCGTCGGTGGTGACGCGCTCGGGCGTGACGCCGGTGGCGGCGTTGGCCGAGCGAAAGAAGGCCTGCGCCGCTGCCATGTCGCGGTGCTCGCCCAGCATGGTGTTGACGAGATTGCCACCACGGTCGATTGCCCGGTACAGATCGGCCCAGTGGCCGCGCACCTTGATGTAGGTTTCATCCACGTGCCAGTGCCGGCCACAGGTGCCGCCTTTGCTGTGCCGGCGCCGACGGAGTTCCTCGGACAGCACCGGCGTGAGTTTGGCTTCCCACTCGCGCACGACTTCATGGCTGAAGACGATCCCGCGCTGGAGGAACATCTCGGCCAGATCGCGCAGGGTCAGCCGGTAGCGCAGCCGCCACAGCACCACGAGGGCGATCACGTCGGAGGGGTACTGGGCGTGGTTCAGCACGGTGCCGCTGCGATCGTTGTACTGCTTGCCGCAGTCGCGGCAGCGGAACCGGCGGTAGCCCCGGGCCGTGCGCTCCGGCCGCTCTGTCACGACGGCGGAGCCGCAGGCCACGCAGTCCATCCCCGATTCCCGCTTCGCTGGTCCCGGAGCCTACCCGCCACACCTCGATTGGGCAGACGGCGCCCCTGGCGCGAGGCCTGACAAAACCCTTGCTCGACGCCGATGCCGAGGAAGCCCTGGCTCTGATTCGCCGGCGGCTCGGCTGCAAGACCGCCACCGATGCAGTTATCGCCGCCATTACGAACCAGGCGCGGCTATTGGAAGCGACCGAGGCAGCCTGACTTTCGGGGCATTGGTAAACCTCTCCCTGGTACCGCCGCGGGCCCGTGGTGGTTCCATAATGGCACCGAATGGCGTAGGCAGGCAGCACGCCGGTAATACCCAGCGTGCTACAAGGAAGCCAGCAAGACAGCCAGAAAGCCAGGAGGCAGGTCAGTGCAGATCATCACTCTCGCCAGTCGGAAAGGGGGCGCCGGCAAGACGACGGTCGCGCGCAACCTCGCCGTCGCGGCCGAACTGGCCGGCGAGGGGCCGGTTGCTCTGGTCGACATTGACCCCCAAGGCGGGCTTGCCGCTTGGTGGAACCGGCGCGAGGCGGAAACCCCCGCCTTCATCAACTGCGACACGAGCAATCTGTCGGCCGAGATCCTCCGGCTCCGATCTGCCGGGTTCGCCTATTGCATCATCGACACCCCGCCGAGCGTCGAGGACACTGCCCGGCTGGCGATCCGGCTGGCGACCCTGGCGGTGGTCCCGGTCCAGCCCTCCCCAAGGCGATCTGAACGCGATCGGCGGCACGATCGACATCGTCGAGGAAGAGGACCGCCCCCTGGTGTTCGTGGTCAGTCGCGGCACCAGGCGGGCAAAATTGACCGCCGAGGCGGCCGTGGTCCTGTCCCAGCACGGCACTGTTGCCCCGGTTACGCTGCACCAGAGCGTGGCGTTTCCATCGGCCGCGATCAGCGGCCTGGGGGCGCAGGAATACGAGCCGGCCGGCACATCAGCCGCCGAGGTCCAACAGCTCTGGACTTACATCCGTGGAAAAGTAAACAAGCAAGCTAGCAAGCCAGCCAGGAAGCCAACCCATGTCTAAGCCCGATGCCGCCTTGTCATCCGTTTCTGTGCCTCGCGCCGCGAAAGGGATGGCCCGCCCGGCGGCGCCCGCCCGGATTGCTGCGCCGCAGTCGATCAGCGAGGTCCCCCGCAAGACGATCAGCACGCGCCTGACGGTCGACGTCCAGGAGCGGCTCCGGAAGTACGCTTTCGACATGCGGCAGGACAAGCAAGTGGCGATCGAGGAGGCCTTGGACGCGTACCTGCGTCAGCACGGCTACTGAGCGCGAAGGGGTGACCTGGCTCGCCTTCGTCGCCGCCATCGTGGGTTCGCTGGCGTGGCCAACCGCCCTCGTCATCCTAGCCTTCGGTTTTCGGAGACAGATCACAACGAGTCTTGGTCGACTGACCAAGGCCAAGGGCTTCGGCGGCGAGCTGGAGTTTGCGCAGGGGCTGGACAAGGCCGAGGATCTCGCCCCTCCAGCCATCGCCAAGCAGGACGTGGTCTTGCCACTTCCGACGCAGCACGCCACCGCGACGACGGGAGAGGCCGAAAAGGCCGACGGGGAGCCGTCAGCGTCGACCTACCGGCTGAATGCGAAGCGGAGCGATCCCCCCGAATACCGGGTGATGAGCGCCTGGAATTTGCTTAGCACCGAGATTGCCAAGGTTGCAGAGATCCGCGGCGTCCCCATACCGAAAATCCTCAACAGCCGGGGGCTCAGTGCGATTGCGCCAGCCCTCGGTCTATCTGCCGACGACATCACCCAGATCGACGAACTCCGGAAACTGAGGAACCAGTCAGTGCACATCCAGGGCACGCTGACCGATTCTGATGCCAACCGTTACGAAGACTTGGTGCTGAACCTGCTCATACGCCTCGAGGACGCGGCCCGGAACATCAGGCGTGAACCATAGCGAAGCCCGGCGTGGCGTCTGTTTCGGCGACCTCTAAGCTGGCCAGATCGCTCGCAGCCCGTGGCAGGGTGAGGGGGACCGTGGCAGTCGAGGGGCGCCGCGTCATCAACTCGGCCAGGATATCTCCCAGCTCGATCCCAATATCGCCGTCAGGCGCCGGTAGGTAGGTGACAGACATCGTCGTCTCCTGGGTGTGCGTTGCGTGGCGGAACCATAGGTCAGAATGTCCTAGCGCCGTATGAAAGACAGCAAGCAAGCCAGCAAGAAGGATGCTTTAGGGGCCTGTTCTTATTAAACTGAGATGGTCCCTAGATTTCGGACAGGTGGGTAAGCTCGGTTCGCCTGTGAGAAGGACGAACCCGGATGACGGGCAAGCGGACGCGGTATTCGGCAGACTTCAAGGCGAAA
>NZ_SMSJ01000420.1 GCF_004355005.1 Dankookia rubra
TCGACCGTCCCGCTGCCCATGACCTTACAGACGACCTTACGCCCGACGTTAAGGCCGCCAGCCTCAACGCACGTCAGCGGCCAGGGAAGGCGATGGAGGCCGGACGCTTACTGAGAAGGGCCGGTTCATCTGGCCGACGATTGCACGCGAAGGTTCGGTGACGCTGACGGCGGCCCAGTTCGCGATGCTCGTGGAAGGACTGGACTGGCGCACACCGACGTC
>NZ_SMSJ01000421.1 GCF_004355005.1 Dankookia rubra
AAGGCCTTCCGTCAGCCGTCGTGACGAAAGGCTCGGCAGCGCTCCTATTTCACGCCGCCGCGGCCAGATTACCCAGCCGCTCCCTGAGGGATTTTCTCTCCGACGCTCTCAACCGGGCCCTGCGGCTCCGGCGCAGGCAGTTCCGGCACGATGCGCAGCGGCAGAAAGCCCGGAGCCTCGGCCACCAGCTTGCCGCGCCGTCGCGCGTCCCGCCACTGCCAC
>NZ_SMSJ01000422.1 GCF_004355005.1 Dankookia rubra
CCCATCCGAAACCAACCGCAACCCAGTAGCGGTCACCAAGCTCAAGCGGTGGCTACCGGCTGCCCCAATTTTACTCCGCCGGGCGCTCCAATATTCCTCCGCCGTTGACATGCTCGACAATGCCGGCTGGCATGGACCAAAGGGCCTGGTCGTTCCCGAGGGGATCAGCCTCGTCTTCCTGCCGCCCTACTCGCCCGAACTCCAGCCCGCCGAGCATCTCT
>NZ_SMSJ01000423.1 GCF_004355005.1 Dankookia rubra
CCCATCCGAAACCAACCGCAACCCAGTAGCGGTCACCAAGCTCAAGCGGTGGCTACCGGCTGCCCCAATTTTACTCCGCCGGGCGCTCCAATATTCCTCCGCCGTTGACAGGCGTGCTCGTGCATGCCGCGTCCATCCAGGATGCGGACAGCGCGGGCGAACTGCTCCGACGTATCAAGCCTCTCTACAACTGGCTCCGGGCCGTGTTCGCTGACAGCATC
>NZ_SMSJ01000424.1 GCF_004355005.1 Dankookia rubra
AGCAGCCGGTCCAGCAACTCATCCGCGATGTGCGGCGCCTTCCGTCGAGCCATGGGGGAGATCCTTTCTGTCCCTCATGACCGGCAACACACGAAAATGCCGACAGTCCCCCTCGCTCATCGCCACCGCCAAGCTCAACGGCCTCGATCCGGAGGCCTACCTGCGGCGTGTGCTGGAGCGCATCGCCGACCATCCCGTCAGCCGTGTCGCCGAGCTTCTGC
>NZ_SMSJ01000425.1 GCF_004355005.1 Dankookia rubra
GCCATGGCCAAGGCTCAGTTCGCCGTCCTGTTCGGCCAGCGCTTCACCAAAGCCCTGGCCTGACCGTGTCGTTCAACCGACCGGACGCACACGGAATTCCTGACACTCCCGCATGCCGCGTCCATCCAGGATGCGGACAGCGCGGGCGAACTGCTCCGACGTATCAAGCCTCTCTACAACTGGCTCCGGGCCGTGTTCGCTGACAGCATCTATGACCGCCT
>NZ_SMSJ01000426.1 GCF_004355005.1 Dankookia rubra
GAACGGCGCCGCCCGGGGGTTGGGGCTCGCCCCACCCCCGGGCATCAAGGGGGTCAGGTTTCGATCGGCGGACCAAGACGAAGTGGGTCAGATTTCAGGCGGCGTTGACAGGAGTGCCCTAGCACCTGAATGGCGCCTTCCGGCCCCGCCGCTTTGAGCAGTCATGCCATCAGTTCTGTAGCGGTCTCCTGGACAAGCCGCTCACGCCCTGCCCAAGGTAC
>NZ_SMSJ01000427.1 GCF_004355005.1 Dankookia rubra
CGGCAGATCCGGCGCCACTGGCCAGGCACCCACATCACCCTGCGCGGCGACGGCCATTACGGTCGCCCGGAGGTGATGGCCTTCTGCGAGGCCGAGGGCATCGACTACGTCGTAAGCGTCCGGTGACGCGGCGATCGACCGTCAGGTTGCCGCGGCGTCTGCGTCGCTTGGCAGGTTCCATGGCAGAAGCTCGGCGACACGGCTGACGGGATGGTCGGCG
>NZ_SMSJ01000428.1 GCF_004355005.1 Dankookia rubra
CCAGGGCGAAGCCGATGGCGCGGCCGGAGGCATCGGCGATCACGCACGCCTTGGTCCCGTAGCCGCCGCGCGACCGGCCGAGCGCCTCGCGCTCGTCGCGCTCCGCCGAGGGGACTGTCGGCATTTTCGTGTGTTGCCGGTCATGAGGGACAGAAAGGATCTCCCCCATGGCTCGACGGAAGGCGCCGCACATCGCGGATGAGTTGCTGGACCGGCTGCT
>NZ_SMSJ01000429.1 GCF_004355005.1 Dankookia rubra
CCATCCGAAACCAACCGCAACCCAGTAGCGGTCACCAAGCTCAAGCGGTGGCTACCGGCTGCCCCAATTTTACTCCGCCGGGCGCTCCAATATTCCTCCGCCGTTGACACCCGGTAGCCGCAGCGCCCATCGACCCTGAGAACCAAGCGGACAGCCGCATCGAGATCGTGCTGCCCGACGGCACGGCGGTTCGGATTGCCGAGGGGATCAGTGCTGCCGC
>NZ_SMSJ01000046.1 GCF_004355005.1 Dankookia rubra
CGGCGGGCAGCCGCCAGCGCCTGAGCCCGGTCGCCAGGTCCTCCAGCGCCGCGGCGCGGCGGCGCGGCTGCGCCGCATCGCTGACGTAAAGCGGCGTCGCGCCGGGGCGGGTCCGGGGACCAGCCGCTGCGGGGCGGGCCGCGTCGGGGCGGGGCAGGGTCGCATCCAGCATGGCCGGGGCTATAGAGGCCGGCGCCGGACTGCCGAAAACAAATAGTGGACAGCGGGCCGTTAGTTACCAATTGGTTGCAAGGCCGTGAGGGGTACAGCACCCGCCAGGACTTTCGGACACAGGCAAGAGTTTGCTGCCGCAAAGTATTGCGATGAAGACTCGGACTTGCCGAGCCTGCCCGGAAGCGTGTAGGGCTTGAGCTTCACGGACGCAGTACGTCCGCCTGGTCTTCGGGGCAGCCTGGAGGCACGCATCGTGGGGACGATGCGGGTCTCGGGGGGGCAGGCTTCGGAACCGGTGTTCCTAGACCCGACGGAGCCAAGGGGATGTCCCAGGGGATTCGGACCATCAGCGAGACCGGCTGGACCGCGCGGGGCCTCGTTGCTCGCCTCGGTCGACCGGCCGTCGCCTTATCGGTCCTTGCTTTGCTGGCTGCCTGCGGGCAGTCGAGCCAAGCGCCGGCCACCAAGCATGTGGCGGCGGTGCATGGCAGCTACAACCGGCCGAGCAGCTATGACCCGCCGGGTCCGGCCCGGGATCCATGGGGTCCCTATATCCGCGACGCCTCCCGCCGCTTCGACGTGCCCGAGCGCTGGATCCGCGAGGTCATGCGCCAGGAATCCGGCGGCCGAATCGGCGCCACCAGTCCGGTCGGCGCCATGGGCCTGATGCAGGTCATGCCCGGAACCTACCGCGAGCTGCGCGGCCGCTACGGCTTTGGCGACGACCCCTACCACCCCTATGACAGCATCATGGCGGGTGCGGCGTACATCCGGGAGATGTACGACCTCTACGGCTCGCCCGCCTTCCTGGCGGCCTACAATGCCGGGCCGCGGCGGCTGGAGGACTATCTCTGGAACAGCCGGGGCCTGCCGAACGAAACGCGCAACTACGTCGCCCGCATCGGCCCCAACATCATCGCCCACCACCCGACGAAGCGAGTGGCGCCGGAGATCTATGCCGCCGCCGAGATCCCGCTGAACATCCCGGCCGGCCCGCGCCGGATGGACAGTGCCACCATGCTGGCGCTGCGCGAGCAGCGTGACGCACAGCAGCCGGGCATCACGCCGACGGTGCTGGCCGGCACGGTGGTGCGGATGGACCCGATTCCGGACGGCAGCACGTCGGATCCGCCGGTTCAGGTCGCCTCCCTGAGCCCGATGGTCAGCCCGGTGGTGCGGATGGATCCGATCCCGGATGGCAGCACCTCGGCCCCGTCGATGCCGCGGGGTGAGGTAGTCCGGATGGAGCCGATCCCCAACCCGCCGATCGCCGAACCGGTGGTGAGCCCGCGCGCGCCCGAGCCGATGGCGCCGTCGCGCGCGCCGGCGCGGACCGCCGCGACGCCACCTGCCAGGACCCAGGTTGCCGCCCTGGCCCTGCCGCCCGTGGCGCCGTCGCGGCCGGGCCCGGCGATGCAGTCCGGCCCGGCACGAGGCTTTGCCCTGCTCGGCACCGCCCAGGCCTCGACCCTGCCGACTTCGGCGATCCGCCCGGCCGTCGCCCGGGGTCCGGCGCCTGCCGCCACCCCCGCCGGTGGCTGGGCGGTGCAGGTCGGCGCCTTCGCCAACCAGGCCCAGGCGCGCGGCGCGGCGGAGGCGGCGCAGGATACCGCCGGTGGCCGCACCGCGGTGCAGCCGGTGGCCGCCGGCCGGGCTACCCTGTACCGCGCCCGGGTCACCGGGCTGTCCCAGCCGGCTGCCCAGGCCGCCTGCGACCGGCTGAAGCGCAAGGGTGCCTGCATCGTCCTTTCGCCCGACGCGCAGGGCTAAGCCCAGGCCTCAAACCGCGGGGCCAGGTCGAGAACCGGAAGCGAGCGCCAGGCGGGATCCTGGCGTCGCCTCCTCCCCTCCGGGCAACCCGGACCCCAGGTCACGCGATTCTGCTGCCGGCCTTGGCCGGCGGGGCTGGACCGCGCGCCTCCCCGATGGAATCAGCCAAGGCCCTGGCTGGATCGGAGGAGCATGCATGTCTGACGCCGCCCTGAAGTCCGGCCTCGCCGGTCCCGCTCCCTGGCTCCCATGCGCCTGGTCCGCCGCCCCTGGTCTCATCCTGGGGGGCGAGGGCGAAGATGACGAAGACGCGCTCGACGAGGAAGACGAGTTCGAGGACGAGGACGACCTTGAGGAGGACGAGGAATTCGAGGAGGACGAGGACGACCTCGACGACGAGGAGGATCTCGACGACCTCGACGAGGAGGAGGCCGAGGACTGAGGCGCCCGCCGCGCCGCCGCCCCCGGCGGCCTGAAGGCGCCGGCCCCCCTTGCTGTCATCCCCGCGCTCCCTCAGGCTGCGGCGGGAAAGACCAAGCCTCGGGGAGAAGTCCATGACTGCCGATGCCGCGCCGGCGAATGCCGGATTCGCGTCCTTGGATGCGCTGGTGCGGCCACGCTCCGTGGCCGTCATCGGCGCCTCGGACGAGCCGGCCCGGATCGGCGGCCGGCCGATCGCCTACATGAAGGAACGCGGCTTCCACGGCGAGATTTGGCCGGTCAACCCGAAACGAGCGACGGTGCAGGGCCTGACGGCCTTTCCCTCGGTCGAGGCGCTGCCGGCCGCACCTGACGTCGCCATCATCGCCGTCCCCGCCGAGCATGCCATCCCGACGCTCGATTCGTTGGGAAAGAAGGGCTGCCGCGCCGTCATCGTCTTCTCCGCCGGCTTCGCCGAGATGGACGCCGCCGGCGCCGAGGCGCAGGACCGGCTGACCGCGGTGGCGAAGCGCCACGGCATCCGGCTGCTGGGGCCGAACTGCCTCGGCGTCTTCAACGACAGCATCCGCTTCTACGGCACCTTCACCGCGAGCTTCGAGAAGGGCTGGCCGGTCCCCGGGCGGATCGGCGTGGCGTCGCAGTCCGGCGCCTACGGCACGCATGTCTTCGCCGCGGCGCTCGACCGGGGCCTCGGCATGCAGGTCTGCATCACCACGGGCAACGAGGCGGAGGTCGCGCTCGGTGACGTGCTGGGCTGGATGGCGCAGGCGCCCGAGGTCGACGTGATCTGCGCCTATGCCGAGGGCATCCGGGAAAGCGCGCAGTTCATCGCGGCGCTCGAGCTCGCGCGGCGCAACCGCAAGCCGATCGTCATGATGAAGGTCGGCCGCAGCCAGCTTGGCGGCGCCGCGGCGCAGTCGCACACGGCCTCCATCGCCGGCGACGACGCGGTGACCCAGGCGGTGCTGGACGAGTTCGGCGTGGTGCGGGCGCGGACGACGGAGGAGATGCTCGACATCGCCTATGCTGCGTCCCGCCGCATCTACCCCGCGCGCAATACGCTCGGCGTGCTGACCGTCTCGGGCGGCGCCGGCGTGCTGATCTCGGACGCTGCCGAGGCCGCCGGGATCGCCATGCCACCGATGCCGGAGGCGGCGCAGGAGAAGCTGCGTGGATTGGTGCCTTTCTGTGCCCCGCGCAACCCCGTGGACTGCACCGCGCAGGTCACAAACAACCTGCCGCTGATCACCGAATTCGCCGAGAGCGTGGCGACCGATGGCGGCTATACCTCGATCCTGTCCTTCTGGTCGCAGACCGCGGCGGGGCGCAGCGTCGGGCCCGCGCTGCACCAGCAGATGCGGGCGATCCGCGCCGCGCATCCGGACCGGCTCTGGGTCATGTCCATGCTGGCGCCGAACAAGACCGCGGATTACGAGGCCGATGGCTGGGTCTGCTTCGAGGACCCGTCCCGCGCGGTCACCGCGATCGCCGCCATGGGGCAATACGGTGCGTCCTTCGCCAAGGCCGAGCAGCCGCGCGCGGCGGTGCCGTTGCCGAAGGTGGTGCTGCCGGAGACGACACCGTCCGAGGCGGTGGCCAAGGCATTGTTGGCCGAGGCCGGCGTGCCGGCGGTGCCCGAGCATGCCTGCAGCGACAGCGAGGCGGCGGTCGCCGCGGCGGCGCAGATCGGCTACCCCGTGGTGCTGAAGATCCTGTCGCCCGACATCCTGCACAAGAGCGAGATCGGCGGCGTGCTGCTGGACGTGGCGAATGCCGAGCAGGTGAAGCAGGGCTTCGCCACGCTCCTCGACCGCGCCCGGCACCATGCGCCGGCAGCGCGGATCGAGGGCGTTCTGGTCGCCAAGCAGATCCCGACGAAGGGAGAGGGGGCTGCGGTCGAGATGGCGCTCGGCGTCTTCCGCGACCCGGTCTTCGGGCCGGTGGCGATGGTCGGGTTGGGCGGCATCTTCATCGAGGTGCTGAAGGATGTCGCCTTTCGCCGCTGCCCCTTCGACACCATGGAGGCCGAGCGGATGGTCCGCAGCCTGCGCGGCTTCCCCTTGCTGGATGGCGCGCGCGGCCGGCCGAAGGCCGACGTGGCGGCGCTGGCGAAGGCGCTCTCGGCGCTCTCGGCCTTCGCCGCCGCGGCCGGGCCGCGGCTGGCCGGCGTCGACGTCAACCCGCTGCTGGTGCTGCCGGATGGGCAGGGCTGCTTTGCCGCCGATGCCGTGATCGAACTCCAGGCGGCCCGGTGAACGAAGGCGCACAGGCGCCGCAGGTCTGAATCGGTCCGCTGAACATAGGGGGGAGCCACTGAGATGGCGCTGAACTACGACCACCTGATGAACTACCCCATCCCCGAAGTGCGGCAGACGCTGCGCTGGCAGGATGTGGCGCTGTACAATTTTTCCGTCGGCCTTGGTCAGGACCCGATGGACGAGCAGCAGCTCGACTTCCTTTATGAGCCGCGGCTGAAAGTGATGCCGTCGATGCCGGTGGTGCTGGCCTCGCCCGGCTTCTGGTCGCGCAACGCCGATACCGGGATCGTCTGGCAGCAGATCCTGCACGGCGAGCAGGGGCTGGTGCTGCACGCGCCGCTGCCGACGGAGGGCGAGGTGGTCGGCCGGTCCCGCATCACCGGCATCGTCGATCGCGGCGAGGGCAAGGGTGCCTTGATGTACTCGGAGCGCGAGATCCGCGACGCCAGGACCGGCGCGCTGCTGGCCACCGCGACCTCGACCAGCTTCCTCCGCGGCAATGGCGGCTTCGGCGGCCCGAGCGGCCCGGTGAAGCAGCCGCACCCGGAGCCAGACCGCACCCCGGACGTCACGCTGGACCTGGCGACGCGGCCGGAGCAGGCGCTGGTCTATCGGCTCAACAGCGATCTCAACCCTCTGCACATCGACCCTGCAGTGGCGAAGCAGGCCGGCTTCCCGCGCCCGATCCTGCACGGGCTCTGTACCTTCGGCACCGTCTGCCACGCCCTGCTGCGGGAGATGTGCGGCTACGACACCGCGCGCTTCGGACGGATGGACCTGCGCTTCTCCTCCCCCGTCTTCCCGGGCGAGACGATCCGCACCGAGATCTGGAAGGAAGCCGACGGTGCCGCCTTCCGCGCCCGTGTGGTCGAGCGCGACAAGGTGGTGGTGAGCAACGGGCTGTTCCGCTACGCCTGAGCCCATGCTGCTGGCCGGCCCGATCATCGTCTTCGATACCGAGACCACCGGCGCGGCGACCGGCGACCGCGTGGTCTCACTCGGCGCCGTGCGGCTGGACGCGGCGCTGGAGCCGGAGGCGACGCTGCACCTGGCCTTCGCCCCCGGCATTCCCTGCCACTGGGGCGCCACGAGGGTGCATGGCATGAGCGACGCCTTCCTCGCCCTGCACCCACCCTTCGCCGAGCACGTCGCGGACGTCGCCGATTTCTTCGGCGGCCATGCTGCGGCGGCGCACAACATGCCTTTCGACCGCCGCATGCTGGGCGGGGAGTTCGAGCGGCTCGGCCTGCCCGCCCCCTGGGGCGCGGCGCATTGCACGCTGCAGCTCTGGCGCCGGGCGCATCCCGGGCAGCGCGCCGGCCTGGCGCACGCCGCCGCCGCTTGCGGCCTGGCACGGGAGACGGCACTGCACGGCGCGCTCGAGGATGCCTGGCTGGCGGCCAACCTGTTGCGGGTGCTGCACGACCTGCCGCCGGCGCCGATGCGGCTGCACGGGATCACCAACAGCCCGATCGGGGCGGAGGTCTTCGCCTGACCCGCCGGCGGGGCTGGACCGGCGGCGGCCCGCGGTTTACCTGAAAGGCCGGTCCGGGAGGGTATGGATGATCAACAAGATCGTGCAGTCGGTCGCGGATGCGCTGGCTGGGGTGAAGGACGGCTCCACCGTGCTGATCGGCGGCTTCGGCTCGGTCGGCCAGCCCGACGTTCTGATCGAGGGGCTGATCGAGCAGGGCGCCAGCAACCTCACCGCCGTGCTGAACAATGCCGGGGTCGGCCGCATCGGCGTGGCGCGGCTGATGGAGCTCGGCCGGGTCCGCAAGATCGTCTGCTCCTTCCCCCGCAGCAGCGACCCGGTGGTCTTCGAGACGCTGTACCGCGAGGGCCGGATCGAGCTGGAGATCGTGCCGCAGGGGACCTTGGCGGAACGCATCCGCGCCGCCGGTGCCGGCATCCCCGCCTTCTACACCGCGACCGCCGCCGGCACGAAGCTGGAGCAGGGCAAGGAAGCCCGGGAGTTCGAGGGCAAGCGCTACGTCATGGAACGCGCGCTGCCCGGCGACGTGGCGCTGATCGAGGCCTGGGAGGCGGATCGCTGGGGCAACCTCGTCTACCGGGGCTCCGGCGCCAACTTCAACCCGGTGATGGCGATGGCGGCCGAGCTGACCATCGCCCAGGTGCAGCACATCCGCGAGCTTGGCGAGCTGCACCCGCACATGATCATGACCCCCGGCGTCTACGTGAACCGCGTGGTCCAGGTGGATCGAGGCGGCGACTGGCTGACCCCGGAAGCCGGTTGAGCAGAGGAGGACGGAACATGCCCTTCACCCGCGACCAGATGGCCGCCCGCCTCGCCGACGACGTGCCGGAGGGATGGTGCGTCAACCTCGGCATCGGCATCCCCACCATGGTGGCGAACCATGTGCCGCCGACGCGGGAGGTGATCTTCCAGTCGGAAAACGGCGTCATCGGCATGGGCCCGGCCCCGGCCAAGGGGCATGAGGACCCTTGGCTGATCAACGCCGGCAAGCAGCTGATC
The DNA here is from genome assembly GCF_004355005.1 of Dankookia rubra. Taxonomy (GTDB): domain Bacteria; phylum Pseudomonadota; class Alphaproteobacteria; order Acetobacterales; family Acetobacteraceae; genus Paracraurococcus; species Paracraurococcus ruber_A. The sequence goes on from NZ_SMSJ01000046.1 coordinate 7,141, forward strand.
ACCCTGGCGAAAGGGGCTTCCTTCGTCGGCCATGCCGACAGCTTCGCAATGATTCGCGGCGGCCATATCGACCTTTGCGTGCTTGGCGCCTTCGAGGTCGCGGAGAATGGCGACCTGGCGAACTGGGCGACCTCGGAGAACGACACCGCCCCCGCGGTCGGCGGCGCCATGGACCTGGCAGCCGGGGCCAAGCGGCTCTGGGTGATCATGGAGCACACGACCAAGGACGGAAGGTCGAAGCTGGTGGAGCGCTGCGGCTATCCGCTGACCGGCCTCGCCTGCGTGCGCCGGGTCTATACCAACCTGGCGGTGCTGGACGTGGTGCCGGAGAAGGGCTTCGTCGTGGTGGACCTGGCACCGGGCGTGACGCTCGACGAGTTGCGCGCGAAGACCGCCGCCCCTCTCCACACCAATTGAAACCCGGGGTCGCCAGGACCCTTGGAGCGTCCGGGGAGGGCGGCGTCTTCCCTGGGTATTGGGAGTAGTGTCGCATGAGCGCCGCCGAACAGGACGACCGCGCGGAATCCATCCGCATGATCCGCGACAGCGCCGCCGCCTTGGCGCCGCCCGGCGGCGACCTGAAGCGCATCCGCGACCTGCGTTTCCAGGATCCCGGCTTCGATGCCGGGCTGTTCCGCCAGATGGGCGAGATGGGCTGGATCGGGTTGCGGGTGCCGGAGGCGCTGGGCGGCGCCGGGCTTGGCCTCGGCGAAATGTGCGCCCTGGCCGAGGAGCTGGGCGGCGCCCTGGTGCCGGAGCCGCTGATCGCCGCGTCCCTTTCCGCGCAGCTGCTGGCGGCGGCCGGGCGCCACGGTGCGCTGCCGGTGCTGCTGGCCGGCGAGGTGCTGGTGCTGACGGCGTGGCAGGAGCGGCCCGATACGCTTGAGGCGCCCGGCACGCCCGACGCGCCGCGGCGTTTCCTGCCCATGGCCTCGGGGGCCGATTTCTTCCTCGTCCCGGTGCGGGAAGGCGATCGGCTCGCGCTGTACGAGCTGCCGGCGGCGCGCTGCGTGCCAAAGGTCGAGCGCACTCAGGACGGCGGCAATCTCGGCAGCATCGTGCCGAACCTGGTGGAAGGCACGAAGCTCTCCGACGATATCGGCCCGATGCTGGCCGATGGCCTGGACGAGGCGGCGCTGGTAACGGCGGCCTACCTGCTCGGCGGGATGGAGCGCGCCTTCGGCATGACGCTCGACTACCTTCGCACGCGGCAGCAGTTCGGCAGGATCATCGGTACCTTCCAGGCGCTGCAGCACCGTGCGGCAAACCTGAATATGCAGCTCGCGCTGACCCGCGCCAGCATCGAGGCCGCGGCGGCGACGCTCGATGCCGGCGCCATTGGCGATGCGCGCCGCGCCGCCGTGTCCCGCGCCAAGGCGCGCGCGGCGGAGGCCAGCCTGCTGGTGCAGCGCGAATGCATCCAGCTGCATGGCGGCATCGGCTATACCGACGACTACGACGTGGGCCTGTACCTGCGGAAAGCCATGGTAATGGCCAACCAGTATGGCAGCGCCACGCTGCACCGCCGCCGCTTCATGGCCACCAGCCCGGAGGTCGAGGAATGACTGCGCCCGATGGTCGGAGCGCCGAAGGGCGCGGAGAGCTGAATCGGCCGCAGGACCATGCGCCCGATGGTCGGAGTGCCGAAGGGCGCGGAGAGCTGAATCGGCCGCAAGGCGGCAGCGAGGTTTCCGCCACGCGGCTGATCGAGGAGCGCGACGGCGCGGTCCTCATCCTCACCATCGACCAGCCGGCGCGGCGCAACGCGCTGGCCATGCCGATCCGCTCCGCGATGATCGCGGCGCTGGAGCAGGCGCAGGCGAACCGCGATGTCCGCGCGGTGGTCATCACCGGCTCGGGCGGCCATTTCTGCTCGGGCGGCGACATCTCCGGCATGGACGTGGACAGCGCGCTGGCGGGGCGGGAGCGCATGCGGCTGTCGCACCAGCTGATCCGCCTGATGGTGATGGGCAGCCTGCCGGTGGTCGCGGCGGTCGAGGGCTTCTGCGTCGGCGCCGGCCTATCGCTCGCCTGCGCCTCGGACACGGTGGTGGCATCGGAGGAAGCGCGCTTCGCCGCGGGCTTCGGCAAGATCGGGCTGATGGCCGATCTCGGCCTGCCGCATACCCTGCCGATGCGCGTCGGCCAGGGCCGGGCGCGGCAGATCCTCTTCTACCACGGGCAGATGAGCGCGCCGGAGGCCGAACGCATCGGCATCGTCGACCATGTCGTACCGAAGGGCCATGCGCTGCGGACCGCGCTGGAGAAGGCGAAGTTCCTTGCGGACCAGGCGCCGGCGCCGATGGCACTGACCAAGCAGATGCTGGGCGAGGGCCTCGACCGCGCCCTGGAGCAGGAACGCCATTTCCAGTCCACGCTGTTCCTGACCGAGGATTTCAAGGAAGGCCGCGCTGCCTTCCTCGGCAAGCGCACGCCGCAATTCAAGGGGACCTGAGATGGACGCCATCCGCATTCCGCCGCCGGCCGAGCTCGACGGCCTCGACGACGAGCAGTTCCGCCACGTGGTCCGCGCCTTCCTGCACGCAAACTACCCGCAGGAACTGCGCAACCCGCCGAAGCGCCTGCACTGGAGCGAGAACAAGCCCTGGTACATGACGCTGGCCGAGCGCGGCTGGCTCTGCCCGGGCTGGCCGAAGGAACATGGCGGGCTCGGCCTCTCGCCGGGCAAGCAGATCATCCTGACCGAGGAATACGAGCGCTACGGCGTCGCCCGCACCAACGACCACGGCATCGTCATGCTGGGCCCGCTGGTGATCAAGTACGGCACGGAGGAGCAGAAGCGGCGCTTCCTGCCAAAGATCCTGACCGGCGAGCACATCTGGTGCCAGGGCTATTCCGAGCCCAATGCCGGCTCCGACCTCGCCGCGCTGCGGACGGAAGCCGTGCTCGACGGCGACCACTATGTCGTCAACGGCCAGAAGATCTGGACCACGCTGGCGATGGACGCCAACTGGATTTTCCTGCTGGTCCGCACCGACAAGAATGCGAAGAAGCAGGAGGGGATCTCCTTCCTGCTGGTGGACATGAAGACGCCCGGCATCACCGTGCGTCCCATCATCAACCTCGAGATGCATGACGAGTTCTGCGAGACCTTCTTCGACAATGTCCGGGTGCCGAAGGAGAACCTGGTCGGCCAGCTCAACAAGGGCTGGGACATGGCCAAGGCGCTGCTCGGCTTCGAGCGCATCTTCCTCGGCTCGCCGCGGCAATCGGGCTACGCGCTGTCGCGGCTGAAGATCCTGGCCGAGCGGATGGGGTGCTGGGAGGACGCGCAGTTCCAGGACAGCTACGCCCGGCTGCGGCTGGAGTTCGAGGACCTGAAGGCGCTGTATGGCACCTTCGTCGAGCGGCTGAAGCGCGGCCAGTCGCTCGGCCCCGACGTCTCCATGCTGAAGATCCTGCAGACCGAGCTGTTCCAGAAGATCACCGACTGCATGCTGGAGATCGCCGGCGAGAATGCCGGGCTGCTGGAGCCGATGGAGGGCAACCGCGATCTCAACATCGGCGGCCTCTACATCCAGGCCCGGCCGGCGACGATCTATGGCGGCAGCAACGAGATCCAGCGGAACATCCTGAGCAAGAACGTGCTCGAGCTTCCCGGCTGATCCTGGGCGGGCCGCGTCAGCCCTTCGCCCGCTGCGCCAGCGCGGCCAGCCGCGGCTCGGCGGCACGCTGCGCGGCGCGCTCGATCGCCCGGTAGTCGGCCACCAGCCCGCGCCCCGCCTCGGTCAGCACCGCGCCGCCGCCGCGATGGCCGCCGGGGCTGGCCTGCACCGCGGGGGTGCCGAGCAGCCGGTTCAGCGCATCCACCAGGTCCCAGGCGCGCTTGTAGCTCATCCCCAGCGCCCGCCCGGCCGCCGAGATCGAGCCCTCCCGGTCGATCGCCTCCAGCAGCCGGACCTTGCCCGGGCCGATCCGCCCCTGCGGCAGGTCGATCCGCAGGCTGAGCGCCGCCTCCTTCATCCCGTCGCTCCCGTGCTGCGATCGAAGGTCACCGCCTTCACCACCGCCCAGACCGCCTGGCCCGGCGCGAGCCCCAGCCGCGCGACGCTGTCGCGCGTGACGCGCGACAGCAGCTCGCTCCCGCCCAGGCGCAGCCGCAGGAAGACCTCGTGCGGGGAGGGCGCCTCGCCGATCGCGGCGAGGGTCGCCGGCAGCACGTTCTGGGTGGAGAGGCCGCGCGGCGGCTCGGTCGCCACCGCCACGTCGCGGGCGCGCAGCCGGACGCGGGCCCGGGTGCCCGGTGCTTCCTCCCGCATCGGCACCGTCAGCTCGCCGCCGGCGAAGCCGAGGCGCGTCAGCCCGCGCGCGGCATCGTGCCCCAGCACCGTGCAGGGCAGCAGCGCGCCGGCATCGCGCCGCCCGGCCAGCGGCAGGTCGGTGCGCAGCGACAGCGCCTCCACGCTGCCCTCCGCCACGACGCGCCCGGCCTGCAGCAGCACCAGCCGGTCGGCCAGCGCGTCCACCTCGTCCAGCGCATGGGTGACGTAGAGGATCGGCAGGTTCGCGGCGCTGCGCAGCCGGGCCAGGAAGGGCAGCACCTCGGCCCGCCGCTCGGCATCGAGCGCCGCCAGCGGCTCGTCCATCAGCAGCAGCCGCGGCCGCGCCAGCAGCGCGCGTCCCAGCGCCACGCGCTGCCGCTCGCCGCCCGAAAGCCGCCCCGGCCGCCGCCCGAGCAGATGGCCGATGCCGAGCAGCGCCACCACCTCCTCGAGCCCCGGGCCGGTGGCGTCCGGCGGCGCGCGGCGCAGCCCGTAGCGCAGGTTGGTGGCGACGCTGAGATGCGGGAACAGCCGCGCATCCTGGAAGACCATGGCGCAGCGCCGACGCTCCGGCGGGACGCAGAGTCCGCGCGCGGTGTCGAGCAGCGCCGTGCCGTGCAGCGCGACGTGCCCGGCCTGCGGCCGCAGCAGCCCGGCGACGGCGGCCAGCACCGTGGTCTTGCCGCAGCCGGAGGTCCCGAACAACGCGGTCACGCCCGCCTCCGCCGTGGCGAAGGCGACGTCCAGCGCGAAGCCCCCGGGCCCGAAGCGGTGGCGCAGCGCGACGTCCAGCATCAGCCGCGCCCCAGCAGCAGCGCCATGCGCCGCGCCAGGAACTCCGCCGCCAGCAGGCCGAGCACGGCCAGCGCGAAGGAGATGCCGGCGAGCCGCGCCGCCGTCGCCTCCCCGCCCGGCATCTGCGTCGCGCTGTAGATCGCCAGGGGCAGCGTCTGCGTCTCGCCCGGGATGTTGGAGGCGAAGGTGATCACCGCGCCGAACTCGCCGAGCCCCGCGGCGAAGGCAGTGACCGCGCCGGCCAGGATGCCGGGCGACATCAGCGGCAGGGTGACGGTGACGAAGCGGTCGAGCCGCCCGGCGCCGAGCGTCCGCGCCGCGGCCTCCAGCCCGGGGTCGACGCCTTCCAGACCGAGCCGCACCGCGCGGACGATCAGCGGGAAGGACATCACCGCGGTCGCCAGCGCCGCGCCATCCGTGGTGAAGACCAGGCGGATGCCGAACCACGCGTGCAGCGGCTCGCCGATCGGCCCGCGCAGGCCGAACAGCATCAGCAGGCCCCAGCCGACGACGACGGGAGGCACCACCAGCGGCAGGTGCACCAGCGCGTCCAGCAGCGCCCGGCCGGGGAAGCGGCCGCGCGCCAGCAGCATCGCCACGCCGATCGCCGGCAGCAGCGAGACCAGGACCGAGCGGCAGGCGACGTCGAGGCTGAGCCGCACGGCCTGCCATTCCTCGGCGCTCAGCCCGAAATCCATGCGGTGTCCTTGGCCAGCGTCGTGTCCCATCGGACATAACGCCGGCCCGTCCCCAGGTCCATCGGATGGACGCGCCCGCGCGCTGGCCATAGCCTTCGCCGCAGCGGCCCGGCGAGAGGCCGCGCGGAGGAACCCTGCATGATCCGCATCGGCCGCCGCGTCGCGCTCGGCGCCGCATTCCTGGCACCCGCGGCCCGCGCCCAGGCTTGGCCGCTGCGCCCGGTGCGCCTCGTCGTGCCCTTCCCGCCCGGCGGGCCGGCCGACGCGCTGGCACGGCTGCTGGCGGAGCGGCTGGCGGAGGGCTGGGGCCAGCCGGTCGTCGTCGAGAACCGCGGCGGCGCCGGCGGCAATATCGGCGCCGAGGCGGTGGCGCGCGCGGCGCCGGACGGCCACACGCTGCTGGTCTGCGCCTCCTCCCACGTGCAGGGCGCCGCGCTCTATACCAGGCTGGCCTTCGACCCGGTCCGCGACTTCACCCCGGTTGCGCAACTCGCCTACTACAGCCTGGTGCTGGTGCTGCACCCGTCGGTGCCGGCCGCGGACCTGGCGGGCTTCGAGGCGCTGCTGCGCGCCCATCCCGGCCAGGTCACCGTCGCCTCGGCCGGCATCGGCACGCCGACCCACCTGACCGCGGAGCTGTTCCGCAGCCGCGCCGGGGTGGAGTTCACCCATGTGCCCTTCGGCGGCGCCGCGCCGGCGCATGCGGCGCTGCTCGGCGGCCAGGTGCAGGCGATGTTCCACAACCCGGTCATGGCGGTCCCGGCGGTGCAGGCCGGGCGGTTGCATGCGCTGGCCACGACGGGGGCGGCGCGCGCCCTGGCGCTGCCGGATGTGCCGACCCTGGCGGAGTCCGGCTATCCCGGCTTCGATTCCGGTACCTGGTATGCGGTGCTCGGCCCGGCCGGGCTGCCGGCGCCGGTGGTGGCGCGGATCGAGGCCGATCTCCGCCGCATCGTCGCGCTGCCCGCGGTGCGCGAGCGGCTCGCGGCGCAGTCGATGGAGCCGCGCGATCTCGGGCCGGACCGGCTGGCCGCGGTGATGCGGGACGAGCTGGCGCGCTGGACCGAGGTGATCCAGCGGCTTGGCATCCGCCAGGATTGAGGCTTTGACGGCAGGCGCGCCGGGCGCAGGCTGGGGCGAACGGGAAGGAAGGCAGCCGGCATGGCCCCGGGTTTCGATGTCTCCGGTTTCGGGCCGGCGCCCTGACGCGATGGACCGCGACGCGCTGGCCCGCTGGATGGACGGCCTGGGGCTGGAAGGCGGCCCTGTCGAGGCGCCGCGCCAGCTCGAGGGCGGGACGCAGAACGTCATGCTGCGCTTCCGCCGCGGCGCGCGGGAATTCGTGCTGCGCCGCGCCCCGCCGAGCCCGGTGATGGACGGCAACCGGACCATGCGGCGGGAGGCGCGGCTGCTGGCGGCGCTGGCCGGCACCGAGGTGCCGCATCCGCGGCTGGTCGCGCTCTGCGACGATCCCGGCCTGCTCGGCGGCGTGTTCTACCTGATGGAGGTGGTGGAGGGCTTCAACGCCATCACGGTGATGCCGCCGCTGCATGCCGGCGACCCGGCGATCCGCCACGGCATGGGGCTGGCGCTGGTGGACGGCATCGCCCGGCTGGCGCAGGTGGACCATGTCGCGGTGGGGCTGGAGGATTTCGGCCGAACGGAGGGTTTTCTCGACCGCCAGGCCGGGCGCTGGCGCGCGCAGCTCGAAGGCTATGGGCAATACGCGGGCTGGCCGGGGCCGCAGGTGCTGCCGGGCGTCGAGGCCGTCGCCGGCTGGCTGGATGCGACCCTGCCGCGCGACTTCACGCCTGGGCTGATGCATGGCGACTATCACATCGGCAACGTGATGTTCGCCCCGGACGGCCCGGCGCTGGCGGCGATCGTCGACTGGGAGCTGGCGACACTCGGCGACCCGCTGCTCGATCTCGGCCGGCTGCTGGCGCAGTGGCCGGAGGGCGGTGCGCCGCCGCCCGGCGGCTTCCGCACCACGCCGCATGACGGCTTCCCCGACATGCCGGAGATCATCGCGCATTACGCCGCGCGGACCGGGCGCGACATGGGCTCGCTGCGCTGGCATGCGGTGCTGGCCAGCTACAAGCTCGGCATCCTGCTCGAGGGCAGCAATGCCCGCGCCTGCGCCGGCCGCGCCCCGCGCGACATCGGCGACACGCTGCACCGGACGGCGGTCGAATGCCTGGAACGGGCACTGGCCTGGATCGAGGGCGGGCCTTTCGCATGAGGGGAGGGAGGCGATGAGCACGAGCATGGGACGCTTCGCCGGCAAGGTGGCGGTGGTGGCGGGCGGCGCCTCCGGCATCGGCCTTGCCATCCTGCGCGGCCTGCGCCGCAAGGGCGCGCGGGTGGTCTGCGGCGATGTCAGCGAGGAGCGGCTGGCGACAGTCGCCGCCGAGTTCGGCGCGGGCGTTGCCACCACGCGCTGCGACGTGACCAGGGAGGCCGAGGTCGAGGCGATGATGGCGCTGGCCGCATCGCGGTTCGGCGCGCTCGACTGCGCCTTCAACGTCGCCGGCGCCTCCCGCCCCGGCTACATCGTGGATCTTGCCGAGGGCGATTGGGACTTCACCGTCGATCTCTGCCTGAAGGGCGTCTTCCTCGGGATGAAGCATGCGGCGCGGCACATGCTGGGACGCGGCGGGTGCATTGTGAACATCGCCTCGCTTAACGCCCATGTGCCGATGCATGGCGGCGCCGCCTATGCCTCGGCCAAGGCGGGGGTCGAGATGCTGACGCGGAATGGCGCGCTGGAGATGACGCCGGACGGCGTCCGGGTGAACGCCATCCTGCCCGGCCTGGTCGAGACGCCGCTGACCAAGCGCCACTTCGACAACCCCGCCGCGCATGCCGCCTTCCTCCAGCGCATCCCGCTCGGCCGCGCGGCGCAGCCGGAGGACATCGCCGGCCCCGCCCTGTTCCTGGCCAGCGAGGAGGCGCGCTACGTCTCCGGCGCCAGCCTGCTGGTGGATGGCGCCTGGGCAGTCACCGGCTACCCCGACATGCGTCCTTTCCGCGGCAGGCCGGGCTGGCCCCGGCAGGGCTGAGGGAACGCAGTGGGGTCTGGCCGCGTCTAGTCTCCCTGTGCCAAGGGAGACAGGCGCCATGCCGAAACAGATCAGCGGCGAGTTCGACGTGCGGCGCGAGGCCGAGCTGGCGGTTGAGCGGCTCGTGCAGGAATACAAGATCGACCGCTCCGACATCCAGGTGGCGGCCGCGGGCGACGACAACACGACGGGCACCGTTGCTTCCGGCGCCGACCGCGACCGGGAGACGGGGGAACCCGGGGAGAGCCCGACGCATGGCCGGATCCGCGTCTCGGTGACCGTGGACGATGCGATGGCCGATAAGGCGCAGGAGGCTCTGCGCCAGGCGCACGGGGTCTAGACCGGATCGCGGCAGGCCATGAATGCCCGGCCGCGTGACGCTGCGCCAACGTCGACGGGCTGAGCGGGGCGGCGTTCACCTTTGAAGGCCGCCATTGCAGGTAGCGGGGGGCAGGGGCAGCGTTCCCTGCCGGTTTCCTCGTTGTTGCGAGCACCGGCGGTTTGCCCGCCGGCTGCGGGCCGTGCCCGGGAGGGGGATAGTGTGACGCCGCGACCGCTGGCCTCGGCAGTTGCATTGGCGTCCGTCGCGCCCGACCATGCCGGCCAAGCACTCAGGACACCCCTCATGACCGATCTCTGGCGCCTTCCGGCCACGGATCTCGCAGCCCTGGTCCGCGACCGGCAGGTCTCCGCCACCGAAGCGACCAGATCCGCGCTCGCCCGGCTCGATGCGGTGAACCCCAGGATCAACGCCGTCATCCAGCACGACCCGGCCCAGCCGCTGGCCGTTGCCGCTGCGGTGGATGCGGCGATCGCCCGCGGGGAGGACCCCGGGCCGTTGGCCGGCGTGCCGATCACGGTGAAGGTCAATGTCGACCAGCAGGGCTGGGCCACCACCAATGGCCTGGCCCTGCAGAAGGACCTGGTGGCGCAGCAGGACAGCCCGGTGGTGGCCAACCTGAGGAAGGCGGGGGCCATCATCCTCGGCCGGACCAATACCCCGGCCTTCTCGCTGCGCTGGTTCACCCGCAACCTGCTGCATGGCGCAACGACCAATCCGCGCGACCCGTCGATCACCCCGGGCGGCTCCTCGGGCGGGGCGGCGGCCTGCGTCGCCGCCGGCATCGGCGCCCTCGCGCACGGCACGGATATCGGCGGGTCGGTGCGCTACCCTGCCTATGCCTGCGGCATCCATGGCATCCGCCCGACCCTCGGGCGCATCCCCGCCTGGAACGCCACCGGCCCGGACCGCGGGATCGGCGCGCAACTCATGGCCGTGTCCGGCCCGCTGGCGCGGACCATCGGCGACCTGCGCCTGGCGCTCGGCGCGATGAGCCAGCCGGATGCGCGCGACCCCTGGTGGGTGCCGGCGCCGCTGGATGGCCCGCCAGTGCCGCAACGTGCCGCGCTCTGCATCGCACCCGACGGCATGCCGGTGCAGCCGGAAGTCGCCGCCGCGCTGCGGGATGCGGGCAAGCGCCTGCAGGCCGCCGGCTGGGAGGTGGAGGAAGTGCCCGACCTGCCGCCATTGCAGGAAAGCGCCGACATCCAGCTGCTCCTCTGGCTGGCGGAGAGCCGACGCGCCGGCACCGGCGTGTACGAGCGCGAGGGCGACCCGGATGCGCTGGCGATCTTCGGCTACATGGAACGGCTCTGCGCCGAGCCTTCGCTCTTCGACTTCCAGGATGCGCTGCAGAAGCGGGTCGGCCTGCTGCGGCAATGGCTGCTGTTCCTCGAGCGCTACCCGGTCGTGATCATGCCGGTTTCCGGCGCGCTGCCCTATCCCAACCACCCGGATGTCGAGAGCTTCGAGGGCTTCCGGCGGATGATGGCAGAGCAGCTGCCGCAGCTCGGCCTGCCGGTGCTGGGCCTGCCCGGAATGACGGTCAGCACCGGCCTGGTCGGCCGCGTGCCGGTCGGGGTGCAACTGGTCGGCGGCCGCTACCGGGAGGACGTGCTGCTGGCCGCCGGCGCGGCGATCGAGGCGCGCGGCGTGCCCGCGGCGCCGATCGACCCGGCATGAGGATACGGCTTGCCTTGGGTATGCTGGCGCTGCTCGGCGCCTGTGGTGGCAGCGACCGCGGTTGCCCAGGGGTTCTGGCCAATGCCTCCGGCCAGCCGCTCGAGCAGTTCTACCTGGCGCACGAGGGCGCTGGAGGCTGGGGCGAGGACCTGCTGCCGGACCGCGACCTGCCGCCCGGCGCCAGCCTGCCCTTCCGCTTCCCGGCGGAGGGGCACTACGGTCTGCGCGCGGTCTGGACCAATGGCCGGGCGGCGGAGATGCAGGGCGTCGAGGCGTGCCGCACGACACGCGTCACCCTGCGGGACGGCAGCATGCAGGCGGAGTAGGGAAGGCCGGGAAGAAAGTATCCTCCCTCGCCCCGCCCTGTTGTTCTGATATCAAACGCACGAAGTTCCGACCTGCGGCCCGCAGGGTCGAGGCGCCGAACGGCGCCCGCCGCTGGTGCGGCGAAGCCGAGCCGTGCGAAGGCACGGCGCCCGGCGTCTGAGGGGCACGAAGGTATGACCTTCGTACGCTCGGTACGAACAGGCACTCGCCGCGCGGCGGCTGCGAAACTCACCAAGGATAACGGACCGGTCTGGGGAGGAAATGCGTCTTCCCGCCCGGTTTTGCCTGCCTACTCCGCCGCCTGTTGCATCGCCCCCCGTGGCAGCACCGCCCGCAGCGCCCCGATCAGCTCGGCGATCATCGCATCGGTGTGGAAAGGCGTGGCACACAGCCGCAGCCGCTCCGTGCCGCGCGGCACGGTCGGGTAGTTGATCGGCGTGGCATAGAGGCCGTGCTCCTCCAGCAGCCGCCGAGCCACCTGGCGGCACAACTCGGCCTCGCCGACGAAAACCGGGACGATGTGGCTGGGACCGGCGATGCGCGGCAGGCCGGCGGCATCCAGCGCCGATTTCAGCGCCGCGGCGCGCTCGGCCAGCTTCTCGCGCCGCGCCGGGTCCTGCTTCAGGGTGCGGACGCTGGCCAGCGCCGCGCCGGCCACCGCAGGGGGCAGGGCGGTGGTGAAGATCAGCCCGCCGGCGACGCTGCGGATGAAGTCGACCAGTTCGCCATCGCCGGCGACATAGCCGCCCAGCACGCCGAAGCCCTTGGCGAGGGTCCCCTCGATCAGGTCGACCCGCTCGGCGACGCCGTCGCGTTCCGAGATCCCGCCGCCGGTGGCGCCGTAGAGGCCGACCGCATGGACCTCGTCCAGGTAGGTCATGGCGCCGTATCTGTCCGCCAGGTCGCAGATCGCGCCGATCGGGGCGATGTCGCCATCCATCGAATAGACGCTCTCGAAGGCGATCAGCTTCGGCGCCCCGGCCGGGGCGGCGGCCAGCTTGGCTTCCAGGTCGCCCAGGTCGTTGTGCGCCCAGATGACCCGCTTTGCGTCTTTCGCCCCGCGCATGCCGGCGATCATCGAGGCGTGGTTCTTGGCGTCGGAGAAGACGATGAAGCCGGGCAGGGCTTCCAGCACCGCCGAGATTGCCGCCTGGTTGGCGATGTAGCCGGACCCGAAGAGCAGCGCGCCCGACTTGCCGTGCAGCGCGGCCAGCTCGGCTTCAAGCGCCGCATGCAGCGGCGAGGTGCCGGAGATGTTGCGGGTGCCGCCGGCGCCGGCGCCATGCGTCCCGATCGCCGCGGTCGCCGCCTCCAGCACGGCGGGGTGGTTGCCCATGCCGAGGTAGTCGTTGGAGGACCAGACCGTGACCTCCCGCACCCCCTGCGGCGCGTGCCAGCGATAGGTGGGGAAGCGGCCCGCGAGTTTCTCCAGATGGGCGAATTCGCGGTAGCGGCCCTCCCGGCGCATGGCGCCGAGCGTGTCGCGGCAATGGGCTAGCAGGGTCGCACGGGTTTGCATGGCGGGGCCGTTTAGCACCGTCCGGGCGGCATGTGTCGGCATGTTCCGCAAAAACCCAATGAACCAGCCGCAACCCAGTGCCGCGGCGATGGATGTCGTCAGCCTAGCGAAAGGCCAGGGGCGGGCTGTGCGCCATGATTCAGGTCAAACCGGCCGGCCCGCGTTCCCCCGCGGCCGCGCCGGGGATAGCCTGCGACCGACGGGGCAAGGGGGCTTCCATGGATATCGGCATCCTGCAGCAGCGGCGGATCGAGGCGGCCTTCGCCAAGGGCGTCTTCGAGGAGATGGCCGCCGAACTGGGCGAGGACCGGGCCCGGGCGATCCTGGCCCGCGCCGTGGTCAAGCTGGCGAAGCAGGCGGCCGGGGCCATGGCGGCCGAGGCGCCGGATGGCCCGGGGCTCGACCATTTCGCCGCCATCCAGGAGCGCTGGACCCGCGGCGATGCCCTGGCGATCCAGCCGGTGGCGCGCGACGCGACCCGCTTCGAGTTCAACGTCACCCGCTGCCGCTATGCCGAGATGTACCGGGAGATGGGACTCGCCGAACTCGGCGCCGTGCTCTCCTGCAGCCGCGACGGCGCCTTCTGCGAGGGCTACGACCCGCGCCTCAAGCTCACCCGGACCCAGACCCTGATGGGCGGCGCCACCCATTGCGACTTCCGCTACCGGATGGAGGAGGCCCCCGATGCCTGAGCGCCTGCACCCGAAGCTGCGCCCGCTGCTGGCCGACGACTGGGCCCGGGTGGACCCCGAGCTCCCCGCCCTGCTGGAGATGCTCTTCGCCCGCAGCGCCGGGGAGGACTGGCACAAGGCCGGCACCTTCAAGGACCACCTGCTCGGCGTCTGCCGCACCCTCACCCTCTGGGACCAGCCGCGCGAGGTGCGGCTGCTCGGCCTGTTCCACAGCGTCTATTCCAACGAATACGTCGACCTGAAGCTGTTCGACGGCGGCGGCAACCGGGCGGAGCTGACCGCGGCGCTGGGCGCGGAGGCCGAGCGTCTGATCCACACCTTCTGCGTCATGCCCCGCACCCTGTTCACCCAGCGCCTGCTGGCCGAGGACGACCTGCCGGAGGAGGGCATGGTGCTGGAGCGCCCGGGCGCGCCCGACGTCATCCTGTCCTCCCGCGACGTCGCGGTCTTCGCCATCGCCACCATCGCCGACATCGCGGAGCAATGGCATTCCTGGCAGGACGAGGTCTTCTCCGGCTTTCCCTTCCAGAAGCAGCGGCCACTGCGGGAGAACTGGGCCGCCTCCCTCTGGCCCGGCCCGCTGAAGCCGACCACCTCGGCGCTGTCGATGCTGTCCCGCCTCGGCCGCGTGCTCTCCGACCTGCCGGAGGAATGGGGCCTGCCGACGCCCCCGGTCTTCACCCGCTGCACCGCTGTGCTGGAGCCCGAGGACGAGATGGCCGCCGCCACGCTGTACTGGCAGGCGGTGACGCGCGGCCTGCCGATGGCCGGCCTCGGCGCGACCCACCGGGCGCTCTCCGCCTGCATCCGCCACAACCCCTATGTCGCCGAGCCGCGGCTCATGCTGGCGCAGCTTGCGCTGACCGCCGGTGACTGGGCGATGGCCGAGGACCACGCCCGGGCGGGGCTCGATCTGCTGCAGGACTGGGGCATCGCCTGGGACAAGCGGATCGCCTGGTCGGGCTGGGTCGCCTGGGCGCGGATCCTGCTGCAATCGGCCGAGGCGAGGCGCTGGCCGGAGAGCCTCGCCGGGCTGAACGGGCTCGGCTTGGTGGAATGACCTTTTCCCGGGCGGCCTGCGGCGCCATCTTGTGCGGAACGACCTGACTTCGGGGAAATGCCAATGAACCGCCTGACGCGCCGTGCCGCGCTCGCCCTGCCGCTTGCCCTGCCTGCCGTGGCACGGGCGCAGGACTGGAAGCCCGGCCAGCCCATCCGCATCGTCGTCCCGGCCGCGCCGGGCGGCACCGCCGATGCCAGCGCCCGCCTGCTCGCCCCTTTCCTGCAGCAGCACTACGGCCAGAACTGCGTGGTGGAGAACCGCTCCGGGGCCGGTGGCGTGATCGGCACGACCGAGGTGGTGCGGGCCGCCCCGGATGGGCTGACCCTGCTGCTCGGCAATATCGGGCCGCAGGCGATCGGCCTTTCGCTCTACCGCAGCCTGCCTTATGGCCGGGACAGCCTGGTGCCGGTCTGCGGCACTGTGCGGGGGCCGAACGTGCTGGTGGTGCACCCCTCCGTCCCGGCGAATACCCTGCCGGAACTGGTCGCCCACCTGAAGAAGAACCCGGGCAAGCTGAGCTTCGGCTCCCCCGGCGTCGGCCAGAGCCCGCATCTCACCGGCGTCTGGTTCAACCAGGCCACGGGGACCGAGGCGATCCACGTGCCCTTCCGCGGCGCCGGCCCGGCGGCGATGGAACTCGTCGCCGGCAATATCCAGTACATGTGGGACAACCTGACCAGCGGCATCAGCCAGATCCAGGGCGGCCGGGTGCGGGCGCTGGCGGTCAGCAGCGCCGACCGCAACCCGCAGCTGCCCGACGTGCCCGCGGCGCGGGAGACGATGCCGGAACTGGCGAAATTCGACGTCAATACCTGGTTCGGCATCTTCGCCCCGGCCGGGACGCCGCGCCCGGTCGTCGACAGCATCAACGCCGCCATGAAGGCCTGGCACGGCACCGAGGCGGTGCAGGCGCGCTGGCGCGAGATGGGCGGCGTCTCGCTCTACGGCACGCCGGAGCAATACGCCGCCTTCGTCGCCAACGAGGTGGAGAAGTGGGGCGAGGTGATCCGCAAGGAAGGCCTGCAGATGGACCTCGGCTGATGGTCGGGTTGCCGCGCCGTGCCGCCCTCGCCGCGCCCGCCTTGCTGCTGGCTGGCACGGCCCGCGCGCAGTCCTGGCGGCCCGGCCAGCAGGTCCGCATCATCGTGCCCGCCGCAGCCGGCGGCACGACGGACATCATGGGCCGGATCTGCGCCCAGTACCTGCAAGCGCGCTGGGGCACGCCGGTGGTGGCGGACAACCGCACCGGCGCCGGCGGCACCATCGGCACGCTGGAAGCGGTCCGGGCGAAGGCGGACGGGCTGACGCTGCTCTCCGGCAATATCGGGCCGCAGGCCATCGCCTATTCGCTGTTCCGCAACCTGCCCTACCATGCCGGGCAGCTCACCCCGATCGCCGGGCAGATCCGCGGCCCCAACGTGCTGGTGGTGAACACCAATACGCCGGTCCGCACGATGGCGGAATTCGCCGCCTGGCTGCGCGGCAGCCCGGGGCGGATCAGCTACGCCTCCACCGGCGTCGGGCAGTCGACGCACCTGACGCCGGTCTGGCTGCTGCAGCTGCTGCAGGTGGAGGCGATCCACGTGCCCTTCCGCGGCTCCGCCCCGGCGCAGGTCGAGCTGCTGGCCGGCAATGTCGGCTTCATGATCGACAACCTGACCGGGGTCATCGAGCATATCCGCAGCGGCAAGCTGCGCGCCCTGGCGGTCACCGGCGACGAGCGCAACGCCGAACTGCCGGACGTGCCGGCGGCGCGCGAGACGCTGCCCGAGCTGGCGCGGTTCGAGGTGAACACCTGGTTCGGCCTGTTCGGCCCGGCCGGCCTGCCGCCGGAAATCACCCGCTCGATCAATGCCGAGATCAACGCGCTGCTCGACCTGCCGGAGACCAAGCAGCGCTTCGCCCAGCTCGGCGGCGTGCCGCTGCGCCTCAGCCCGGAGGAATTCGCCGCCTGGGTCCGGGCGGAGACGCAGAAATGGGGCGTGGTGATCAGGAAGGAGGGATTGCAGCTCGACGCCAGCTGAGAGCCGCGGGCGCGGTTGACGCGGTGCCGGGCGGGACGCAGCCTGGGTAGGAATGATCCTCTCGCCCCTCTGGCTGCCGGTGACCCTGGCTGCCGCGCTCTTCCAGACCTGGCGTACCGCCATGCAGCAGAAGCTGCGCGGCCAGCTATCGGTCAATGCCGCGGCGGTGGTGCGCTACCTCTATGGCGTGCCGGTCGGCGCGCTGATCCTGGCGCTCTACCTGCTGCTCTTCGGCGGCGCGCTGCCGCCGCTGAACCTCGCATTCCTCGTGCTCGCCGCGGCCGGCGGGCTGGGACAGATCCTCGGCACCAACCTGCTGATCATGGCCTTCGGCTATCGCGGCTTCGCGGTCGGCACGGCCTATGCGAAGACCGAGGCGGTGCAGGGCGCCATCCTCGCGCTCATCGTGCTGGGAGAGCGCATCTCGGCGCTGGCCTGGTTCGGCATCGCGGTCGGCGTCGGCGGCGTGCTCTGGCTTTCGCTGGCCGGCAAGGCGCGCAGCCTGGGGGAGGTGCTGCGCGCGACGGTGCAGCCGGCAGCGCTCTGCGGCCTCTCGGCCGGGTTCTTCTTCGCCCTCACCAGCGTGCTGGTGAAGGCGGCCAATCAGGCCCTGCCCGGCGAGGACCCGATCCTGCGGGCGCTGGTGACGCTGGTGGCGGCCAATGTGCTGCAGACCTGCATGCAGGGCGGCTGGCTGCTGGCGCGGGAGCCGGACCAGGCCCGCGCCGTCCTCACCACCTGGCGGACCAGCGCCCAGGTCGGGGCACTCTCGGCCTGCGGCTCAGCCTGCTGGTTCACCGCCTTCGCGCTCGCCCCCGTCGCGCTGGTGCGGGCGGTGGGGCAGGTGGAGATCATCTTCACCCTTCTGTTCAGCCGCTTCTACCTGCAGGAGAAACCCTCCGCCGCCGAGGTGATCGGCGTCTGCGTCGTGGTGGCGGGGGTGGTGCTGGTGCTGGTCGGGCGCTGACCCCGCGCCGGCGGGCCGCCGTGGGCGCCGGCTTCGTGACGCAGGCCTCATGACGCATGCTTCACCGCCCTGTTGGAACCGGCTCATGTCGATCGGCCGCCTGCGTCGTTAGGCCCTTGGCCGCCGCACGATGCGGCGCGCCTTGCCGAAGAGGAGGACGGATCGATGCGGCTTGCACGCCTGACCACCGCCTTGGCCTTGACCCTGACCGCCGGCCCGGTCCTGGCCGAGGATGGCGCCACCATTCCTGGCGGATCGCGCACCACCCCCGGGCTGGAACGGCCGGGACACGAGAATCCCGAGATGAAGGCCTATGGGCTGGCCGCGCCGCGCGCGGCCCAAGCCCCGGCCGCGGCGGTGGCCGCAGCGCCGCCGCCCGCCGCCGCGCCGGTGCGGAAGGCTAGGCTCGACGACGTCGATGCGCTGCTGCGCCAGGCCGAATCCGACATGGCGGCGCGGCGGACGAAGCAGGCCGATGCGGATCTCGCCCGGGCGCAAACCGCCCTGCTGAACGCCAAGGCAGCCGGCGATCCGGTTCCCCAGCAGGCCATGGCGCCGCTGGCCGAGGCGCGCGCCGCGCTGCAGCACGGCCGCGCGACGGAGGCGGAGCGCGCCACCCGGACCGCCCAGCAGGTGATCGCCTCGGCCGAGTAGCCGGTCAGGGGGCGGCGCGCACCGGTCGCGGCCTGCCGTCCCCGTCCAGCGCGACATAGGTGAAGTCGGCCGAGGTCACCCTGATCCGCTCGCCCTGGCCCTGGCGCAGCGCCCAGGCCTCGACATGCAGGGTGAGCGAGGTGCGGCCGATGCGCGCCAGGTCGCAATAGACGCAGACGACGTCGCCGACCTTCACCGGCTTGAGAAAGGCCATGTCGGTGCAGGAAACGGTGACCACGCGGCCATTGGCGTGGGCGACGGCGCTGATGCCGCCGGCCACGTCCATCTGCGACATGATCCAGCCGCCGAAGATGTCGCCGGCCGGGTTGGTGTCGGCCGGCATGGCCAGCGTCCGGATGGCGAGGTCGCCGCGCGGCCCGGCGGCCGGCGCCGCGCTCATCCCCTGAAGAGCGCGGCGATCGCCGCCGGGTCCACCGCCTCGATGCTCGACGGCGTCCAGCGCGGCGCGCCGTCCTTGTCCACCAGCACGCTGCGCACGCCCTCGCGGAAGTCGGGATGGCCGTTGACCACGCTGCGGCCGAGCGCCAGTTCCATCTCGAGGCATTCGTCGAGCGTCGCGCCGGCGCCGCGGCGGATCAACTCGAGCGAGACGCAGAGCGAGGTCGGCGACATCCGCCGCAGGATCGCCGTCTGCTCGCGCGCCCAGTCGGTGCCCTCGGCATCGAGCGCCGCCAGGATCGCCGGCATGGTGTCGCGGCCGAAGCAGCGGTCGATGGCGGTGCGGTGCGGCGCGAAGGCGGGGGGCGACGCGGCTTCGGCGAAGCGGTCCAGCACCGCGACATCGCCGGCCAGCAAGGCCTCCCGCAAAGCCGGCAGCTTCGCCTTCGGGACGTAGTGGGTGGCGAGGCCGGCATGCACGGAATCGCCGCCGCGCAGCCGCGTGCCGGTGAGCGCCAGCCAGGTGCCGATCGCACCGGGCAGCCGTGGCAGGACATAGGAGGTGCCGACATCGGGAAACAGCGCGATCGCCGTCTCCGGCATCGCCAGCATCGCGGATTCGCTGACGACGATGGGCGCGCCATGCACCGAAAGCCCGATGCCGCCGCCCATGCAGAACCCGTCGATGAGCGAGACCCAGGGCTTGCCAAAGGTGGCGATGCCGCGGTTGACGGCATATTCCTCGGCGAAGAAGGCCTCGATCGCCGCGGCCTCGCCGGCGATCGCCAACTCGCGGATCCGGCGGACGTCGCCGCCGGCGCAGAAGGCCTTGCCGCCGGCGCCCTCGAGGATGACCAGCCTCACCGAGGCATCGTCCTTCCAGGCATCGATCGCCGCCTGGAAGTCGCGGATCATGGCGAGGTCGAGGGCGTTCAGCGTCTTCGGCCGGTTCATCAGCAGCGTGCCGGCGGCGCCCTCGCGGCGGGTCAGCACGGTCGGTTCTGTCGTCTCGCTCACGCAGCGCTCCCTGGCTCTCGTCCCGGGAGCATCGGGTAGCCCCTGGGCTCCCGGACAGCAACCCGCCCGCTGGACGGCCGGTCATGCCGCGCCGCCGCGATCAGCCTTCGTGCGAGCTTCCAGGCGGCGGCTGCCCGTTCGGCTGGTTCAGCACGAGCCTGACCCGGGCGGCCAGTTCGGTCTCGCGGTAGGGCTTGCCCAGCACCGGTTCCTGGCCCGGGGCCCGAGCCCGCACCAGATCTTCATTGTACCCCGTCGTCAGCAGGACCCGCAGGCCGGGGACCATGGCGCGGGCCTGCTCCGCCAGAACCAGGCCGTTGATCCCGCCTGGCATGACGATGTCGCTGAACAGCAGGTCGACGCGTCCTCCGGACTCGCCCAGGACATGCAGCGCCTCCTCGCCGCTGCGTGCGGAGAGCACGCGGTAGCCGCGTCCCAGGAGGTGGTGGACCGCGAGGTCGAGAACATCGTCATTGTCCTCGACGACAAGAATCGTCTCGGCGCCGCCACGAGGGTCCAGCACGGGTTCGGACCAAGCCGGCTGCGGCGGCGCGTTCCCGTCCGTGGCGACGGGGAACAGCATGGAAACGGTGGTGCCGGCGCCGAGCTCGCTGCTGATCTCGAGCCGCCCGCCGGACTGCCGGGCGAAGCCGTGCGCCATGGCGAGGCCGAGCCCGGTTCCCTGGCCCTTGCGCGTGGTGAAGAAGGGCTCGGCTGCGCGGCTCAGCACCTCGGGGGACATGCCCGGGCCGTTGTCCTCGACCGAGAGCACGATGTATCGGCCCGGCTTTAGCCCATCCCCGCCGGCATGGATCGCCGCTTCGTCGAGTTCGACCGTCGCGGTCCGGACGACAGCACGACCGCCGCCGGGCATCGCGTCTCGCGCATTCGCCAGGATGTTCATCAGCGCCATCTCCGCATGCACCGGATCGAGGACGCAGGGTGGCAGGTCGGGTGCGGCCTCAAGGGCAATGCTGATCTCGCCACCGAGCGTGCGTGTCAGCATCTCGGCGAATTCCGCGACCACCTCGTCGAGCTGCACGGCCCGCGGCTCGAGCCGCGTCTTGCGGGCGAAGGTGACGAGCTGCTTGGTCAGCTTCGCGGCCTGCTCGCCGGCGCGGGTGGCGCGGTCCGCCGCGCGAGCGACCTGCGCCTGGTCCCCGGCATGGGCTTGCAGCCGCTTCAGGTTGCCAAGGATGACCTGCAGCGCATTGTTGAAGTCATGCGCGAGGCCGGCGGTGAGCTGGCCGATTGCCTCCATCTTCTGCGACTGGCGGAAGGCGTCCTCGGAGTTTCGCCGACGCGTGACGTCGAGCTGGGAGGCGAAGAAATAGAGCAGCTTGCCGCCGGCGTCGAAGATCGGTCCGATGAACAGGGCGTTCCAGAAGGCAGTGCCGTCCTTGCGGTAGTTCAGGATTTCCGTCGCGAAGGGCCGGTGCTCCCGGACGGCCTCGCGCACCTGCCGGACGGTGTCCTGGCTGGTCAGCACGCCCTGAAGGAAGCGGCAGTTCAGGCCGTAGATATCTTCTCGGCCGAAGCCAGTGAGATCGAGAAACGCGCCATTGGCGAAGACAACGGGATTGTCGTGCTGGTTGGGGTCGGTGACGATCATCGGCATGCGCGTCATCTCGACTGCGGCGAAGAAGACATTGCCGCGGTCGTTGAGGCCGGAACGCGAGATCCGGGCTTCCTGCCAATGATTGACGCCAGGTCCGCCCGTCGGGCTGGCGCTGCCGTCCTCGTGGCGCGCCGCAGCGGGAACACCATGGCTCTGTCCGTTGCCGATCGTCTCGGCCGCATCCTCCGCGTCGCGCAGGAGGTCCGCGCTGTCTCGTCCCGACCGATCCGCCAAACGTCGAATTGCGGCATCACGCGCCGGGTCTCGATCCTCGCGCATTCCACCTTCTCCCCCTGCCCCAGCCAAGGGCCGAGGTTGTACCGTGGGCGAGAAACACAACCAGCAGAGGTAGAAAAAGTTTCTCTGGAATGTTTATTGACGGAATGACCGCCCAGGTTCGGCGTCCTCGCCGAGCAAACCAGGACCATGGCAGGCAGTGATGCTCCCGGTTCCGGGAAGAAAGTACGGCAGCGCTTGCACCACGGAATGGCAGCCGGATGGCGTCACACGACGGCGGGGATTGGCTATCTGGGCGGCAGCGCGGCCTTTGCGCCGCACGGCGGCGAGGCCAAAGGTATGCGGCCCTGGGGGCTGGTGCTGGGCGAGCGCCAACGCGGCGCCGGACGGGACGCGGATCCTCGAGGCGCCGGATGGGCGGGGTTGCCCGGCCCATCCGGCAAGACAGAGGCTAGCGGCGGGCGACTAGCCCGATCACGGCAGCGGTCAGCGCCGCGCCGATCATCCCCTTCTTGGCCGATTGGCTGCGCAGCAGGGGCAGCACCATGGCCGCCCGCGCCGTCGTATCGCCCACCTGGCGCAGCGCGTCGTCGCGCACGCGCGTCGCCTCGACCGCCACCGGGTCCTCGGCATGCCGGGCCGCCAGCCAGCCGAGCAGGGCGACCAGCACCAGGTCGACGCCGGCGACGATCAGCGCGGCGACCGCCGGGTCGCGCCCGCGCGCCAGCCAGATCAGCGCCGCGACATGCAGCATGACCATCAGCAGCAGGAAGAAGATGGCCGCGGCCGCGCCGAGGCCTGCCTGAATGGCGTAGCCGCGGCCGGTCCGCTTCCAGCGCAGCGCCTCCGCCTGGGCGGCCAGGCGGAGCAGTTGAAACATGCGCATGCGCTAGCCCTCCGCGCTCAGTGGCGGTCGCGCGGATAGACGTAGGTGTTGCCGCCCATCAACCTGCCGATCAGGTAGCCGGCCGCGGCGGCGATGGCGACCGCGGTCAGCGGGCGCTCCCGCACCGTGTCGGAGATCGCGTCGGCCTGATCCTCGATGGTCTCGCGGGCGCGGTTCGCATAGTCCGAGACCTGGTCGGCGGCACCGGCCAACGCCGGGGTCACGCGTTCCTCCATCAGCCGCTCGACCTGCGCGCGCAGCTTGGCGAGTTCTTCCTTCGCATCGTCGCCGACGCGGGTCGCCGAGGCCTCGGCCTGGTTCTTCAGGTTGCGGGCGTCATTCGAGAAATCATTGGCGGCGCTCATGGCGTGCTCCTTCCGCTGGGGTAACTTGACCTGGGAACGCCAGCACGGCGCCGGAGGTTCCACAATCGGTTCCGGCGGGCGATGACCCTTGCGTTGACATGCGGCGGCTGGCTGCCAAGCCTGCCCTGCCACATCCGGGAGAGTCGCATGGACGCGCCGCTGCTGCGCTTCGAGGCCGTGCGCAAGCCCGCACTCGGCCTGCTGGACATCCACCTGGTGGTGCCGCGCGGCGGCTGCACGGTGCTGCTCGGCCCGCCCGGCGCCGGTCAGGAGGGGGTGCTGCGGCTGCTGGCCGGTCTGGCCTCGCCCGACCAGGGCCGCGTGCTGCTGGACGGCGCGGACCTCGACCGTCAACCGCCGGGCTGGCGCGGCTTCGGCATCTTCCAGCCAATCGATGGCATGCCCGCCGGCCGCACCGCCGAGCGCCTGGTGACGGAGCCCGTGCTGGGCCTGCCGGGGGAGCAGCGCGCCGCGCATGTCGCCCGCGCACTGACCCAGCTCGGGCTGGACGGGCAGGAGGCGACGCGGCTCGGCGATCTGGGGCCGGTGCCGCGGCGCCGGCTGGCGCTGGCGCGCGCGCTGGCGCCACAGCCCGCGGTGCTGCTGCTGGAGGAGCCGCTGGCGGGCCTCGACCACGCGACGCGGCAACGCCTGGCGCTGGAATGGCGCGCGCTGTTCCGCCGCATCGGCCTGACCACCGTGCTGGCGACGCACGAGCCGGCCGAGGCGATGCTGCTGGCCGACCACCTCGTGGTGCTCGAGGCCGGCGAGGTGGTGCAGCAGGGCACGCCGCAGCAGGTCTACGACGATCCGGCCACCGGCTTCGTCGCCGGGTTGCTGGGGGAGAACAACCGGTTGCCCGGCACGGTCCTGGCGCTGGATGGCGACGAATGCCAGGTCCGCCTCGATTGCGGGCCGGAGCTCTGGGCGCGGCGCGGCGACGCTGCCGGCCCGGGCAGCCGTTGCATCGTCGCGATCCGGCCGGAACGCGTGGCGGTCGCGGCGATGACCGCCGAGGAGATGGGGGAAGGCGCGCTGGAGGCGGCGCTGCGCGACGCGATCTTCCTCGGCGACCACGTGCGGCTGCTGATCGAGCTCGGCCGCGGCGGGACGCTGGTAGCGAGGCGCCCGGCCGGCAGCCGGGTGCCGCGGGTAGGCGGCCCGGCCTCGGTGGCCTGGGACCCCTATGCCGCCTTCGCCTTCCGCGCCTTGCGATAGTGCCTGGCCCTTGGTGCGGCGATTGCCGTTACCATGTCCGGCCGAACAACCCGGGAGACCGCCAGTGACCCTTTCCGCCAGCCGCCGTGGCCTGCTGCTCGGCGGCGCCGCGCTGCTTGCCGCAGCGCCGCGTCGCGTCTTCGCCCAGGCGGCCGCGCCCGCCGCGCCGACCGGGCCCTTCACCCTGCCGCCGCTGCCCTATGCGATGGAAGCGAACGAGGCGGCGATCGATGCCCGCACCATGCAGATCCACCACGACCTGCACCACGCGGCCTACGTGACCAACCTGAACGCCGCGGTGAAGGACCACTCCGCGCTGCACACGATGCCGATCGAGGAGATGCTGGCGAAGCTGCCCGAACTGCCCGAAGGCATCCGCACTGCGGTCCGCAACAATGGCGGCGGCCATGCCAACCATACCATGTTCTGGGGCGTGATGGGCGGCAAGGGCGGCCAGCCCTCCGGTCCGCTGCTGGCGGCGATCGAGCGCGACCTCGGCGGCTGGGACGCCTGCCGCGCCGCGGTCGAGCGCGCCGGGAATACCCAATTCGGCTCCGGCTGGGCCTTCGTGACCGTGACGCGGGAGGGCAAGCTGGCGGTGGTGCAGAAGCCAAACCAGGACACCCCGCTGATGGAGGGCGGCCGGGTGCTGCTCGGCAACGATGTCTGGGAGCATGCCTACTACCTGCGCTACCAGAACCGCCGCCCCGAATACACCAAGGCCTGGTGGAACGTGGTGAACTGGGACGCGGTGGCGCAGCGCTACGCGGCGGCGCAGGCGGGAGCGCTGAAGGTCTGACGCGAAGCGGCGCAGGGCGCGGGCCTCGATCGCCCGCCGGGACCGGGAACCGGGGCGCGGGGTGCGGGTTCTCCCCCCACCCCCCAAAGTCCGAGGATCCCCATGCCGCAAATCCGGCTGAAGCCGCTGTCGCAGCAGACCATCGTCATTACCGGCGCGAGTTCCGGGATTGGCCTTGCCACCGCAAGGCGTGCCGTTCGTGCCGGCGCCCGCGTCTTCCTCATCTCCCGCAACGAGGCCGCGCTGCGGACCATCGTCGAGGAGTTGCGGTCCCGCGGCGGCCGGGCCGACTTCGCGGTCGCCGACGTCGGCGACAAGGCGGCACTGGAGGCCGCGGCGGAAAAGGCGCAACAGGCCTTCGGCGGCTTCGACTCCTGGGTCAACGACGCCGGCACCAGCGTCTACGGTACGCTCGAGCAGACGCCGATCGAGGACCAGAAGCGGCTGTTCGACACCAACTACTGGGGCGTGGTGCATGGCTCGCTGATCGCGGCCAAGGCGCTGCGCGGCCGCGGCGGCGCCATCGTCAATGTCGGCAGCGTGCTGTCCGACCGCGCGATGATCCTGCAGGGCACCTATTCGGCAAGCAAGCACGCGGTGCGCGGCTTCACCGACGCGCTGCGGATGGAGCTGGAACGCGACGGACGGCCGATCAGCGTCACGCTGATCAAGCCCTCCGGCATCGAGACCGGCTTCCAGGACCATGCGCGCAACCTGCTGGACAGCCCCGGCGTGCGGGTGCCGCCGCCGGCCTACGAGCCCGACCTCGTCGCCCGCGCCATCCTGCATGCCTGCGAGCACCGCAAGCGGGAGATCGTGGTCGGCTTCGGTGGCCATGCCATCTCGCTGATGGGCGCGCTCTTCCCGCGCGCGACCGACCTGGCGCTGGAGATGGTCGGCTACCCCGTGCAGGTTTCCGACAAGCGGCCGAAGCCCGAGCGCTACGACAACCTGTACCAGCCGCGCGAGGACGGGACGGAGAAGAGCCTGACACGGCCAGTGGCGCCGGTGCGGAAGACCAGCCTCTTCCTCGAAGCGCAGCTGCATCCGGCGCTGACGGCGACGGTGCTGGCGGGCCTCGGCGCGCTGGTGCTGGGCGCGGGCGCGGCGCAGCGGATGGGGTCCGGTCACCTGATGCGCGACGCGCGGCGGCAGGTCCGGCGTTTCGTGTAGCGCAGTGCCGGGGAGGCGGTATTCTCCCCGGGCACCTCATGCACGTCTCCTGGTCCGGCACTCGCCGCGCGGCAAGTGCCGGGTTCTCAGAACAGCAGTCCCTTGCGCAGCATGCCGTGCACGCCCTTCTCGCCGTTCACCGTCTGCGTCACGTGGAAGTCCACCGCCAGGCTGCAGATCTGGTAGGCGTCGGCCGCCGAGAGGTTGGAGCGCGAGACGATGAAGGCGATCATCTCCCGCAGCGCGGTCTTCATGGCGACGTCGAGATCCTCGTGCATGCCCATGCTGATGTAGTGGGTCTTCGTCTCCGCGCGCGGGTATTTCAGGATCGGGTCGCGCGCACCGCCGCCCTTCTCGAGCGACAGGCGGAAGTGCCCGGTCAGGCACATCTCCAGCGCGTTGATGCAGACCTCGCCGTCGCCCTGCACGCCGTGGCCGTCGCCGGCGGAGAAATTGGCGCCGGGGACGAAGACCGGCAGGAACAGCGTCGCGCCCTCGCCGCATTCCTTGTTGTCGAGGTTGCCGCCATGCGCGCGCGGCTCCTTCGTGCTGATCGTGCCCCATTCCCGCGGCGGCGCCACGCCCATGACGCCGAAGAAGGGCGCCATCGGGATGGTGACGCCCGGCCCGACCGGCACCTTGCAGGTCATCGCCTCCCGGTCCACCGGGATGTGCAGCACGCGGGCATAGGGGAAATCCTCCGGCAGGGTGCCGACCAGAGGGCGGAAGGCGCAGAAACCCCAGTCGGCGCCGAGTTCGATCCGCTCGATGTCGACGCGCAGCACGTCGCCCGGCTCGGCGCCCTTCACCGCGACGGGCCCGGTCAGGATGTGCGGCCCGAGCCGCGGCACGCCGCCGGCCTGGATGGCGGCCAGCTTTTCCGGGATCGCCAGGCCGCTGCCGGCGGGAGGCATGACCTCCTTCGCGCCGGAGACGCATTCGAGGATCACGAGGTCGCCGGGGTCCACTTCCTTGACCGGCGCGAAGGCGGCATCGAAGGCGCCCCAGCGCACATTGGCGATGGTCGGCTCGATACGGTGGGTGGCTGGCATGCTGGTCCCCCGGGGGTCGATAGCAAGGATCGGATTGCTCCGCATGGATGCAAGCTGGAAGCCAGGCTGGCAAGTCGCGCGGCCGCCGGTCCAGCCCCGGGGACACAGGCGCGGCATGCCGGGCCGCCGCTCCGGCCTGCCCGGCCCGGAGCGGGGTTCACCTCCCCGGGCGGTTCCGCCCCTCGGCGGCCTGCGTCACAGCCAGCCCTTGCGGCGGAAATAAACGATGGGCAGCACGGCGGAGATGACCATGAGCCCGAGGGCCATCGGATAGCCGAGGTCCCATTGCAGCTCCGGCATCCGCGCGAAGTTCATGCCATAGATGCTGGCGATCAGGGTCGGCGGCATCAGGGCGACGCTGGCGACGGTGAAGGTCTTGATGATGGCGTTCTGCTCGACATTGATGATGCCGAGCACCGCGTCGAGCAGGAAATTCGCCTTGCCGTTCAGGAAATTCGCGTGCTCGACCAGTGACCGCACGTCGCGCACCAGCGACTTGATCAATGCCTGGTTCTCCCGCCGCACCGCCACCGCCTTTTCCGCGGTGAGGAAGGTGAGGATGCGCGACAGGCCGAGCAGCGTCTCGGTGGCGCGGGTCGTCACCTCCCCGACCTGGCCAAGCGTGATCAGCGCGTCCTTCAGGTCGGCATCCTTGCGGGTGGCCTTGACCTTGGCCTTGGCGGTGCGGAAGGCGGCCTGGCTGGCGCGGTCCATGTCAGCGGCTATGCGCTCGAGGATATCGGCGAGGCGGTCGACGATCTGCTCGAACAGATGCAGCATCACCCCGTCCGG
This sequence comes from Dankookia rubra, assembly GCF_004355005.1. Classification (GTDB taxonomy): domain Bacteria; phylum Pseudomonadota; class Alphaproteobacteria; order Acetobacterales; family Acetobacteraceae; genus Paracraurococcus; species Paracraurococcus ruber_A. Next base: position 34,804 of record NZ_SMSJ01000046.1, read on the forward strand.
CGTCCCCAGCATGATCGCCGGCGCCCGCTGGCAGCGGGCGCTGAAGACCGCGAAGGCCTTGGGCGTCGCGTAGCGGACGGTGACCAGCGCGGTATTGCCGAGCACGAAGGTGATGGCGGTCGAGCCCAACTCGCCGCCCTCGACCCCATAGAGAAAGGGGGCGGTCAGGAAGAGCACGTCGCCTTCCTTGTAGAGGCGGGAGGAGCTCTCGATCTCCTGCATCTCCTCGCGGGTCGGGATTTCCAGCCGCAGGGCGTCCTGCACCTGGGCCTCCTCCGCCTGGGTCGGGGTCAGCAGGTCGATCCAGACCGCGCGCTGCAACGAGGCCGCGTCCTGCGGACCTTCGCGCACCAGCAGATGGCCGTTCTCGACGGTGTAGGTGGTCAGCATCTGGGTGCTCCCGGCCGCTCGGGTCCGGCGTGTCTAGCCGCAGCAGGGAGGCAAGTCACCCCTGGCCCTTCGCTTGGCCCGGCGCTTGCTGCTTCCCTGCCGAAGCCGGTGAACCCTGCGAGAGGCACTCGTCATGCGTCGTCTGCTGCAGCTTTTCGGGGCAGTCCTCTGCCTCGCCACCGGGCAGGCCGGCCTGGCCGCCGCCGCCGATCCCTGGCCAGCCAAGCCCATCCGCATCGTCGTGGTCTTCCCGCCCGGCGGGTCGTCCGACATCGTCGCCCGGGTCCTGGCCGAGGCGCTCGGGCCGCGGCTTGGCCAGCGGGTGGTGGTGGACAACAAGCCGGGCGCCGGCGGCACGCTGGCGGCGCTGCACGTCGCGCAGCAGCCGGCTGATGGCTATACCCTGATGCTGAGCAACACGGCGCCGATCGTCACCTCGCCGCCGCTCTATTCCAAGGCGGGCTACGACCCGCAGGCCTCCTTCACCCATGTGTCCTATCTCGGCGCCACCTCGATGGTGGTGGTGACCAACCTTTCCGTCCCGGCGACCGACCTCAAGGGGCTGATGGCCTGGATGCGGTCACAGCCGCAGCCGGTGACCTTCGGCACCTCGGGCGCCGGTTCGGTCGGGCATGTGGTCGGCACCATGTTCACGCAGCAGACCGGCATCCCGCTGAACCACGCGCCCTATCGCGGCAGCCAACCGATGCAGGCGGACCTGCTTGGCGGGTCGATCCTGCTGTCCTTTGACACGCTCCCGGAGAATGTGGAGAACATCAGGGCCGGGCGGCTGCGCGCCTATGCGGTGACCGCGACGGCACGGGCGGCCAGCGTGCCGGACGTGCCGACGGTGGCCGAGGCCGGGCTGCCCGGGCTGCTGGCGCAGAACTGGCTCGGCCTCTCCGCCCCCGCCGGCCTGCCGGCGCCGATCGCCGAGCGGCTGCATGCCGAGGTTGCCGCGGCGATGCGGACCCAGGCCATGCAGGACCGGATGGCCGCCGTCGGCATAGTTCCCGGCAGCATGACCCAACCGGAATTCACCCGCTTCGTCGGCGAGCAGATCGACACGGTGGGCGGTACGGTGAAGGCCATGGGTATCAGGAACGATTGAGGCGAAGGGAAGAAGCGAGGCGGGAAGGCAGGGCTTCGCGTTCTGGATGCTTCGGGCCTTCGGCCCCATTTGTTTTTCCGGGCCCGGCACCCTCCGCTTCGCGAGCGCCACGCCCATAAACAAAAAGGAAGGCTGAGGCTTGGCGAGAGAATGCCTTTCCCTTCCTTGGATGAGACGCGGGTCTGCCATGGATGACGACAGCTTCCTCCGCCGCGCGATCGCGCTTTCGGCCCAGGCCGCCGCGACGCCGGGCAGCGAGCCCTTCGGCGCGGTCGTCGTGAAGGGTGGCCGGGTGGTGGGGGAGGGGTTCAACCGCTCCCGCGCCCGGCTCGACCCCACCTCGCACGGCGAGACGGAAGCGATCCGCGACGCCTGCGCCAACCTTGCCACCCTCGACCTGGACGGCTGCGACCTCTACTCCTCCTGCGAACCCTGTGCGCTGTGCGTCGCGGCGATGCAGATCGTCGGCATCGGCCGCGTGGTCTATGCGGCGTCGCTGGCCGACAGTGCCGCGGCCCTGGCCGGCGTGCCGCGGGAAAAGCGCCGCGGCGGCGACGTGGCGGCGCTGCGGCGGGAGGCCGGTGCGCCGATCGGCAAGGGCCGCATCCCCGCCCGCCAGGCGCTGGTGGCGGAGGCTGTCGCGGTGCTGGAGGCCTGGGCCAGGGCGTCCGGTTAGATCAGCCCTGCAGGTGCGTGCGGAACCATTCGGTCGCGGGCCCGGAGGACTGGGCGAACTCCGCGGCATAGGCATCAAAATGCCCGCCCGGCAGCAGCACCAGCCGCTTCGGCTCAAAGGCGGCGATGGCGAGGTCGGACACCGCCAACTGATCCTTCATCGCGACGGTCAGCAGCAGCGGCGTCGGCGAGATCAGCCCGACATAGCTGCCCGGCTCATAGCCCAGCCCGTATTCCAGGGTCCGCAGCGTCACCTCGTTGCGCCAGGACGGGGCGCGGCTGGCGGCGGTCTCGGTGAACCAGGCGTAGGCATCGGCCCTCGGCAGGGCCGAGGGCGCCACCGAGGCGGCATCCACCACGGCCAGCATCGCCGGCGCCTCCCCCGCCGCCCCGGCGAGGCGATCGGCATGGGAGTGCGCCTCGAGCCCGCCCATGAAATCCGGTCGGACGAAGCGGCGGAAGCCCTGCGACCCGCTGATCGCCGGCACCTGGGAGACCACGCACTTCACCCGCCGGTCGATGGCGGACACGACCAGCACATGGGCGCCGCTGTAGCGCGAACCCCCAGACCTCGATGCGGGCCGCGTCGGTCTGTGGCAGGCCGGCGGCGAAGGTGATGGCATCCGAATAGTCGCGGACCTGCTGCCAGGGGTCGATCTCCTGTCGCGGCGCGCCGTTGCTCGCGCCGAGATTGCGGTTGTCGTAGACGAGGCAGGCGAAACCCGCCTTGGCGAAGGCCTCGGCATGGCGGTCGAGATGCATCTCCTTCACCGCTGAGAAGCCTGCGCCATGACGATGGTGAGGAAGCGTCCGGTGCCTTGCGGCAGGTAGTGCCAGCCGCGCAGCGTGGTGCCGTCGGTCGTCCTGAAGGCGACGTCCTGGCGCATCGTGTTGTCCTCTCGATCGGGGCTCGCCCAATCAGTGGTCTGACGGGCCGCCCCGGTCGAGGCATTGGTATTGCAACCTTTCCAGCTTCAACGAACCATTCTGGAGGGATACCGGGCTGCGTTCGGTGAGAGCATGGCGTGGGGTGCGACCGGCGATGCCCTTCCGCGATCGCGCCGCCTATGCTCCGCCGGCGGCGCAGCGCCGGGGGAGGGAAGCAGCATGGACACGCGCAATGTGCAGACGGGCCCCGGCCTCGTCTTCGACGTCTCGGTGGCCGGCGAACCGGGGGCACCGCTGGTGCTGCTGCTGCACGGCTTTGCCGTCTCCCGCCACCTGTACGACGCGCAGGTCCCGGCCCTGGCCGCGGCCGGCTATTTCGCCGCGGCGCCGAACCAGCGGGGCTATTCGCCCGGCGCGCGGCCCGACCCGCAGGACCGGGCGCAATACGACATCGGGTTGCTGATCCGGGACGCCCTCGACCTCGCCGAGGCGATGGGCGGGGCAGGATGCCGCTTCCACCTGGTCGGGCATGACTGGGGCGGCAGCCTTTCCTGGGAGATCGCCGCGCATTGGCCGCACCGCGTGGCCTCGCTGACCATGCTGTCCCGCCCGCATCCCGGCGCCTTCGCCCGCGCCCTCGCCGACGATCCGGAGCAGCCCACGCGGTCGCGCCACCACAAGGCCTTCCTCGAGCCCGACGCGGTGCCGAAGCTGCTGGCCGAGGATGCCGCCTGGCTGCGGGTGCGGCACAAGGCGCAGGGCATCCCGCCGGCGCAGACCGAGAAGCACCTGGCCGTCCTCGGCAACGCCCCGGCACTGGAGGCGGCGCTGGCCTGGTACCGCGCCCGCGGCACGGTGCACCGGCCGATCCCGAAGATCGAGGTGCCGACGCTGTTCATCTGGGGCGATGCCGACGACACGGTGGGGCGGATGGCGGCCGAAGGGACGGTGGATTTTATCGAGGCGCCCTACCGCTTCGTCGAGTTGCCGGGCGTCGGCCATTATGCCGCGGACCAGGTGCCGGAGCGGGTGAATGGGCTGCTGCTGGAGCACCTGGCGGCACATCCGGTGTGAAAGATCGGGGGAGAAGGTATTCTCCCCCGAGCCCCCGCATCTGTTTTGGGGAGTTTGGCACCCTCCGCGCAGCGAGTGCCGACACCCAAAAAGGAAGGGCGGGGTTTGGGGATGGGAATACTTTTCCCTCCCCAACTTTGCTTCCTTTCAGGCCGCGAAGCGGTCCTGCAGCCGCAGCAGCAGGATGCGCCCGATCTGCCGCACCGCCTCCGCCCGCTCCTGCCCCGGCGTGTTGCCCAGCCGCGCCTCGAATCCGGCCAGGATCTCGGCGGCGCCGCGGTCGCGCACTGCCATGATGAAGGGGATGCCGAACCGCGCGCGATAGGCCTCGTTCAGCGCGAGGAAGCGCGCCCGCGCCGCGGCATCGAGCGAATCCAGCCCGGCCGAGCCCTGCTCCTTCGCGCTGTCCTCGGTGACCGCGCCCTGCTCCAGCAGCCGCCCCGCCAGGTCGGGATGGCCGTTGAGGAAATCCGTCAGCGCCGCGCCTCGCAGCCCGTGCAGCACCGCGACGAAGGAGGCATGCAGGGCGGTGGCGGAGCCGCAATCGGGGCCGAGCGCCCAGACCGCCTCTGCGAGGTCGGGCCGGTTCTCGAAGACGCTGCCGAAGCGGGCGAGGAAATCCTCCCGCGTCATGCCGCAGGCAGCCCGGAGGCACGGGCGACGGCGGGGACATCGGTGGCCTCGGCGTGGCGGCCGGTTGCCGCCGTGCCATCCGCTGCGCGGACCAGCCGGCAGGCCAGCATCCCGGCGGCGATGATCGCCGCGGTCGTGGTGGCGAAGACCTGGTCTGACATCCTGCCATCCGGAACGCGGGCAGGACGCCCCCTCGCGGGAAGCGCCCTGGCAACTCGGTGGGGTGGGTGGGGAACCGGGCCGGAGCGCCGCGGCGCCCGGCGTCAGGCGGCCGGGCGGCTCGTCGTCGTCGTCGTGGCGGGCTCGGCCGGCGCCGCGGGGCCGCCGATGCTGCCGGTCGGCTTGGTCGCAGCTGGCGGCGCGCTCTCGGCCAGCGAGGCGTCGGGCTCGTCCTCCTTCATGTTCTTCTTGAAGGATTTGATGCCGGTGGCGAGGTCACCCATGAGGTTGCTGATCTTGCCGCTGCCGAAGAGCAGCAGCACGACCAGCAGCACGATGAGCCAGTGCCAGATGCTGAAGGAACCCATGTGACGCCCCGATAACCCTGTCTGTTGTCGCGCCCCGTGCCGCCCGGTCCGGCGGCAAGGAGCAGCCACGCCCTGCCTTGGTCAGCGGTCGCGGCCATCCCGCACCCTGCCCCGGCTTCCGCGCGGACACTAGTGCGCCACCCCGGGCGGCGCAAACCGTCAGATGGGCCGGCGGGCGCGCCGGGACAACGGGGTTGATACCGCTTTCCGGATCTCCATCTCGTCGGCCGTCCGGGCCCCTCTGGCGGCGCCGCGGCCCCCTCCGGGCCGCCTGCCGCGATGTCGGATGCGCGCAACGCCGCGCGTCCGGGTCCGTGGCTGCCTTCCGCATGCTGCCTCCCGCCGCGCCAGGGAGGACCATGCGATGGAACCCGGCCTGTGGTTCTGGATCACCTTCAACGCCGCCGTGCTCGGGCTCCTGCTGCTCGACCTCGGCCTGTTCGGCCGCCGGGATGCCAACGGCGACCCGGCCCCGGTGCCGGTGCGCACGGCCCTGCTGAAGTCCGCCGGCTACGCGCTGCTCGCGCTCGGCTTCTTCGGCTTCCTCTGGACCTCCTACGGACCGGAAGCGGGGCGGCAGGCGCGGGCGCTGGAGTTCCTCACGGGCTACGTGATCGAGTGGTCGCTCTCGGTCGACAACATCTTCGTCTTCGTCCTGATCTTCGCCCGCTTCGGCGTGCCGCCGGCTTACCAGCACCGGGTGCTGCTCTGGGGCATCCTCGGCGCGCTGGCGATGCGGGCGGCGATGATCCTGCTCGGCACCTCGCTGATGCGGGAATTCGACTGGATCATGGTGGTCTTCGGCCTTTTCCTGGTCTGGAGCGGCTGGAAGATGCTGCGTTCGGTCGGCGCGCCCGCCGGCGACCCGCGCGACAGCGCCGTGCTGCGCTGGCTGGAACGCTGGCTGCCGGTGACGGAGGGCTACCGCGGCCGCGCCTTCGTCGTGCGGGAAGCGCGCGGGCAGGATTCGAGGAAGGCCGGCCGCTGGATGCTGACGCCGCTGGCCCTGGTGCTGATCATGGTCGAGCTGACCGACCTGGTCTTCGCGCTGGACAGCATCCCGGCGATCTTCGCGGTCACCGACGACCCCCTCATCGTCTATACCGCGAACGTCTTCGCCATCCTCGGCCTGCGGGCGATGTACTTCGCCCTCTCCGGCGTCATCCACCGCTTCCGCTACCTGAAGCACGGGCTGTCGATCGTGCTGATGATCGTCGGCGCCAAGATGCTGGCCAACTACCTGGCGGGCGGCAAGGCGGTGCCGGTGGAATATGCCCTGACCCTGACCGGCGCGGTGATCGGCGGCTCGATCGCGCTCAGCCTTTGGAAGACCCGGGGCGAGGCAAAGCCGGCGGGCTGACCGGCATGCCTCGGCGCGGGGCGGCAAGGGCTGCGGCGAAGAAGGCCGCCAGCTCGTCCCGCGCCAGGCGTGCCCGCAGCGCGTCGAAGCGCAGCGGGTCGAAGCCGGCATCGCCCGCCTGCCAGGCGACCGCCGGCCAGAAGTCGAATCCGTAGCCGAGCGAATCATAGCCGCGCAGCGTCACCGGGTCCTCCCCCGGCGGGCCGGAGGCGGGATAAAGCCGGGCGCAGCCGCCGGGCATCTCGCCCGCCGTGCCGTCATGCGGGATGATCAGCAGCAGCGGCGCCCCGGTGGTCGCGGCGCCAGCCAGGCGCTCCCGCCGCAGCGCCTGGCTGGCGCAGGTCGGGTAGAGCGCGGCATGCGCGCCGAAGCGCGGCCCGCCCAGGCCCGTTGCGGCCGCCTGCGCGGCCAGCAGCGCCGCCTCCCCGCCCGTCCCGAAGCCGAGCACCCCGACCGGCCGGCGCGGCCCGGCCGCGGCCGAGAGCCGCCGCAGCAGCGCGAAGAGCCCGGGCAGGAGCTGCGGCGCCGCCTCGGCCGATCCAGGGGCGTGCGGCCGCAGCCGGTCGCCGAGATCCGTGCCCCCGTCCGCGGGCAGCGCCACCGGCAGGACCGCCAGGCCGCGCGCCAGCAGCGCCTCGGCATGGAAGGCAGCCCTGGCATCGAGCCCGAGATGGTCCGGCAGGACCACCACCACAGGCCGCCCGACGGCCTCCCAGTCCGGCCGCAGCGGGGCCGGCGGCGGCGCCTCGGCCGCGAGGGGCAGGTCCGCGGCGCAGCCCGCCGCGCGCGGCAGGCCCGGCGCCAGGGCCAGCAGCAGGACCAGGCCGCGCCGTCGCGCCAGGGGCATGCGGGACCGCCTCCACCAAGGGGATGCGGCGGCAGCATGGACCCGCGGGGCGGGAAGGGCGGTGACGAGCCGGCGAGGCGGCCGTGGCTCAGTCCGACGTGACCGCGGGAGTTATGCCTCCGCTCTGATCCCAAGGCGGGCGATCAGTCCGCTCCAGCGCGCGGTCTCGGCTGCGACGAAGCGGGTCGCCTCGGCCGGGCCGCTCGCCACCACCTCGAAGCCGCCGGCCTCGAGCGCGGCGCGGGTCGGCGGTTCGGCCAACGCCTTCGCGGCCTCCTCCGCCAGCCGGGCGACGCGGTCGGCCGGCATGGAAGCGGGCGCGATCAGCGCGTTCCAGGCATAGCTCTCGGCGCCGGGGAAGCCGGATTCGGCCAGGGTCGGGATATCGGGCGCCTGCGGGATGCGCCGCTCGGCGGTGACCGCCAGCGCCCGCGCCCGGCCTTCCCGCAGCTGCGGCAGGATGGCGGCGGAGGCGAGGATCATCGTCTCGATCCGCCCGGCCACCAGGTCCAGCACCGCCTGCGGGAAACCGCGATAGGGGACATGCACCATCTCGAGCCCGGCCCGCGCCATCAGGTCGGCCATCGCCAGGTGCCCGCCCGAGCCCGAGCCGACCGAGCCGAAGGAGAGCTTCCCGGCGTTCGCCCGGACATGCGCGACGAAGCCGGCCAGGTCGCGCGCCGGAACATCCGGGTGCACCACCAGCACCTGCGCCCCCCGCACCAGCAGGGAGGCGACCGCAAGGTCCCTCGCCGGGTCGTAGGACAGGTCGGGGTAGAGCGCCTTCGCCGTGCTGAGCGGACCGTTGATGGTCAGCCCGACCACGTGCCCGTCCGTTGCCGCGGCCACCAGGCCGGTGCCGATATTGCCGCCGGCGCCGGCCCGGTTCTCCACCACGCAGGGCTGGCCGAGCGCGCGGGTGAAATGCGCCGCGATGGCGCGGCCGGTGGTGTCGGGGGTGGAGCCGGGCGGGAAGGGGACGATGAAGCGCAGCGGCCGGTCCGGCCAGGCCGGCTGGGCCGCGACCGGCCCGGCCAGCAGCAGGGCAGGGGCGGCGAGGAGGCTGCGGCGGGTGATGCTCATGACGGGCGATTCCTGGGCGGGCGCCGGAATGTCATGGCCGGCCGCCGCGCCGGCGGCAAGCAGCGGCGTCAGGGCTTGGCCGGCTCGGCCGAGGAGGGCCTGGCCGGCTCGGCCGGCGCGTCCTTGGCCGGCTCCGCTGACGGGGCCTTGCGCGGCTCCGCCGTGGGGGATCTCGCCGGCTCCGCCGTTGGCGTCTTGCCCGACTGTGCCGAAGGGACCTTGGCCGGCTCCGCGGCAGGGGCCTTGCGCGGCTCCGCCGTCGGGGCCTTGCGCGGCTCCGCCGTTGGGGCCGTGGCCGGTGTCCCCGAGGGGGGGCCGGCCGGCTTCTCCGGCGCGCGGGCCGGCGGCTCGGCGGCCGGCTCCGCCCCCGGCGCGCCGCCCGCCCCGGCCGGCAGCAGCACCACCGTCAC
>NZ_SMSJ01000430.1 GCF_004355005.1 Dankookia rubra
GGGCTACAGCCTCAGCCCGCAGGACAGGGGCAGCGACGACACCCTCGACAGCGACGCTAGTCCCACGACCGGCGTCACCACCGCCATCACGCTCACCTCCGGCCAGACCGTGGCCAACGTCGATGCCGGGCTTTGGCAGAACGGCAACATAACTGGCCGGGCCTTCACTGACCTGAACAGCGACGGCGTCCGTCAGACCGGCGAGGCCGTGCTACCCGG
>NZ_SMSJ01000431.1 GCF_004355005.1 Dankookia rubra
CGGAGAGCGGCGGGCCTCGCGGCTATGACGCAGCCAAGAAGGTCAAAGGGCGCAAGCGGCACTTCGCGGTCGACACGCAAGGGCTGTTGCTCGGCGTGCTCGTGCATGCCGGGGACTGTCGGCATTTCCGTGTGTTGCCGGTCATGAGGGAATGGAAGGAGCTCCCCCATGGCTCGACGGAAGGCGCCGCACATCGCTGATGAGTTGCTGGACCAGCTG
>NZ_SMSJ01000432.1 GCF_004355005.1 Dankookia rubra
TCCGTTCTCCGGCCACCTGTTCCTGTTCCGCGGCAGGCGGGGTGACCTGCTGAAGGCGCTTTGGTGGGATGGCCAGGGCCTGGTGCTGCTGGCCAAGCGTCTTGAGAAGGGTAAGCGTCCGGTGACGCGGCGATCGACCGTCAGGTTGCCGCGGCGTCTGCGTCGCTTGGCAGGTTCCATGGCAGAAGCTCGGCGACACGGCTGACGGGATGGTCGGCG
>NZ_SMSJ01000433.1 GCF_004355005.1 Dankookia rubra
AATGCCAGCTCTCCCCCAAGCATCCGGGCCCCCATCGCGGTGACAGGGCACCCTAGAACCTGGGTCAGATTTCAACCGGCGACCGGGTCAGTTTCACTCCGGCGGCTACACTCCCGATAAACGGGCACCTTGAGCGAGGTTAGACGGCCGCCGCGCGGCTACCCGACCTTGCTCCAGGTCCTCGAGAACTTTCCTACCCGCGTCCCATGCGCTCTCGGC
>NZ_SMSJ01000434.1 GCF_004355005.1 Dankookia rubra
CCGTCCCGCTGCCCATGACCTTACAGACGACCTTACGCCCGACGTTAAGGCCGCCAGCCTCAACGCACGTCAGCGGCCAGGGAAGGCGATGGAGGCCGGACGCTTACGCCGTTCTCGCGGCGGCTATGGCACCAAGGCCTGCGTGATCGCCGACGGGACAGGCCGCGCGGTTGCCTTTGCTCTCGCGCCGGGCCAGGCGCACGAACTGCCCCATGCCA
>NZ_SMSJ01000435.1 GCF_004355005.1 Dankookia rubra
TGCCCGGGCGGGTGGACCAGGGGAACGAACATCTCCTGCCCACGCAGTCGCCGCTCCCGGACGTAGTCCTTCACGATCGTCTCGCCACCCGCGAAGCCATGCTCCGTCTTATTGATCCGGCCTGGGCGATCTTGAATCAGGCGGCGTAGCGAAAAGTCTTGTGCCCGAAGAAGCTGCGAACGCGGTCGGGCAGCTTCGATAGCCTGCGCATGTGCCCG
>NZ_SMSJ01000436.1 GCF_004355005.1 Dankookia rubra
GCCAGGCTCGTCGAGCTCGGCCAGGATCCGCAGTTTCTCCTCGTCCCGCCAACGGCGACGCCGCTCGACGCCGGTGATGATCTCCATTCCGCACCCCACCCGCTGCCCTTATTGATCCGGCCTGGGCGGTCTTGAAGGCGAGTAGGATCCGTCCAGGTTGGGGGCATGAAGCATGTGGACATGCGCAAGCTGCCGGCGGCGGCGCAAGAGGAACGTCG
>NZ_SMSJ01000437.1 GCF_004355005.1 Dankookia rubra
ACCACAGGAACACCGCCGTCAGGGGTGGTTAAATGCTCAGCCACTCTCACATGAAAATTCGCGCTGCGTGAGCTACTAGCTGTGGGGGCTGCTCCATGCCGCGTGGACCTATTGATCCGGCCTGGGCGGTCTTGAAGGCGAGTAGGATCCGTCCAGGTTGGGGGCATGAAGCATGTGGACATGCGCAAGCTGCCGGCGGCGGCGCAAGAGGAACGTCG
>NZ_SMSJ01000438.1 GCF_004355005.1 Dankookia rubra
TGCGGCCCAAGCTCGACCCATTGCTGCCGGTGATTGACCGCATCCTGGAGGAGGATCAGGGGCGGCCGCGCAAGCAGCGGCATACGGCGCGGCGGATCTTCGAGCGGCTTATTGATCCGGCCTGGGCGGTCTTGAAGGCGAGTAGGATCCGTCCAGGTTGGGGGCATGAAGCATGTGGACATGCGCAAGCTGCCGGCGGCGGCGCAAGAGGAACGTCG
>NZ_SMSJ01000439.1 GCF_004355005.1 Dankookia rubra
TCACGCAAATACTTCCGGGTCAGCAGGATGACCGCTTCGGCTCGCGCCATGCCCAATATCTCGCCGATCGCCTTGGGCGTGGTGATGCCTCACTTGTCCAGTTCGTAGTTATTGATCCGGCCTGGGCGATCTTGAATCAGGCGGCGTAGCGAAAAGTCTTGTGCCCGAAGAAGCTGCGAACGCGGTCGGGCAGCTTCGATAGCCTGCGCATGTGCCC
>NZ_SMSJ01000047.1 GCF_004355005.1 Dankookia rubra
CTTCGCCACCGGCGCGCCGCGCCAGCAGATCACCGAGCTGACCAGCCTGGCCTTCGTCGAGCGGGCCGAGAACGTGGTCTTCCTCGGACCCAGCGGCGTGGGCAAGACGCATCTGGCAATCGCGCTCGGCTACCTCGCCACCCAGCGCGGCTGGAAGGTGCGCTTCACCACCGCGGCGGACCTGGTGTTGCTGCTCGAGGCGGCGCAGCGGCAGGGGCGGCTGAAGGAAGTACTGCACCGGGCGGTGAACATCTACCGCCTGCTGGTCATCGACGAGATCGGCTATCTGCCGATGGGCCGCGAGCAGGCCAACCTGTTCTTCCAGGTGGTGAGCAAGCGCTATGAGCGCGGCGCGATGATCCTCACCTCGAACCTCACCTTCGGCAGCTGGGACCAGGCCTTCGCGGGCGAGCCGGTGCTGACGGCGGCCATGCTCGACCGCCTGCTGCACCACGCCACCGTCGTGCAGATCAGTGGCGAGAGCTACCGGCTGAAGGACAAGCGACGGGCAGGGGTAATGGCGAAGAAGGAGGGCCTTTGAACGGCGCCGCCCGGGGGTTGGGGCTCGCCCCACCCCCGGGCATCAAGGGGGTCAGGTTTCGATCGGCGGACCAAGACGAAGTGGGTCAGATTTCAGGCGGCGTTGACAGCGTCGATCAGGAACGGGTAGAGCAGGCCGGGGATAGCGTCGGTGATGCGCTCGACCTTGACCGTGTGCTCCCAGCCATCGCCGAAGTCGTAGAGGTACTTCAGCGTCTTCGCGCCCGTGTCCTCGATGACGTCGAGGAGCCGTGTCTTGCGGGCGTCGAGTGGGCCATCTCCCCAGTCCGGGTCGGGCACGCCCCAGCCCACGCCGCGGGCGCGGATCTCGTAGAGATGGCTGTTGGTCCAGCCCATGGCGGCCTGCAGCACCAGGTGCAGGCGATCGAGCCGGATGGTCAGCGGCACCTCGACGCGGCGCGTCACCGCGGGCTTGACGTCGTCGAGGGTGATCTTGAGCCGGGCGATGCTGCTGGTCATGCCGCCGCCTTTCCTTCCCTCGCCCGGGCCCAGTTCCACGGCAGCAGCTCGTTCAGGCGGGAGGCGGGGTGGTCGGCGATGCGGGCCAGGACATCGGCCAGCCAGGCGCGTGGATCTACGTCGTTCAGCTTGGCGGTGTAGGTGAGCGAGTACATGGCCGCGGCGCGGTCACCGCCACGGTCGCTGCCAGCGGATAGCCACGACTTTCTTCCGAGGGCTATACCCCTGAGCGCGCGTTCGGCAGCATTGTTAAAGGGCACGGTGTCTCCGGCGCAGGAAAGCGCGGGCCTCGTGCCCGCTGGGACGGTGTGCCGACCGCAGCATGGCGGCCACCGGTCTGCCCTCGCCGTCGAACACGACGATCGGCTGGAAGCCGTACTCGTCGTAGTGGGCGTTGAAGAGCCGCAGCTGCTGTCCGCCGTGGACCGCATCGAAGGTGTCATCGACGTCCAGGACAATGCGGTGCGGCACCTGCCGGAAGCTGGCGCAGTACAGCCCTACCATGGCGCGAGCCATCCGCAGCAAGGCGCGTAGATCGGGCAGGTTCTCGAGCCGCGAGATGGTCGGCTGCGAGCAGAGCGCGGCGCCGTCGGGCAGACGATCGAGCGCGAGCTTGAAGACCGGGTCGTGCCGCAGGCTGTCGGCGTCATTGCCGTCCTCGTAGCCGGCCGCGATCATCAGCATGCGGAACCGTAGGATGGCGGCGAGGCCGTGCCGGATCCGCTCCGGCGCGCGCGGGTCGTCGATGCAGGCGGCAAGCCGGTCGGCGATGCCGAGCCGGCGCTCGACTTCCCGCAGGGCCAGCAGGCCGCCATCGGAAGAGAGCTGCTCGCCGTCGAAGCGGGCGATCAGGGGCTTGCCGGCAACCGGTGACAGGCCGGCCAGCGGCGGGGTAGCTTCAACCGTGACGGGCATGGTCTCCGGACGCGGCTGGATTTGTGGGTCGAAACCAAATCTTATGGCCACGCAACGGCTCGCGCCATGCCCGTCAGCCCTCGCGCATAATCCGGGCTAGGAAGACGCCTCGCCTGTCTCAAAGCATTCGACGACGGACAAACGACAACGTCCCGGCCATTCAGCAGCAGGCTCTCGGGCCAGTTTAATCGACTGGCCGATAGCTTGCGGCGTACTTACGGGCATTGTTATACCGCGAGGTTTTGCCACTGGTCGTTTTGGCCAACCAGCCCTGGTCGACTAAGCGTACGTCCGAACAGGGGATGCCTACCTCGCCCAACACCGCACGGTTGATGGCGCTCAGCAGTTGGGCCTCTGACGCGTCAGTGCCATCGCGCTCCGCGACAACTACCAGCTGCTCGGACCCCATGCGATCGGAGTAGTGACCAAAGGCCACCGCGCGGCCGGGCTTCACCCCGGGCACACGCGACACGGCCGCCTCTACATCGTGAGCGAAGATGTTCTTGCCGTTGACGATGATCAAATCCTTCACGCGGCCGACGACATACAGCTCGCCCTCGTGGACGAAGCCAATATCGCCGGTACGATACCATCCATCTTGAAAAGTAGCTGCTGTAGCGTCCGGGTTTTTATAATAACCAGAGAACATGTAGGCTGCCTTTAGACAGAGCTCGCCCACCTCGTCCTCACCAAGGAACGCATCGCCGCGTAGTATTGCTACCTCACAGCCGTCGATTGGCGGGCCGTTCGAGACAAACTCCATCGCTGTGTCCGTGCCGAACGCGGTGAGGCGCAATGAACCCGGCACCTCGATGCAGGCGCGGTCCACCGATAGCCGGCGAACAGGGCGGCCAAGCGGAGACTGCGAAACGGCAAAGACCGTCTCTGCCATGGCGTAGCAGGACTGCAACATTTCTGCCCGAATACCGCTACCCACGTAGCGCGTCAGGAAAGCATCAAACGCGCCAGGCTTGCATGGCTCGGAGCAGTTAACAATTACCTGCACCGTTCCGAGGTCCCAAGTGAGTTTGCGCGGAACTGCGCGCGCCAAATGCAGGAAGGCAAAATTTGGTAGCCAAAGATGCGTACCTCCAAAGCGCTGAATCGCGTCCAGCAAGAGGGCGGGCCGGGCCACCCAGTCGAAGGAGTCAATGGAGACAATGGGCGCACCGAGCCACATAGGCAGCAGGAAGCTCGAGATCAGGCCCATGTCGTGGTAGAGGGGCAGCCATGTGACAAACACTGGCGTCGCCTGCTCCTCTGGCGCGACGACACGCTGATAGGTGGCAAGCTGGACTGCAATGGCTTCGTAAGAGAGCGCCACGCCCTTCTTTAGCCCAGTAGTGCCGGAGCTGTGCTGTAGCAGTGCTACCTGCTCTACCGGCGGCAACGCTCCTAGCAGCTCCTCCGGCCCCGAAGAGACCTCGCTGACCGCAATCACACGTAGGCCAAGGTCGCCGAAACGCTCACGCATTTCCGGCGCAAGGGCGTCGAACGTCACCACATTGTGCGTCCCATACAGCTCAAACAGCGCGCGGTGTTGCTGCCAATGATCGTCGTGGTTCTGCTTGACGTTTGGGTAGGGCAGCATGCTTGGAACGGCGCCGGCTAGCATGGCGGCAAAAAAGGCAGCGTGGGTGTCTACCCCAACCGGGATGACAATGAAAATTACGTCGCCTCCTCCAATCCCCAACGCACGGTACCGGCGTAGATAGTCCGAGACGCGTCGGAGATAGGCGGCGTTGGTACAAGCGCGCCACTCACCTGCCTCGTAATATTGGCCGAAAATTCCGTCGGGCTGACCCGTGAGCCTCTCCAGAATGGGCGTGAGAAATGAGTTGGGCTCGGCACGCATAGATTCGGTCAAAGCGAAACTCCGTTTTTAGAGAAAAAAGTAGGCGTTTCACTGCGTAGCGATCTTACGCTCGACCAGCGCGGCAAGTTGTCCGAGTGTTTTGGCGTCGTTTACCTCGGAGACCGGCAACTCGATACCATATTTTTCTTCTAACAGAATAATTATTTCTACGTGACGAAAAGAGTCCCAACCGACGATATCGGCAGCTGTGGTCTGCAAGGTGACGAGTACTTCACGTGCAAATACATCGCGGAGGATCGCTTCTAAATCGCCGAGAATGGTCACGCCGCATTGCTCCTAAGCATGTCTTGGTGCACCTGGTAGGCTTTCCGGCAAAGCCGGAACCAGGACTCAAAACTAATGTCCATGGCATTGTCGGGCGGCGAAAGCCGATCCACATAGCCGATGAGGGCGTTCTCTGCCACTTGGTCAACACGCCCGGGCGCTCTGCCTTCTTCCTGGGCACGCACGACGAGGAGGTTGCTAGGGCCAAGCGCGCGCATAAGGCGGGCCAAGCGCACTACGAAGGTGTCGCTGAGATATTCCGTCGAACTCTTGTAGACGAAAATCTTTTTGCCTTCCGCCATATCACGTAGAAAATTCCGTTGGAGGTACTGAAGACGGCGGCAAAACTGTCTTAAGACCACTGCTTCTTCCTGCTGGTGCTCAGGGATAAAGGTATGCATGCCCATCCCAAAGCGGCGGTCCTCAGTGTTATAGGTGCCGTTCTGCCGATAAATGGATGTGTTCTCCGGCAAGCCAATGCCCTCGAATTTTGCCTCCATAGCTGCCAGAATGTTCGCCGGCAGCGTGCGCGACCAGCGAAGTAGTCCGATCGGCTCGGCTCCCACTTTGCGCTGCACGCCGCCGAACTCACAATTGTCGCCAATACTTTCGAAATGCAGTAATAGCTCAGGCAGGTCCTCGCCGATTGCTAAAACATCGCCTGGCCGAATCGCCAGCGCGACAATAGCCGGTGCCATGTCGATGTCACGGTCGGTTGCATGGATGCGACGCTGATATTCAGCGGTGGAAAGACCGCTTGTGAACGCCGGCCGGCCGGGAAACCTTTCGGCAGCTTTTGTCCAGCGCCGCACTGCCTCATCCCAGTCTTCACGTAGGTTAGCCGCCATGGCGTGTTGATAAACAAGACCTTCATGGTGCGGGAATTGCGTCATTGCGGAGGTGAAGAGAAGGTCAGCCTCAGTGGAGCGACCGAGTTCGGCCCACACCCGCGCCTCCCCGTTCAATGCATTCGGGTCATTTGGAAACCGAAGCGTAGCAGCCCGCCAGCGAATCAGCGCCTCTCGCCAATCCTTTCGCTCTGTCGCAGTGGACGCGTAACCCGTTTGGAGCTCCGGCACGAGCGGGAACCGCTCCAGTGCACTGCTGTAGTGAGCTTCGGCTTCGTCAAAATTGCCCAAAAGCCTGAGGGCATGCCCAACGCCTACGGCCCCTATGGGCAGGTTCGGGAACGCCGCCTGGAGCGCCTGCCACCGTCGCAGCGCCTCCGCCCAATTCCTCCGATGATGGGCGACCCAGGCAAAAGCCGCCATCGTTTCAGCATGGTTCGGGAACCGTTCAATCGCTGCTTGCAGAATACGATCTGCCTCATCGAGCCGGCCCACCTCCCGCAATGCAGAGCCTAAGCCGGTCTGGACCAAGACGTCATCGGGCTGTTGGTCGGCGACGTCCTGCCAACGCCGGACTGCCTCGGGAAGGTCGCGCCGGTCGGAGGCGCTACGCGCATGCCTGGTAAGCAGGGCAGGGTTAGCTGGAAAGCTGGCCATAGCCGTAGCGAGCACGCCTTCTACCCGCCCGAAATTACCCAGGGCTCTTAGAGCGTCCAACAATGGGAGCAGTATGGCGAGATTGTCCTCATGCCGCTGGGTCAGCCGCTCCCATCGGCTCACGGCCTCAGCCCAGTCGCCCCGCTGGTGGGCGACGTAGGCATGTCCTATCTCGCATTCCAGTGTCGGGTAGTGTTGGAGCACCTCAGAGAAGGCTGCATCAGCCTCGTCGAAGCGGCGGAGTTCGCGCAGTGCCGTGCCGACCACAACGGCTTTGCTGTATGCTCTTGCGCCGTCGCCCTCAACCGTTTCACTCAGCCTGAGCGCATTGAGCCAGTCGCGTTGCTTCAAGGCCGCATGAGCCTGAGCCAGCGGGTCCTTTACCTCTGCCATTTACAATTCCTTTACCGCGCTCGCAACCGTCGAGAATGCGAC
Source organism: Dankookia rubra (assembly GCF_004355005.1). Lineage (GTDB taxonomy): Bacteria > Pseudomonadota > Alphaproteobacteria > Acetobacterales > Acetobacteraceae > Paracraurococcus > Paracraurococcus ruber_A. Next base: position 6,016 of record NZ_SMSJ01000047.1, read on the forward strand.
GGCAGTCGTGTGGGGGTGTGATTAAATAATGCCTTCCTGATGTCCTTACTTCCTTCTAAACAGGACTCAATTTTCAAGTATTTTGAGAAGTAGTTAACTGTTAACGATAGTAGCTTGTCAGATTTAAAAGCGGTCAAAACCTAACTACAATTGTAAGACGCTCTTGGCCAGCAGCGGCACCAACAGGCGGTCTTGCTTGTCGCTGTCGGCGAACACCGCGAAGCTTGTCTTGTCGAGCCCGAAGATATTCGTCCAGACCGGCAACACCGGACAGCTGCTTGCGCCACTGAGCCACATGGCGGCGAGCCGGTGATTGCCATCGATATACTGAATACGGTACTCGCCACGGCCCTCAATATGGATGTGTTCGTCCAGCTGTGAATCCTGCGGCGTGTAGCCCTCGCGCGTCAGGCCGGGCACCGCGAGTGGGTTGAAGATCACCAATGGGCTCGGAATCGCTTTCGTCAACAGAATACTGACGATCCGCTCCAGCCGTGGTGCTAGGCGGGCAATCGCTCGCTCCTCGGTCGCCAACTCGTATGTCATGCCGGCATCGTAGGCGCCCTGGCTGACCAGCTCGCGCATGAAGATCAGGTACGGATTGGCCGGCGTCAGACCCAGGTTTTCCAGGTAATGGACGATGCCGTCGAACAGCACACGCCAGTAATAGTCGGTACCGAAATGCGTCTTCGTCTGCCCGTAGGCTATGCGTATCTCATCCAATTGCGGCAGCGCACTCCGCAGTAGCTCCCGCAGTTCGCTTTGATCATGCGACCCCAGCGTGGCAATTGAATTGCGCAACTCCCCGAACAACAGCCGGGAACGACCGCGATTGCCCATCAACGTCTGTGCGCGCCGACTGTTCGGCAAACTCAGGCTACGCACATCTGAATGCGTCAGGCTTAACGCCGCGGCCCGGTTGATGGCCACCAGCCCGGCGTCCTCCTTTTCGCGGGCAAACGCTATCTGCGCCCGCCGTTGTGTCTCCAGCCCGCGACCATGATCAGAAAATCCGTACAGAATCCAATGTGGCAAGCTGGCGGCTACGGGCGGAATATACTGCTCGAACCAGCCTGCCTCCATTGCGTGAGTTTCAAGAATGAACAGTTTTCGGATGCGGCTCAGCACCTCGTCCAGGTTCTGGCGCAGGTAGACGAAAGCGGAGAAGCAGGCACCGACATCGAAGTCGGCCCGCACACAGCCTGGCTGGGTGATGTCACCCTGGCGCACCACCACGTTGAAGGCGCGATTGTAGGTGCTCAGCAAGCCACCGATGCGGACGAAATACTCCTCATACTCGACGCCTTCGGCGTATTCGGCACCCGCCAGCGCCGCCAGCCTGGTCTTCTCCCCGTAATTGCAGCCGAGGTCGATGAACCGCTTTCCCTGCAGTGGAATACCCGCGAACAACTCGGGGTCTGACCGGCGAAAGCCGGTTGCGATCTCGCCGCGCAGATTGACGGATTGATAGGCGTTCCCGGTGATGATTGCACCAAAGCTGGAAATGCTGGTTGTCCGCCTCTCCAACCCGCGCCGAATCAGAGCCAACAACTCCGCGTCGAGCTCCCGAAGTGCCTCCTCGACCGGCATCTCATCACTCGACGAGCTACTCATGGTAATCTCCCGGTTGTGCTTTTAGGCGGATCAACGATTACGAAACCTGTTTCGCCACAAACAACACCGCACCGCCCTGGGGTAGGACATCAGGCTTGCGGATTCGGATTTCCGCATCCAGCAGCAAAAGCCGGTCCGGGCCCAAAGGGTAATCAATGAACGGCAGCATATCCACCTGGTCGTTCGCCGCATGCGAGCCCTCGGCCACGCTCAACTTGCCACGCTCGGCACTCCAGAGCGCCAGGATCGGCAATACGTCTTGTGCCTGAGTGTGCTTGGCAATTTGTTCGAGCAAGTCATCCTGTTGTCGTAGCTGCCGCTTGCTGATTTCCACCTCACGCATCGCAAACAGGCTTAACAGATCACGCGCCACCAGTGCCGGGTCCTGCCGTCCGGGATCAGCAGCTTCACCTGTTGTGCGCGGTACCCGCAGCGTCCGGTCATAGACCCCCATCCTTGTAAAAAACTTGAGGAAGTCGTGGTCTGCCTGCGTAAGCCAGCCGCGGGCCAGCATCCACTGCAGCGAACTCGCCGTCAGCGAACGTCCCAGAGAGTCTTGCGCGACCTTCGTCCTTGGCGCCGCCCGCGACACGATAGTGGCGTTGCTCTGCAATAGGATGGCGTCGGATCCGCCCACCCGGATCACCACTCGCGCACGATCTGCTGGCGAGGGGATTCGCACATTAAAATTGAAGCCCAGGAAACCGTCACCTAATCCGGCATCCGCCAGATCCTGACGGAATATGGAGACTTCACCCGCGCCGACGCACTCCTGATCGAGGAATGCCAGGACAGGCTTCCCTCGCATCTCTGCGTTATCGACGTAAGCCCACCCCGCAACTTCTCCAGCGGTGACTTCTTCGATACTTCCTTTTAGCATCGGCACAAATCTCCATGATGCAGCTATGTCGCGTTAAAAGAGACGACCAGTGCAATTGCAGAATATTAATACTTCTAAGCCGCGTACTGCCCTTATAGGCAGCTCCGCCCAGCGATTAAAGCAGTTAATACCCGGCTTTTTTCCTTATTTTTGCGGCCTGTTCGCCAGGTACGTTTTGCTGTTTTGGCGCCCCCGTTTGGGTTATTGGCTTGGGGACATTTAGCCCGACTGCCTCTGCTTCTAGCCCCGGTGACAACACGTCAATGCGGTCGAACACCTTTAGGTATTCGCGCGCCATGTCGGCAGCACTGATGGGGCGCGGCAAACCAGCCTGTAACCGAGCATGGGTCGTGACGTCCGCCGCTCTGAGCATAGCTTGCAGGAGGCTTTCGGCATCACCGCGCTCAAAGTGCAATCCCGACACTCCGTCCCGAACTTTTTCCGCCATACCGCCAATGCCCGTACAGATGACCGGACGCCCAACGGCATAGGCTTCCTGGATCACGACTGGCGAGTTTTCCCACCAAATACTTGGCACAACGACATAGTCGCACCGCCCCATCAGCTCCGATACTTGCTCGTTTTCGTAAGGGCCAAGAAATTTCAAAAATGGCAGTGTATTACTGAGCCGCTCTAATTTTTCGCGGAAAATATCGGTTTGTCCGATTAGATTACCATGCAGCCGAATCTCAAACTTCTCGGCCTCCACCATGCTCCCAAGCCGCTCCGCCGCACGTAAAATTACTTCAACGCCCTTAAATGGATTAATTTGACCGAAGTATCCAAACACGAATTTTCGACGCTCCGCGGACGGCGTGCATTGCTCGGGTGTCGCATTGGCCAGTCCGTTTTCGACCACATGCATTCGCTCACGCGGCACCCCCCATGCCACCGTTCGGTCACTCAAAAAAACGCTTGGTGAAACGAATGTGTCGATGCCCGCATAGACGTCCCGGAAAAGGTCGTATCGCAATTCGAAGCGCCTCCATTCAAATTCCGGGAAACAGGTTGCGCAGCTTGATGCGCTCGCCGCGTTACATAGCGACAGCCCCGGCCTTTTCAGCATTTGGCCATGATGGTGACAGATCGATAGAAGCTCATGCAGCGTCATCACGGTGCAGCGTCCCGGCAACGCGGAGGCTGCCCGCACGCTATTCAGCCCCAAATTTAAAAAATGATGAAAATTCAGCACCTGTGCGCCGGTTTGCTCAATGACACGGCTTAGCTGTATCGGAACGTCCGCCGACGCCAAGTGGTAAAAATGCTCGTACCGCTCAGGGTCGTAGAAGACGGCGTGTTCACCTGCCCCAAGCTTCAGGTGACCGCGCTTTGCCCAAGGTACCGCGGCAATGAATACCGCAGGCACCTTTAGCTCTTGCAGGCCCCTAAAGAGTGTAGCGGCTGCAATCTCCGCACCACCCTTCGAAATTGATGGATGAGCGTGCGAGATCACCGCGATCTTCGGCGGCGCAGAACCACTCGTCTGATTTTGTATGTTCACGGCCCAAACACACTTTGCTGGTCAACATTCTCGAACAGTCGGTTGCTGGGCAAAAGTGCCACTGCCGTCCGAGCATAGCCTGGCAGTGATATCGCCTTATCGGTAAGACCTGCGCAATGCCGAATGCCAAGTGGGTGTTTTGTCGTATGCGACCATGCGTCGAATGCTTTCTTGGTCCACACAAAAGCCGCTGGAGTCCCGCCGTCACGGTACCGCAATGACAGCAACGCATCGCCTTCGGCTTTCAATCCCGTCAGGACTGCGCGCCAGGATAACTGATCGAGGAAGACGTCTTTTGCCATAAATAGAAAACGTTCGGCGCCCGTGGCTGCCAAGACCGCGGGAAGCGCCCAGAGTGGCTTGTCCGCTTGCTCGACGAGACAGACGCCACAACGTCGGCCTGTCTGTGCCTCGATTGCGTCTGCGAGCACTGGTAACTGACCACGGTCGCAACTCTGGTCGGCCATCAGCATCACCGAGCATGCCTCCCCTTCGCTGCTGACATGCCGGGCCACGCCGTCGGCCAGGAGGTATGCATCGGAACTATGCGAAGGCACCGCAACAATAACATACCGCTGATTCTGCTCAGGCGATTTCACCATCACGACTGACCGCAGCCGTTTAATCGTATCGGCACGGAGCGCATTTGCGAAATCCTCAAAGAATTCTTCGGCGGCAATACCTGGATAAAGTCGCAGAACGTCGTCTACTGGTACGGCATGGCCGATACGCCGCACGGCATTTGCATCAATCGACACATTCACGGATGTGCCATCTTCAAAATGAACCTTCAGCACCGGATGAGTGATATCCTCGGAGTATAGGACACCGCGCGTGACTACGGTAAAGCCGGCACGCTCAAGCAGCCGGGGCGTGCGTGGGTACGCCGTAGCAAGATCAGGACGTGGCCGCAGCGACAGACTGCCCGGCACGCCACGCAAGACGCGTTGGCCGAGCCGCAGCGAAAACTGGGCTACGGGCTTGGCTGGACTTACCACCCAGCCTTGCACCAAGCTGCCGAACCCCGGCAACACCAAGAGTTCTTCGACTGCCGCCTCTACCGTAAAGCCGGCGATTTGCGCGGTTTTGGGCAACCAATTCTGTGCGTCCAGCAGGAGTGCCTGCAGTGCGTCTGCTTGCCCTTGCGTATGGTTTAAGCGCGCCTCCGCAAAGCGCTCCGTCAAAAGTTCACCACCCAGCTTGGGCAGTGGCCGCACTGCCCGCAGGAATGGCTTCAGTTCCGGACCGAGGAATAGGAATACCTCGTCTGTATCCGAACTGGGGCGCCAATCAGTGCAAATTATACCGAACATTGCCTGATCACCGGGCGCCAAATCGGCGCGATCGTAGCAGATCACTGACATTGCGCCGGCATATTTCTGCCGATCAGCAATCACGACACTAAATTGGCAGCCTAATGACCGCCTGATCCAGCCGGCTACCCAGATATGTCCAGCACTGTCGACAGTGACTGCCTCGATATAGCCGGCAAAGTTGTCCGATTGCGGCCGTAGCGGTTCGCCAAGAAGTTCCTTGGCTTGGTCCTGCAGATCCGACAGGGTCCGTAGCAGCGCCGCATTAGCTGCCGGCCTATCTTCAGGCGAAGCAGTGTCTGCGCCAGCGTTCACATGCGGGTTTTGCGCCGTGAAGCCGCTCTGGTGACTGGCGATCATGCAGCGTCTCCGCATGCCGTACGGGCTTGCTCATGGGGCAGAAAATTTTCCAGCACCACGATTTTCGCCGGATCGAGGCCCCAGGCGACATAGCGTTCTTTGAGAAAGTTGCTGGGTGCGATGAAGGTGTCCACCTCGCGCAGAAACCGCTGCAGCCAGAGCCGCCGAAGGAAAAATAACTGCGGCGCCTGCTCCGGAAAGCAGCGCCCACACCGCTGCGGGCTCGCTGTCTTGCACAGGTCAAGGTTCGGCCGCGTCACCATCTGACCGTGGTGATTGCAGATAATGAGATACTCATGCAGCGTGAGGATCACCTGGGCCTGAGGGGCGTGGCGCCGCACATACAGGAAGGCTTCGACGCCGACTCCCAAATAGTGGTGGAAGTGCACCACGTCGGGCCGAACCTCACGGAGCACCCGGCCGAACTCCCGCTCGAAGGCGGGATCGGGGTTGCTGAGCTTGAACTGCTCATAGGCTTCGCCCGTGTGGACAAACTCCCGCGGCCCGAAGGGCTGCTGAACGCTGACGCCGATCTTGGCGCCATGCGCTTTTCCATTGGAGGCGAAGAACCATGCCTCTACACCGGGTTGCGCCGCAGCGCGCCGAAACGTCTCGTAGGCGGTGATTTCCGCTCCGCCCCGGCTGAATCGCGGGTGCGTGTGGCAGACCACGAGCAGCCGCACGCCCGGTGACCGTGCCGCTGGCTCCGGCAGGCCGGTATCGGCCGCCACCGGCCCGTGCACAGCGCCCGTCGCGGACTTTTTCACCGGTCCGCACCCATGTCGGACAGTAGCCCGCTCGCGTGCCAACGCCGTTGATGCCGCCAGGCGTTGACGAGCGTCGCGTTCATCCGCCAGGAGCTCGCCGGCCCCTGCGATTGCCGCTCAAGGTGGTAGAGCCGGAGATCAGTGTCGACTGCGCAGCGCTGCCCGCGAGCGCGAAGCTGCAGACACAGATCGGAGTCTTCGAAATCCCCGATGAGATATCCCTGATCGAGTCCGCCCAGGGTCTGCAGGTCCGCGCGGCGCAGGACCATGCAGGCGCCCGTGATCGCCGGCGCTTCGCGCAAACCCTCGGCCGGCGGCGCTGGAGCCCCTTTGCCCGTGTGGATGAGAAACGCCCAGTCCGACAAGCCCGCCACCTGCTCGTAGTGCATCCCAGCGTGTTGGACGGTGTCGTCCTCGTAGAGCAGCAACGGACCAACGGCGCCCAGTGTGGGGTCTTCGGCGAGGCGTCGGACCAGTTTGGCGACCCAGGCCAAGCCGGTCGGGCCGATCGGAAAGACATCCGAGTTCAGCAGGCAGACATATGTGCCCCGCGCCGCGTCGATGCCCAGGTTCGTCGCCGGGGCGAAGCCAAGGTTTGCCTCGGGCATCAGCAGTTGGAACGGCAGCCGGAAGCGTGCCCAACAGGACTCGGCCAGGCGTTCCGCTTCGTCCTGAAGTCCGGGATCGTCCAGCACATAGATCAGCTCGCAGTGCGGATCCGGCTGCTCCGCAAAAAGCGCGAGCTGGTATTCCATGAAGTCAACGCGCCCGTGGAGCGGTACCACGACCGAAGACTCGGGCGCGGGTAGTGGCGGACCGAAGGTGAGCGCCGCCACGCTGGGCGGGCGCGCGAGGCGGGCCCGATTGAGCCCTTCGATCACTGGCCCGAGCACGCTGTCGAAGGCTGCCGCCAGTCGTGCGCGGGGCTGCCGTGGCACGGCGAGCAGCTGCTTGATCACACCCAAACCAAACAGCTCAACGGGGCGAACCGGCTTGTAGGCGATCTCGCCCTGCCAAGTCTCGATCTCAACATAGAGCTCTGTGCCGACCTTGGCCAAACCTGGTGCGTAGGCAACGAACCCTAGCGTGTCCTGCTCAAGACCGTAGCGGGGCGCCAGCGCCTCGAGAACGTCCGGGCGCTTGACCTGAACCCAGGTCGCGGGCTTGAGCTCGATGGTCGCGCCGGCGCCCCGCACACGCAGGGCGGCGACTGCTGCCCCCGGATCGACGAACCAGCCGACCAGCGCGACACCATCGGGCGGTACCCGCAGCACTTGGTCGAATTCCAGGTGCACGGGGGGCCAGAGTTGGCCGAGGGTGTCGGTGCCGTCGTATCCGCGCCGCGGCAGCAGGCTGAGGATGGCGTGGCCGCGGCCGCCCGGCCCCGCCTGGACCAACCGACGGGCCAGCGCGCCGAGCGTGAGTTCCGCCTGTGCTGTGGCCTGGCTGGCCAACGGCAGCCGACAGTCCAGCGCGGTCAGCTCCAGCGCGACCAAATCACCCACGGGCGGCCGCGGGGCGTGGACGACGGCGACGAACCCCACCGCTCCCGCAGGCACATCTGACCGTGGGTAAAAGTAGGTCGTCGCTGGTCCCGTCACACTCCCGGCCTGCAGGTGCAGGATGAGGCGGTCAGTAACCTCTTCCGGTGCCCAGGGCCGTGCCGTCCAGCCGATGAACAGCCAGGCGCAACCATGTTCAGGCGGCGCAAAGGTTTCGACGAGCCCTGCCTGCGCTGGCTCGCCTGCCGTGCTTAACCGCCTACTCGATGGCGCCGACGGCCCGCGTGTGCGGGTCGTCACCGCACGCGCCCACCGCCCGACCGTGGCACGGTGCCGCCCTTCGAACGGGTGGCCGTACCCGTGCCAGGCGCGGCCAGCGAGGTCGCGACGTCAACCGGCCCCGCTGTCCGCGGCACGATGGACACCCGCAGCTTGGCAACGGCTTTCAGGTCCGGCAGCATACAGGGCTGCCCCACCGTCACCGGCCCAACCTCGGACCCGTCGACGAAGACCGCACTGTAATTGCAGGTAAAGTTCTTGGCGGCATCGCCCTTCAGGTTGATCCGCCAGCCGAGGATCGGCAGCTGCATCCCCCGGCTTCCGCAGAACTCGCCACCGGGGCTCCAGGGCGAGAACCAGCCCTTGCCCAGCACCGCCTGATACTCGAGGTCTGCGGCTGCCAGCCCCGCGGGGGGCGTGATGGCAAAGCCCTCGATCCAGACGTCGTCGGCCTGCTCGCCGACCCAGTCTCCGTAGCCACCACTGAGGTCGCCGCGTCTGCGTGCGTGGACCAGCAGCGCCGTCGGCACGAGCGCGGGGGGCGCCGCCTCGGGCAGGGCCGGCGCAGCCGCCGCCGGCGCGTCCAGCCGCTGTACCTGAATCTTTGGGGGAGTCGCGCCCGCCGCACGGGCGAGGTTGTAGCTGGTCAGCAACAGCCGAATGCGGGCGGCATGCACCCGTACCAAGAGGGCATCGCCCGGACGCCGCAACCAAGGCTCGCCGGACAGACGTGCCACTTCGATAGCGCCGCCTTCTTCACCCGGTGCGACTGCCACACTCAACCCGGGCAGCCGTTCCGCCTCCAGATCTTCGGCGACCTCGGTTACGTGGAGGCAGTAGGTGCCCTGCGGTAGGAGCAGGGTATGGGCGGCAACCTCAATGTCGGCAATCGCTGAGCTCGGGTAGTTAAAATCAGGCATGCAATGTCCCTCGCGCGCATCGCGCAACGATGCAGCGCCCTGCGCAAAGTGGCCTCCGGCATCACGCGCCGGTTAAATTCACACCGCAGTTTGGCAGATTTTTTGCACTATCGGCAAGTTGATTTAACACGTCGTTGATCATTTGGCTCGGCGTGCCCAACGGGATACACCGCCCAGCGCCCGTTGCCCGCACCCGCTCAGCCTGGGCACCAAGGTCGAAGCAGAGCACGGGGAGCCCAGCCTCCCACAGTGCACTCAGCGCGTAACTCCAGGTCTCGGGCCAAACCGAGGGCAGAAAGCCAACATGTGCACGCTGCCCTGCGATCAGTGCAGCCCGCTCGGCCTCCGTATAGTGTCCAGTCACGAAGGCCCCGGCCTGGAGTAGCGCCGCGTCGTCGCGGGTATGACCCACCACCACAAACTCCAGTGGCAATCGTCGTGCGGCCGCCTCACGCACACAGTCGAGGAGCACCTCGTAGCCTTTCGCATCGTTAATGGCGCCCGGGACGCACACGCGCGCGCGCCGCGCCGCTGGTGTTGGGGCTGGTGGGTGCCCCGCCGGGGCCTCCCAGGCCTGAACCTCAATCGCCAAGTCGGGCACGTAGCGGCCAAAGCGCCGGACCGTGTCGTGGCTCGGCGCCACGATGCGTGCCGCGCCACGCAGGGTGGCCGCGCTCTCTGCCCGCAATGCCGCCACGCCGTCCGGCGCGATACGCGGTCGGAGTTCATGCTCGTGCGCACATCGCTCGCAGGCGGCTAGGTCCGGCTCGCCGCAGTAGCGCCCGGACGTCGCCACGAGGTTGGCCCGAGGGCAGAGCAGGGCATAATCATGCAACACGACATCGTAGGGGACCTGAAGCTGCTGCGGGAGGTCTCGCACGGCACGGTGGTGCCGACGCAGGTGGTGAAACTCGATCCGCCCCACCCCCACCCTCGTGAGGAGCTGCACGAGGGCCGCTCTACTGGCCGGCAGCTTGTAGCAGAGCGGAGCCGCCGCTTCGCTGGCCAGCTCCAGCGTTGCCGTCGTGCCGTCAGGCCCTGATCGAAGCAGCACATCTGCTCCACCCGCCCGCGCACGCGCTGCGCAGCGCTCCTGGACGTGCCGCTCGATGCCACCGCCTTCATTGTGTGTGACGATGAGCGTCACCGGGCGGCCCCTTACGGCCTGGACAAGCCGGTCCATGTCGAGCGCGTGGCGCGCCGTCGCCAGCGCGTCCGCCTCCTTTCCCCGTTCCGGGTAGCGACTGTCTAACCCGTGGTCACCCGCGGCGGCGAGCGCTCGCTGTGCTAGTGACGTCGAGCCAATCACCCCCAAATCAGCGACGAACACCAACGGGACAATAAGGCTGCGCCAGCCGGCGGCACTCGCCCGGCGGCCGAACTCTTCGACGACCACATTGGCGGCCTCGTCACCGCGGTCTTGGAAGCCGCCCAGGGCGTCGAAACAGCGGCGTCGGATGTAGAGGCAGCCGCCGCGCGCGATGGTCTCGATTGGAGGCGACGCGACCCGCTGCGCCCGCGCGGCTATCTCATCCGCCCGCCCTGGCTCGAGTGCCACTGCTCGATCCGCCTCTGGATAGCCGCCCCGTATCCAGCCATTAGAGAGCGGCGCCGCGACACCGATCCGGCTATCGGCCGCCACGGTGGCATGCAGCGCTCCGAGCCCACTAGCGTCGAGCTGTAAGTCCCCGCGCGTTGCCAGCACGTCCCGGCCCGGGGCGCATGCGGCCGCTGCGTTCCAGGCCGCCGCCAGGCCGCGCGGCCGTCGCCAGCGCAGCAGCAGTAGCCTTTGATCGCGGGCTGCCTCGCGCAGCGTCGCACTGGGTGCGATGCCGCCAGCAACGGCGATGACGGGCGACCCGCTCTTCAGCAAGCTCGCCAGCACCGCGTCGGCAACTGGGTGCGTCTCCGTGTGCACGAGCAGCACAACCGGCGCCGCGCCATTCCGCCCGTCCCGTTCGGGCGTTTTTGCTCGCCCGCCCCGCACCGGCCGCGCCTCAGGTCGGAGCCGCAGCGGGCTGCCGGCGAGATCGCGGCCGTCGGCGCCCCAGACGCGCACCACGCGGGTCCCATGTGGTATGTCGGCCACTGGAATGGCGAAGCTGCGCGGACGCGCGGTCGGGGCATCGTGCGGCACGGCCTGCGGACCGTTGGCCAGCCGCGCGCCCGCCACCCTCGCATCAAATGACACTTGCAGCCTGATGGGTGCCTCGGGTGCACCCGGCTGCCACGCCCAGCCACGCAGCCCGTCCGCTACGGCTTCGACAAAGCCCTCGACGCGGCGGATCGCGGTCAGGTCGAGGGGATTCCCCAGCAGCGGTAGGTTGGTCCGCAGCAGCTCACCGATGGGAATGCCCGCCGGTATCGGCGCGGCCCAGCCGCCGTCGGCGCACGGCCGCCAGACAGGCGCAAGCCGGTGGTTGCCCGCCCACAGGGCCAGCTCCGTCGGCGACGCTCCGGCCCCTCGAAGAAAGAGTCTCAGTTCATCGCCGGAGCAGCCCAACCAGCCGCACCCACCGCCTGCCGCCACAATGGCCTGTGCGAGCTCCACGCGGCCATCCCCCCATGGGATGGCATTGCGCCGCAGCACGGCTGCCAGCACTTCGGCGGCGCGCGCTACAGCACCCAGTCGCAACAGGGCCGCCGCAAGCGCCGCGCCGATCTCTCCGCCGGGATGCTCGCGCGCGAGCGCCTCCAGCTGTGGAACTGCTCGCGTCGTGTCGCTGTAAGTGAGCGCTGTGGCCCAGGCCAATGCCAGACTCGGCGCACGGCCACCAACTCGATAGGCCCGCTCCAACCAACGGGCCGCACACACCCATTCGCCCTGCCGTCCCGCCTGTTGACCGCGTGACCAGGCGTGCTCGGCAGTGCCAACCACGTCCCCTGCTGCCGCTACGTCAGCCGGCGAGGGGGGGTGGTCGCAGAGCGACCACCCCGGCGGCTCAGCCGAAGATACGGCTGTCAACACCGGCCAGGCCGGTCAGCACCACCTTGGTGCCGTCACCTAGGATCAGGGTGGTCGTGGCGCCCTGCACCTGTTGGCTCGCGAGCAGCTCCGCCGGCGTATTGTCAAAGCCAATCACTGCCAGCTTGTCCTGGCCTATCGTGAAGTCGCCGATGGTGATCGTGCTGCCTGGGCCACCCGTCAGGTCCTTGAAGAAGTCAAAGGTATCCTTGCCGCCACCGCCGAAAATCGTCGCGTTGCCACGGCCGGCGAAGATGTTGTCGTCGCCAACCCCGCCACCAATTAGATTGTTGCCGCTCCCGGCAAAGTAGGTGTTATTCCCGGTCGAGCTGCCACCGCTCAGCGTCTGGTTGCCCGTGCCCGCGACGAGCACGTCGCCGCCGGCGCCAGCCGCGAAGAGCTGGCTGTTACCCCCACCGCCCCAGACGGTGCTCGCGCCCTCGCCCGAGACGATCAGGTTGCCGCCACCGGCGCCCCCGCTGAATTGGCCGCCCCCGACGCCGCCAAAGATTGTTGCAGTCCCAGATCCGCCGGCCACCGTGGTATTGCCGCTTCCCCCGACGAAGGTGAGTTGGCCCGCCCCGCCCCAGACCGTGGTGTTGCCGCTCTCGACGCCAATGGTGTCATTGCCTGCGCCCGCGACGATACGGTCGCTGCCCTGTGCGTAAACCACGTTATTGCCGCTGCCGAGGCCAATCAGGTTGCTGCCGCCACCCGCCGTAATGGTGTTGTTTCCAGAGGCCGCGACAACCGTGTCATTGCCCACACCGGCAAGAATTCGAGACCCCGCGTCTCCACTCAGGCTGGTGCCAATCAGGTTGTCACCACCCGCCGCGATCACAGTGTCGGAGCCACCGCCCGTGAAGTAATTTAGGCCGCCGCTGCTGGAGATGATGATCTGGCTTTCGCCGCCCCCCACAAGGGCGACAGGCGCAGTCGCGGTATTCACCACGGCCGTGTAACCGCTCGGCACGGCCACCGTCCCGGTTGGCAGGCCGTTCGGGCCAATCGCCAGGGCGCCCCCACCGCCCACCGGTGCGTTCGGCACCGATCCGCCAGGCGTAAAAGTCAGGGTTGACGTGATCGATGACAGCGCCTGCTGGGCCAGGCCAGCTGCACCCGCCGTATCAAACGGAATTGTGATGGTGCCGCCGCTGCCACCTGAAAGTGTCGCCTCAGCCATCTATGGATCCCCAACGTCGCTCAAAACTGCTTGCGTTATAACTGGTGATTGCATGAAATCAACCTAAATGATGCGTTGCAAAAAAATCGGTTCGCCGTACGGGCGAAACAACATCCGACACACAGAGTAAATTTTATAAAGATTTTATTCCTACAACTAGAGCAGGCAGTTTCCTAAGTTGCTCGCCGACATACCTCCCCTTTCATGCGGTAAAGTGAAAAATTACCACGAAACCAGATCGATCTCATTCGAATTTGTTGGGCCGTGCTCCACGGCGCGTAGGTCAAAGACGCACGGCAGCCCTCTCCTGGGCTGTGCCGATCACTGCGGCAATTGGCTTCTTGTGCTGGAGCAAGCTCGGTGAGCGGCCTTGGTTACTTGCTTGAAGGCGGTAAGGTGAGATGCCAAGTCGAGGTGGGTTTCCGCCCAGTGTCGTGCGTTCCGTCGGAGCCTATCCGCTTGGTCCGTGTCTTCAAGAAGTTCGAGCACTGCCAAAGCCACCTCGGCTGGCTTGTCGAAAAACACGAGGCGACCGGTTTCTCGATCGCTGACAAACTCGCGCACGGGCGCCGTATCGCTGGCAACGAGGGCACATCCGCAGGCGAGCGCCTCTCGCAACGACCAAGATGCAACAAATGGGTAAGTGAGATAGACGTGGACTGAGGACACCTGCAGCAGCGTCAGGTAGTCGGCATACGCAAGCTTGCCGGGAAAGAAGACGCGGTCGGGGTCGATCGCGCTACCAAGTTCTGCAAGCAAACGTTCCCGCCAGGTGCCGTGTTCTGGTGCTGGGCCGTACGAGACTTCGTCACCACCCACAACGACAACATCGACATCGGCCCGGTCGGCGAGAATGCGGGGTATGGCGCGTAGCAACACGTGGATGCCACGGTACGGTTCAAGGTTACGAGCAACATAGGTGACGAGACGTCGACCCTGTCGGCTCCATCGCCGCCCAATGGCCGGCAGCGCAAAATCAACATCCCAGCGCGGCCGACAGTATGCCAGGTCGACGCCTTCAGGGACGAGCGCAAGCTTTCGGCGTGCCCAAGCGGGATAGGTGTTCCGCTGAAAGGCGGTTGGGGTCTGCCCACGATCAGCTAGTTGCAGTCCGAGGAGATTGACCGCGTTCTTAGCCCGTACCTGCGAGCGCTGCTCCGGCGACAGCGGAAATTCCTGATCAAAGCCGACATCGAGGCCCGCGTCGTGATAAAAAAATTCGAAATACGGAATGAGAGGCACGCCGGGCCAGACGTCCTTCAGATTGAGGAGTTCGCCCCAGCCATTGTGGCCAATCATTATATCAGGCTGGAAACCAACGGCGGCGAGGCGCTGTCCGGTTTCCGCGACGGCCTGCGCGCGAATCATGGCCGCCTCGAACTCTGTCGCATCACGATGGATACCGGGACTCGGGCCACGCAAGGGACGATAATCGATCCGGCGTACCCCTGGGATCTGGTTGTGATTAGGCAAGCTGATAAAGACAATTTCGTGCCGACGCTCGGCAGCTAACCGCCGCAGTACATGCAAATACTGGCCAGGGAAATTCTGGTGTACGAACAGGTAGTTCATAGGGCAACGCCCCTTCTTCCGCCGCTTACTCAGCAGCGCTTGGCCTTCACACTGTGCGCTGCCGCAGGCATCGCTTGAGATTACAGGTCATTATGTGTGTCTTGCCCAAGCGTCTCCTTGATTGGGGACTGCCCCGCCACAACGTCCGGGACCTTCGCAGAAGTCTCCCGCTGCTTCTCCCGCTTTATGGACGGGAAATTGGCTGAACGGAATGCGGCTTAGCTCAGCCATAGATACCATTGGCATGCCACGGCAGCATGCAGAAGGAGCTGACGATAGCCAATCGGCAGATCGAATCCGGCAGTCATCGACTTCGGTAAGCACGCTAAGGCTGTCGAAGATCTCGCCAAGACGTGGTCACGCAAGCCAGCCACCAGGCGCAAACCAGCAAGCTGATCACACCATTCCCAGAAATCACACCATCCCCAGAATCGGCGTCGCCAACGAGCTCAGCCCCGACTGGTAGCGGTGAACGCCGCCCACCACCTGACCTCGACATTCGCGGCTTTGACCGCATGGAGACTCTAAATTCGCCATATCTCCGCTCTCTCTATAAGCAAAAACGCCTGGTCTACTCCGCCGCCAATCGGCTCGAAGGTGTAGTTGACCGCCGTGATCTGCTGAAACGATTAGTAACAAAAATCTTCACGCCGCCCACACGCATTCCGCCGTAAAGCCCGCCTCTGATGCATCGCAAGATGCAGCCCCTCATGCAGACGACAAGTGAAGGCAAACTGCCTCCAAGCGTCGCATCCGCTCCTCGATTCCCGCCGGTGCAGGTTGCGGCTGCAGGTCTACGTTCGGCTCAGCCAGGACCTCGTACTGCTCCGCTAGAATCAGCTTGCACAGAGTCAAACGGTCCAGCGGACAGCCGAGGCCGGCAGTCGACAGACTGATGTAGAACTCCACACCGGGCCCAGGCACGAAGACTTGCTCCTGAAGCTTCGTTAAGCCCAAGGCGTGCAACTCTTGCAGGATCAAGCGAAAGCTAGACGGCGTGAATCTCCATGTGTGGATGTCTTGATACTCCGGCGAATGGCGTGAGTGCTCAAACGCCGAGTAGGCAGTCTGCAGATCGTACCGCAACGATAGATCTGCGTCACTGCCGCCTGCCCAGCCAATCTGGCCGGCGCGAAGCGCATAGCCTGCGTAATAGTCGAAAACAGAGCCTGGGCGATGTCGTGGCAGCTCATCGATATGGGCTTGCAGCACAGCTCCCGTGCTGGACAACCCTCCAAACACATCGAAGCAGCGACGTTTGTCCGGTATGGCCAGCACCAGCACGCCGTCTGGCTTCAGCAGCTGCTCGCAATCCTTCAGGAAGCCGATGAGATCCACCACGTGCTCGATGACGTGGGAGGCGAGGACATAGTCGTAGTGGCCGACCTTGCCGACAGCAGCCGCGATGGAAGCACCGTCGCAGACGTAGTCTACCTCTTCGATGCGAGACACATCCACCAGGCTGTCGTTCGCCCATTTCTTCCGCAACTCGGCAGCTGTGGCATGGTCGACCGTCTCTACGTCATAGCCACGCGCCTTCGGAACAATCGGATTAAATCCAGCACCGACCTCCAATCCGCGCCCGGCCGGGTTGAACAGGGACATCAAAATGTCAATGCGGTCCATGCGCGTCCTTTCGGCTCGTTGGGGGAAGGCATGGCGCCAACAGCGCTGCCTCAAGGGCACCGGCCTGGGCCTGCCAACCGTAGTGGGCCAAGCTGTGCTCGCACGCGCGCTCGGCGATGCAGGCGTACTCGTCCAAAGCCGCGAGAGCGCGGCTCAAGGTTTCCTCCCAAGCCTGCGTCCGCGCCAGAAAAGCGTTGCGGCCATCCTCGATCGCGTCGCAATAGGGAATCGTGGTAGAGGCTACCGTGACGGTGCCGGTCACCCCCGCCTCAAAGTACTTGAGGTTAGACTTGCAGTTGGTGAACGCGTTGTCCTGGAGCGGTACGAGGTTGAGCTCCACCTCGCCGATAAGACGCTGGAGATTGACGAAATCCTGGAGCGGTGCATGGCTGATCCGGGCGCGATGGCGGGCCAATGGGCCGAACTCGTCCAGGAAACCGACCAACCGAATGCCGAGCCGCTCGTCGCTGTCCAGCAGCCGCGCCAGCGTAGGGGCGATTAGGCCGAAATCGCGGTTGTGGGTGGGCGTGCCGCTGAAATAGCCGAGCAACACCGGGCCACTTGATCGAAAGCCGGAGGCCCGCTTGGCGTTGAACACCCGCTCAGACACCTCGAGCTGCTCACGGTTCATGAAGTTTGGGATCACACGGGTCGGGCACGCAGCGAACTCTTCCACCCTCGCAGCCAGCTGCTGGTTCGTTACCGTGACTCGGTCACACAGTCGCATGGTGGCGCCGAGGCGGCCGAAATAGGCAAACCAGTGGTCCATGGCCGCTTCCGACGGTTCCTGGTCCAATGTCTTCAGCACTTGGTGCGTGAAGCGCGTATCGAACACGAGATCGTCGATGTCATAGATGACACGCCGACCCAGACCGCGAGCGCGGGTGATTAAGCGATTGAGGCGGTCTGTGTAGCGCGCGCGACAGACGACAAAGATGTCCGCAGCATCCACGACGCGATCCAGTGCACTGCCGTCCTCCTGCACAAAATGGGCCGCCGACACGCCAGGCAATAAGGCGTTCACCGCCTGCGCCATATTATAACACCGGTAGCGGAAGGTGCTGTTATCCGGCTCGTGGTAATAGTAGGCGACGCGCGTGCCGGCCCGGCGTAAAGCCGTGAAGCGGTCCTCAAAGGGCTGCGCCCAGGGGTGAACATAAGGCAGAGGCGGTACGCCGTGATCGAACACCCCGCTATTCCTTTGCTAGCCGATCCAGCACCTCGGCGAGTGCGACCCGCCAATCACGCCCTATGGTGGATGCTTCCTGATTCGCACGACGGCGAGGAACGTCTACCGCGAGTGCAACCGCGTCGCCGATCGCCGTCGACAGCGATGCCACATCGGGCTCTACACAGAAGATGTTGTCCGAGTATCGCTCCAGCGAGGTCTTCGCCTCCCATCGATTGGTCACCACAGCGGCGCCGCACATCGCCAACTCAAGCAGCGTAACGCTGGGGTGGGGCGCATAGGTTAAGCAAAGGCCGGCGTCCATCCGTTTGACCAGCTGGACGTAATCCGATCGAGACAGCCCAGCGACAACACGTGCCTCCATGCCCCGCGGCAGCGCGACTCGGTCATTGCCACCCACAAAATGTATCACCCAGCGATCCGGGTCGAGATGCCTGTCCTCAATCGCTGCAGCGAGCACCTCCAACCCCCGAAGGTACAGTTGCGGTGCGCGATTCGATCGGGCGTCGAAGAAGAAATTTAACTTCTCGGCCAGTCGAGGTGCAAAGTCCGGAATCCCAAAGGGGATGGCGGGCTCGAAGACGCAAGCACGCCGGGGTAGGTCGGCGACGCCACTGCCTCGAAGGTGGTCGAATAGCATGCTGGAATTGACCGCCATCCGTAGCTCCGGCTCGGCGAGCAGTTCAGCACAGCGCAGCCGCTCGTCACCTTGGCGGGAGAATAGGCGCTCGTCTTCCTGTACCAAGTAGGTCACGCGCTTTGGCCCAACGGCGTTCAGCATGGCACGTGTCGTTGGCCAGGATGTGCTGATAAATCGGTCCCCATCGGTCACATCCACCTGCCGCCGAGTGTCCCCGATGGGGGCGCATTCAAAGGTGATATTGGCTGCCCAGTTGACCCCATTGCTGTGAAGCACTTCGCGCACCCGATCAGGGGCGCTTGCTTCTTTTCGGGTGAGTAGCCGAAGGTCGCCGCCTAGCCGCTCTGCGAGTAGTGTAGCAAGGACAAGCCCGGTCGAGATGTTGCCGTCGAAAGTGTCCATATCTACATTGTCCGCCACCATCGTCACGCGGGGTCGGACCGATGTCGGCGTGCTGAAAGCCAGGAAAGGCTCGGCCTCGGGAAATGCGTGCGCCACAGCTTGCGCGGTCGTGGGCAAGGCTGCGGAGAATGCTAGTGAGTGCTCGACTGCCATCGTGATCGTGGCGGGTGCAGTCGGGGTTGATGCTACTTCAGGATGTACATGCGTCACGGCTTGCATTGCCGTAGACACGATCACGGAGGGTACCAGCGAGGACTCGGTCGGCGCCGGAGCCGCGTCGAGGGTAGGTGAGATCAAGGCTGCTTCAGGATCTACATGTGCCACGGTTTGGAGTGCCGTGGGTGCAGCCGTGGACGACGGCAGCAAGTGTTCGGTCGCTGCTGGAATCACCCCAGGCGCGACGGGGAAGAATGTCTGTTCAGCATAGCCGGCGCGCAGGAAATGCACCAATGGATTCACTCTTGCAGCCGCAACGTCTGGTCGGCGTGCGAGGTAGGTGGCGGTGTCAAACCTTGGCCCGGGATTACGCCGTTCCTGCGTGCCATGGCACAGAAAATGGATGATTGGATCGGTCCCGACCACATCGGGATAGGTCTGCAGATACCAAGCATGATCGAACAACGGCGAGCGGGACAGCATCCGTCGGTCCCGTCGTAGGCGTAGACGGCCCATCAGCCCGACATACGGCTGTGAGCCATCTATCCCGGCCAGCCGTAACGCGGGCGCTGCCAGCCGCCAAGCAGCTGAACCGCGCATCGCCGCCAACTCGGCGCCCAGGGCAAGTGCTGTCTTCCGGACGTCATCTGCGTCGTTTCGAGCATTATCCACCAAGCCCTGCAGCACTTGGGCTTGGTGACCGCTGACGACGAGGATCGCCTCCCGCTCTGCGGAGCTTGATGCAAGTGCCGCCTCCCGCTCCGCAAGGACGCTGCGCAAATCGGCAATGTCCTGTTGAGCAGCTTGAATCACTTGGTCGCGCTTGACGGCTTCTTCGAAGAGACGCCGCGCCTCTGCGGTCAGGCGCGACACTGCGGCAACGGCTTTGCCTTCTGAGGCTTTCGCGGTAACGACCTCGGCGCGTAGCCGCGCAGTCTGCTGCATATCGAGGATCTTGCCGCTTCGCAGCTGTTCATTGACCGCGGCTGTCGAATGCAGTTGGGCCAGAGTGGCCGCCTGCTGCTCTAACCGATGCTGAGCGGTGACAGCTGCACCGAGGCGGCTATAGGCCAACGAGACAGCCACGGCCGTCTCCTCCCGGCTTGTCGCACGGAAAAACTCGGCGATGGTGTTTGGTAACTGGGTCCCGACGCCTAGCACGCCCAACCCCGAGCCGTGCTGGAACGCGAAGCTCGGATACCGTTGCCGCATTTCTTCCCAAAAGCGCACAACGCCGAAATCGCTTTCTCGGACATTCACGTCATGAAACAGCACGATCGCCCGATCGCTTAACTTTGGTCGCCATGCCTCGTAGTCGTGGCGGACATCCTCATAGCGATGCTGTCCGTCGATATGCAGTAAGTCGATGGACCCATCATCGAACTGCGATAATGCTTCGTCGAACCGAGTTCGGATTAGGCTGGAGAAGCTAGAATAGCGCGGTTCGTGGTAGGCCTGCAGCGCAGCAAACACCTCTTCACTATACGTCCCGGTGTGCGCATCGCCGGCCCAGCTGTCGATGGCATAACTCTGACATGCAAGCCCAAGCCGCTGGATCGCCTGGCAGAACACCAAGTAGGAGAAGCCGTGGTGAGAGCCTAGCTCAACAAGCATCCGTGGCCGAGCGGCGGCAACAATCCAAAATCCAAACGGCGCATGCTCCAGCCAAGCGGACGGCACCAAACGATCAGGGAACCAGAACGACGGCTCGGCTAAAAAGCAGGTGGCCGCCTTGTCTGTCGCTTCAAACGAGTCAGATGTGGCGCGAATAGCCTGGGACACTATCATGCGCCTCCGTGAGCGATATTTTGTTCATGAGGTATCATGTGAATGCGCTTCCATATCAAGGGCTGTCAGGTCGCGCCAGTGGCAAGCCGCAACACCGCATTCTCTGCCCTACAGTTAGCTGATGGCCAGCCCACCAGAGGAGCTGATTCCAGGAGCGGTTCGACAGGTTGAGGTCTCGACCAAGGGCTTGGCACAGCATGTGGGGCCAGTGCCTCGCGGCAAGGCGCTAAGCATTGCCGCATCATCACACTCAGCCTTGGCGACACCATGATGCAGAGAGCCTACGACCTGCTCGGCGCATTCCGGGCAGCCCTTCCTACCGGAGGCGGGACCGTCAATCCTGCCTTTTCCACAATAACTGTGTCCCGGCGGAGTGTACCGCGCTTGGCTTATGCGGTGCGCCTGAAGGTCTTCTCCTGCCAGGCGGTATGCATGTCGACGGAGCTGCAATGACCGGTCTTCTCGATCAGCCATTCGGCGTTGTAGCGGGCGACGACGGCGCGGATGGCGTCGCGCACGTCGTCAATGGCCTCGAAGATGCGGCCGTGAATGGCCTGCTTTTCAGCGTGTGGAAGAGCCACTCGATGCAGCCGCGGGTCTCGGGCTCGGCGACAAAGGCGTAGCTCGGCGTCACGCTCCAGAACCACATCTGCTTTTCGAACACGTTGACCATGAAGTTGCTCCCATGGTCGTGGCGCAGTGCCAGACCATGGGCGGCGCCAGCCGTCCGATGGCCGAACTGCTGGCGCACGGCCGTGCCGAGCGCCTGGACGGCCTCGTAGCGGATGCGGCGCTTGGCGACATGCCAGCCCAGCATCTCGGCGTTCCAGTGCTCCAGGACCTCGAACAGCCAGATCTTGCCGTCCTGGACCGTGGTGACCTGGGTGGCATCGATCGCCCACATCACGTTCGGCGCCGCGGTGAAGATCTGACGCTCATGGCTCGTCGCCGACCCAGGGCCGAGTCCAATGCGGCGAGAGCAGGTGGTGCTCGCGCATCAGTCACAGGACCCGCTTGCGGGCAACCCGGATGCCATTCTGCGTCCGCAGCCGGGCCCAGACCTTGCGGTGCCCTCGCCGGTCCAGGGCGAGCGCGCTAGATCGGTCCGGATGGCCGGGAGCAGGTCAGCATCCGACACCACCGGCTTCGAGCCGTGGCGCGCGGGCACGGCAGACGTGCAGGTAGGATCCGGCGCCGGCCGACACATGGCGTAGAACGCCCACCCCGGGCCCTTCCAAACCCGGCAGATCCGCGCGCCGCCGTAACGGCGGCCATGTTGCACTTCACCATGCCGGGCTTCAATCAGACAAATTTATGTCCAGGAAAGCCGGGGGCAACTCATGCTAGCCAAAGCAGACCATTCAGTTCGGATGGTGCGGGCAGCTGCGCCTGCGTGAGTCCCGTCCAGGTCACGCTCGCATCAATGAAACCATCCCCATTCAAATCGGCATGTAAAGTAACACCACGATATTTTCCTAATCCATCCATCTCGATCCAGGTTTTCTTGCTCACACCAGGACGCCAACCCCAAATACATAGCTGTTCATCTTTTTGCCAATCGGATATAGTACTCCAGCTGGGCTGATTGCCTCGACCATCCAGGAAAAAAACGTCCCTCCCCTCCCCTCCGACTAAAAAATTCGAGCCTGTCCCACCGTCCAAAACATCATCACCCAGTCCGGCATCGATCGCATCGTCGCCACCCAGAGTATTGATAAAATCATTAAATCGCGTTCCCATGACAATATCACCATCGTTATTTGCAATTAGCTGCAAATTTAGATATTCAACAGGCCCATCATATGTGGTGCCGTTTACGTAATTCTGCTTCAGCGTAGTAGAATTGGTAATAGAATATTGGTAGAACGACAAAGTTTCATAAAGTGCTCTTATACCAATTATATCTGACTGGCCAAGATCATGTGTGCTATATAGTATAATTGGGTACATTACGGCTGAAATATCGTCAGCATGTCCAAGCCCCAGCGCATGCCCAATCTCATGCAATACAAGCGTATACAGGCTACTACCCGTGTCGCTGTAGATGAGCTCTCCTAGTGAGTTGAGAACAAGCGGGCGTTCTTCCGGATTTTCCAAGCGTACAATGACATCGGGTTGAATGATGTCTTTAATGTACCGTATAGACGCCTCACCAATTGTGCCTGCCGTTACGCCGAAATCTCCCCAGCCAATCCGGATATCAGCGGCGCTTGCTGGATCAGTTGCATCGGGAACTTCTTCGAAGCTCAACCCTGACACAGCCGCCCAGCGGGAAAACGCCTGCTCGAACAAGTGTTGCCATTCAACCTGGATGGTGCCCGAGAAAGGCGTACTGCTGTCTTCATTAAACGTTTGGTTTGCGAAGCTCCACGTGATGTGGCTATCGGGCCATTTTGGCCCTAGCAGCGTGTATGTATTCATTAGTACCTCCAGCCAATTCCGTGTGTCTGGAAAAGTCCGCAGGCTTTTTTTTGATGCGGCGTTGTAAAATCACTTAATCGTATTAATTATGAAATCGGCATAATTTGAATGATTTCGCCATTTAGTTTTTTTCTGCGGAATTTTTAAAACTTATAGGTGTAAATGAGTTCTTTTGCTGCCGGCATGCGAGGCTTTCCCTACTGGGCTTCGAAGCCGCAGCTTTTGCCTGTGGGACTTATGAGCGGGACCACCGGCTCCAAGCCAAACATCGCCGCTCTCGAGGGCGGGGAGGCGCTCGCGCGTGCGGCAGTCCACGCCCACAGCGTCGATTGTCGATGGACGGGCGGCGTTAATGACGGACCAGCCTCTCGACAGCCAACCATCCGCCGTCTTCAGCCCGTCAAGGGTGACCCATCCAGCACCAATCACACACCCGCCAGAATGTCGGGGCAGGTGTGGACGCTGTAAGCCGGAGTAGGCCGCGCGTTCGAGCCGCCGTGCCCCAGCGTGCCTTAGACGGAGCTTGGCCCTCCTGGGCCGCAGCGTTGGGACGCCGGATGCGGGTGAAGGAGGGTTGCCGCCGGAGGGGGCCTATTTCCGACGCAGGAAGGACAAGCTACGGGTTGAACCCTGCTCAACGGCGGACCCGTCATCGCTGAGGCTGATGCTACTGCTCAGTCCGCGCTAGGCTAGGGCGCAATCTCTCGCGGGGTATAGCCCCGTCACCTCCCTCCGCACTGGATGCTGCCGCCCTCAATGCACCGTCCCCTGCGCTCTCATCAGCAGCTCGTCGCCGGCATCGTCGCGGCGATCGCCGCGGGCCAGACCGACCTCGCTGACATCCTGGCCGCGGTGACCCCAGGCGGCGGCAAGTCGCTGCTGCCGGTGATCGCCGCGGCGCGGCTGATCGAGGCCGGCGTGGTCGACCGGATCTGCTGGATCGTGCCCCGCGACAGCCTGCGCCTGCAGGCCGAAGAGGCCTTCGCCGACCCGGCCTGGCAGAGCGCCCTCGGCCATGCTGTTTCGGTCCGCGCCGCCGAGAACGCGCCCGACCTCTGCCGCGGGCTGCAGGGCTACGTCACCACCTACCAGGGCATCGCCGCCCAGCCCGACCTCCACCTCGCCGAGCACCGCCGCCACCGCTACCTGCTGGTCGTCGACGAGGTGCACCACCTCCCCTCCCTGGCCGAGGTCGACCCGCTGGCACCTGATGACGAGGCGTCCTGGTCGCGCGCCATCCTGCCGCTGCTGGAGGCCGCACGCGTGCGGCTGCTGCTCTCCGGCACCCTGGAGCGGGCGGATGGCCGGGCGATCCTCTGGCTGCCTTACCGGCGCGGCAAGCGGGCCAAGACCCGGGAGGTGGCGCTCGAAGCGTCGGGCTGGGCGGTGGTGGGATACAGCCGTGCCCAGGCGCTGGCCGAGAAGGCGGTCCTGCCGGTCGACTTCGGCGCGCTGGACGGCGAGGCCGAATGGCTGGACGAGGAGCGCCGCCGGCTCGGGCCGCACCGCATCTCCGGCAGCCCCGAGGTCGCCAGGGCCGCCCTGTTCACCGCGCTGCGCACCGGCTTTGCCCGCGACCTGCTGCGGCGCGCCTTCGACGCCACCCGCGACTTGCGCGCGACCCGGCGCGCGCGCCTCGGCATTGGACCGGGCGAGGCCGCCATGGGGCTCGGCAAGCTGCTGGTTGTGGCGCCGGACCAGGAGAATGCCCGGCAGTACCTCGGTTGGCTCCGCGGCTGGGTGCCGCGGACCCAGGCCGAGCATGCGGTGCGCATCGCCACCTCGGACGAGCGGGACGCGCACGCGACGCTGGCCGCCTTCCGCCTGCGGCCGGAGCCCTCGATCCTGGTCACCTGCGCGATGGCCTATGAGGGGCTCGATGCACCCTCGGTCGCGGTCTGCGCCGCGCTGACCCACATCCGCTCGCGCGCTTGGCTTGAACAGATGATCGCCCGCGCCACCCGGGTCGACCCGGCAGCTGGCCCCTACCAGACGCAGTCCGCCCTGGTGCTCCACCCGGACGACCTGCTGTTCCGCCGCTTCCGGGAGCGGATCGAGCGCGAGCAGGGCACGCTCGCCCGCGACCGCAAGCCGCGCCGCCAGGGCGAGTTGCCGATCGACGATGGCCGCGAGCGCGCCGACCCCATCGTGCCGCTGGCTTCCAACGCCACCGCCCTTCGCTGGGAGCGGCTCGCGCCCGGGCCGGACTTCGCCGCGGCCCGGCCGGAGCAGCGCCTGGCCCAGCAGTCAGACCTGCTCGACCTGCCCTCCCGGCGCGAGCGCGCGTTGCGGCTGCAGGTAGGGCAGCTGGTCGCGGCGCAGGTTGTCGAGGACGAGGGCATGCTGCGCATCCCGCGCGGCGCGGGTGGGCATCACGCCTACTCGGCCGCACTCAAGCGGGTGATGGGCAAGGGTCGGGCAGTGATGTCGCTGGCCGAGCTGGAGGCCACCGTTGCCTGGCTCGA
Organism: Dankookia rubra; assembly: GCF_004355005.1. Lineage (GTDB taxonomy): Bacteria > Pseudomonadota > Alphaproteobacteria > Acetobacterales > Acetobacteraceae > Paracraurococcus > Paracraurococcus ruber_A. Next base: position 31,559 of record NZ_SMSJ01000047.1, read on the forward strand.
GCGCAACCGCCTCACCGACCATCTGCACCTGCTGGAGGGCGATGCCAAATACGCCTGGACCGCCCGCCAGCGACGGTTGGACCTCGGCATGGGCAAGCGGCCGAGAGAGCGAGCGTCCAAGCCGTCCTCCGCGTCAGCACCCTGACGCAACCACCGCAGGATGCGTCACTCGTCCCGGTGTCGCCTGGTCAGATCGCCTCCTTGAGCTCCTTGGCCGGGCGAAAGGCGATCTTCTTGCTAGCTTTAATCTGTATCGGCTCGCCGGTCGCCGGGTTGCGTCCCATCCGGGCGGCCCGCGCGCTCACCTGGAAAATGCCAAGGCCGGGGACGCGGATCTTGCTGCCCTGCTGCAGGTGCTCGGCCAGGCTTTGCACGAACTCACCCAGCATCGCCTCGACTTGGCGCTTTGGCAGATCCTGGCTCTCGGCCAGCCCAGCAGCCAGTTGCTTCAAGCTAATTGCCGCGGCGGTGGTGCCGCTCGTGGCGGCCTTACCACCATCGGTCTTGACCGGCACCCTGGCCTTGCTCGGCGCCGGTGCCTTGTCCCCTTTCGCCGAGGCGGCCGGCTTCTTGGCCGCCACTGTCTTTGTCGCTTTCGCCATCCGAGACTTCCCCATTTTTCCTAATGTACTGAAGCAGAGGCACATTCATCGTGTCACGGGCGAATTTGAAGACTCATCCTCCCGCCAGCATTGTCGCTACGGCCGATCTCCGACAAAGTCTCGCCGCTCTCCGGTAGCCCGATCGCCTCGCGTCGTTGGTGCGACGTGAGCTTGAGTTGCTCCAGCGACATCAGGCGCGAGGTTCCATCTCGCTGCCTGCATCGATGTCGCACGCGGTCGCGCACCCACCTCCGTGTCAGCCTGCGCGACCTGCGTAGTCGGCTGTGCCAGTGCGCCCCGTGAGACGGGTCACCGCCTCCTGGAGGCTGCGGGTACCTTCCAGGATATTCACTGCCGGTCAGGCAAACCAGAGCATGCCGTCAGCATGCGCAGTCGTTGGGACCGGAACCTGTTCAGGGCTGAGTCCCGTCCAGGTAATGCTGGTATCGGTGACGTCGTCGCCGTTCAGGTCGGCTTGCAGCGTCGCACCTTCGTAGCCGGCGGTGCCCGCATGCTCGACCCAAGCCGCCTGGCTGACGCCGGGTTGCCAACCTCGAAGCCCCAGGTGGTCGCCTGCTTGCCAATCGGTGATGGTGCTCCAGGACACCTTGCCGCCACGGCCATCAACGTAGAACTCGTCATTGCCGCCACCGCCGAGGAGGAAGCTCGAGCCGCTACCGCCATCCATGATGTCGTTACCGGCCAGTCCGCTTGCGGCATCGTCGCCTGCGCCGAGATCCAGATAGATCTGGGTAAATGCGCCAGTGTAGTCGTACGTCAATTTGGTCGCCAACGCGGCGGCAAAGGTAGGATCGGCCGCCGCAGCGCCAGCTGCGTCAAATAGTGAGAAGCTGACCACATCATCGCCGTCACCAGTGTTGGCGCGGAACGCATTGGACCAGTCATCATTATTGCTGAGGACTCGAACGTCGATGCGATCGGCACCCTCCCCCATCACTAAGTTGGCGCGCTTCACGCCGTCGAGCTCAACCGTCGAGCCTTGGTCCGAACCGAGGCCGACAACCGCGTCGATATGGACAAATCCCGAGAAGGTCAGGTGAGCGGGAGCGTCGGCGGTGACAGACGCGTTCTTCACGCTGTTCCAGGCGCCAGAAACGTCGTAGGTGGTGTGCTCGCTGTCGGTGCCGAACCCCGTCGTCGTCACCGTGACGCCGCCGTTGAACAGCGCCGTCGTGCCGTCCGACGCCGGCGTGAATGGCTCGGAGGACAGGGCGTCCGGCAGGGGCGCCATGAGGGCCGCAGCGTTCGGCAGCAGGGCAGGATTCGTGCCCGGCAGAATGCTTTGATGGTCAAAGCCAACGATGCCAAAGGTAGCCGATTGCTTCATGAGAGTGGTCGCGCTCCGCATTTTGCTGTCCGGCACCATGCATCAGGCAACCGGATCGCGGAGAATTGTAAAAGATAGATTGGTTCATAGTTAACGCGCCTCGGAGGGGCCAGCTAGGCCCCAGCCCGCCAACTGAAAACGGTCAAACACCGACCATGCCACCCATGCTGTCGTCTGACGTCATATGATATCATATGATATCATATGACAGCATGTGACAGCTAATCCAATCCTAGCGCCTTTCGGCGTTCGATTTTCTCGACCTCGGCCGCTACCGCTGGACCCAGCACATCAATGATGAATTGATTCATCGATCTCTTGCCGTTATCCGCGATATGAAGCAGCTGAGCGTGCAAGGCCTCACTGAGCCGCAGCGTCACCGGCTGCATGCGCTCCTTCCGCGGCCTGCGAGGAATCATCTCGGTTGCCGGCGTCGACCGCAGCGGCTCCACCGTTGTGGGTGGCTCCGCGTTTACCAAAGCCGGCCGATTCGATGCGTCGGCTGCCCCTCCCCCTGCCCCCGGATCAGCGCCTTCAACGAAGGCCTTGGCTGCTGGGCTATCCAGCGCCTCGAAGCGTCGGCTGTTAGGCGGCCGCGCCGACGGTGCCGGCGGTGTACTCATGTCCGGTGATCTCCTTGTAGAGCGCGGCAGTCTCGCCGCAGGCATTGGCGTCGACGACGCCCCGCAACACCGACGGCTCCCAGGCCGTCAGGCCGAATTCTTCGTTGTCTTGGAAAACGGTCCGCTCGACGATCACGGTCTCCAGCACCGCTAAGTTTGCGAAAGCGGCTGAATGTAGGCGCTCGACCGTGGTCACGACCTTGCGCCGCCGCAGCGCCGGGTTGCCCGGGGCCCGGTTCAGGAGCACTGCAGCCTGTAAATCGGGATTGGACAGCCGGGCCTCGCCAACCAGCTGGTCGACCTTCTCGAGCGTCCACCAATTGAAGGCCGAGAGGTTAATCGGAACAATAACACGGTCAGAGACCAACATTGCCAACCGAAGCTCGACGGAATCGCGCCCGCCAGTATCGATCACTAGGTCGGTGTAGCGATCAGCCAGGCCGCGCACTTCATGTGCCAACCCCTTCCCCAACTTCTGCACGCCAGCGACACGCGGCTCAGCGCCGTGTCCGTCCCGCGCCGCGGTGAAGTTTGTGGCGCTGCCCTGCGGGTCAGCGTCTACGAGCAAAGGGTCTCGCCCCATGGCTCGCAACATGAAAGCGAGGTGGACCGAGAGGGTCGATTTGCCGACACCTCCCTTTTCCCCGCCAAATGTCAGGATCATCCCCCTGTTCCCCGATTGAACGGCGGGGAGCCTACAAGCAATAGGACATGATTTACAACGACCTCGCATGATGTAACATGCATGCATACAGTGTCATATGCATACGCTTGCAACCACATGACGTCATGTGACATCGCGTGAAACGACGTCATGACATGTGCTGGCCTATGAAAGATCATGCCATAATAGCCCTGCATGAGATGTCGCATTCTGTCGTTTCCTGTGAAGGAAAGTTAGGTGCATCTACATGCAGCATTCGAAATAGTGCCGATTTCGCCCCGGCCTATTCGCCGATACGGAGCCAAGATTTGTTGGAGCGTGCCTGCTGTTCCGGTATTTTGGGGCATGACTGCTGGGAACAGGTGCGAGATTTTTACCGACGCAACGTGGACGTTTTGGGAGCCGCTGATTGAGGCGGTTCGCCCGCATGGCAAGGTGCCACCGAAGGAGCTACGGCGGACTATCTCGGCGATCTTCTGGCGGCACCAGAATGGGGCGAAGTGGCGCAGCATTCCGACAGAACTCGGTCCGTGGTGGCTGGCAGCGCAACTGTTCATCCGGTGGGCTCAACTGGGCGTCTGGGAGCGCCTACTACAGCAGGAACTGGTTCAGCAGCGCGGGGTCGCGCTCGGCATGACCTTCCTTGATGTCGCGGACATTCGTGCCCATCAAAACAGGGCAGGGGCGAAAACTAGCGGAACAGTCAGGAGCGAGATCTGCGCGAGGAGCTTGGCCGCTCTCGCGGCGGCAATGAGACTCAGGGCAGCGTGACTGCCAGCGGCCGCAGCCGGGCCGTGCCTATTGCTTTACCGTCACGACAAGTGCGCGATAGGCCCATGACACTGGACCTGCCCGACGGCGACCAAGCGGGCAAGGCCGGCAAACCGTGCCCCCCGGCACCGGCCTCAAGGTGTCTTTGGTTTGCCATCTGCACTCTGAGCTGGGCCGCGGCCGCCTCGAGAGCTATCCCGTCGCCCTCGCGGTAGCCTCGACTGTTGGCATCCGGAGGTACGGTCCCGGAGGTCGATTTAAACCTACCTGAGACGCGGCGACGCGGTGTGGGGTTAAGCGGGGCATGTAGGGTCTATGCGCCTCGCAGACATCCTGTTCCTTCTGCATTTCGATTTTTTGGTGACTTGAATCAGTCGGTGTGGGGTTAAGCGGGGCCTTCAAACAGACCGCCACGTTTTAAACAGGCCTGCTTTCAGCCCTTGGATAGGAGCCATATTGCTTGCCCGCTTAACCCCACACCGCGTAAGTGTTTGTTTTAACGAGAAACCCACTCAGAATCCGACCTCCTCTTCGACTTACCCACAGTTATCCCGTGGGGAGAAGCGAGGAAGGCCGAGTCGTCCACATTGCCACCAAGTTATCCCGTGGGGGAAAGCGGGCGAAGTGTGGGGGTAAGCGGGCGAAACCAAGTTCTCCCGTGGGGAGAAGCGGGATACTCAACTAGTAAGAATCAAATATCTTGCAACTAAGGCACCGCTTAACCCCACACTTGACCTGAGGATGTCTATGCCGGCAGGTTGCCACTCGCTGCTATGGATGTGGTTATGGTCGACGAGAGTGTCCATCAGCTTGTGCTTCTCCACGGGTGGAAGAAGGCTCGTGAGCTGGCAACAGCCAAGCGCAAGCATCTCGTGGACATCGCCGCCGAGGTCATGGCCGATGAGGTCGGCCGGATCGGCATCACCTATGCGGGTTTTTGTCTCACCAGCCTGCCGCATAAGCGGCTTGCCGATGGGGAAGTTTGGCAGAAACGCGGTCATCGAGTGACGCTCCTGGTCGAACCAGGCAGCATGCAGGTCGCTGGGCAGATCAAGCCGTTTGGCATTCCATACGGTGCGCGGGCTCGGCTGATCTTGCTATACCTGCAAAGCGAAGCCACCCGCACCGGGTCCCGCGAGGTTGAGATCGGCAAGAGCATGCGCGCCTGGATGGAGCGGATGGGTCTTGCCGTAGGTGGTGAAACCGCGAAGGCACTTCGCGAGCAGGCCGCACGCATTTCAGCATGTTCATTGAAATTCTTCTGGGAAGGGGAGGGAGCTTCAGGCTGGAAACGCGGTGGGATCATCTCCGCCGGTCTGCGATTCCATGCCGAAGACATGCCCGAGCAGCCGAGGCTCTGGGAAGATAAGGTGATCCTTGATGAGCTGTTCTGGGAGGCACTGAAAAGCCATCCCGTCCCTTTGCGGGAAGCGGCGCTGCGAGAGTTAAAAGACCGCAGCATGTCGCTCGATCTCTACGTTTGGTTAGCCTATCGCCTGCACCAATTGGAAAAGCCGACACCAATCCGCTGGGCAGCGCTGCTGGCGCAGTTTGGTGGCGGCTACAAAGATCCTTCACACTTCCGCCCGCGCTTCCGCGATGCTCTGGCTGCATCGCTGGCGGCATATCCCGAAGCGCGCGTCTCCGTCGGAGACGACGGTATCACTCTCAATCCTTCAGCACCTCCCGTCCCCCACAGACGATCGCTGGACGCTCTCTAAGAGAGGCCCGCACGCCGCCACTGCGTGGCAGCTCCCAGGTCTCAAGCACGACGGCGAGATGGAGGGCATCGGCTACCCACCGGGATGAACGCGATGTCGGCAACCAGCCGTTAGTCGCAACGGTTGGCGGCGAGGTCGCAATCCACCAAGTTCAGCGCCGGCCAGCTGCCACCGTTGCGGGGGGGGGCGTTAACGGCCTACCGCGCCGAAGATCGCGTGCAGGAGCTGAAATCTACCATAGCGGCGCCGCACCCATATCGGCTCGCGCCGCCAGTTTGGCCGGCAAAGCAAGCCGCCACTCGAGAGAGAATGTCGCGCTCCTGGCGCGGTTGCTTGGTCTCGCACCGGCCTGCCAGCCAGCGACAACTACCCAGTTCTAAATGCCTGAGCGGAGGACTCGAGCTTGCGGGCAAAGTCGGTCGGGTCGCGGCTGGCGCGGGCCCGCATAGCCATCTGGCACCGGAACTTCGGCGCATAGGCAGGGTGGGTCGGGGGGGCACCTCGCGCGAAAGCTGAGTCAATGCCCACCAAAGCGGGATAGCCCCGAAAATGCGATAGCAGTTACAGGCTGCTCCGGCACATCTGGGGCTCGATAGGACGACAGTTGCTCACACGAGGCGCTGCTGGCGACCGCCATCATCCCCGTCTTCGCTATCGCCATCCTGGTCCAGGCAGTGGCCCGATCTGCTGCGATGCAGGATCTTGATAAAACTTATGGTTAAATATAAGTGGGAAAAATCACCCTTTCGGAGCATCCCTTCGGATATTGTCGATGCCTTCTATCGTAATACTGTAACGAGCGAGAGCCCGATCATGCGCGCTTGGATCCTGGGTTATCTCTCGCTGAGCCTGTTGACTGTAGCGTTGTTCATTCATGCGCCGCCCGAAGATGGGGACTGAGCCATAGCTCCTCGCTGAAACACCGCTGAGGTGGCCCTTGAGTCTCGGAGAAGCGGTTCAGCGCGGTTCGCTTACGAGAAGGACAGACCCGGATGATGGGCAAGCGGACGCCGACAACAGCCTGAGTTGCCCGGCGCGTCAGGCGGCGGCGAACAGCTCCTCTACATCAGACTCGGTCAGCCTTAACGCCCCGCCATGCTCCGCTTCCAGCACGGACGCGACCAGCGTGCGCTTGCGCTCTTTCAGCACCTCCATCTTCTCCTCGATGGTGCCGAGCGTGATCAGCCGGTGCACGAAGACCTGTTTGTCTTGGCCGATCCGATGGGCGCGGTCCGTCGCCTGATCCTCAACCGCTGGGTTCCACCACGGATCATAGTGCACCACCGTGTCCGCCGCGGTCAGGTTCAGACCGACGCCGCCAGCCTTCAGGCTGATTAGGAAGACCGACACCTCACCGGCCTGGAAGCGGCGCACTGGTGCCGCGCGGTCTTTGGTGTCGCCGGTCAGCAGCACGTAAGGGATGCCGAGCTTTCGCAGCGCTGCTTCGATCAGCGCCAGCATGCTGGTGAATTGGGAGAAGATCAGCACGCGCCGCCCCTCGTCGAGCAATATGCCGAGCAGGTCCAGCAGCCGCTCCAGCTTGGCCGAGCCAGCCTTCTGCGCCGACTTCAGCGCCAGCAGCCGCGGGTCGCAGCAGGCCTGGCGCAGCTTCAGCAACGCATCCAGGATGATGATGCCGGAGCGCGCCAAACCCTTCTCGGCGACCGCCTGCTTGACCCTGGCGTGCATCGACAGCCGGATTGCTTCGTAGACCGCACGCTGCGTCGCTGCCATCTCCACCGGCTCGGTGATCTCGGTCTTGGGTGGCAACTCGGTCGCCACCTCCTCCTTGGTCCGGCGCAGCAGGAAGGGTCGCACGCGGCGATGTAGCGCCGCCTGCCGCTCCACATCGCCGTGTTTCTCGATCGGCGTGCGGTAGCGGCTGCGAAAGCTCCGGGCGTTGCCCAGGAAGCCTGGTGCCAAGAAATCGAACAGCGACCAGAGCTCGCCCAGGTGGTTCTGCAGAGGCGTACCGGACAGGCAGAGCCGCTGCCGCGCGCGCAGCTGCAGCGCCTGCCGCGAGGTTTCGGCGTTCGGGTTCTTGATAATCTGCGCCTCGTCCAGCACAACCACGTGCCAATCCTGCGCCGTCAGCGCCGCCTGATCTCGGGTCAGCAGCGGGTAGGTGGTCAGCACCAAGTCATGCGCCGCAATCTCGCCGAAGCGGGTCTTCCGGGCCGGCCCATGCAGTGGCAGCACCCGCAACCTGGGTGCGAAGCGCGCCGCCTCTCGTAGCCAGTTCGGCACTAGGCTGGTCGGGCAGACAATCAGCGCCGGTCGGTCCAGCCGTCCAGCCGCCTGCTCGATGGCAAGGTGCGCCAGGGTCTGCACCGTCTTGCCGAGGCCCATGTCGTCCGCCAACACCCCGCCCAGCCCGGCGCCGCGCAGGAATTGCAGCCAGGCAACGCCTTGCGCCTGGTAGGGCCGGAGTGTGCCCATGAAATCCGCCGGCAGTTCGGCCGGCGGGATCGCCCCTTCCGCCGCGCGGAGCTGAGCGCCAAGCACCCGCAGCGCCTCCCCGCCTTGCCAAGCAAGGCCGGATCCTGCCTCGATCCCAGCCAGCTCCGCCGCATCCATCCGGGTAAAGCCAATGCGCCCCGCCCCCGGATCGAGCCCCCCGCCTTCGACCAGCTCGATCAGGGAGTGGAGGATCGGCAGGATCTGCTCCCGTGACAGGGTGAGCAGCCGCCCATCGGGCAGTGGCAGCAGGACCGGTCCCTCGGCAAACTCCTCCGGTGCCACCCCGGTGGCGATCAGGTCGAGCAGCACGGGAACGAGGTCCACCCGCTGCCCAGCAATCGTCACGCCGAGATGCAGGTCCAGCCAGTCAATGCCGGAGCCTTCCAGCCGCGCCTCCAACGGGCTGTCGGCCTCGACCAAACGGATGGGGAAATCGGCGGCGACCTCCACATCCCAGCCATCCGCCTGCAGCGCCGGGACCTCCTCCTGCAGCACGAAGAGCCAGTCGGGGTCATCCTCCGTCTCGTCGTCCAGCAGGAAGGCGTCGGCGCCGCCGGACGCACTGAATGGTGGCGTCATCCTCGTGGCCACGAAGCCAATGCCCAGTAGGCGCGCCACCACCGCACGCTCTGCCGCCGTGTCGCGCCGCACTTGATAGAGCCGCCCGTCGCGCGCGACCACATCTGCGCCGGGCCGCGCTTGGGCGTCAGCCGTGCGCATGTCATGCGCCACCAGCAGCGGCCCATAACGGAAGCCGAGCCGTGCCAGGGGAAAGTCCACCTCTGGCCGCATGAGGCCTTGGCCGTAGCCGCGCATGGCATAGGCCGGCAGCCTGCCGGCGGTGAGAAGCAGCCGCGGCACCGGCGGGCCGGACAGCGTTTCCGGTGGGTCGAGCGTCGCTGGCAATGCCATCGCTGGGGCTGCGAGCCGCCGTCCCAACTCGGCTGCGACCAGGGGCGCCACCCCGGGCGGGATGGGCGGCGCGAGCAGTAGCCGTGCCGCGACATGCGCCGACACACCGAGATTGAGGACGCCCAGCTCACCGCTGGTCGGGTCGGCGTACCAGGGGGATGGCAAGGCGAGGCCGAGCAGTCCTTCGTCCACTTCCAGCACGGGGCGCTGGCACCCGTCCGTCTCCAACCGCCAGACAAGCCTGCCCGGCCGCGCGGGGCCCTCCCGCAGCGGGACCCCATCTGCCGCAGCCCAACGGCCCCGGCCGGTGGCGATGATCCGGCGCAGCAGATCAGGCGGGTCCGTATCCCGGAGCATGCCTTCAGGCGCGTAGCGCAGCAGGTCGGTCCGCCGCAGGATCGCCCGGTCCGAGGGGCGCAGGTAGCGCGCCGTCCCCGCCTGCGCCTGGACGCCCTTGCCGGTCCCGTAGCTGCCATCCTTTCGCAAGGTGACCGAGAAGGCCGCGACGTTTAGCGAGACGTGCCCCACCGGCCGGGCAAGCGGCGCGACGACGTAGATGACACGTTGGCGAATGTCCGCGGGGTAGGCCTCCGGGTCCGCCTCGTCGATCGCGCCGAGCTGGCGCAGCCAGTCGGCGACCTCGGGCGGCAATACTGGCTCGGCCAGGGTCGCGGCGGGCGGCAGGGCGGGACGTGGCACGTCGCTGCGTTCGCGCCGAGCAGCGAAGAGCGCCGCAGCGACGTGCTTACAGTCGAGCCCGACCGGGCAGCTGCATATGCCGTCGAAATCGGCACCGCCGTCGCGTCGTGGCCGCAGCGTGATGCGCAGGACGTAGGGCCGCGTTGCCGTGCCTTTCACCGCCGCCTCGATCACGCTCCCGTCGGCGGAGGCGGTAAGGCGGCGCACTGCGCCGCGCGCCGCATAGGCACGGCCGGCTTCGACTGCCGGGCGTGAGAGGGTGCGGAGCATTGCCGCGTCATCGGGCAGGGGAGGCAGGGCGGAGATCGGCATCACAGCCATCCTGTCGATGCGGCCGGATGAAGACCATGCTCGGCCGGTACCGCCTCATGGTTCCACGATTGCAATCCAGCCGCGCAGGCCCAGCGGGCGAATCATTTGCGGCGAACATGTCAGCACAAGGTGCTTCCATTGTCCCGGTAAGCGCACCCATGGCAACTGCAGAGGCCTTCCAGCCCTTTCTTCTACCATGCACTTTCCATAATTCAGAATCGGTCGGGAGGCGCTGTAGACGCAAAGTTAAAGTGTCCGGCCTGAGCAAAGTAGAACTGTCAGCCTCCTCTCCCCGAGCACGCCTGGGCTGGGAGGGTGGCGATGGGCTGGATCGCAATGAGCAAGAAAGACCTGCACCGCTTCGAGGTTCTGAGCGAGGTGGTCAGCGGCCACCGCAGCGTTACCTTGGCGGCGACGATGCTGGAGATCAGTCCACGCCAGGCGCACCGCCTCCTGAGCCGCTTGCGGGAGGGCGGACCCGGCACCCTCGCTCACCGGGCCCGTGGGCGCCCGTCCAACAATCGTTTGTCCGGGGTGCAGCGCCAGAAAGCTCTGGCGCTGATCCGCGAGCGCTACGGTGACTTTGGGCCCACGCTGGCAGCCGAGATGCTGGCCATGCACCACGGCCTGACAGTCTCGCGCGAGACGCTGCGGCACTGGATGGCCGAATCCGGCCTGTGGCAGCCGCGCCGGCAGCGACGCCAGTTTCATCCGCCCCGGTTGCGGCGCGAGCATCTCGGTGAGCTGGTGCAGATCGACGGCAGCGAGCATCGCTGGTTTGAGGACCGGGCAGACCCCTGCACCCTGCTGGTCTTCATCGACGATGCGACCGGCCGGCTGATGCAGCTGCGCTTTGTGGCGTCGGAGAGTGCCTTCTCCTACTTCGCCGCTCTGGAGGGCTACCTGGGAGACCACGGTCGGCCGATCGCGTTCTGTTCGGACAAGCACTCGGTGTTCCGTATCACCCGGACGGAGGCCCGCCATGGCCAGGAAATGACCCAGTTCGGCCGGGCGCTGGCCGAGCTGAACATCGAGATCCTCTGTGCCAACTCCAGCCAGGCCAAGGGTCGGGTCGAGCGGGTGAACCGGACGCTGCAGGACCGCTTGGTGAAGGAGCTGCGGCTGGCCGGCATCAGCGACACCGATGCTGGCGATGCGCACCTGCCGGGCTTTGTGGAGCGCTTCAACAGCCAGTTCGCTGTCGCCCCTGCCCGGTCTGCGAACCGCCATCGGCCACTGGAGGTCAGCCCGGAGCGGCTACGCGAGATCCTGTGTCACCGCGAGCAGCGCCATGTCGGGCACCAGCTGACCCTGTGCTACCAGCGCAAGCGGATCATGCTGCAGGAGACGCCGGTGACGCGTGGCCTGGTTGGGCAGTACGTCGACACCTACGCCTTCCCGGATGGCAGCCTGGAACTGCGCTGGCAGGGCATTCCCCTGTCCTACACCGCTTTCGACAAGGACCAGCGAGTGCAGCACGCGGCCATCGTCGAGAACAAGCGGCTGGGTGAGGCACTGCGCTACGTGCAGGAACTGCAAGCCTCTCTCCCGGCACCGCGGGTCAAGAGCAACGCCGAGAAGAGTGGGTACCAGCGACGAGGTCTTGCCTCGCGCCGAGGCCAGAGCTTCCTCGAAAAGCGCGCCGCAGATAGGGCGGATCGGGCTGGACCCTGACACTTCTACTTTGCCGCAAACCCTATTGATCCGGCCTGGGCGGTCTTGAAGGCGAGTAGGATCCGTCCAGGTTGGGGGCATGAAGCATGTGGACATGCGCAAGCTGCCGGCGGCGGCGCAAGAGGAACGTCG
>NZ_SMSJ01000440.1 GCF_004355005.1 Dankookia rubra
TTCCGTCAGCCGTCGTGACGAAAGGCTCGGCAGCGCTCCTATTTCACGCCGCCGCGGCCAGATTACCCAGCCGCTCCCTGAGGGATTTTCTCTCCGACGCTCTCACGAGCACGAGGATGATGCTGCGCTCGCGGCCGGCGCAGGTCTCACGGGCGAAGGTGGCGAGCAGTTCGGCGAAGAAGGGCTTCGAGAGGCCGCTGCAGAGATACCAGACCG
>NZ_SMSJ01000441.1 GCF_004355005.1 Dankookia rubra
CCTGAGGTGCTGCGGGTTGGTCTCGACACCCAAATCCGTAAACGCAATCAGCAGTTTACGCCACGCCCGCCAGCCGCACCGTAGGCCCGTGATGAATAAGAGCGGCTAGTGTCCTGATTCCGTAATTCCTCCGATCTGCTGTGTTTGGAGGCAGAAGCGCTGGATGGCGGCGAGGATGTCATCTGCGGACTTGGTCCAGCGGAAAGGCTTTGGGTT
>NZ_SMSJ01000442.1 GCF_004355005.1 Dankookia rubra
GGCACATGCGCAGGCTATCGAAGCTGCCCGACCGCGTTCGCAGCTTCTTCGGGCACAAGACTTTTCGCTACGCCGCCTGATTCAAGATCGCCCAGGCCGGATCAATAACTGTCAGTTCTTTGGATACGTCAAAGTTGAGGTTCTCTCGCATCATCCTCGACGCTGGGGCTGGACAGTGTTTAAGGACGGGAGCACTCAGCCACTCATCACTTCCGA
>NZ_SMSJ01000443.1 GCF_004355005.1 Dankookia rubra
GTACCTTGGGCAGGGCGTGAGCGGCTTGTCCAGGAGACCGCTACAGAACTGATGGCATGACTGCTCAAAGCGGCGGGGCCGGAAGGCGCCATTCAGGTGCTAGGGCACTCCCGATAAACGGGCACCTTGAGCGAGGTTAGACGGCCGCCGCGCGGCTACCCGACCTTGCTCCAGGTCCTCGAGAACTTTCCTACCCGCGTCCCATGCGCTCTCGGC
>NZ_SMSJ01000444.1 GCF_004355005.1 Dankookia rubra
GGTCCGGCGCACCGGCAAATGGGATTGCTCAACCAGGCGGATGATCTCGAGCTTCTCGGAGCCCGGGTATCTCATGCGAGGTCGTCCCCAGTCCCGGTCATGCTTTTTTTCAGCAGGCGCAGCTCGAGCGCCTGCTCGGCCACGACCTCTTTCAGCGTGCGCGCTTCCTGGCGCAGGGCCTTGACCTCATCGGTCGTCGCTGCCCGGGCCGTATC
>NZ_SMSJ01000445.1 GCF_004355005.1 Dankookia rubra
GATACGGCCCGGGCAGCGACGACCGATGAGGTCAAGGCCCTGCGCCAGGAAGCGCGCACGCTGAAAGAGGTCGTGGCCGAGCAGGCGCTCGAGCTGCGCCTGCTGAAAAAAGCTAGGCTGGCAAAGCTGGCTGGCCTGATGCGTTGAGGGAGGCGTCATTGGCGGCTCTTGGAGGCGCAAGATGGCCAGGGTGTCGGCTCGACGGCGGCCGGAGC
>NZ_SMSJ01000446.1 GCF_004355005.1 Dankookia rubra
GGCCTGAGGTGCTGCGGGTTGGTCTCGACACCCAAATCCGTAAACGCAATCAGCAGTTTACGCCACGCCCGCCAGCCGCACCGTAGGCCCGTGATGAATAAGAGCGGCTAGGAGCCCGTCCCGGTAACCGGATTTTGGACTGATGCCGCTGGGGGCGGAGCGGCGCTCTTTCGATGTGCGCCGCCGCTGTGCGTCAGGCAGCGGCTGCCCTGGCG
>NZ_SMSJ01000447.1 GCF_004355005.1 Dankookia rubra
GCCTGAGGTGCTGCGGGTTGGTCTCGACACCCAAATCCGTAAACGCAATCAGCAGTTTACGCCACGCCCGCCAGCCGCACCGTAGGCCCGTGATGAATAAGAGCGGCTAGCCCCAATACCGTTGACTTAGAAGCGTTCTGGAGTGGCAGCTGGGCGTCGACGGAACATCTGCCGCAGGCGGGCGATCCAGTGATTGAGGGTGCGAGGCTCGAGGC
>NZ_SMSJ01000448.1 GCF_004355005.1 Dankookia rubra
TGGCATGGGGCAGTTCGTGCGCCTGGCCCGGCGCGAGAGCAAAGGCAACCGCGCGGCCTGTCCCGTCGGCGATCACGCAGGCCTTGGTGCCATAGCCGCCGCGAGAACGGCCAAGCGCCTCACCTGCGCTCCGCTGCGCCGGAGTGTCGGCTTTTTGGCCGCCCCCGCCGCCTTCTGGTGGGCGCGGATCGAGGTGCCATCGAGGAAGGCCATG
>NZ_SMSJ01000449.1 GCF_004355005.1 Dankookia rubra
CTAGGGCCTGTCAGGCCTTAAGTTCTGTGTGTCTACTTGATCCAGTCTATCGTGGCGGCCATGCAGAGCACGCCCATGAAGGAACACGCGGTTTTCTCGTAGCGGGTGGCGACGGCGCGCCACTCTTTGAGCCGCGCCCAGAGACACTCGACCCGACTGCGATTGTGGTAGATCCACGGCGGGCACGCGACGGGCGCTTCGGTGCGCTTGGCCG
>NZ_SMSJ01000048.1 GCF_004355005.1 Dankookia rubra
GGCCGGGCGCATCCCGCCGCTCGCGGCCCGGCCGCTCTATGTCGAGCCGCCGGCGGTGCGGCTGCCGGCGTGACCCTGGCCGCGGCCGGCGCGGCGGATGCCGGGGCCCTCGCCGCGCTGCATGCCGCCGCCTTCCCGCCGGGCGAGGCCTGGGGGGCGGATGCCATCGCGCTGATGCTCGAACTCCCCGGTACCTACGGCATCTGGTCGCCGGGCGAAGGCTTCGTCCTGGCCCGCGTGGCGGGCGGCGAGGCGGAGATCCTGACCCTCGCGGTCTGTCCCGCGGCGCGGCGGCGGGGCCTCGGCGGGGCGCTGATGGCGGCGGCGCTGGCCGGCGCGGCGCTGCGCGGCGCGGCGGCCATGTTCCTCGAGGTGGCGGCCGGCAATGCCGCGGCACTTGGGCTCTACCTGGGGCTCGGCTTCGCCGAGGTCGGCCGGCGGCGGCGCTACTACCCCGACGGCTCGGATGCGCTGGTCCTGCGCCGCGGCCTGGACCCGGCGCCGGGCGCGGCCTCCTGACGCGGATCGATCCAGTCTTGTCACGACATGCCGGCCGCCCGGCCTGCGCGCGCCGGCAGGGTCGCGGCTCAGCCCTTCCGCAGCAGCAATTCGGTGATGCCGTCGGCGGTGTCGCGTTGCGCCAGAACGGTGTGGCCCTGTTCGGTCGCGGTGCGCGGCACGTTGCGGGTGGGCTCCTCCCCGCGCATGCGGATCAGCAGCGTTTCCCCGCTTTTCATGCGGTCAAGTGCGAGTCTGGTGCGGACAAAGGTCATAGGGCAAGTGTCGGTGGTGATGTCGAGCGACCGATCACCGTTCAGTTCTTGCATGTAGACAGATTCCAATGGATCATGCGGTACGAATCGCCGAAACGCATTGCGAAACGGCTATGGTCGGCAGTATAGCTCGGCGACCGACAACGGGAAGATGCGTCACATGGCCGAAGATTCACCCTCTGCTGACCTGCTGGGACTGACCGCTGAAATCGTCGCGGCGCATGTTTCCAACAATCCGGTGGCACTCACCGACCTGCCGAACCTGATCACCGAGGTTTACCGCACGCTGACCTCCGTCGGCCTGCCCGCTTCCAAGCCGCAGCCGGAGCGTCCGCAACCTGCGGTGCCCGTCAAGAAGTCGATCACACCCGAATACCTGATCTGCTTGGAAGACGGTAAGAAGTTGAAGATGCTGAAGCGGCATCTGCAGACCTCCTACAACATGACCCCCGAGCAGTACCGGGAGCGATGGGGCCTCGGGTCCGACTATCCTATGGTTGCGCCGAACTACGCCAAGCATCGGTCGTCGCTGGCCAAGAAGATCGGGCTCGGCACCAAGCCGCGGGGCCGCCCGGCCCGCGGTGCGCGGCGGGATGCCGTGGCCGCCGCCATCGCCGTCCCGACCAAGTTCGGCTGACCTGCCGGCGGCGGGCCCGCGGCCGGCCCAGGCCGGCGCCAGGGGGCAGCCGCCGCTTTCCGGCGCCGCCTCCCCGCCTCCGCCATGGTGGCCTGCGCCGCGGGAGGCTATGGTCCCGCCCCTGACCGAACCGAAGGGGGCCGGGTGTGCCGGCCACCGACCATCAAGGGCCGCGACCGAGCCGCATGGACACCCCCGCTTCCACCGACCGCGAGGGCATTTCCCGCATCGAGAGGCTGTGCATCGACCGCGGCCTGAAGATGACCGGGCAGCGCCGGCTGATCGCCCGCGTCCTGTCGGAAAGTGCCGACCACCCGGATGTCGAGGAGCTGTACCGCCGCGCGCATGAGCGGGACGCGCATATCTCGATCGCCACGGTCTACCGCACCGTCCGGCTGCTCGAGGAGAAGGGCATCCTCGAACGGCACGACTTCGGCGGCGGCCGCGCCCGCTACGAGCCCACCGAGCACGGTCCGCACCACCACCTCATCGACGTGGATACCGGCAAGGTGATCGAATTCGCGGATGCCCGGCACGAGGCCATGGCGCAGGAGATCGCCGCCCGGCTCGGGTTCCAGCTGGTCGACCACCGGCTGGAACTCTTCGGGCGCCGCTTCCCCGAGCCAAAGCCGGCGGCGCCGGCGCGCCGTGCCCCGCGTCCGCGCAACGGGCGCGACCCGGCATGAGCGGCAGCGCGGTGGAGTCGGGCTTCGGCGAGTTGCGGGCCGGCAATCTCGGCGTGCGCCTGGCCGAGACGGCGGCCGAGATCGACGCCTCCCTCGCGCTCCGCTTCCGCGTCTTCTACGAGGAGATGGGCGCTCACCCGGATGCCGCGACGCGCGCCAGCGGCCGCGACCGGGACGAGTTCGACGCCGTTGCCGACCACCTGCTGGTGGTGGACCACGACCTGGGGGAGGGGCCGGAGGCCGTGGTCGGCACCTACCGGCTGATCCGCCGCCGGGCCGCCGCCAGCATCGGCCGCTTCTATTCCGCCGCGGAATACGACATCGCCCCGCTGGTCGCCCTGCCGGGGGAGATCCTCGAGCTCGGCCGGTCCTGCGTCGATGCCAACCACCGCACCCGCGGCACCCTGCAGCTGCTGTGGCGCGGCATCGCGGCCTATGTCTTCTACCGCAAGATCGACCTGATGTTCGGCTGCGCCAGCCTGCACGGCACCGACCTCGACGCGCTGGCGCCGGCGCTGACCTACCTGCACGCGCACCACCTGGCGCCGCCGGCGATCCGCCCGCGCGCGGTGCCCGGCCGCTTCGTGCCGATGGACCGGCTGGACCCCGCCACGCTCGACCTGCGGGCGGTGGTGAAGGAGCTGCCGCCGCTGGTGAAGGGCTATCTCCGGCTCGGCGGCTTCGTCGGCGACGGCGCGGTGCTGGACCACCAGTTCAACACCACCGATGTCTGCATCGTGGTGAAGACCGAGCTGGTCACCAACAAATACGCCAAGCACTACGAGCGGGCGAACGGCGTCGGCCTGACGGAGTGACGGCGGCGCCCCTGCGCGGGTGGGCGCGCGGGAACCCTGCCGCCCCCCGCCGCGTCCGGGCGGGATGCCCGGGCATCGCCTGCTCGCCTTCCTCGCCGTCCTGCTGACCGCCCTCGCCATGGTCCCGGCCGGGGCGCACCTGCTGGCGCTGCCGAACAAGCTGGCGATGGGGCGGGACGCCTACCTCGCCGCCCAGGGCGCCTATGCCGGCTGGGCCATGGCCGGCGCCTTCCCGATCGGCGCCATCCTCGCCTGCCTCGGCCTGGCGCTGCGGCCGCCGCGGCCGGCCTCGCCCTGGCCGGCCCTGCTGGCCGCCCTGCTGCTGGCGGCGGGGCTGGCGGTCTTCTTCCGCTGGACCCTGCCGGCCAACCGGGCGACCGCCAACTGGACCCGGCTGCCGGAGGACTGGCCCGGGGGCTGGGACGCGCTGCGGGCGCAGTGGGAATGGTCGCACGCCGCGAATGCCGTGCTGACCTTCCTCGCGCTCCTCGCCGTACTCGGCGCGGCGCTCAGCCCGGCTCGGGAATCGGCACGTCGAAGCCGTTGAGGGTGACCGAGACCAGGCAATAGAGCCCGACCAGGTAGACCAGCTCGGCCGCGGCATCCCGGCCGAAGACCTCCACCCCCTGCTTCCAGGTGATCTCCGGCAGCACGCCGCCGGCGACCAGGGCGGCGGCGATGTCGTAGGCCACCGCCTCCTCCCGCGTCAGGTCGGCGGGGCGCTGCCCCGCGACGATGGTGGCGATCTTCGCGTCCGGCAGGCCGCGCTGCTCGGCGGCGATGACATGCGCGTAGATCTCGTAGGCTGCCCGGAACTTGGCGCCGGTGACGAGGATCGCCACCTCCCGCACCGGGCGGGGCAGCTTGGTCTCGAAGGACAGGGTCTTGGTCAGCTCCCAGATCGGCCCGCCGATGCGCGGCCAGTGGATCCAGGGATTCCACGGGCCCTCCAGCGACCCGTCCGGGGCGATGGTGGCGAAACCCTTGAAGTTCTTCTCGATGCCCGCCTTCATGTCGGCGTGCAGCGGCTTCTGCGCATCGTCGAGCTGGGCGGGCGGGATCAGCGGCAGGCGCATGCGGGGTCTCCGTTGTCGCGGGCTATCCCCCGGGTAACGCCGGTCGCTCCCGTTTGACGCATGGCCTGGACGGGGGACGCTCGTCCGCCTTAGCCTTCGCGGCATGAGCGACGCCCCCCCGAGCCCCGAGAAGGCCCCCGCCATCCACGACATGGGCGGCCTCAGCCGCTTCCGCTGCAGCCCGGTCGAGCGCGACGAGGCGCCGCCGGACGCCTTCGGCAGGCGGGTCGACGCGCTGCGGCAGGTGCTGGCCGCGAAGAAGATGATGACGGTGGACGAGCTGCGCCGCGGCATCGAGTCGATCCCCGAGGACGAGTATTTCGCGCTGACCTACTACGAGCGCTGGATGACCTCGATCTGCACCCTGATGGTCGAGAAGGGCGTGGTCGCGGCGGAGGACCTGCGGTGACCGGGCCGGGCAGCGTCGCCGGCGAGTCCGGCCAGCACGAGGCGCGGTCGGCACCGGCTGGCGCCCGCTTCGCGGTGGGCGACCGCGTCCGCGTGAAGGACGACTGGCCGGAGCGCCGCGGCCCCTGCCACATCCGCACGCCGCACTACCTGCGGGGACGGGACGGGCGGGTGGAGGCGGTGCTCGGCGCCTTCCCCAACCCCGAGGACCTGGCCTTCGCCCGCCCGGCGCCGGTCCGCACGCTGTACCACGTGCTGTTCGAGCAGCCGCCGATCTGGCAGGAGGGCGAGCCGGGCGACACCGCCCTGGTCGAGATCTTCGAGCACTGGCTGGAACCCGCCACCCCCGAGAGGAAGGCCGCATGATGCCCGCCGGTTCACGCCCCCGCGCCGCCCGGCGCCCCGGCGATCGGGGGGCGGCATGAGCGCCCCCGCCCGCGCCGCCTCCGTCGCCCGGCTCGAGAAGCTGCTCGCCGCGCTGATGGCCAAGGGTCTCGTCACCGAGGCGGAGCTGGCCGAGATGCAGGCCCGCACCGACCGCGCCAGCCCGGAGATCGGCGCCCGCATGGTCGCCCGCGCTTGGCTCGACCCCGCCTGGCGGGCGAGGCTGGTCGCCAGCGGCAGCGAATGCGCCGAGGCGATGGGCGTCTCCATGGCCGGCGCCCCGCCGCTCGGCGTGCTGGAGGACAGGCCCGGCCTGCATCACCTCGTCGTCTGCACGCTCTGCAGCTGCTACCCGCGCGCCGTGCTGGGCTATCCGCCGAGCTGGTACAAGAGCTTCGAGTACCGCTCGCGCGCCATCCGCGACCCGCGCGGCGTGCTGGCGGAATGGGGCACCACCCTGCCGCCGGGGACGAAGATCCGCGTCGTCGACAGCACCGCCGACTACCGCTGGATGGTGCTGCCGATGCGCCCCGAGGGCACCGAGGGCTGGTCCGAGGACCAGCTCGCGGCGCTGGTCACGCGCGATGCGCTGGTCGGGGTTGCGCTGCCGGTGCTGCCGATGGCCGCTGCCGCCGAATAGCCTGCGCTCCGGCGCGGGTTCGCGCGTCCAGAGCGCCCGGGAGGACACCATCCGAAGGACAGGCGAAGCGCGCGCCGCGGCGGCGCGCCGGTGAACGAGGCCGTTCCCCCCCAGGCCTCGCCGGCCCGGGCTGCTCAGGCCCAGGCTGCGCAGCTCCAGGCCGCGATCGAGCAGGACGGCCTGCCGCAGCCGCGCCGCGCCTGGGCGGTCGCCGCCGTCTCGCTCTCCATCGCCATCACCGTGCTCGACAGCTCGATGCTGAACGTGGCGCTGCCGGGAATCGCCCGGACGCTCGGCATCACCCCGGCCAGCGCGACCTGGCTGCTGAACGCCTACCAGCTCACCGTCGTCACCACGCTGCTGCCCCTGGCGTCGCTCGGGGAGAAGCTCGGCTTCCGCCCGGTCTTCCTCGGCGGCTTCGCGCTGTTCGGCCTGGCCTCGCTCGGCTCCGCCATGGCGCCGGGCTTCGAGGCGCTGCTGGTCTGCCGCATCCTGCAGGGGCTCGGCTCGGCCGCGGTGATGAGCCTGACGGCGGGGATGATCCGCCACATCTACCCGCTGAAGCAGCTCGGCCGCGCCATCGGCATCAACAGCATGGTGGTGGCGACCGCCGGCGCCTCGGCGCCGAGCCTCGCCGCGGCGATCCTGACGGTCGCGCCCTGGCAGGGGCTGTTCGCGGTGCATGTGCCGGTCAGCATCATCGGCATCCTCATCGGCTGGCGGTCGCTGCCCGACCATCCCGGCACCGGGCGGCGCTTCGACTGGGCCAGCGCCGCGCTGAACATCGCCAGCTTCGGGCTGTTCTTCCTCGGCGTCGACCTGGTGCTGCACGCGACCGTCCCGGCGCTGCTGCTGATCGGCGGCGGGGTGGGCGCCGGGGTGCTGCTGGTGCAGCGCCAGCTCAGCCAGCCGGCGCCGCTGCTGCCGCTCGACCTGCTGCGGATCCGCACGATCGCCTTTTCCGTCGCCGCCTCGGTCTGCGCCTTCTCCGCCTGGTATTCGAGCTACGTCTCGCTGCCCTTCCTGCTGCAGTCGGCCGGGATCAGCCAGGGCGGCACCGGGCTGATCATGACGCCCTGGCCGCTCGGGATGGCCTTCGGCGCGCCGGTCGCCGGGCGGCTGGCGGACCGCATCCCGACCTCGCTGCTCTGCGCCGCGGGGATGGCGGCATTGGCCGCGGGCCTCGCGGTGGTGTCCGGCCTGCCGCTGCTCGGCAACGGGTTGCTGGTGGGCGGGATGATGGCGCTCTGCGGCGCCGGGTTCGGCACCTTCTCCGCCCCCAACAACCGGACGATGCTGGGCTCGGCGCCGAAGGCGCGGGCCGGCAGCGCGGGCGGCATGCAGGCGACGGCGCGGCTGCTGGGCACGACGCTCGGCACCACCGTGGTCGGGCTGTGCTTCCAGCTGGCCGGGGCCGGCGGGGCGCGGGTCGCGCTGCTGGCGGCGATCGGCTTCGCGCTGGCCGCCGGGGCGCTGAGCCTGGTGCGGCGGCGGATGTAGCCCTGGCCGCCGCGGCGCGGCTCCGATCCGAGGGTAAGGCGCGCCGGCCAGAAAAAGGGGGCCGGTGGTTGCCCACCGGCCCCAAGTGGTAAACCGCACGCCCGGCCCCAGGCCGCGGCGCAAGGTCACTGGGAGGAGACGTCCAAGGCATCGCCTGAACGTGTACAATCTAACTCACGGAGACGTGAGTCCAAAGGAAATTCGGCCGGATGATACATGAATCCGCTGTTAACCGATGCGTGGCCGGGTCCGAAACAGTATGATCCGGACAAAAAAAGGGCCGGTGGTTGCCCACCGGCCCAAGTGGTGATCGAAGTGCCCAGCCCCAGGCTGCGGCAGGAGATCACTGGGAGGAGACGTCCAAGGCATCGCCTGAACGTGATTTGTATACGATCATCACGATTACGTGAATGTGGGCGAATCATGTACAAGAATCCATCCAGCGCCGCGCCGGTCCCCGGGGCTGCGGCGGCTCGCGTCCCGGAGTGAACGCCGCAGCGCCGTGACTCCTTGTTGTCGGGGCAGCTTCGCGCATCCGGCCGTTCACGACCTGCCGCGATCTGCTCTATCCCGCCGCATGCGCCTCGCCGCCCCCATCCTGTCGCTCCTGCTGCTGCTCGGCGCCTGTGCCGCGCCGCGTCCGGCCCCGGACCCCCCGCTGCCCTACCCGCCGGCGGCGCGCGAGCGGATGCTGCGCATCGCGCTCGCCGAATGGGCGGACTGGGGCGGGCTGGTGGTCGCGCCCGGCCAGCGCCCGCCGACCGCCCGGGCGGAGAGCGAGCCGGCGAATTTCCCCCGCGTCCTGGCCTATTGGCGGGCCGTGCCGCAGGACGAGGGCGCCGTCGCGCGCAACCGCCGGCTTTATGCTGCGGCGCTCGCCGGCGACCCGGACGGCGCGGCGCTCTGGCAGGAGCCCTTCTGGTCCGCCGCCTTCGTCAGCTACGTCATGCAGGCCGCCGGCATCGACCGCCGCGAATTCCCCGGCGACGCCGCGCATTCGGCCTATGTCGACGCGCTGATCGCCGACGCCGCCCGCTTCCCCGCCACCGCCCCCTTCCTGCCGCGCTCCCCCTTCGAGGTGCCGCCGCGCCCGGGCGACCTGCTCTGCGCCGATCGCGGCCGCGCGCCGATCCGCGACTGGCGGGAGCGTGCCGCCGACCAGGGCCGCTTCCGGCCGATGCATTGCGACATCGTGGTCGAGGCCGCCCCGGACCATGTCGACGCCATCGGCGGCAACGTGCTGGACGCTGTCACCCGCACCCGTTTCGCCGCGGACGCTTCCGGGTATCTTCTCCCCGAGCCGCCGGGCGCCCCCGCCTGGTTCGCCATCTTCGAGAACCGCCTCGGGCGGCTGCCGCCCTGGAGAGAGACATTCCCATGACCGACCTGTTCGAGCCGCTGGTCCAGCGCGGCGTGACCTTCAAGAACCGCATCGGCGTCTCGCCGATGTGCATGTATTGCTGCGGCGGCGACGGGAAGCCGACCGAATGGCACCTGCAGCACCTGATGTCGCGCGCCGTCGGCGGCGCCGGGATGGTGATGACCGAGGCCGCGGCGGTGACCGCCGAGGGCCGCATCTCCCCCGACGACCTCGGCATCTGGGAGGATGCGCAGCTTCCCGCCCATGCCCGCCTCGCCGCCGGGATCGCGGCGATGGGCGCCGTGCCGGGCATCCAGCTCGCGCATGCCGGCCGCAAGGCCAGCCGCAACGCCCCTTGGGAGGGCGGCCCGGCGCCCGCCGCGCGCGGCTGGGTGCCGCTCGCGCCCTCGGCCGAGGCCTTCGACGACTATGCCGTGCCGCGCGCCATGACCGAGCCGGAGATCCTGGCGACCATCGCCGCCTTTGCCACGGCGGCGCGGCGCAGCGTGCGGGCGGGCTACCGGGTGATCGAGCTGCACGCGGCGCACGGCTATCTCGGCCACCAGTTCCTTTCGCCGCTGTCGAACCGCCGCAACGATGCCTGGGGCGGCGACCTCGACGGCCGCGCCCGCTTCGTCCTCGAGATGAGCCGCGCGACCCGCGCCGCCATCCCGGACGAGATCCCGCTCTGGGTCCGCGTTTCCCATACCGACTGGGTCGAGGGCGGCTGGACCACCGGGGAGACGGTCGAGCTGTCCCGCCGGCTGAAGGCGCTCGGCGTCGACATGATCGACGTCTCCTCCGGCGGGCTGCACCCGGCGCAGAAGATCGCGCTCGGCCCGGGCTACCAGGTGCCGGGGGCGGAGGCGGTGAGGACCGGCGCCGGGATCGCGGTGGCCGCGGTCGGGATGATCACCGAGCCGGCCCAGGCCCAGGCGATCCTGGCGGAGGGCCGCGCCGACCTGATCCTGCTGGCCCGCGCCCTGCTGCGCGACCCCTACTGGCCGATCCATGCCGCCGCGGCGCTCGGCCGGACCGAGGGGCTGCGGGTGCCGCCGCAGTATGAGCGGGGCTGGGCGACGCTCGGGAAGATGGGGCGGGATGCCTCGATCGCAGCGCCGCTCGCCACTCTGTAATCGCGATCTGGGGGACTTGCCCTGCAAGCTCCCCGCCGGGAGGCCCGGGCGAGGCACCGGACGCTGGCCCGGATTCGAGGGAGGCATGCGATGTCCGCCTACCTGATCGCCAACGTGAAGGTCACCGACCCCGCGCGGTTCGGCGAGTACATCCGCCAGGTCTGGCCGCTGATCGACCGCCACGGGGGCCGCTACCTGGTCCGCGGCGGTCCGGCGCAGGCGGTGGAGGGCGAGCCGGTCGAGGTCGTGGCCGTCATCGAGTTCGCCGACATGCCGGCGCTGCGCGCCTTCTGGGACAGCCCGGACTATGCGCCGCTGCGCGACCTGCGCCAGGCCTGCACGGTGTCGCAGGTCATCCTGGCGGAGGGCGCGCCGGCCGCCTGACAGGGGAGGAGACGAACCATGCCCGCCTATCTCGTCGCCAATATCCGGGTGAAGGACCCGGCGAAATTCGCCGCCTACCGCGACCAGGTCACGCCGATGATCGCCCGCTTCGGCGGCCGCTACCTGATCCGCGGCGGCGCGGTGACGCCGGTCGAGGGAAGGCCGAACCTCGAGCGCGTGGTGGTGCTGGAATTCCCCACGATGGACGCGCTCAAGACCTTCTACCACAGCCCCAACTACGCCCCGCTGATCGCCCTGCGGCAGGACGCGGCGGAGGGCGACGTGGCGTTGATCGAGGGCTACGCCCCGCCTGATCAGAGCAAGGCCTGATCAGAGCATCTGGCCGCCATCGACGATGATGGTCTGCCCGGTCACCCAGCGCGCGGCCGGCGATGCCAGGAACATCGCCACCTCGGCCACCTCCTCCGGCGTGCCGAGCCGGCCGAAGGGGATGCCGGCGAGGATGCCGTTGTAGAGCTTCGGGTCGCTGGTCTTCCGCGCCTCCCACGACCCGCCGGGGAATTCGATGCTGCCGGGCGCCACCGCATTCGCGCGGATGCCGCGCGGCGCATACATCGCCGCCTGGGACTGCGTGTAGTTGATCAGCAACGCCTTCACCGCCGCATAGGCCGGCGTCCGCAGGCTCGGCCGGTAGCCGGAGATCGAGGAAACGTTGACGATGCAGCCGCGGCTCGCCTCGAGGAAGGGCAGCGCCGCATGCGTCGCGCGCACGGTGGCCATGACGTCGACCGAAAGCCCCTGCGCCCAGTGCTCCTCGGTGTCCTGGCTGCCGAAGCCGGAGGCGTTGTTGACCAGCACGTCGATGCCGCCGAGCGCCTCGCCCGCCGCGGCGACATAGGCCGCGACGGCGGCGCGGTCGCCGAGGTCGCAGGGGGCGGCATGCGCCGTCACGCCGAGTGCGGCGATCTCCGCCCGCGTCGCCTCCAGCGGGCCGGTGCTGCGGGCGCAGATCGAGACCGCGGCGCCGGCCCCGGCGAAGCCCAGCGCGGTGGAACGCCCGATGCCGCGGCTGCCGCCGCAGACCACCACGCGCCTGCCCTTGAAATCGAACATCCCCGTCGTCTCCCTCAGTCTCTCTCTCGCCAGGCGGCCATCAGCGCCGCCGAGGTCATCAGGTCGGCGTATTTCTGCCCCATGTCGAAGAGGTTGGCCTCGTGCGGCCCGACCGCCCGGTCGCCGACGCAATCCGTCACGCAGACCGTGCGGAAGTTGTGCTGCAGCGCGTCCACCACCGTCGCCCGCACGCAGCCCGAGGTGGTGCAGCCCGCCACCGCCACCGTATCCACCCGCCGCATCGAGAGCCACCCCGCGAGTTCCGTCCCGAAGAAGGCGGAGGCATTGCGCTTCCGCAGCACCCGCTCGCCCGGCGCCGGTGCCAGCGCGGGCACGATCTGCGACAGCGGGCTGGCCTCGGTCAGCCTGCGCAGGCTCGGCACCTTGCGGGCGAAGCCGCCGGCGTCCGAGCCGTCCTCGGCGTAGACCACGCGGGTATGCACCACCGGCCAGCCCCGTTCGCGCGCGAAGGCCAGCAGCGGCACGGTGCGTTCGATGGCCGCCGCGATGTTGCCGCCGCCGAAATGCGCCGGGTCGGTGAAGCCGACCACGAAATCGACGATGACCAGCGCCGGCGCCAGGCCGAGCCCGCTGCTCTGCCCCATGCCCTGGGCGGCGTAGATGCCGATCTCGGGATGCGCCATGCGGGATCCTCGTGCCGTGCGGGAAAGGCTATCGCGGTTCGCTTCCGGAGGTGAACGCGGCGTTGCCGCCGCGCGTCGTCGTCAGGGCGGGGTGCGCTCCGGCCTGTCCGGTTCACGACGGCGCCTTGGCGCGGCGCTGCCAGCAGGTCCGTCCCGGTTCAAACGACCGGGCCGCACATCGATGTGATCTATATCATCTGTATGACGCCGCGCGGCGATGCCCGCTTCCAGGATGCCGGCTCCAGGCTGCGGGTCGGTCCCGCACGAGGCCGGGAATTTCTGTTTTCGACCTTTTAACGAGCCACGAATTTCCACCTTCCGCATAGGAGGCGGCCATGGACAGATCTCCGAACGGCGCGGCGGGCACGCCGGTGCTCGCCGCCATTGTTATCGTCATTCTTCTGGCGCTGTCGGCCTGCACGGCTACTCCGCCGCCGCGCAGCTATGCCCAGCCCGGAGTCCCGAGCACCTATACGCGCCAGATGCACGACGCCGCCTATTATACCGGTGCCGATCCCGCCTTCCCGCGCACCGGGAAGGCGAGTGGCGGCGGCTCCGGCGGCGAATAGGCGGGCCGAGGCGGTTCGCGTCCGAAGGTGAAGGCGGCGCCGCTGCAGGCCTCGGTCCTCGGAGGGGGTCCCGGCGTCCGGGCGTCCACGCTCCGCCGCCCCTGCTCCGGCCCCTTGCCTGGACGGTGGAGTGGCGCGTCCGGCCAGGCGCGCCCTTCGCCGATCCGCGCCGGGCGGCGTCGCCCGCGCCGCATGGCTTGATGCCGCCGCGCCCAGGCGCATCTCTGCCCGGCATGAACATACCCTTCCTTTCCCGCCATCCCCGCGTCGCGCTGGTCCGCCTGCAGGGCGCCATCGCCGCCCGTCCCGGCTTCGGCGGCGGAATCAGCCTCGCCACCACCGGCCCGGTGCTGGACCGCGCCTTCGGCCTGAAGCGGCTTTCCGCCGTCTTCCTCGTCATCAACTCGCCCGGCGGCTCGCCGGTGCAGTCGAGCCTGGTGGCCGCCCGCATCCGCCGCCTGGCGGAGGAGAAGAAGCTTCCCGTCATCGCCTGCGTCGAGGACGCCGCGGCCTCGGGCGGCTACTGGATCGCCTGCGCGGCGGACGAGATCGTCGCCGACCCGTCCAGCATCCTCGGCTCGATCGGCGTCATCGCCTCGGGCTTCGGCTTCCAGGGCGCGCTGGAGCGCCTCGGGGTGGAGCGGCGGCTGCGCACGGCGGGGACGGAGAAGAGCTTCTGGGACCCTTTCCGGCCCGAAAGCCCGGAGGATGCGGCGCGGCTGGAAACCCTGCTGGGCGACCTGCACGGCGAATTCCGCGCCTGGGTCACGGCCCGGCGCGGCGCGCGGCTGAAGGCGCCGCCCGAGGAGGTGTTCACCGGCCGCTTCTGGCCCGGCCGCCGCGCGGTGGAACTGGGCCTCGCGGACCGGCTGGGCGACGCGGCGGGGGAGGCGAAGCGGCGCTTCGGCGAGAAGGTGCGGCTGGTGCCGGTGGGTGGGCCGCGGCCCTCGCTGCTGCGGCGCCTGCTGCCCGGCCTTTCGGCCGAGGCGGTGCTGGCGGCGGTGGAGGAACGGGCGGCCTGGGCGCGGCTCGGGCTGTAGGGCGGGGCCGCGCAGGTCCCGGACACGTTCCTGGCCCGGGTGGCACCGGGGCGGAGGCGCGGTTTCCGGACAAAGCCGGGGCCTCGGTCACGGCGGCGTCGGGGCGACGGGGTGGGGAGGGATGCGCGCGCCATCCCTGGATTTTATTCCTATAGACATGTAAAAGGCAAGCCCGGCCTTGCGGTCCGGGCTCCATCCTTGCGGCAGCGGAGGCGGTGAGGCCCCCGCCGGTTCAGCCACCCTGGCGGGCGGCCTGGCCGGCCAGCTGCCGGCGCGGCGCCGGCGCGGCGCGGTAGACCAACTGGCGGTTCTCGCCGCCGCCGACCACCTCCGCCACCAGGCCGGACGGCGCCTGGACGCTCGGGGCGGGCGCATAGGCCAGGCGCTGGTTCTCGCCGCCGCCGATGATGGTGGCGAGGCCGCCACCGACGAGGTTGCCGCTGGGGACGGCATAGCTCACCGCGGCATCGGCGCCGCCGCCGACCAGGCGGGGGCCGTTGTCCTGGGCCTGCGCGGCGCCAATGGCGGCAAGAGCGATCGCGGAGGCGAAAAGGGCGTTGCGGATCATCTGGGTCTCTCCTCGGGGTGCCACCGGATGCGGTGGCGTTGGGCGGATAGATACCGGACGATTGGATCGTGCACGATAGACCAATTCGCATGGCCGCCCCGCGATTTGATCATGGGCGCTTAAATCGTGCGCGATATATTAGAACGGCCGGATGACAGGAGGCTGCATGACCGAATCCCCCGCCGCATGCCCCGGGGTGGCCGCCACGCCGCTCGACCTCGACGAATTCCTCTGCTTCGCGGTGCATTCCACCGCGCAGGCGATCGGCCGCGCCAACAAGCCGATGCTGGACGCCATCGGCCTGACCTATCCGCAATTCCTGGTCATGGTCGTGCTCTGGGCGGAGGACGACCAGACGGTGGGCCGGATCGGCGACCGGCTGTACCTCGAATCCAATACCCTGACCCCGCTGCTGAAGCGGCTGGAGGCGGCGGGATACGTCACCCGCCTGCGCTGCCCGGAGGACGAGCGCCAGGTCCGCATCCGCCTGACCGAGCAGGGCCGTGCGCTGCGGGCCAAGGCGGCGGCGCACCGGCCGGAATGGGTCGACCGCGCCTTCGCCGACCGCGCGGCCATGTGCGAGCTGCGGGCGCGGATCACCGACCTGCGCGAGCGGTTGCTGCCGAAGGCCTGACCGTCAGCCCACCGACCCGCCCACCTGCCGGATCCAGTCCGGCAGGTTGTAGTAGGTGCTGACCCGGGTGATCCGGCCGCCATCCACCTCCAGGAAGGCTCCGGCCGGCAGGCTGTAGCGCTGGCCCCGGGCCTCCGGCAGGCCGGGATCGGTCGCCAGGTACTCGCCTTCCACCCGGAACTCCGCCGCGGCGCGGCGGCCGGTGGCATCCACCATCACCACCAGGTCGCGGATCGCTTCCCGGTACGAATGGTCCATCTTCGCCAGGAAGGCGCGGAAGGCCGGCCGGCCCGCCTCGCGCGGGCCCTGGTTGATGTCGTGGAGCACCTCCTCCGCCAGCAGCGCCAGCATGGCCTCCCGGTCGCCGGCGTCGAAGGCGGCGTAGTAGGCGCGGATCAGGCGTTCCGTGTCCGTCATGGGCGTGCTTCCTTCCTGGCGCGGGGCAGCCCCCACTATGTTCCGCGGCGCCGGCATGGCAAAAGCCGCCGCATGTCGACCGCCGCATCCACCGCCGCCCCCGCCCGGCCCCCCAGCTTCCAGGAGCTCATCCTCCGGCTGCACGCCTATTGGTCGGCGGAGGGCTGCGTCATCCTGCAGCCCTACGACATGGAGGTCGGCGCCGGCACCTTCCACCCGGCGACCACCCTGCGCGCGCTCGGCCCGAAGCCCTGGAAAGCCGCCTATGTCCAGCCCAGCCGCCGACCCTCTGACGGGCGCTACGGCGAGAACCCCAACCGCCTCCAGCACTACTACCAGTACCAGGTCATCCTGAAGCCCTCGCCCGCCGACCCGCAGAGCGCGCTGATCGGCAGCTACCGCGCCATCGGGCTCGACCCGCTGGTGCACGACATCCGCTTCGTCGAGGACGACTGGGAAAGCCCGACCCTCGGCGCCTGGGGCCTCGGCTGGGAGGTCTGGTGCGACGGGATGGAGGTGACCCAGTTCACCTATTTCCAGCAGGTCGGCGGCATCCCCTGCGAGGTCCCCTCCTGCGAGCTGACCTACGGGCTCGAGCGCCTGGCGATGTACATCCAGGGCGTCGAGAACGTCTACGACCTCGACTTCAACGGCCAGGGCGTGAGCTATGGCGAGGTCTTCAAGCGGGCCGAGGTGGAATACAGCCACCACAACTTCACCCACGCGAACGTGGAGAAGCTGTTCCGCCACTTCCAGGACGCCGAGGAGGAATGCGCCGACCTGCTGAAGCAGGGCCTGGCGCTGCCGGCCTACGACCAATGCATCAAGGCCAGCCACCGCTTCAACCTGCTCGACGCCCGCGGCGCCATCAGCGTGACCGAGCGCGCGGCCTATATCGGCCGTGTCCGCGCCCTGGCGAAGGGCTGCTGCGAGGCGTGGATCAAGGGCGGCGGCTAGGGTAGAATGATGCCCGGCATTCTACCATGGAGGCCCCGATGGGCCAGCTGAACATCAAGGACGAGGCGCTGATCGCCGACGCCAAGGCGCTGGCGGACCTGCTCGGCACCTCCACCACCGACGCCATCCGCCGCGCGGTGAACGACCGGCTGGCGCGCGAGCGGGTCGGCCGGGACGAGGAGAGGCGCCTCCGCTTCGAGCGCATCATGGCGATCGCCAAGGAAGCCTCGAAGCTGTTCCCGCCGGGGACCAGCAGCGACCATTCCGACCTCTATGACCAGGACGGGCTGCCCCGGTGATCATCGATACCTCCGCCATCATGGCGATCCTGCGCGACGAGCCGGACGCCCCGCAACTCGGCGAGGCGCTCACCCAGGCGGCCTCCGTCTCCATCTCGGCCGCGACCCTGGTGGAGGCCTGCATGGCGGTGGAAGGGCGGGCCGGCCCCCCGGTGCGGGACCGGCTGGAACGGCTGCTCGCGGCAGGCCGCGTCGAGGTCGTCCCCTTCACCGCCGAGCACGCCGCCGTGGCCGCCGAGGGCTGGCGCCGCTACGGCAAGGGCCGCCACCCCGCCGGCCTCAACCTCGGCGACTGCTTCGCCTATGCCCTGGCCAGGTCGCGCGGCGAGCCGCTGCTGTTCAAGGGCGACGACTTCTCCAAGACCGACGTAAAGGCCGCGCTCCAGCCCCATGCCTGAACTCCTGATCGAGCTCTTCTCCGAGGAAATCCCGGCCCGCATGCAGGCGCGGGCGGCGGAGGAGCTGTGCGCGGCGCTGCTGAAGGCCCTGTCGCCGCTGATGACCGCGGCGCCGCGCCCGCTCTTTGGCCCGCGCCGGATCGCGGCGCTGGGGGAGATGGCGGCGCGCGCCGAGACGCCGGGCCGGGAGGAGCGCGGGCCACGCCTCGGCGCCCCCGATGCGGCGCTCGACGGCTTCCTCCGCAAGCATGGCGCGACCCGCGACCAGCTCACCCAGCAGGGCCAGTTCTGGGTGCTGCAGAAGCCGGGG
This sequence comes from Dankookia rubra, assembly GCF_004355005.1. Lineage (GTDB taxonomy): Bacteria > Pseudomonadota > Alphaproteobacteria > Acetobacterales > Acetobacteraceae > Paracraurococcus > Paracraurococcus ruber_A. Next base: position 16,710 of record NZ_SMSJ01000048.1, read on the forward strand.
CAGGTGACCGAGGCCGCGGCGCTGCTGGCCGGGACGCTGCCCGGGCTGCTGCGCGGCTTCCCCTGGCCGAAGTCGATGCGCTGGGGCACCAGCGACTTCGCCTGGGTGCGGCCGCTGCAGCGCATCCTCTGCGTCCTCGACGGTGAGCCGGTCCCCTTCGCGCTGGCGCAGGGCGAGGACGCGGTGCATGGCCTCGCCGCCGCCGGGCTGACCGAGGGGCATCGCGTGCTGGCGGGCACCGAGCCCTTCCCGGTGCGGTCCTTCGCCGATTACGAAAGCGGCCTGCGCGAGCGCTTCGTGGTGGCCGATGCCGCCGAGCGCGAGCGGATCATCGGGACCGGCATCGCCGGCCTCGCCGCCGCCGAGGGGCTGGAGGTGGTGCCCGACCGCGGCCTGCTGGCCGAGGTCGCCGGGCTGGTCGAATGGCCGGTGCCGCTGCTCGGCCGCATCGACGAGGCCTACATGGACCTGCCGCCGGAGGTCATGCGGACCTCGATGCGGGTCAACCAGCGCTACTTCGCCCTGCGCCACGGGGATGGCCGCGCCGCGGCGCGCTTCGCCGTGGTCAGCAACATCATCCCCCGCGACGGCGGCGCGGCGATCGTCGCGGGCAACGAGCGGGTGCTGCGGGCGCGGCTGTCGGATGCGCGGTTCTTCTGGGACCAGGACCTGAAGCAGCCGCTGGAGAGCACCCTGCCGAAGCTGGAGGGCGTGGTCTTCCACGCAAGGCTCGGCACCCAGGGGCAGCGGGTGGCGCGGCTGGAACGGCTGGCCGGGCTCGTCGCGCCGATGGGCGGCGCCGAGCCGGGCCTGGCCGCGCGGGCGGCGCGGCTGGCCAAGGCCGACCTGGCGACCGGGATGGTCGGCGAGTTCCCCGAACTGCAGGGGGTGATGGGCCGCTACTACGCGCTGGCCGGCGGCGAGGACCCGCGCGTGGCGGAGGCGATCGGCACGCATTACCGGCCGCTCGGCCCGGGCGACGCGGTGCCGGCCGAGCCCGTGGCGGTGGCGGTGGCGCTGGCCGACAAGCTCGACCAGCTGGTCGGCTTCTTCGCGGTGGACGAGCGCCCGACCGGATCGGGCGACCCCTATGCGCTGCGCCGCGCGGCACTCGGGATCATCCGGCTGATCCGGGAGAACGGGCTGCGGCTGCCGCTGGCCGGGCTGATCGGGGAGGCCTTCTTCGGCTACCCGCAATCCACCGGCAGCACCGCCAGCCCGGAATTCGGCATGGCGGTCGCGGCGGAGACGATGCAGGCCGGCTGGCGGCCGCCCGCCGGGTCCGCCCATCCGCCGATGGTCGCCGCCTTCGCCGCCGGGCTGCTCGACTTCCTGGTCGAGCGCCTCCGCGTCCAGCTCCGCGCCGAGGGCGCCCGGCACGACATCCTCACCGCCGTCTTCGGCGCCGCGCCGGACGACGACCTGGTGCGGCTGCTGGCCCGGTCCGACGCCTTGGCCACCATGCTGGCCACCCCGGACGGGGCCAACCTGCTGGCGGCCTACAAGCGGGCGGCCAACATATTGCGCATAGAGACCCGCAAGGACGGCCCGCATGACGGCCCGGTCGACCCCGCGCGTTTCGTCACCGGCGCCGAGCGGGCGCTGGGCGAGGCGGTGGCCGGCACCGCCGCCGGCGTGGCCGCGGCGCTGGCCGCGGAAGACTTCCTGGCGGCGATGGCGCAGCTTGCCAGCCTCCGCGCCCCGGTCGATGCCTTCTTCGACCAGGTCGTGGTAAACGATGCGGACCCGCAACTCCGCGCCAATCGCCTGCGTTTGCTGCATATGCTCTGCGCCGCCATGGATGCGGTCGCGGACGTCTCGAAAATCGAAGGTTGAAACCGCCCGGGTGTATTAACGCCGCGTTCATGCAAAGCTGTGTCGAACGCCAGGCATCCGAAAGCCAAGGGGAACATCGCCGATGAGCAAGTGGGTCTACAGCTTCGGCGCCGGCCATAACGAAGGCAAGGCGGAGATGCGCAACCTGCTGGGCGGCAAGGGCGCCAACCTGGCCGAGATGGCCAGCATCGGCCTGCCCGTGCCCCCCGGCTTCACCATCACCACCGAGGTCTGCACCTACTACTACGACCACGAGAAGCAGTATCCGCCGGAACTGCGCGACCAGGTCGGCGCCGCGCTGGCGCTGATCGAGACCGCGGTCGGCGCCAGGTTCGGCGATACCCAGAAGCCGCTGCTCGTTTCCGTCCGCTCCGGCGCCCGGGTCTCCATGCCCGGGATGATGGACACGGTCCTCAACCTCGGGCTCAACGACCAGACGGTGGACGGCCTCGCCGCGGCGTCCGGCGACCCGCGCTTCGCCTGGGACAGCTACCGCCGCTTCATCCAGATGTACGGCAGCGTCGTGCTCGGCGTCGACCATCACCGCTTCGAGGAGATCATCGAGCACGTCAAGCTCGACCGCGGGATCGTCGAGGATACCGGGCTCACCGCGCAGGACTGGCACCGCGTGGTCGACGGCTACAAGGAGATGGTGGCCGAGGTCACCGGCAAGCCCTTCCCGATGGACCCCGCCGCCCAGCTCTGGGGCGCGATCGGCGCCGTCTTCGGGTCCTGGATGAACGCGCGGGCCAATACCTACCGCCGGCTGCACGACATCCCGGCGAGCTGGGGCACCGCGGTGAACGTCCAGGCCATGGTCTTCGGCAACATGGGCGAGGATTGCGCGACCGGCGTCTGCTTCACCCGCGATCCCAGCACCGGCGAGAACATCTTCTACGGCGAGTACCTGATCAACGCGCAGGGCGAGGACGTCGTCGCCGGCATCCGCACGCCGCAGCCGATGGCCCAGCTCAAGGCCAAGCCGCACGAGCGCAGCATGGAAGCCGCCATGCCGAACGCCTACCAGGAACTCGTCGCGGTCCGTGCCAAGCTCGAGCAGCACTACACGGACATGCAGGACATCGAGTTCACGGTGCAGCAGAACAAGCTCTACATGCTGCAGACCCGCAACGGCAAGCGCACCGCGGCCGCCAGCCTGAAGATCGCCGTCGACATGGCGCGGGAAGGCCTGATCAGCGAGACCGAGGCGATCAAGCGGGTCAATCCCTCCGCGCTCGACCAGCTGCTGCACCCGACCCTCGACCCCAAGGCGCCGCGCAAGCTGCTGTCGAAGGGCCTGCCGGCCTCCCCCGGTGCCGCCTGCGGCACGGTGGTCTTCAACGCGGACGAGGCCGAACTGCGCGCCGCCAAGGGCGAGAACGTCATCCTGGTCCGCATCGAGACCTCGCCGGAGGACATCCACGGCATGCATGCCGCCAAGGGCGTGCTGACCACCCGCGGCGGCATGACCAGCCACGCGGCGGTGGTCGCCCGCGGCATGGGCCGGCCCTGCGTCGCCGGCGCCGGCGGCGTCACCATCGACTACGGCGCCCAGGCGCTGCAGGCCGGCGGGCAGGTGGTCCGCGCCGGCGAGACCATCACGCTCGACGGCGCGACCGGCGAGATCTTCATCGGCAGCGTGGCGATGGTCGAGCCGCAGCTCTCCGGCGACTTCGCCACGCTGATGGAATGGGCGGACAAGGTGCGCCGGCTGAAGGTGCGGGCGAATGCCGAGACGCCGCTCGACGCCGACACCGCGCGCAAGTTCGGCGCCGAGGGCATCGGCCTCTGCCGGACCGAGCACATGTTCTTCGACCCGCAGCGGATCGGCGCGGTGCGGCAGATGATCATGTCGGAGACCGAGAGCGGCCGGCGCGAGGCGCTGTCCCGCCTGCTGCCCTTCCAGCGCAAGGACTTCGCCGACCTCTTCCGCATCATGGTCGGCCTGCCCGTCACCATCCGGCTGCTCGACCCGCCGCTGCACGAGTTCCTGCCGCACTCGGAAGCCGAGATCGCCGAGGTCGCGGGCTCGCTCGGCACCGACGTCGCCACCATGCAGCGCCGCGCGGCGGAACTGGCGGAGGCCAACCCGATGCTCGGCCACCGCGGCTGCCGGCTCGGCATCTCCTACCCCGAGATCTACGAGATGCAGGCCCGCGCCATCTTCGAGGCCGCCGTCGAGGTGGCGAAGGAGAGCGGCGCCGCGCCGGTGCCGGAGATCATGATCCCGCTGGTTGCGACGCGGCGCGAGCTCGAGATCACCCACAACCAGGTCGACAAGGTGGCGCAGGAGGTCTTCGCCGAGACCGGCCACCACATCGAGTACTACGTGGGCACCATGATCGAGCTGCCGCGCGCGGCGCTGACCGCCGACCGGATCGCCGAGGTCGCCGACTTCTTCAGCTTCGGCACCAACGACCTGACCCAGACGGTCTTCGGCCTGTCGCGCGACGACGCCGGCAAGTTCCTGCCGCTCTATGTCGAGAAGGGGATCATGCCGAAGGACCCCTTCGTCAGCATCGACATCGACGGCGTCGGCGCGCTGGTGAAGATCGCCAAGGAGAAGGGCCGGTCGGTGAAGCCCGACCTCAAGCTCGGCATCTGCGGCGAGCATGGCGGCGACCCCGCCTCGATCCAGTTCTGCGAGGAGGCCGGGCTCGACTACGTCTCCTGCTCGCCCTACCGCGTGCCGGTGGCGCGGCTGGCGGCGGCGCAGGCGGCGCTGACCGGCGGCGGCGGCGACCGCACGGCTTGAGGCGCGGCGGCCCGGCGCGGCGCAGCCGCGGCGCCGGGCGCCTCGTTCCGCAGACCGCCGGCAACTGCCCCGCCCCGGTCCCCGTTGGCCCGGGACCACGGGAGACATCGCCATGCCGGACAACCAGCAGACCCCGCAGCCGAAGCAGCGCCAGGACCACCAGCCCGGCACCGAGGCGGAGATGCGGCCGCAGCCGCAGGACCGCATGGAGCACTGGAAGCCGAGCGGCAAGCTGACCGGCAAGACCGCGCTCGTCACCGGCGGCGACAGCGGCATCGGCCGGGCCGTCGCCATCGGCTTCGCCAAGGAGGGCGCCGACGTCGCGGTGCTCTACCTGGACGAGCACGAGGATGCCGCCGAGACGAAGCGGCACGTGGAGGCGGCGGGGCGCAAATGCGTGACCATCGCCGGCGATGTCGGCGACGCGGCCTTCGTGAAGCAGGCGGTGGACCAGGCGGCGACCGCGCTCGGCGGCCGCATCGACATCCTGGTCAACAACGCCGCCGAGCAGCATGTCTGCGAGGACTTCGCCGAGATCCCGGAAGCCCAGGTGGAGCGCACCTTCCGCACCAACATCCTCGGCATGTTCTGGATCACCAAGGCGGCGCTGAAGCACATGCCCTCGGGCAGCGCGATCATCAACACGACCTCGATCACCGCCTTCAAGGGCAGCCCGATGCTGGTCGACTATGCCAGCACCAAGGGGGCGATCCTGGCCTTCACCCGCAGCCTGTCCCAGGCGCTGTTCCAGCAGAAGCGGATCCGGGTGAACGCGGTGGCGCCGGGGCCGATCTGGACGCCGCTGATCCCGGCCAGCTTCGACGAGGAGAAGACCGCCAAGCACGGCGAGAGCGCCGGGATGGGCCGCGCCGGCCAGCCGGACGAGGTGGCGCCGAGCTACATCTTCCTCGCGGCCGACAGCGACAGTTCCTACATCAACGGGCAGACGCTGCACCCGAATGGCGGAAGCGTGGTGAACGCGTAAGGAAGGGCCGGGGGAGGAGGTATTCTCCCCCGGACCCCCCCATCCATCTCTGTGGGTCGGCGCCCGCTGCGCGACGGCTGCCGGACTCACAAAAGGGAAGGGTGGGGCCCGGGGAGGGAATACCTTTCCCTCCCCGACCTTGGCTTCAGATCCACCGCCGCACGCGCCCCATATACGCCGCATAGGGCGCCCCGAACCGCGCCCGCAGATAGGCTCCTCCCGCGCCACCACGTGCCGGTCCAGCACCAGGAAGGCGGCCACCAGCGCCAGCCAGGGCCAAAGGTCGCCCCAGTGCAGCGCGAAGCCCGCGGCCACCGCCAGGAAGCCCAGGTAGATCGGGTTGCGGCTGAGGCGGAACGGCCCGCGTTCCAGCAGCGCCTTGTCCGGCCTGTCCGGCCGCGGGTCGACCCCGGCGCGGAGCATGGTCACCACCGTCCAGACCGAAAGCCCCATGCCCAGCGCCATCAGCAGCGCGGCGAGGTTGGGCGCCGGGGTGCTGACCGGCACCGGCACGGTCCGCTGCAGCAGCCAGCCGGTCCCGACCAGCAGCCCGACCAGGACCGGCGGCGGGACGCGGACGCCGGGACCGTGAAGGTCAGGGGCGGATATAGGCGAAGCCTTCCTGCTGCAGCCGGGTCAGCTCCACCACCCCGGCCGGGACGACGTCGCCCTCCGGCACCGCCAGCAGCGCCTCGCGGGCGACCTTCTGGCCGCGCAGGCTGTTGCTGCAGACCAGGAACCGGGCGCCGCGGCGGCGCAGCGCGGCGACATCGGCGCCCAGCTCGGGATTGCCCGCGGCGTCCAGCAGCAGGCGGATGCCGGAGGAGTTCAGCAGGCAGACCAGCTCGAGCCCGTCGCCCACCACGTCGAGGTGGTTGCGCATGTTGCCGAGCGCGGTGCGCCAATGCGCATGGTCCGGCCCGCCCTCGTCGCCGACATGGTAGACGACGCGCTGGCGGATGGGGGCGGCGGCGGCGATGCCGGCGGGGGTGGCAGCCAGGGCGATCCCGGCGGCGAGGCGGCGACGTTGCATGGGTTTGGTCCTCCTGGGCGGCAGGCTACACCACCGGCTCGCGCGCCGGGATCACCATCCAGCCGGGGATGCGGGGGGTCAGCACCGCCTCGCCGCAGGCCAGCCTGCGGCCGTCCAGCGCGTCCAGGCGCAGCTGGGCGATGCCGCTGCCGTCGCGGCCGGAGCGCATCGCGCCGACCTCGGCGCCCCCCGCCAGCACCGGCGTGCCGGGGGCGGGCAGCGGGCCGTCGACCGCAACCGGCACCAGCCGGCGCTTGAGCAGGCCGCGGTACTTGGTCCGCGCCGTCAGCTCCTGGCCCATGTAGCAGCCCTTGGTCCAGGAGACGCCGTGCAGCTCGTCGTAGCCGGCCTCGAGCAGCACGGTCTGCTCGGGCACCAGGTCGCGCGAGCCTTCCGGCAGGCCGAGCGCCAGGCGGTGGCGGTCCCAGTCCTCGGGCGAGGCGTCGGCCGGCAGCGGCGCGGGCGCCAGGGCGCGCCAGCCGGCCTCCGGCAGGCGCGGGTCGGGCGCGGCGATGGTGTCGGGCGGCACCGGCGCGCCGCCCCAGCCGGCATGCACGGCGAACTCGGCCGAGGCGTCGCGGACCGCGACCCTGGACCGCAGCCGGAAGCGGGTGAGCTTCTGCGCCAGCATCGCCGCCTGCGCCCGCTCGCAGTCCAGCAGCAGGCGGTCGCCATCGGCCAGGATGAGGAACTCCGCCAGCCACTTGCCCTGCGGGCTGAGCAGCGCGGCGAAGACCGCCGTGCCAAGCCCTGAGGGCCCCTGCGGCTCCGCCGCAGGGGATGGGGGGCCGGCCCCGGCGACGTCGTTGGTGACCAGGCCCTGGAGGAAGGCGGTGCGGTCCTCGCCCGTCACCTCCAGCACGCCCCTTTCGGGCAGATACGCGATCGGCATGGCGTGCAGGTGGGCGATCCCCCCGCCGGCTGCAACGGGTGCCCACATCGGCGCCGGCGTGTTACAGGCGCGGCGCCGTGCGCATCCTCTTCATCACCTCCACCCGGATCGGCGATGCCGTGCTGTCGACCGGGCTGCTGGACCACCTGATCCGCACCTACCCCCACGCCAAGGTGGTGGTGGCCTGCGGCCCGGTGGCCGAGGGCGTCTTCGCCCGCATGCCGGGCCGCGCCTGGACCATCGTGCTGACCAAGCGCCGCTTCCGCGCGCATTGGTGGGAGCTGTGGCGCCAGGCGGCCGGCCAGCGCTGGGACATCGTGGTCGACCTGCGGGGCTCGGCATTCTCGTGGCTGGTGCGGGCGAAGCGCCGCTACGTCCTGCGCGGCGGGCGGCAGCCGGGGCACCGGCTGGCGCATCTCGGCGCGCTGCTCGGCCTCGACCCGCCGCCGCTGCCGGTCGCTTGGTTCGGGCCGGCCGAGCGCGCGCGGGCGGCTTCGCTGCTGCCCGGCGAAGGCTTGTGGATCGGCCTCGGCCCGACGGCCAATTGGGACCGCAAGGTCTGGCCGGCCGAGCGCTTCGTCGCGCTCTACCGGGCGCTGACCGCACCGGGCGCGCCGCTGGAGGGCGCGCGCGCCGCGGTGCTCGGCGGGCCGGGGGCGCAGGAACGCGCCATGGCGGCGCCGGTGCTGGCCGCCCTCGGCGGGGAGGCGGTGGACCTGGTCGGCGGGCTGGCCCTGCCGGAGGTCGCGGCGGTGCTGGCGCGCTGCGCCCTCTTCGTCGGCAACGACAGCGGGCTGATGCACCTTTCGGCCGCGACGGGCACGCCGACCCTCGGCCTCTTCGGCCCCTCGCCGGTCGAGGCCTATGCCCCGGCCGGGCGGCGGACCGCGACGGCGGTGGCGCCGGGCAGCCCCGGGCTCGACAGCATGACGGGCCTGACGCTCGAGATGGCGCGGGAGGCGGCCGAGCGGCTGCTGGCGGCGAAGGTGGCGGCGTGAGCGCCTCCGCCCGCCGCGACCCCGCGGCCCCCGAAGGCCTGCCCCGGCCCGGCCCCCGCATCTCCGCCCTGGTGGTCGCGCGCAACGAGCAGTCCCGGCTGCCGGCCTGCCTGGCGACGCTGGCGGCGGCGGACGAGGTCGTCGTCGTGCTCGACCGCAGCACCGATGCCAGCGCGGAGATCGCCCGCGCCCATGGCGCCCGGCTGCTGGAAGGCGGCTGGGAGCTGGAGGGCGAGCGCCGCAACGCCGGCATCGCCGCCTGCACCGGCGACTGGATCCTCGAGGTCGATGCCGACGAGCGCGTCCCGCCCGCGCTCTGGGCCGAGATCCGCCGCGTCGCCGCCGCCTCCCCGCACGCCTTCCACCGCGTCCGCATCGACAACTACGTCGGCGACCGGCTGATCCTGCACGGCTGGGGCGGCAGCTTCGGCACCACCCTCAAGCCCATCCTGTTCCGCCGCGGCGCCAAGCGCTGGCGCGGCCAGCGCGTCCACCCCGGCCTCGACTGGACGGGAACCGAGGGCGAGCGGATCACCGCGCAGGGCATCCGCCACGAGCTCGACCGCGACATCTCCGACATGCTGCGCCGGCTCGACAAGTATTCCTCGGCCAAGGCGGCCGACATGCTGGCGGCGGGCAGGATCGGCTCGCTGCCGGACAACCTGCGGCGCTGCGTTTCCCGCTGGATCAAGTGCTATGTCGGGCGGAAAGGCTACAAGGAAGGCGGCTGGGGGCTGCTGATCGCGCTCTGCGCCGGGCTCTTCCCGCTGTTGTCGCACCTGAAGGCCAGGCTGGAGCCGGAGCGGCACCGGCCGAACCCGCGGGGGTGAGGGTCGTGCCGGAAGCGCGCGGGTGCGCATAGTCCTGGCGACCGAAGGCCCGCGGCTCGGCGCCGGGGCGCTGGCCGACCGGCCGCTGGGCGGGGTCGAGACCGCCTTCGCCCTGCTCGCCGCGGCCTTCGCCCGGCGCGGGCATGACGTGGAACTGCGCGCCGGGACCGCGCCCGCCGAGACCCGCGACGGGCTGCGCTGGGCGCCGCTGGCCCGAGGGGGCGGCCAGGGCGGCGCGCCGGCCGACCTCGCCATCGCCAACCGCCTGCCGCGGCTGTTCCGCGCGCTGCCACGGGGCCGGCGGGTGCTCTGGCTGCACAACCCCGGCAACTACCTGCGCAAGCCGCGCCACCTGCTGCCGCTGCTGGCCGCCTGGCCGCGCATCGTCACCCTCGGCCCCGCGCATTCCGCCAGCCTGCCGGCCTGGCTGCCGCTGCGCCCGGCCGAGATCCCGCTGGCCCTGGCGCCGCCCTTCGACGCGCCCGCGGCCCCCAGGGCGCCGCCGCCCCCGGTCGCCATCTTCGCCTCCAACCCGCTGCGCGGGCTCGACTGGCTGCTGGAGCTTTGGGCCCGGCGGATCCGGCCGGCGCTGCCGCTTGCGGAGTTGCACCTCTATGCCGGTGCCGCCACCTATGGCGGCGACGCGCGCCTGGCCGCCCGCGCCGCGCCGGTGCTCGCCCGGGCCGCCGGCATGGCGGGGCAGGGCGTCCGCGTCTTCGATCCCCTGCCGCGCCCCGTCCTGGCGGCGCGGCTCAGCGAGGCCCGCCTGATGCTCTACCGCGGCGATCCCGGCGAGACCTTCTGCCTCGCCCTGGCCGAGGCCCAGGCGAGCGGCCTGCCCGCGGTGGTGACGCCGCTCGGCGCGGTGGCGGAGCGGGTGGCGGATGGCGTGACCGGCGTGGTCGCCCGCAGCGACGCCGCCGCCGCCGAGGCGGCGATCCGCCTGCTCTCGGACGACGCCGCCTGGGCCGCCATGCACCGCGCCGCGCTCGCCCGCGGTCCCGGCCCCTCCTGGGACGACGTCGCCGCCCGCTTCGAGGCCCTGGCATGACCGCCACCGCCCCCTTGCGCATCGCGCATGTGATGGCCGGCGCGGCCATGGGCGGCGCCGAGGCCTTCTACGAACGCCTTGTCCTGGCCCAGCATGCGGCGGGGGAGGAGGTGCTGGCGGTGATCCGGCGGGAGGCGGGGCGGGCGCAGCGGCTGCGGGACGGCGGCCTGCAGCCGGTGGAGCTGCCCATGGGCGGCTATTTCGACCTGGTGACCCGGCCGCGGCTCGGCCGGGTGCTGGCCGCCCATGCGCCGCGCGTGGTGGTGGCCTGGGCCAACCGGGCCGGGCGCCATGCCGGGGCAGTGAAGCGGCGCGGCGCGCCCTGGGCCCTGGTCGGCCGGCTCGGCGGCTACTACGACCTGAAGTACTACCGCCATTGCGACCACCTCGTCGGCAATACGCGGGACCTGCGCGACTGGATCATCGGCCAGGGCTGGCCCGCCGCGCGCACCCATTTCGTGCCCAATTTCGCGCATGACTTCGCCGGCCTCGCCCCCGCCGCGCTGCCGGCGCCGGCCGGGGCGCCGAGGCTGCTCGCGCTCGGCCGGCTGCACGCCAACAAGGGGTTCGACGTGCTGCTGCGGGCGCTGGCCCGGCTGCCCGGCGCGCATCTGTCGCTCGCCGGGGAGGGGCCGGAGCGCGCCGCGCTGGAAGGCCTGGCGGCGGAACTCGGCCTCGCCGGCCGCGTCGCCTTCCTCGGCTGGCGGCGGGATACCGGGGCCTTGCTGAATGCCTGCGACATCTTCGTCTGCCCCTCGCGGCACGAGCCGCTGGGCAACGTGGTGCTGGAAGCCTGGTCCGCCGCCCGCCCCGTGGTCGCCGCCGCGGCGCAGGGGCCGGTCGAGCTGATCCGCGACGGGGAGACGGGATTGCTGGTGCCGAAGGAAGACCCGGTGGCGCTCGCCGCCGCCATCGCCGGGCTGCTGGACGCGCCGGCCCGCGCCGCGGGCCTCGCCGCCGCCGGCCGGGCCGAGTTCGCCCGCGACCATGCCGCGGCGCCGGTGCTGGCGCGCTGGCGCGAGTTCATCCAAGCCGTGGAGCCGCGCTGATGTGCGGCCTGGCCGGCCTCGCCCTGCGCCAGGGGCTCACGCCGGACGGCACGGTGCTGGAGGCGCTGACCCGGGCGCTGGCGCATCGCGGCCCGGACGGCGCCGGGCACCACGTGGCCGGCAGCGTCGCGCTCGCCCATACCAGGCTGGCCATCATCGACCTCGTCACCGGCGACCAGCCGCTGTTTGCCGGACCCGCCGCGCTGGTCGCCAATGGCGAGGTCTACAACTACCGCGAGCTGCGCGAGGCGAACCAGCTCCGCTGCGCGACGGCCAGCGACTGCGAGCCGCCGCTGCATCTCTGGCGGCGCGACGGCATCGGCTTTGCCGAGGGGCTGCGCGGCATGTACGCGATCGCCCTGCAGGACCGCGCGGCGCGGCAGGTGGTGCTGGCGCGCGACCCCTTCGGCATCAAGCCGCTCTATGTCGCGGACGTGCCGGGCGGCATCGCCTTCGCCAGCGAACCGCAGGCGCTGATCGCCGCCGGGCTGGTGCAGCCGCGCGTGCGCGCCGCGGCGCGGGCCGAGCTGCTGCAGCTGCAATTCACCACCGGCGCCGAAACCATCTTCGAGGGCGTCACCCGCGTCCTGCCGGGCGAGACCATCGTCATCGCCGACGGCGCGGTGACCGAGCGGCGCCGCCGCGCCGCGCTGCCCGAGGGCGGGCCGGAATCGTTCACCGCCGAGCAGGCGCTGGCCCGGCTGGACGCGGCGCTCGAGGAGAGCGTCCTGCTGCACCAGCGCTCGGACGTCCCCTATGGCATGTTCCTCTCGGGCGGCATCGACAGCGCCGCGGTGCTGGCGATGATGGCGCGGCTCAATGCCCAGGGGGGAACAAGCCCGGTGCTGGCCTTCACCGCCGGCTTCGACGTGCCCGGCGCGGCCGACGAGCGCGCCCAGGCGGCGGCGCTGGCGCGATCGGTCGGCGCGCGGCACGTCACCGTCGCCGTCACCGAGGCGATGGTCTGGCGCGAGCTGCCGAGGATCGTCGCCGCCATGGACGACCCGGCGGCCGACTACGCCATCATCCCGACCTGGTTCCTGGCGCAGCGGGCGCGGCAGGAGGTGAAGGTGGTGCTCTCCGGCGAGGGCGGCGACGAGCTCTTCGGCGGCTACGGCCGCTACCGCGCGGCGATGCGGCCCTGGTGGCTCGGCGGCAAGGCGCCGCGCGCGCATGGCAGCTTCGACCGCGTGGATGTCCTGCGCGCGCCGCCGACCGGCTGGCGCGACGGCATCGGCGCGGCGGAGGCGTCGGCGGCCTCGGCCGGGCGGACGCGGCTGCAGGCGGCGCAGGCCCTCGACATCGCGGACTGGCTGCCGAACGACCTGCTGATCAAGCTCGACCGCTGCCTGATGGCGCATGGCGTCGAGGGCCGCACGCCGCTGCTCGATTCCGGCGTCGCCGCGGCGGCCTTCCGGCTGCCGGATGCGCTGAAGGTGCAGGGCCACACCGGCAAGTGGCTGCTGCGGCAATGGCTGGCGCAGCACATGCCGGCAGCGGCGCCCTTCGCGCCGAAGCAGGGCTTCACCGTGCCGGTCGGCGCCTGGATCGAGCGCGTCGGCGACCGGCTCGGCCCGCTGGTCGCGGCGCAGCCGGGCGTTGCCGAGGTCGCCCGGCCGGACCGGGTGGCGTCGCTGTTCCGCCATGCCGGCGGCGACAAGCACAAGGGCTTCGCCGCCTGGCACCTGCTGTTCTACGCGCTCTGGCACCGCCGCCATGTCGAGGGGCGGCGCAGCGAGGGCGACGTGTTCGAGGCGCTGGCGGCGCGCTGAGCGCCGCCCGCCCTCAGAAGATCTTCTCGATCAGGAACATCAGCACCACGCTGCCGATCGCGCCGGCGCCGACCATCAGGACCGCCCGGTTGCTCTCGGCGTCGAGCCGCCGGAGATAGTCCGACCTGTTGGTGTCATAGGCCATGATGCCGCTCCGCTCCGTTGCGCCCGCCGTGGCGCGGGCCGGCGGGAAAACGTGGCCGTCGCGGCGGCGGTTGCCGGACGGTCCGCCCGCGTCACCGTAGCAGGGCCGAGAGGTGGTTCGCCGCCGCACCGGCCTGGGCTATAGGCTGGTGGCCGCACTCCCCCGAGGAAGGAACCCCGCCCCATGACCAGCTACGACCTCATCCTGCGCGGCGGCGCCTGCGTGCTGCCCTGGGGCGTCGAGACCACCGATGTCGGGGTGCGGGAAGGGCGCATCGCCGCGCTCGGCGACCTGCGCACCGCGCATGCGGCGAACGAGGTCGATTGCCGCGGCCTGCACGTGCTGCCCGGGCTGATCGACGCGCACGTGCATCTCCGCGACCCCGGCGACCCGGCGGTCGAGGACCTGTCGCACGGCACCAGGGGCGCGCTGCTCGGCGGCCTGACCGCGGTCTTCGACATGCCGAACACCGCGCCCTCCATCACCGACCGCGAGCGGCTGGACTGGAAGCGCGGCTATCTCGACGGCCGCGCCTGGGTCGATGTCGGGATCTATGTCGGCGCTAGCATGCGCAACATCGGCGAGCTGGCCTCGTTGGAACTGCAGCCCAACGTCTGCGCGGTGAAGGTCTTCGCCGGCAGCAGCACCGGCGACCTGCTGGTGGCCGACGATGCCTCGCTGGAAGCGGTGATGCGCAGCGGCCGGCGGCGGATCTGCTACCATTCGGAAGACGAGTACCGGCTGCAGGAGCGGAAGCCGCAATTCACCTCCGGCATGCCGCACCGCAACCACATGGTCTGGCGCGACGTGGAATGCGCCTTCCTCGGCACGCGGCGACTGATGGCGCTGGCCCGCAGGACCGGGCGTCCCGCGCATATCCTGCACGTCTCGACCGCCGAGGAGCTCGACCACCTCCGCGACTTCCGCGACCTTTGCACGGTGGAGGTGCTGCTCAACCACCTGACCCAGACCGACGAGGCCTATGACCGGCTCGGCGGCTATGCGGTGATGAACCCGCCGATCCGCGACGAGCGGCACATGCGCGCCGCCTGGGCCGCGGTGGCGGACGGCACGGTGGACGTGGTCGGGTCCGACCACGCGCCGCACAGCCGCGCGGCGAAGGAGCGCCCCTGGCCGGATTGCGCCGCGGGGCTGACCGGGGTGCAGACCATCGTGCCGCTGATGCTCGACCATGTCAGCGCCGGGCGGCTCTCGCTCTCGCGCCTCGTCGACCTGATGTGCGCCGGCCCGGCGCGGGTCTACGGGGCGACGGGGAAGGGGCGGCTGGCCGCCGGCTACGACGCCGACTTCACCATCGTCGACATGAAGAAGCAGCGGACCATCGAGGAGAGCTGGATCGTCTCCCCCTGCGGCTGGACGCCCTTCGCCGGCCATGCCTGCACCGGCTGGCCGGTGATGGCGATCCTGCGCGGCGAGGTGGCGATGCGCGAGGACGAGGTGATCGGCGCGCCGCGCGGGCAGGCGGTGCGCTTCGCCGAGGCGCGGGGGTGACAGGAAGGTCGGGGAGGGAAACTGGCATTCCCTCCCCAAGCCCCGCCCTTCCCGCTTGTGGGGCGGGCGCCGCCGCGCGGAGGGTGCCAGACCCACGAAAATGGATGGGGGGTCCGGGGAGAATACCTTCTCCCCGGCCTTCCCATCGCGTCCCCGTGTTTTCGCCCTTGCCATGCCCCGGCGCAGTCTGCGGCCGTCACATGGGGAGGACGAACCGATGAGTGGTTCCTACAAGGGCGCCTGCTTCTGCGGCGCGGTCGAGATCACCGTGACCGGCGCGCCGAACGCCATGGGCTATTGCCATTGCCGGTCCTGCCGGTCCTGGTCGGGCGGGCCGGTGAATGCCTTCAGCCTCTGGTCGCCGGACGCGGTCAAGGTCACCAAGGGCGCAGAGCACCTGGCGACCTATGCCAAGACCGAGATGAGCCACCGGCAGTTCTGCAGCAAGTGCGGCGGCCACCTGATGGCGCAGCACCCGCCGCTGCAGATGGTCGACGTCTTCGCCGCCACCATCCCGGAGCTCGACTTCCAGCCGGCGGTGCACGTCAACTACGGCGAGACGGTGCTCCGCATGAAGGACGGGCTGCCGAAGCTGAAGGACTTCCCGGCCGAGTTCGGCGGCTCGGGCGAGATGGCCGCGGAATAGCCGGAGCGGCGTGCCGGACCTCCGCTCCGGCACGCGGCGACCCGCGTCAGCTGCCGGGTCGTCCGGCCTTCGCCCGCTCCGCCTCGCGCCGCCAGTCCTCGGTGGTCTTCACCGCCGGCCGGGCCGGGCCGGCATAGGGGTCCACCTGCGACTGCGTCGCGGCGACGGCGCGGCAATCCTCGCACATCTCGAGCACCGCGAGCCGCGCCGGGTCGGCGAACATCCAGTGGCCGGATGTCGTCAGCTTCGCCTTCACCCGGTCGATGCTGCTGCGGGTGCCGAAGGCCTTCGCGCAGACGGTGCAATGCGCCGGCGGCTCGGCCTTCACCACCACCGGCTGCGCCGCCGTCTCGGCGAAGTTCAGCCGCGGCTCCAGCGTGATCACCTTCTCCGGGCAGGTCGCGGCGCAAAGGCCGCATTGCACGCAGGCATCCTCGACGAAGCGCAGCTCCGGGCTTTCCGGGTTGGCACTGAAGGCGCCGGTCGGGCAGACCATGGTGCAGGCGAGGCAGAGCGTGCAGCCCGCGGCCGCGACGCGGGCCAGGCCGAAGGGCGCCTGCTCCGGCATCGGCACGACATCCGGCGCCGACGGGTCGTGCAGCGCGCCGAGCGCCAGCCGCAGCACCTCCCGCGGCGTGCCGAGGGCGAGGAATTGCGCCGGGGGGGTCGCGCCGCGCAGCGCCAGCGGCGGGGCCAGCGCCTCGGCCAGGGTGAAGGGATCGTCGGTCTCGATCGCCGCGGCGCGCGGCAGGGCCGCCGCCAGGCCGAGGCCGTCCAGCGCCGCGCCGGCGTAGTCGAGGTTGCGGAACAGTCCTTCCGTCCCGTGGCCCCGGCGCGCCGGCAGCAGCACCCGCACGCCCGCCGCGCCCCAGGCGAAGGCGGCGAGGAGGATCGACAGGTCGGCCTGCGCGACCTCGTTCAGCCGCAGCGGCAGGACCCGGGCGGGCAGGCCGTCCCCATGCCGGGCGAGCGCGTCGATCAGCGCCTCGCCATGGGCGGCGTCGTGCAGCAGCACCACGGCGTCGCGGCCGCCGGCCTCGGCGAAGCCCAGCAGCAGGGCGCGCAGCCGGGCCAGGCTGGTCGCCGGCGGCGGCAGGGCATAGGTGGCGGCGCCGGTCGGGCAGACCGCGGCGCAGGCGCCGCAGCCGGCGCAGATCTCGGCGGAGATCACCACATGGTCGAGGGCGCGGCCCGTCGCGACGTCCCGGCCCGGCGCGATCGCCCCGGTCGGGCAGAGGTCGAGGCAGCGCGTGCAGCCCGTCCGCCTGTTGCGGCCATGCGCGCAGAGCCCGGCCTCGAAGCTGACGAAGCGCGGCTTGTCGAACTCGCCGACCAGCCCGGCGGCCGCGGCGACCGCGCGTTCCACCGCGGCGGGATCGGCCGGGTCGGCGCGGAGGTAGCCCTGCCGCACCTCGTGCGCCGGAAAGAGCGGCACGCCGCCGGTCAGGTCGAGGATGATGTCGCAGCAGCTCGCGGCCCCGTCCCGCGCCGGGCCCCAGCGGTAGGCGTCGCGGGAGGCCGGGCTCGGCGCCGCATAGCCGTCCACGGTCACGTCGAAATTGCCGAGCCAGCCGGTCGCGGCGCGCGCCCGGCCGCGCAGCACGGGGAAGGCGGCGGTGCGGGCGGGGGCGACCGGCTCGGACCCATCCAGCAGCACGGTCAGGTCCAGCCGGTCGGCCAGCCGCCCGGCCGCGGCGATGGCGCCGGCCTCGCGGCCGAGCACCAGGGTGACGCCCTCGCTCCGCAGCGGCACCAGCGGGACGGGGGGCAGCGGCACCGCCGCGGCGGCCAGCAGCCCGGCCATCTTCGGCCCGGCCGCCGCGCCCTCCCGCGACCAGCCGGCCTGTTCGCGGACGTTCACGAAGGTGAGCGGCGCCGTGCTGCCGGCCGCCTCGGCCTCCTGGGCAAAGAGCGGCGCCTCCTGCGTGCAGGCGACGGCGACGGGGCGGCCATCGTCCAGGGCGCCGAGGAAGCGGTCGAGCTGGGCGCGGCAGAGCTGCTCGGCGGTGCGCAATTCGGTCCCCCGCGCGGCGCAGCCGCGGGCGAGCGCCCGGCCGTCGAGGACCATCGTGTCCTCGCAGCTGCAGACGAAGCATATTGTCCCGCGCCCCTCCGGGGCGACAGGGCGGTCCCGCTCGGTCATCCGAACACCATTCTCCTCGGGCCGGCGCCTGGGCGTGGCGGGGCAGCGCGCATATATGCCGCGCTCCCGCCGCTTGCGACCCATGGCCCGGAGCCGTGCCGATTCCCGACCTGCCCGACCTGCCGACCGTCTTCGCTCCCGTCCCGCTGCGCGAGGGCGGCGATGCCATGGCGCGCGCCATGGCCCTGGCGCCGGAGCGCGGGGCGGGGACGCTGGCCTGGGTGCGCTCCGCCGGCCGGGCCGAGGCGGCGATGGTGCTGGAGCCGGAGCTGCCGCTCGCCGCCGCCCGCCTCGCCTTCCTGGCCGCCTGCAACGCCCTGGCCGATGCGCTGGCCGCCGAGGGCCCGCCGGAAATCCCGGTGGAATTCGCCTGGCCCGGCAGGCTGCGGGTCAACGGCGCCGCCTGCGGCGCGGTCCGCCTGGCCGCGCCCCCCGGCTGCGCCGAGGAGGAGGTGCCCGCCTGGCTGGTCCTGGGGATGGAGGCGCGGATCGCCCTGACCCTGCCGGTCGAGCCGGGGGAGCGGCCCGACCTGACCGGCCTCGCCGAGGAGGGCTGGGAGGGGCTGAGCGCGGCCGAGCTGACCGCGGGCTGGGCCCGGCACCTCATGGCCAGTCTCGACGACTGGCAGGCGCGCGGCCCGCGCCGGCTGTCGGAGAACTTCCTGGCGCGGCTGGCCGACGAACGGGAGGTCCCGGGCCAGCGGCGCGGGATCGACCCGGCGACGGGCGACCTGGTGCTGGACCGGGACGGGGTACGGGCCAGGTGGTCCCTGCGGGAGGCGCTGGCGTGAGGGCGGGCCAGCGAAGGCCGGGGGAAAAGCATTCTCCCCGGACCCCACAGCTATTCTTGGGAATCCGGCACTCGCCACGCGACGGAGCCCGACCCACACAAAGGAAGGGAGGGGCCTGGGCAGCGAATACTCCTTTCCCTCCCCGGCCTTTCTGGGGCGCCCCATGAAGCTCCCCCGCACCCTCCGCCTCGACCCCTCCGACCTCGTCGTCTTCACCGCCGCGGCCGAGCCCGGCGAATGGGCGGTGCCCGGCGGCTTCGCCTTCTGGGACGAGGACCCCGCCGCGCTCTCGGGCAAGCGCCGGCAGGATTTCCGCGCCGGCTTCCTCGGCCTGTCTTCCTTCGGCTTCTCGACGCTGGTCGAGGTCGCCGAGGCCACACCCGGCCAGCGCGAGCAGGCGGTGGCGGCGCTGGCCGCGCATGTCCTCGCCCGCTACGGCGCGCCGGACGCCGCCGCCGCCCGCGCCGCGGCGGAGGAGGAGATCGGCTTCGCCGCCTCGCTCTGCGACCACCCGCCCGGCACCGTCCTGGCGCTGGCCCGCGTCGTGGAGGACGGTGCGGTCCGCGAGCGGTTCCGCACCCTGCACCGGCGCGAGGCACCGCACCGCGACTTCGGCGCCCTGCCGGTCTTCGCCATCCTCGAGACCGAGGGAGAGGACCCGGAGCGCCCCGACCTGACCAGGCTGTCCCCGCATGGATGACTTCTGGGTGGCCTCCGGGCACCTCTTCTGCGACCGCGACGCGGCCGGCCGGCTGCGGCCGACGCCCGACCTTTGGCGCGCCTTCCTCGCCCGGCCCGAGCTGGTCCCGCCGGAGGAGGCCTGCGACGCCGAGCTTGCCTTGCACACCGGCCTGCTGGCCGACCCGCTGCGCGCGGTGCCCGCTTCCCGGGTGGCCGCGCTCGCCGATCCGGATGCGCGGGAGAATTGGCAGGTCTTCCTGCGGTTCCGTGACCGGGTGCAGGCGCAGCCCAGCCTGGAGGCCGCCTGGCTGGCGCTGTTCCGCGGCGACGTCCACGGCATCCCGCCGCTCTTCCTGCAGATGCTGACGCATCTCGTCGCCCGCGCCGCCCTGGAGGGGGAGGGGAACGCCTATACCCTCCGCGCCGCCGAGCTCTTCTTCCGCCCACAGCGCGCCGCCATCCACCAGGGCGCGACCCTGCTGGCGGACGAGGAGGTGCTCGACGCCCGCGCCGCCGAGGGCGACCTCGGCCCCATCGGCCGGCTGCTGACCGAGGCCGGTGCCGCGCCGCGCGAGGTGGAGCTCGATGTGCTGGCGGAGGCCAATGCCGCGGGCTACCGCGCCCGGTCGGACGCGCACGACCTCGCCCTCGACATCGCCGAGGACCGGCCCGGCCAGCACGGCCTGGCCCGCGCCCTGGAACGCTTCATCCACCACGTCATGGGGGAGCGGGTGACGATCCGCCCGGTCCCGGTGATCGAGGACCGGACCTGGACCTGGCATGTCGGGCTCGACCCGGAAGCCACAGCGATCGCCAATGACCTTTGGCAGGGCAAGCCGGTGCAACAGGTCCGGCTTGCCCGCATTCTCTGGCTGGGTGTCCTGGAGTTCGCGGAAATGTCGCGGGTGTTGCCGCGGGCGGCGGGCCGGCCGGTCTACCTGGCCCTGGCGATGGATGCGGCGCGGCGGGTGCGGCTGAAGCCGCAGAACCTGGTCGGGCTGCCGCTCGCCCTGCCCGGGGAGGGCGCATGATGCGCGTCCCGCCAGCCCCTGGCCTGCGGCCACCGCCGGCGGCCGGGTGCCCGAAGCGGCGCCGGCACCCCAGGCGCGACCTGCGCCGGCACGTCACGAGGCCGGTATGAGCGCCCGGCTCGAGGTTCCCGGCACCGTCCGCGTCCCCGTCGCGGTGCTGGTCGAGCGCCGGCCCGGCGTGACGCCATGGGCCGAGTGGTCCTGGCGCCCGGTCGAGGTGCTGGAGCAGGCGCCCGAGCTGCCGCCCTGGACCGTGCTGCGGGAGTCCGAGGGCCGCACCCTCTTCCTCGCCGGCCATGCCGAGGTGGCGCTGCACCCGACCGACACCACCAATTACCGCGACAACCTGACCGCCGCCGCGCCCTCGGTCTGGGTGGTGCTGCGGGAAGCGGCGACCGCCCCCGGCCTGGCGCTGCACCTCGTCACCGTCGATGCCGGGGAGGCGCATGTCTATGCCGATGCCGGCAACGACCTGCTGGAAGCCTTGCCGATGCCGCCCGGCCTGCGCGCCGTCACCGGGCGATTCGTCGCCGAACACCACGTCGAACGCCGCTTCCACAAGCGCCGCCGCGACCGCGCCGACCCCGAGGCGCTGGCCCGCGGCGGCGCCCGCCCGGAGGCGGAGGAGGAGGCCGGATGAGCGGGAGCGAAGGATTCCTCGGCCGCTGGTCGCGCCGCAAGCGCGAGGCCACCGTCACCCCGGCGCCGGCCGCGGCGCCGCCCGCCGCGGCGGCGCCCGCGGAGGCCCTGCCGGAATTCGACCCGGCGAGCCTGCCGCCGATCGAGAGCCTGACCGCCGACAGCGACATCACCGCCTTCCTCCGGCCGCAGGTGCCGGCGGCGCTGCGGAGCGCGGCGCTGCGCCGCGCCTGGACGCTCGACCCGGCGATCCGCGACTATGTCGGCCCGGCCGACTATGCCTGGGACTACAACGCCGCGGACGGGATGGCCGGCTTCTCGCTGGAACTGGGCGGCGACGTGAAGCGGCTGCTGGCCCAGGCCATCGGGCTGGTCGAGGAGGAGGAGAAGCCGCCCGAGGCGTCCGGGGAGGTGCCGGCAGAGGCGGTCGCGGAGATCCCCGGGCCGCCCGCGCCACTGACCGCCCTGGCCGCGCCGCCGGCCGACCTGGCCGCGGAGCCGGTGCCCGGACCGACGCCCGGAACGCTGCCTGCACCGCTGGCCGAACCGGCGCCTGAGGCCGGGGCCGGGCCGGCGCCGCCGGCCGCAGCCCCGCTGCCGCGCCGGCATGGCGGCGCCCGGCCGGTCTGAGGCGGATTGCCCGGAAGCGACCGCCGGGAGCGGCGGAGGGCCGGCGGCGATGCCGCATCCGGCGGGGCCGCGCCCGCCGGATCCCGCCGGGGCCGGACGGTGTCGATCCCGCTGCCGAGCCATCTTGCCGATCGCGAGCGGCACAGTCACCTACCGGCCGGATGCGGGCAGCCGGCGGGGCAGCACGGGGAGCCGGACCATCATGGCGATCAGCGACACGGCGCAGCGCGATTCGGTGGAGGCGGAGCGGGCGCAGCTCTTCGGCCTGCTCGCGCGGCTGCTCTCGGCCGTGCCTGATGCCGGCCTGCTGCGGAGCCTCGCGGGGCTCGCCGGCGATGCCAGCCCGGTCGGCCTTGCGATCGGCGGCCTGGCCCGCGCCGCCGCGGCGGCCGCACCGGCGGCGCTGGACCGCGAGTTCTTCGACCTCTTCACCGGCGTCGGCCGCGGCGAGCTGCTGCCCTATGCCTCCTACTACCTCACCGGCTTCCTGCACGAGCGGCCGCTGGCCGAGCTGCGCGGCGACCTCGCCCGGCTCGGCATCGCCCGGACCGAAAGCGTGGCGGAGCCGGAGGACCACATCGCCTTCCTTTGCGAAACCCTGGCCGGGCTGATCGAGGGCCGGCTCGGCCCGCCGGAGGAGGCCGCGCCCTTCTTCGCGCGGCACATGCGCCCCTGGGCGGCGCGCTGCTTCGCCGACCTGGAGAGGGCCGAGGCGGCGAAGTTCTACCGGTCCGTCGGCACGCTGGGACGCGTCGCCGTCGAGATCGAGCAGGCCGCGGCGGAACTGCCGCAATGAACAGCGTGCCAGGACCGGGGGAGGGATGGGCAGGCGCGGAAGGCAGGACGGGCAGGACCCGGCGCGGCGCGGGCCGCTGACCGCCGCGGCCTCGACCGGCCGAGGATGGGCGGCGCCACCCGCCGCGGCCATGGGGCGCGCGCGGCCGGGGCGGCCCGGCCTTCGCCGCGCCGCAGAATCCCGGCCCCGGGCGCTGCCGCCCTCCGGCGATCTGCTCTAAGCTGCCCGCATGAAGCTCATCGGCCTCGCCGGCTGGAGCGGGGCCGGCAAGACCACGCTCCTCACCCGGCTGATCCCCTGCCTCGCCGCGCGGGGGATCGGCGTCTCCACGCTCAAGCACGCGCATCACCGCTTCGACGTCGACACGCCGGGCAAGGACAGCTGGCTGCACCGGGAGGCCGGCGCCCGCCAGGTCCTGGTCGCCTCCGAGCACCGCTGGGCGCTGATGACGGAGAACCGCGGCGCGCCCGAGCCCGGCCTTCGCTTCCTGCTCTCCCGCCTTTCCCCGGTGGACCTGGTGATCGTCGAGGGCTTCAAGCGCGACAGCCACCCGAAGGTCGAGGTTTTCCGGGTTGCCAACGGCAAGCCCTGGATCCACCCGGAGGACCCGCATGTGGCCGCCGTGGCCAGCGATCTGCCCCCGCCCGGCGCGCTGCCCTGGTCCCCCCTGGACGATACGGAGTCCGTCGCCGATCTGGTGCAGCGGTTCGCCGTGGATCTCGCGGCCTGGCAGGGGTGAGGCGCATTGGCGCAGCTCTCGGATGACTGCTTCGCCTTCGGCGGCCCGCTGCTCTCGGTGGAGGCGGCCGAGGCGCTGATCGCCGACCGCGTCCCGCCGGTCGCGGGGATCGAGCAGGTCGGGCTCGCCGCGGCGCTCGGCCGGGTGCTGGCGCGCGACCTGCCGGCGCCGCAGCCGCTGCCGCCCTTCCACAACAGCGCGGTGGACGGCTACGCCTTCCGCCATGCCGACCTCGGCGCCGCCGGCCCGACCGCGCTGCGGCTCGAGGGCCGGGTCGCCGCCGGCCAGGCGCCGCCGCCGCTCTCCCCCCGCACCGCCGCCCGCATCTTCACCGGGGCGCCGATGCCGCGCGGCGCCGACACCGTGCTGATGCAGGAGGACGCGGCGCTGGAAGACGGCGCCGTCCTGGTCCCCGCCGGGCTGAGGCCCGGCGCCAATGCCCGGCCCGCGGGGGAGGACGTGGCCCAGGGCGCCCTGGCGCTGCCCGCCGGCCGCCGGCTGCGGGCGCCCGAGATCGGCCTCGCCGCCGCGCTCGGCTGCGCCGCGCTGGCGGTCGCGCCGCGCATCCGGGTCGGCGTCTTCTCGACCGGGGACGAGCTCGCCTCCCCCGGCACGCCGCTCGGCCCGGCGCAGACCCATGACAGCAACCGCTTCACCCTGCTGGCCCTGCTGGCGCGGCTGCCGGCGGAGGCCATCGACCTCGGCATCCTGCCCGACGACGCGGCGGACTGCGCCGCGGCGCTGCGGGCGGCGGCCGGCGGGCACGACCTGCTGCTGACCTCGGGCGGGGTGAGCACGGGGGAGGAGGACCATGTCCGCGCCGCCATCGAGCAGGGCGGCCGCCTGGTCTTCTGGCGCCTCGCGGTGAAGCCGGGGCGGCCGGCGGCGCTCGGCGTCATCGGCGGCACGCCGGTGCTCGGCCTGCCGGGCAACCCGGTGGCGGCGGTGGTCACCTTCCTGCACCTGGCCCGGCCGCTGGTGCTGCGGCTGGCGGGCGCCGCGGCCGAGCCGCTGCCCCGCTTCACCGCCGAGGCGGCCTTCGCCTACCGCAAGAAGGCCGGGCGGCGGGAATATGTCCGCGTCCGGCTGCGGCCCAGCGAGGGAGGGGGCGCGGCGCTGCCGGTCGCCGAGAAATTCGCCCGGGAAGGGGCGGGGCTGCTGACCTCGCTCACCGAGAGCGATGCCTTCGTCGAACTGTCCGAGGAGGTGCTGGCGGTGGCGCCGGGCGATGCGGTGCGGGTGCTGCCCTTCGCGGCGATGTTCTGAGCATCCGCCGCCGCATGCCCGATCGCCCGGCCCGGCCGGGCCTGCCGCCGCTTCGGCCTGGCGGTCGCCGGGCGGCGTCGTGCCTGCGGGCGCCGGCGTCGTCCGGCGGCCAACCGGGCGCCCGGCGCGGTCAGGCCGCGCGGCGGTCCCGCGGCCTCAGGGGAAATGGTCGAGGAACAGCCGCTGGGCGAGCGTGACCGGCAGCAAGGCCAGCGAAAGGGCGGTCATCAGCACCGCGCCGCCGAGCGCGGCAGCCAGCAGGGTCATGTTCTTGGCGCGCAGGCTGCGCGTGATTGCGTGTTGCACATCCGCCTCCCACCCGTTTCGAGTGCCTGCTGAAAATATCACGGTAGCGGACCAAGATCGTCCACGGGCCGGTGAGCGGCCCGGTCGTATCGGGGTGTTGATGACCGGCCCGTCCCGGGCCGGGGCGAGCCCTCGCACCCGCGCTGCGGCCGCTCGCCGCCTTTCCCTGCCGCCCCCGGCGGCGGTGCGCCTTTTCTGCTGAACGTGGAACGGTGGCGTCCGTTCCCCCCGCGCCGCTGCGCCACGGCCGCGGCTCGCGGCGGCAGGATGCCCTGGGCGGCCGCCGGGGCTTGCGCGAACCTCCGCCCTAGGGCGCGGCCAGCCCGGCGAAGTCGCGCGCCAGCGCCTCGTAGATCGGCCGCTTGAACGCGACCGCCAGTTCCGGCAGCTCCTCCAGTCGGGCCCAGCGCCAGGCGTCGAATTCCGGATGCGGGTCGAGGTCGAGCCGGATGTCGCCGTCCTCGCCGAGGAAGCGGAGCGCGAACCAGCGCTGCCGCTGGCCGCGATACCGGCCGTGCAGCGCCTTCCCGACCAGCGCCGGCGGCAGGTCGTAGGTCAGCCAGTCCGGATGCTCGGCGATGATCTCGGCGCGGGCGGTGCCGATCTCCTCCTCCAGTTCGCGGAAAACCGCGACGCGCGGGTCCTCCGCCCCGTCGATGCCGCCCTGGGGCAGTTGCCAGCCGCCGGCGGCGCCTTCGGCATTGGGGAAGTTCGCCCGGCGGGCAACCAGCACCAGGCCGTCTCGGTTGAACAGCACGGCCCCGACGCAGGGGCGGTAGTCCAGGGGGGCTGGCTGGTCCATGGCGGGTCTCCGCGATTCCGCCGGGCTTCTACCGGAGATCGCCGCGCCGGGCGACCGCAGGGGGAAAACCGCTCGATTTTCGCGGGTTGCCGGGGTATGGGAATATTGTCAACGCCAGCATCGGGCCAGACCGCAGCGGGGCGTGGCGGTCCGGGCGCGCGGAGCCGCCGGGAACACGGAAAGGGCGGTGCCGCAGTCGCGCGCGGGGCAGGTGGCGGCAGGGCGTGGCGGCCGCGATTGCCCGGACCTGCGCTGGCGGCGCCGGGCCATGGGGACGCCCGCCTGCCCAGCTTCGCCGCTTCAATTCCTCAATTGCGAAATTCCTGAAGCCCGCCGCGCCGCAAGCCGCGGAATGCCTGGCCATGGCGCCGGCCGGGCCGGAACGGCCTCAGGAGGATTGATGGGAATTGAGCGGAATTTCAGGCTTTAGGCGGTTCAGATCCTGAAGCCGCGGGTCAGCGTCCGCGGGCCGGCTCCACCTCCGGCCGCCGCACCAGCGCGGTCACTGGCGCCAGCACCAGGCCGCGCGACTCGACGCCGCCGGCCCAGGCCGCCACCCGGTCGACCAGCACCGGGGAGGCCTCCCCGGCATAGCCCAGCGCCGCGCCGTGCTCCCGCGCCAGCGCCTCCAGCTTCGCCAGCTTGAGATCGATCTCGCCGCGGGTGGCGGGGTCGTCCACCACCAGGTCGACGGCGCGGCCCCAGGCGCGCCACGGCGCCTTCGCCCCATCGGGGCGGGGGTCGAGGTAGAGCAGGCCGCGGGCATGCAGCGTCGCCTGCAGCGCGCTCATCGCCTCGCCCAGCTGGGCGAAGCGCTCGCCGCGCATCGGCCCCAGCGCGCCGATCGCGCCGACATAGCCGGTGAAGCGCGACAGCGCCCACAACAGGCGGTCGCCGTTCTCGGACGGCGAGAGGCCGGTCAGCAGCGCCCGGTCGCCCGGGTTGTTCAGCGGGTAGCCGGTCGGCTCCAACGGCAGCGCCAGCAGCAGCTCCTGCCCCTTGGCCCGGGCCTGGTCCAGCAGCAGCTCGACCCGCGGGGCATAGGGGCTGAAGGCGAGCGCGACGCCGCCGGGCAGCCGGCGGATGGCCTCCTCGGTCACCGCGGCATTCATGCCGAGGCCGCCGATGACGAGGCCGACCCGCGGCCGGGTGTCCTGCCGGTCGAAGGGCCTGCCATAGGCGCGGATCGAGGACCGGCCATCCGGCCCGATCCGCGGCAGCTTGCCATAGGGGCCGGATTCCAGCAGCGCCGGCTCCGCCGCCGGGCTCGGCCCGGCCGGCCGGGCGGCGCTGCGCAGGCTGGCCTCGGCCACGGGCGGGGGATCGGGCGCGGTGGCGGCGGCGGACGGCGCTGGGCGCGCGGCCGGGGCAGG
>NZ_SMSJ01000450.1 GCF_004355005.1 Dankookia rubra
AGCGGTTGCTGGACTTGGCGCAGCGGCGGGGCGGGGTCGAGGCCGGGATGGCTTTCCTCGACGGCACCAGCATCCGGGCGCACCACAAGGCCGCGGGCGCGGCGAAAAAAGCTAGGCTGGCAAAGCTGGCTGGCCTGATGCGTTGAGGGAGGCGTCATTGGCGGCTCTTGGAGGCGCAAGATGGCCAGGGTGTCGGCTCGACGGCGGCCGGAGC
>NZ_SMSJ01000451.1 GCF_004355005.1 Dankookia rubra
CGCCGAGCGTTGTGCACGAACTCGAAGAAGCCGAGATACAGCGGCAGCTTCTCTTGTGAGATGCCCCGGTGCGGGCGGAGCCAGGAGCGCAGTAGAGACCACGTCCCCTCCATGGTGTTGACGTGGATCTCGCGGAAGCTGTCGCCATCCTCGTCGCGCGCGTACTCGCCCCGAGCGTGGCAGACTGTCGTGTGCTGATAGCCCCAGGCCGGCA
>NZ_SMSJ01000452.1 GCF_004355005.1 Dankookia rubra
TCCGTTCTCCGGCCACCTGTTCCTGTTCCGCGGCAGGCGGGGTGACCTGCTGAAGGCGCTTTGGTGGGATGGCCAGGGCCTGGTGCTGCTGGCCAAGCGTCTTGAGAAGGGCCGGTTCATCTGGCCGACGATTGCACGCGAAGGTTCGGTGACGCTGACGGCGGCCCAGTTCGCGATGCTCGTGGAAGGACTGGACTGGCGCACACCGACGTC
>NZ_SMSJ01000453.1 GCF_004355005.1 Dankookia rubra
GAGCAGGTCCGGCGCCTTGATGGCGCCGTCCAGCACCATCCAGCGCAACTCGCCCTTGTTGGTCACCGCCGAGATCAGGCCGAGGTTGGCCCGCCGGTGGTTGACCCGCACCTCCGGCGTGCGGCCCGGGGGCGCATAGCCGCGGCCGCGCACGTCATCGGAGCGCAGGCCGGTCTCATCACCCCAGAAGACCGCGCCGCCTTGCGCTTTG
>NZ_SMSJ01000454.1 GCF_004355005.1 Dankookia rubra
GCGAGCCGTGCTTGTCGCAGACCGCGAACAGCTTCACGCCCTTGACCAGCTTGCCGCCATCGATGCCGCGCACCCAGGCGGTTGGGGCTGACCGGAGAGAGCGGCTGTCGGCCACCACCGCCGAGGGCAGCAACTCGTCGCCGCAGGCCAGCCGCCAATCGAGCGCGAGACGTTGACCCAGCCGTCGCCACAGGCCCAGGCGGGTCCAG
>NZ_SMSJ01000455.1 GCF_004355005.1 Dankookia rubra
ACGGTCTGGCCGGAGGTGAGCGTGATGGCGGTGGTGACGCCGGTCGTGGGACTAGCGTCGCTGTCGAGGGTGTCGTCGCTGCCCCTGTCCTGCGAGCTGAGGCTGTAGCCCATGGGAGTGACGAACTTGACTGTGTAGGTGCCGGGAGCGGCGGAAAGGCTGTAGTTGCCGCTGCTGTCAGTGGTGGCGCTGGTGACCACGGTGCC
>NZ_SMSJ01000456.1 GCF_004355005.1 Dankookia rubra
CCGGGTAGCACGGCCTCGCCGGTCTGACGGACGCCGTCGCTGTTCAGGTCAGTGAAGGCCCGGCCAGTTATGTTGCCGTTCTGCCAAAGCCCGGCATCGACGTTGGCCACGTTCTGGCCGGAGGTGAGCGTGATGGCGGTGGTGACGCCGGTCGTGGGACTAGCGTCGCTGTCGAGGGTGTCGTCGCTGCCCCTGTCCTGCG
>NZ_SMSJ01000457.1 GCF_004355005.1 Dankookia rubra
TCTGGCCGGAGGTGAGCGTGATGGCGGTGGTGACGCCGGTCGTGGGACTAGCGTCGCTGTCGAGGGTGTCGTCGCTGCCCCTGTCCTGCGGGCTGAGGCTGTAGCCCATGGGAGTGACGAACTTGACTGTGTAGGTGCCGGGAGCGGCGGAAAGGCTGTAGTTGCCGCTGCTGTCAGTGGTGGCGCTGGTGACCACGGTGCC
>NZ_SMSJ01000458.1 GCF_004355005.1 Dankookia rubra
GATGGCGCGGCCGGAGGCATCGGCGATCACGCACGCCTTGGTCCCGTAGCCGCCGCGCGACCGGCCGAGCGCCTCGCGCTCGTCGCGCTCCGCCGAGGATCCCCTTTTTTCTAGGCTGGCAAAGCTGGCTGGCAGGCTTTCTGCTCCAGCTCGGCGAGGTAGGCCTTGGGGTCGCGCCGAAAGCGGGTGCGTAGGATTCGTG
>NZ_SMSJ01000049.1 GCF_004355005.1 Dankookia rubra
GCATCAAGACCGAGGAGTCAGCGAAGTGGGGCAAGCTAATCCGAGACCGCAATATCAAGGTGACCTGAAAAGCGTTTCTCTGGGCGGGATCCAAACCACCGGATGCGACCTTCGTGCTCGCTACGCGTATGTCCGGTGTTGATGGGCGAGCGGACATCGTTGACCAACAGACGCGATCGGCAGCTCTGCGCCCTTCTCGGTCGTCGGCTGGGCGCGCCCGACTTCCTGAAACGGACAAAGCGCACCGAGCCTTGGCTCACCGAGATGGGTGGAATCCGGACCTTCGTGCAAGCTGGTGAGGTGTCTCTCCGTCAAGCTGCCGCGGGGCACAGTACCGGACTGTAGGTGCACGGATCAGGACGAGTGCTCGCCGACTACGGCCAGAGCCGGGGCACCGCTCTCCGTCGCATGCCCCCTCATGTAGGCCTGAGGACTGCAGCCCATCTCGGTGCGGAACGCGTAGATAAAGGCGGAGGTCGAGCTATAGCCAAGCTCCATCGCGACCTGGGTGACGCCCAGGCCACCGCCCAACAGCTCGATGGCCTTGAACAGCCGCAGCCGACGCCGCCAGGAGCGCAGGCTCATGGCCAGCTCCGCCTCGAAGCGCCGCGCCAGGGTGCGGCCCGACATGCCTAGCTCGCGGCCCCAGTCCTCCGGCCCGCGGTCGTCCGCCGGATCGGCGTAGAGCGCCTCGCACAGGGTTCCCAGCGCCCCGCTGCGCGGCCAGGGCAGCGCGCCTGAAAGGGGCGGCGCGCGCCGCAACTGGTCGAGGATCAGCGCCCTCACGCGACCGGCGTAGCCATCCTGGTCTGATTGCCCCTCGATCTCAGCCGCCTCGACGATCAGGGCCCGAAGCAGCGGCGAGACGCCGACCACGGTCGGGCTCGGTGGCAGGCTCCGGCCGGCCTCGTCGGCAATCCACAGGCTCCGGAACTCGGCGCCGAGCAGCGACCCGACGCGGTGCCGCAGACCGGTCGGCAGCCAGACCGCCTGCTCGGGTGAGATCACGAGCGACTGCCCCTCAACCGCCACCGTCAGCACGCCCGAGATCGCGTAGACCACCTGATGCCAGGCATGCGCGTGCTCCGGGAAGTAGTGGTGCGCCGGGATGGACTGGGCCCGCACGGTCATCGGGCGGGGGGCCATCAGCCCAGGCGGAGCGGCAATCGTCTCCCATTGCATGGCCGCAGCCTCCTTTTGTCCGCTGTTCTACACAGCATGTCGTCCAGTCGAAATACAGCCATCTGGCAGGCCGGTATACCTGGGAGGCAGGACGCTGGCGGCGCTCCGGACCTATCGGGCCGCGGACCGGCGACCACACCTTCAACACGAGGATCCCGCCATGGCCCACCTCGACCGCCGCGGCCTGCCGCTCTCCACCACCTCCGACCTTGCCGCCGAGCGCTACCGGGAGGGCGTGGACCTCCTGCTCTCGGCTTGGCCCGGCGCGGCGGAGGCGCTCGAGGCGGCCGTCGCGGCCGATCCGGACTTCGCCCTTCCCCATGCAGCGCGCGCCCGGCTGCACGCCATCCGCGCCGAGCCGGCCGAGGCCAGGGCGCGGATCGCAACAGCGGCGGACCTTGTCGCCCGCAACGGGACCGCGCGGGAGCGGAGCCATGTCGAGATCCTGTCGCTCGCCATCGGCGGCCAGCCGGCCAAGGCGCTGGAGCGCGCCCTCGCGCATCTCGAGGACTGGCCGCGCGACGTCCTGGTCCTCTCGCTGCCGCTCGGCGCCTTCGGCCTCTTCGCCTTTTCCGGCATGGCGGACCACGACCAGGCGCGCGTCGACCTCTGCGAACGCCACGCCCGGCACTTCGCCGAGGACGACTGGTGGTTCCTCACCTACCGCGGCTGGTCGCATGCCGAGAACGGCGCGGTCGCGCAGGGCCTCGACATCACCTGGCGCGGCTTTGCGCTGCGGCGGGAGAATGCGAACGCCGCCCACGCGGTTTCGCACGCGCTCTACGAGGCCGGCGCGAACGACGAGGCCGAGGTGCTGATTGCGGGCTGGCTGCCCGGCTACGACCGCAGCGGCCCCCTGCACGGCCATATCGCTTGGCACTCGGCCCTGGCCGCGCTGGAGCGTGGCGACACGGAGCGCGCGCTGGCGATCTATGGCGAGCACGTCCAGCCCTCCGTCTCGAAGGGGATGCCGGTGAACGTGGTCAGCGACACGGCCTCCTTCCTCTGGCGGCTGCAGGCCTATGGGCATGAGGTCCCGGCGGGTCTATGGCAGGCGGCCGCGACCTATGCCGCGCCAGCTTTCCCGAAGGCCGGCTTCGCCTTCGCCGACGCGCATATGGCGATCTTCGAGGCCGCCGCCGGCGACCGGGAGGCGGTGGCACGGCGCACCGCAGCGCTGACGCAGCTGGCCGACGCAGGCAGCCTCGGCGCGGGACCGGTGGTGCCGGCGGTCTGCCGCGCCGCGCTTGCCTTCGCCGATGCCGACTACGCCGACTGCGCGCGCATCCTGGAGCCGGTCACGTGCGAGGTGGTGCGCATCGGCGGCAGCGGCGCCCAGCGGGAGATGCTGGAGGATATGCTCCTCATTGCCCTCATGCGGAGCGGCGAGGCCGCGAAGGCCCGCGCGCTGCTCGATCGCCGCCTGCATCGCCGGCCCTCGCCGCGCGATGCGCGCTGGCTCGGCCAGCTGGCCGCCTGAGACGGAACCCCATGTCACAGGCCCAAGCCGCCCCGGTAGACGGGATTGCACCTCCGGTCGCCTTCGAGCATGAGACCGGCAACGTCGCCCGGCTGACGATCGCCCAGGCGCTCGCCGGCGCCAACTCGACGGTCGTCTACGCCACGGGCGCGGTCGTCGGCCACAGCTTGGCGCCGAGCCCGGCGATGGCGACGCTGCCGATCTCGATCTTCGTCGTCGGCATGGCCGCCTGCACCTTGCCGGCCGGCGCCATCGCGCGCCGCTACGGCCGCCGCGCCGCCTTCCTGGCCGGGACCGGGTGCGGTGTGCTCGTCGGCCTGCTGGGTACCCTCGCGGTGCTGCTGGGCTCCTTCTGGACCTTCTGCCTCGCAACCTTCTTCGGCGGTGCCTATGCCGCGGTGGTGCTGTCCTTTCGCTTTGCGGCGGCCGATTGCGTGCCGGCCACGCGACGTCCGCGCGCGCTGTCGCTGGTCATGGCGGGCGGGGTCTTCGCCGGCGTCATCGGGCCGCAGCTCGTGACGCACACCATGGACCTGTGGGTGCCCCATATCTTCGCGGCCACCTTCCTGGCCCAGGCGGGCGTGGCGGCGCTCTCGGCGCTCGTCCTGCTCGGCGTGCGGCTGCCGATGCCGACCGCGGCAGAGATGGCCGGCGGCCGTCCGCTGCTGTCCATCGCGCGCCAGCCGCGCTTCATCACCGCGGTAATCTGCGGCGTGGTCTCCTACCTGCTGATGAACTTCCTCATGACCGCGGCGCCGTTGGCGATGCTGCTCTGCGGGCTGCCGCAGGACTCCGCCAATCTCGGCCTGCAGTGGCACGTCATCGCCATGTACGCCCCAGGCTTCTTCACGGGCCGGCTCATCACCCGCTTCGGCGCGCCGCGCGTCGTGGCTGCGGGCCTGGCGCTGATATCGGCCGCCGTTGTCGCCGGCCTGCTCGGCCAGGATGTCGGGCATTTCTGGGGCAGCCTGGTGCTGCTCGGGCTCGGCTGGAATTTCGGCTTCGTCGGCGCATCTTCCCTGGTGCTGGAGTGCCACCGGCCGGAGGAGCGGACGCGGGTGCAGTCGCTCAACGACTTTATCGTCTTCGGGACGATGGCCCTGGGCTCCTTCGCCTCCGGTGGCCTGCTGACCGCCTATGGCTGGGACACGGTGCTCTGGGTGTCTTTCGGCCCGCTGGCGCTCGCGGTCGCGGCGCTGGCGGTCACGGCCGCGACCCGTGCCCGTGCGACGGCGGGCTGAGATGACCGTCGCCATTGTCGGCGGCGGCCTCGCCGGGCTCCACGCCGCACGGCTGCTGCATGATGCGGGCGTGCCGTTCCGCCTGATCGAGGCGCGCGAGCGGCTCGGCGGACGGATCCTGACAGCGGACACGGCTGGCCGCGCCGCCATGGACGGCTTCGACCTCGGGCCGTCCTGGTTCTGGCCTGGGATGCACCCGGCGATGGCCGGCGTCGTGGACGAGCTGGGCCTGGAGGCCTTCCCGCAGCACGACGACGGCGACGTTCTGGTGGAGCGGTCGCGCACCGCGCCGCCGCAACGCTATCAGGGCTTCCGGCAGGAACCGCGCTCCATGCGCCTCGCCGGCGGCACGGGCGCGCTCGTCCGGGCCCTGGCCGCAGGCCTGCCCGGGGATGCCGTCCGCCTTGGCGTGCAGGTGACGCGGATCGCGCTCGAGGAGAGGGGCGTCCGGCTTACCCTGCGCGGGCCCGGGGGCGGCGAGGAGGCGCTGCCGGCCAACCAGGTCATCCTCGCCCTGCCGCCGCGGCTAATCGATGCGACCATCGCCTTCGCGCCCGCCATCGAGCCCTCCACGCGGCTGACCTGGCGCGACACCGCGACCTGGATGGCGCCGCATGCGAAGCTCTTCGCGCTCTACGACCGCCCCTTCTGGCGCGATGCGGGTCTCTCGGGCATGGCGCAGAGCACGGTCGGTCCGCTGGCGGAGATCCATGACTCGACGACGGCCTCCGGCGCCGCCGCGCTCTTCGGCTTCGTGGGCATCCCGGCGGAAGGGCGCGCCGCCATCGGCACGGAGGCCCTGACCCGGGCCTGCCTCGATCAGCTTGCACGTCTGTTCGGGCCAGCGGCGGCGACACCCGGCGCGACCTTGCTGAAGGACTGGAGCGCGGAGCCGCTGACTGCGACTGCGGAAGACCGGCGCGGCGGCGCGCACCCCCTGCCGCGGCAGGGACCCTGGGTCACCGGCGCCTGGCGGGACCGGCTGTGTCTCGCCGGCAGCGAAACCAGCGCGGTCGCGCCCGGCTACCTCGCGGGCGCGCTGGACGCGGCGGAGCGGGCGGTGGCGCAGACCCTCGGGCGGATGGCGGAGGTGCAGCCGGGATGACTGCGAGGCGACCCTGATGACGGAAACCTACCGTGCCGTGCAGGTGACGCACCCGGGCCTGCTCGAGCTGGTGACCCGCCCCGTGCCCAGCCCGGCTCCGGGCGAGGTGCTGATCGCGGTCGAGGCCTGCGGCATCTGCGGCGCTATCGGCGATATTGAGAATGCCGATCCGGCGCGCCAGCTTCCGCGCGTTCCGGGGCACGAGGTGGTGGGCCGCGTCGTCGCACTCGGCAGTGGCGTCGCCTCCATCTGGAAGCCGGGCCAGCGGGTTGGCGTCGGGAGGCTCGGCGGGCATTGCGGCGAATGCGTGCAATGCCGCCAGGGCCGCTTCAATCTCTGTCGCAACCAGCCCATCATGGGCTCCAACCGCGATGGCGGCTATGCCGAGATGATGACCGCGCGCGGCACCGGCTTGGTCTCGATCCCGCCGGAACTCAACGCCGAGGAGGCCGCGCCGATCCTCTGCGCCGGCATCGCCACCTTCAACGCGCTGAAAAAATGCGGCGCGGAGGCGGGGGACCTGGTCGCCGTGCTCGGGATCGGCGGGCTGGGCCACATGGCGCTGCAGTACGCCCGCCGGATGGGCTTCCGGGTGGCGGCGATCGGCCGCGGCCAGGACATCGCCCAGGACGCGCACGACCTCGGCGCGCACCACTACATCGATACGAACGGCGAGGACGCCGCCGAGCGGCTGCGCGTGCTGGGAGGCGCGAAGGCGATCCTCACCACCATCGCCACGCCCGCTGCTGTTGCGCCGCTCCTCGGCGGGCTGGCGCCGGAGGGGAGGCTCGTGCTGCTCGGCGTCGGCAACGATCCGCTGCCCGTTGTGCCGGGGCTCCTCGTGGGCGGCGAGCGCAGCGTGACGGGGTCGATCACCGGATCGCCCTACGAGAACGAGCGAACGCTGGATTTCAGCGTGCTGACCGGCGTGAGGCCGATGATCGAGACCATGCCGCTCGAGCAGACCGCCGAGGCCGTCCGGCGCGTGAAGTCGGGGCATGTCCGGTTCCGGATGGTCCTGATGATGGGGGGAGAACGACCATGCGCCTGAATGACGACCTGTCGAAGCCCGTCATCATCCATGCCGGGCGGATGGACTGGGTGCGGAGCCCGGCCGCCGGCGTCGAGCGCCGCATGCTGTTCCGCATCGGCGGCGAGGTGGCGCGCGCGACCTCCATCGTGCGCTACGCGCCGGGCAGCGCTTTCCCGCGCCACGTCCACGGCGGCGGCGAGGAGATCCTCGTGCTGGAGGGCGTCTTCCAGGACGAGCATGGTGACTATCCGGCCGGCTGCTACTTCCGTAATCCACCCGGCACCTCGCATGTGCCGGCCTCGAAGCCGGGCTGCACGATCTTCGTGCGGCTCTGGCAGTTCCGGGAAGGCGATGCGGCGCAGGTCGTCCGCCAGCCGGAGGCCGACGCCTCGGCCGTGCTGTTCGACGATGGGCATGAGGCCGTTCGCCTTCGGGCCTGGGAGGCCGGCGCGGCCGTCGATGTGGACAACCCACGCGGGCTGGAATTCCTCGTGCTCTCGGGCGGCCTGACGACCGGCGGCGAAAGCCTCGAGCCGCAAAGCTGGGGCCGCCTGCCGGCCGGCACCGGCCCCAAGGGCGTCGCCGGCCCAGCTGGTGCCCGGCTCTGGATCAGGGACGCGCCGCTGCTCCACCCCGATATCCTGCCGATGCCCTGAGAGGAGACCGTCGTGACCACCGAGATCATCACCTTCGGTATCCCGGACGGCATGACCCGGGACGAGGTCGTGGCGAATTATCGCCGCAGCGCGCCGGGCTGGCGGGCGAACCCCGACCTAATCCGCAAGAACTACCTCTTCGACGAGACGACCCGTAGGGCCGGGGGCGTCTATTTCTGGCGCAGCATGGACGCCGCGCGTCGGGCGCGCGACGCCGCCTGGCTCGAACGGGTGCGGCGTACCTATGGCAGCGAGCCGCAGGTCCAGTATTTCGAGACGCCGCTGGTGGCGGACAACGCGCTCGGCGAGACGGTCGACGAGGCCGGAGCGGGTCAGCCCGCGGCGCGGTAGACCGGCAGGGCATGCCGTCGCCTGGCCTCGAAGATGATCGAGGTCTCGATGCGCGTCACCGCCGGGCGGCTGGTGAAGTGGTCCAGCGCCAGGTCCTTTAGCTGCTGGGTGTCGCGCACCGCCACATGGACGATCACGTCGTAGCGGCCTGTCACGAGGAAGGCGGCGCGCACCTCGGGCAGCGCCACCGCGTCGTCGAGGAACCGGTCCACCGTGTCGCGCTCATGCTTCGACAGGCCGATCATCAGCAGCGCCTCGAGCCCGATGCCGAGCGCGCGCGGATCGACCTCGGCATGCGCGCCGCGCAGCACGCCCGCCTCCCGCAACTGCCGGATCCGCCCATGCACCGAGGACGGGGCGAGCCCGACCGCGGCGGCGATCTCCTTGACCGAGAGCCGCGCATCCTTCTGCAGCAGCCGGAGAATGGCGTCGTCCGTTCGGTCGAGGGCGGTGCCGAGGCTCATCTTCCGTAATCCATTCGGTGGTCAGCCACCATATCCGACGACTAGGCTACGGGACCGCCCTCTGGCCGAACAGGATCACGTCATGCCCGCCTTCGACTTGCCCCTGCTCGCCGGCATCGATGCCGGGGCGATCGCCCGCTTCCGCCGCGACGGCTTCCTGGTAGTGGAGCGCATCCTCTCGCCCGGGCGGATCGAGGCGCTGCGGGAACGCTTCCCGCTGGTCTTCGCTGGTCGCTTCGACACCGGCATCTACCCGGACGAATGGTACTGGCGGGAGGGCATGAGCCTGCCCGACGTCACGCGCCACATGGCGAATGCCTGGAAGGCGGACCTGACCATCGCGCGCCTCGCGCTCTCGGCCGATATCGGCCGTGCCGCCGCGGCGCTGGCAGGGTGGTCCGGAACGCGGCTCGGCCAGGATACCCTCTGGTGGAAGGCGCCGCGGACGAAGCCGGTCTCCTTCCACCAGGACACCTCCTTCCTTGATGTGCTCGACCCGCAGGAGACCGTCACCTGCTGGGTGACGTTGGACGACACGGCGCGCGAGGCCGGCACGCTGGAATACGTGCCCGGCTCGCATCTCTGGCCGCTGACGCCGATCCCGGAGGGGTTCCACGCGCCGGACGACTTCCGCGCTCATATGCGCGCGGCCGCCGCGGAGGCCGGCATCGCGCCGCCCGATTCCGTGCTGATCGAGGTACCGGCCGGATCCTGCGTCTTCCACGCGGGGGAGATCTGGCACGGCTCCGGCCCCAACCTGACGGATGACCGCATGCGCCGCTCGATCGGCGTGCATTTGGTGCCGGAGCAGGCGCGCTTCAGCGATCGGCCCGGCGGCTACATCTACCGTCGCTATCAGCGCACCGGCGACCCGGTGATGGATGAGAGCTACTTCCCCATCCTCTGGTCCGGCACCGGCCACCGGACCGGCTGGATCGAGGATTACTGCGAGACCGGCTGGCGGATGCCGCCGCAGGCAGCCTGACGGATCGTCGATACGCTTTGGCGGCTCATCGAAAGACGGACGCCGCGCCATCTGCCACAGATAGCGCCAGAGGGCTGGCGAACCGGCCCCGGCAGAGGGAGGACGACATGCAGGCAGCGACCCTGACGGAAGCGCCCGTTCGCTACATGGAGCGGACGCAGCTCTATTACCGCGCGCTCGGCTACGACAACGACTATGTCTGGGCGCAGCATGACGAGGTGCCCTTCACACCGCTCGGCAAGCCGCTCAGCGCGATGACGGTCGGCCTGGTCAGCACGGCGGGGCCCGGCGACCGCTCCCACCGCGACGCGCGCAACCGCCGCCAGGTCTGGAGCGGCCTGGTCGCAAGCCCACCGGCGAGCTTCGACACCGATGTAGCTTGGGACAAGGAAACCACCCATACCGAGGACCGCGAGAGCTTCCTGCCCCTCGAGGCGGCGCAGCATTTCGTCGCCGCGGGACAGCTGGGCGGCCTCGCCGCTCGCTTCCATGCGGCACCCACCGAATACAGCCAGAAGAAGACCATCGAGCAGGATGCACCCGAGATCCTCCGGCGCCTGCGCGAGGATGGGGCCGAGGCGGCGATCCTCTCTGCACTCTGCCCGGTTTGCCACCAGACCGAGAGCCTCATCGCCCGGCATCTGGAAGAGAACGGGATGCCGACCGTGCTGATCGGCGCGGCGCGCGACATCGTCGAGCATTGCGGCGTGCCGCGCTTCGTCTTCTCCGACCTCCCGCTCGGGAATCCCTGCGGGCATCCCTGGGACCGCGCGATGCAGCGGGCGATCCTGGGCCTCGCCTTCGATGTGCTGGAGAACGCCACGGGGCCGCGCAGCACGGTGCAGTCGCCCTTTGCCTGGAAGCCCGAGGATCCTGCCTGGCGCGAGCGCTATGCCCGGGTGCTGCCGGAGGACCGGGAGCGGCTGCTGGCGATCGGCGACGAACGCCGGCGGCGGTTCGGCCAGCCGCCACGCGCTTAGTAAAAGTATCAGAACCCGTAAAGCCGAGCCGGATTGTCGACGAGGAGGGCCCGACGTGCTCTGTCGTCCGACGCCCACCCCACAATCGCGTCGAGTGCTCCGCGGTCGTCGACCGCCTGAAATGGTTCTACCACCTCGACGCTTCCCGGGTTGCGGCTCCTCGCACCTCCAGTGTGAGGCCAGTCAGAGGCCCAGATAAGGCGTTCGGGGTTGGCGGCGAAGAATGCCTGCGCGATCGGCGCCAAGTTCGCATAGGAGGGGCCGTCGCTCGAGGCGCGGTAGGGCGCGGACAATTTGACATAGGCATTGCCCGTCTGCAGTAGGTTAAGCACTTGAGCCATGCCCGGTTGATCGGGACCGCGCTCGGCCTTGGCTCCCGCGAAGTGGTCAAGGATCACGGGTATCTGCAGCGCGGCGAGTTGGTCACTAACCGCCCCGATCACCCTCATATCGGCATAGACCTGAAGCGCCCAGCCTCGCGAGGCCACCCGGATGGCGGCGGCACGGACAGCCTCGCCTGCGGTGCGGCCGCTGTCCTCGCCGCGGACTTCCAGGTTAACACGGACTCCACGGACACCAGCACTGTGCATACGGTTGAGCTCGGCGTCGGTCGTCCTTTGCGGATCGATGACGGCGATGCCGCGCGCGACCCGTGGCCCGAGCTGCTCAAGTGCGTTCAGCAGGCAGGCATTGTCCGCACCGTAGACGCTCGGCTGGACCAGGACGACACGCTCCATTCCGAGAGACGCCAGGAAGGTGCGCAGATCGCCGACCGAGGCAGGGCCCGGCGTGTAGTTGCGTCCTGCCGCGTAGGGGAAGGGGTCGGGCGCGAAGACATGGACATGACAGTCGCATGTCCCCGACAGCGCGGCCGGAGTTGTCGAACTGGCGGCGAACGGGGTTGATGTCATCGCCGTTGTTTCCGTAATCCCAAACAAGATTGAACCCGATGCTGTTAGGAGCGAGCGGCGCCTCACCGGCGGGATGGCCATTTCCACACGGGGATTTTCGTTCATCGTGGCTGCTCTCCCTCAGGGCGTCTCAGCTCGGGACACGAGTGCTGCAGGGCAGCGTTCCGAGGACGTTGAAGCCGCCGTCCTCTGGCATGTGCAGGACGGGGCGGCTTTCGCCACCCTTCCTCGAACACCCCCTCGATGCCGCGCTTCGTCCCG
The DNA here is from genome assembly GCF_004355005.1 of Dankookia rubra. GTDB lineage: Bacteria > Pseudomonadota > Alphaproteobacteria > Acetobacterales > Acetobacteraceae > Paracraurococcus > Paracraurococcus ruber_A. Next base: position 10,650 of record NZ_SMSJ01000049.1, read on the forward strand.
TTTTTGTGGCCTGCAGATCCAGCCGAGCCCTTAGTCCTTATGCTCGGCGAGCACGGGGCGGGTCTCGCCCGTCTCGACGAGCGTGCGGGTGGCGTCGACGCGGGCGTAAATCCAGAGGATCTTCATTCCCTCGGTCTGCGAGGCGTTGATGAAGCGGTGCGGCACGCCCTCTGGAATCCAGGAAATGTCGCCGGCCTTGATCTCGTGCCGCTCGCCGTCGATCTCGGCAATCGCGTTACCCTCGAGGAGAAGGACGCTCTCCTCGCAGTTGTGGGTGTGCAGCGGGATGGCGGCACTCGGGCCGAAGATCGTCATGCCGTTCAGGAAGCTCTTCGCGCCGATCCTCGGGCCGACGAGAGGGATGGTCTTGGCGCCGCCGCCGCGCTCATAGGCCTTCATCTCGTCGGGGTAGAGCACCACGCCCTTTGGGGTCTCGTTCGCCATGGGACTGTCTCTCCTGCTCAATCCAGGGGTTTGCGGGGGGAGGTCGCCGGCTCGGCGGTGCCGATCCAGATCGTCTTGGCATTTAAGAACGCGCGCATGCCGAGCGCGCCGAGCTCCCGGCCGTAGCCGGATTTCTTGATGCCGCCGAAGGGGATGCGCGGGTCGGAGGCGACGAGCGCGTTGACGAAGACCGCGCCCGCCTCGATGCGCCGGACCAGGCGCTTCGCGGCGAACAGGTCGCCCGTCCAGAGCGCGGCGCCAAGGCCGAACTCCGTCTGATTGGCGAGCCGGATCGCATCCTCGGTATCGCGCGCGCGGACGATCGCGGCAGCGGGGCCGAAAGTCTCCTCGCAGAACGCAACCATCTCCGGCGCAACCCCGTCGAGGAGCGTCGGCTCGTAGAAGAAGCCGCGGCCCGGAACGGGCCTGCCGCCCGCGACCAGGCAGGCGCCGGCCGCCACCGATGCCTCGACCTGGGCGTGCAGTGTGTCCCGGAGGTTCTCCCGTGCCATGGCGCCGATCGTCGTCTGCCGGTCCATCGGATTGCCCACGACAAGGTACGCCATATGCCGCCGGAAGGCCTCGGCGAAGGCCTCCGCAACCGCCTCGACGACGATGAAGCGCTTGGCCGAGATGCAGCTCTGCCCGGTGTTGGAGAAGCGCGCCTTCACCGCCGTCTTTGCCGCTGCCTCAATGTCCGCATCGGCGAGCACGATGAAGGGGTCGGAGCCGCCAAGCTCCAGCACCTGCGGCTTCAGCGCCCGCCCGGCCTGGGCAGCGACGATGCTGCCGACCGCCGTGGAGCCGGTCAGGGTTACAGCCGCGATGCGGTCGTCGGCAATGATCCCGGCGACCTCGGTATTGTCCACGAAGAGGACCCCGAGCAGACCCTCCGGCGCATCTGCCTCGCGCATCATCTCACGGATCGCCAGTGCGCAGCCCGGGACGTTGTTGGCATGCTTCAGCACGGCCCCGTTCCCGGCCGCAAGGGTGGGTGCGAGGAAGCGCACGAGCTGCCAAAAGGGGTAGTTCCAGGGCATGATTGCCAGCACCACGCCGAGCGGGTCCCAGACGATGGCGCTCTCGAATGCGCTCGTCGCCACGGGCTCATCGGCGAGGAAGCGCGGAGCGTTCTCGGCGTAGTAGTCCAGAGTGAGGGCGCACTTGTCGATTTCGCCCTCCGCCTCGACGATCGGCTTGCCCATCTCCTCCGTGATGAGGCGAGCGTAGCGGTCGCGGTTGGCGCGAAGGACGCCGGCGATACGGCGCAGGAGGGCCGTCCGCCTCTCGACCGGCTCCGCTGCCCAGCGCCGCTGGGCCGCGACGGCGGCCGCCAGCGTCGCGTCCACCTCCGCCGGCGTATGAAACTCGTACCGCGCCAGCTCCTCGCCGGTTGCCGGATTCGTTGTGATGATCATCCCGCACTCGTCCTATGCCGTCTCCCGCGCATCCGCGGTGAGATAGACGACCAGGGCTTCGCTGAAGGCGCGCGTGCCCAGCTCGCCGCCTAGGTCGGTGGTCCGCGTCCGCGGCTCGGCGAGCAGCGCGTCCACCGCGGCGGAGACCGCCGCCCCCGCCTGCGCCAGGCGGGTGTCGCTGCGGCGCTCCCCGAGCCATTCGAGCATCATGGCGGCGGAGAGGATCAGCGAGGTGGGGTTCGCCTTATCCTGGCCCGCGATGTCCGGAGCGGAGCCGTGCTGGGCCTGCGCACAGCACATGGTCTCATTGTGGTTGATCGAACCCGCGACGCCGAGGCCGCCCGACAGTTCGGAAGCCAGGTCGGACAGGATGTCGGCGTGGAAGTTCGTGGCGCAGAGCACGTCGAAGCGCCCGGGATCGCGCACGAGGAGAGCGGCGCAGGCATCGACGATGACCGTGTCGAAGGCGATGTCCGGGAACTCGGCCGCGACCTTGCGGCAGCACTCCAGGAACAGGCCGTCGCTGATCTTGAACGCGTTCGCCTTGTGCACGGCGGTCACCTTGCACCGGCGGCGCCGGGCCAGTTCAAAGGACCGACGGGCGATGCGCTCCGAGGCATGACGGGTGATCTTGCGAATGGAGAGCGCCATGTCCGGCGTCGGCATGAACTCGCCGATGCCGAGGTGCATGTTGCGGTCGGGGTAAAAGCCCTCCGTTGCCTCCCGCATGATGACGAGGTCGAGCGGCTGGTGCCCGCGGCCGAGGCCTGGGCGGGTTCGCGCCGGCCGGACATTGGCGTAGAGGTCGAGCCGCGTCCGGAAGGCCGAGGAGATGTTGATCCCGCCCTGCTCGCGCGGCGGATAGTCGAGGTGCGAAATCGGGCCGAGCAGCGTCGCGTCCACCTCGCGCGCGAGGTCCATGACCTCCTCCGGCAGCGTGGTCCCGTGCTTCTCCAGAGCGGCGAAGCCGATGTCGCGCTGCTCGAAGCGGAGGCCGAGGCCGAAGCGCCGGTCGGCCGCCTCGAGCACCTTCAGCGTTGCCGCAGTGATTTCCGGGCCGATGCCGTCTCCGGGCAGGACGAGGATGCGGGTCATCGGGCACCTCGCCGGTCGAGTTGAGCCAGAACGTTTGGGCATGAGGGGCGCATGGGCGTGTTCCTCCGGGCTTGTGGTGGGCACCGCCGGTGCGCCGAAGGGCTCGGCTTCACCAATGGGCTTGATGTTCTAATACGTGAAAGAGTACAAAACTCGCAAGCCCTATCGGAGGACAACGCCCATGACCCGACGCCTCAAGCTGGCCTGCCTCGCTGGCCTCGCTCTTTGCGCCTTCGCACCACCCGCCCTGGCCCAGGGCAGCTATCCCCAGCGGCCCATCAGGCTAATCGTACCCTTCGCACCAGGCGGCGGATCGGACGTTGCAGGCCGTCTTGCCGCCCAGTGCATGACGCCGAAGCTGGGCCAGGCGGTCGTGGTTGAGAACCGCGGCGGGGCCGGCGGGACAATCGGCATGGAGGCGGTCGCGAAGGGTACGGCCGACGGCTACACTTTTGCCTTCCTCACCACCTCCTCGGCCGCCCTGAACGTCTTCTTGTATCGAAACCTCAATTTCGACATTCAGCGGGACTTCCAGGCGGTCGGCGAGGTCGGCCGCAGCCCGAGCGTGCTGGCGGTGCGGCGTGGGCTGGCCACTGATGTCGCCGGGCTCCGGGCCGCCGGCAGCCGATCCGGCGGGCTGACCTACGGCTCGGGCGGCAACGGCACCGTGCCGCATCTGACCGGCGCCATGCTGGGCCGGGCGCTGGGCGTGGAGACGACGCATGTGCCGTACCGCGGCTCCGGCCCCGCGCTCACCGCCGTTGTGGCCGGGCAGGTGGACATGCTCCTGGAGGCGGTTCCGGTGGTGCTCGGCCAGATCCAGGAGGGACTGGTGCGCCCGCTCGCGGTGGCGTCGCCGCGCCGGGACCCGCTGCTGCCGGATGTGCCGACGTCCGTTGAGGCCGGGCTGCCGGGTTTCGAGATCGAGAACTGGTACGGAGTCTTCGCGCCCAGCCGCGTGCCGGCGTCGGTCGTCGAGACGGTCGCGCGTGCCTTGCGCGAAGGCCTTGCGGAGCCGGCCTGCCAGGCGCGCCTGCGCGAGATGGGCCTCTCTGGCGGCACCTCCGACCCAGCCGCCTTCCGCGCCTATTGGCAGGCGGAGTTGGACCGCTGGGGGCCGATCGTGGCGGCCTCTGGCATGCAGATGGACTGAAGGCGCAGAGAACACCGCTCGCGCCGGACGGGCGAACGAGGCTATTCCGGCCCCTGGACCGAAGGAGATGCGGATGGACGGGGCAGTCGGGACCACCGATAGCAGGCGCAGCCTGGCGCGAGGTCTGGCGGCCCAGATCCTGGACTGGGCGCGGCGCGAAGGGCTGCCGCCCGGCGCCCATCTGCGGGAGGAGGCCCTCGCCGAGGCCTTCGGGGTTTCGCGGACGCCGGTGCGGAACGCGCTTGGCGTGCTGGCCGCCGACGGGGTCGTGGAGCGCCAGTCGCGGCGGGGTTATTTCCTGAAGGCCATGCCATCCGCAGTTCCGTCCTCCGAAGACGAGACGGCAGGGGACGACACGCTCTATTTCCGCATTGCCGACGATCACCTGACCAACCTGATCGGACCCCGTGTGGCGGAGACCGACCTGCTCCGCCGCTACGGCATGTCTCGGGCGCAACTCGGCCGCATCCTCGCCCGCATGGTGCATGAAGGCTGGATCGAGCGGCGCGCGGGCCAGGGCTGGGAGTTCCGCCCGCTCCTCCGCTCGCCGGAGGCCTATATGCAGGGCTTCCGCTTCCGGGTCCTCGTCGAGCCCGCGGCGCTGCTCGAACCGGGTTATCAGCTGAAGCCGGCGGTCATCGAGCGGCTGCGGGCGGAGCAGCACGCCCTGCTGAATGGCGGCTGGCAGGCATCCTCGCGTGCCGAGACCCATCGCATCGGCGCGGAGTTCCATGAGGCCTTGATGGCCGGCTCGGGCAATCCGTTCATGCTCGATGCGCTGCGGCGGGTGAACGCGATGCGGCGGCTGATCGAGTACCGGGTCCACCCCGATCGCGTGCGGCTGGAGCGCATCTGCATGGAGCACCTGCACATCCTCGACCTGATTGAAAGCGGCGACCTGGAAGCAGCCTCGGCCTTCCTCCGTGTTCACCTCCAGGGATCGCGGCTGACAAAGGAGAAAGTGGTACGGTCGTCGCTGGAGGTGGGGAAGGCCGACGCGATATCCGTGCCCGGCAGCCGATAGGTCCGCCGCCGCCGAGGCATATCCAAAGGTGTTGAAGGGAAGGTCGGGAGATGTTGCGCCTTGGTCGTGGGCGCCAGTGACCCTCTTGGTCTGGCGCCAACCGAGGCTACCGCCTGTCGGCGCGGATTACAGGAGACCGCCTCGGGTGCCGCATGCCGCGGCACCACTTCCGCCAAATTCAGTGGTCGGTTCGGACAAACCATCCAGAGGCTAGTCGGCCTTGATGCCCGCGAACTTAATCACCCGCGCCCACTTCTCGACAGCGGCTGCCAGAATGGCCTCGAACTCGGCCGCCGTGCCGCCGACCGGCGTGCCCCCAAGGTCGATGATGCGGGCCCGAACCCCGGGATCAGCGATGCCCGCATTCAACTCGCGGTTCAGCAGATCGATGATGACGGCCGGCGTGTCGTGCGGCACGCCTATGCCGGCGAAGCCGCTGGCCTCGTAGCCCGGCACGAAATCGGCGATCCGCGGCACGTCCGGCAGCACCTCGAGCCGGGAAGCTGTGGTCACCCCGAGCGGCCGCAGCTTGCCGGCCCTGATCTGCTCGATCGCCTCCGACAGCGGGCTGAACACGAGCTGGATGTGGCCGGCCATCAGGTCCGCCACCGCCGGCGCACCGCCGCGATAGGGCACGTGCAGGAGGTTCACCCCGGTCATCATCTTGAACAGCTCGACCGAGATGTTCTGCGGCGTGCCGGTCCCGGCCGAGCCGTAGGTGAGGCGACCCGGATTCTCCTTCGCATGGGCGATCAGCTCGGGGATGCTCCGAACCTGAGAGGCCGGGTTGACGACGGCGACATAGGCCAGCCGCGCCGCGCAGATCACCGGGGCGATGTCGCGCATGAAATCGAATGGCAGGTTGGAATAGAGCGCGGCGTTGATTGCGTGTGGAGTGACGACCTGGAGCAGCGTGTAGCCATCGGGCGCCGCCCGGGCGACTATTTCCGTGGCGATGTTGCCGCTGGCGCCGCTGCGGTTGTCGACGATGTATTGCTGGCCGAGATGGTCCGACAGCCACTGCCCCATCAGCCGGGCCTGGATGTCGGTCGCGCCACCGGCGGCGAAGCCGACGAGGATGCGCGCAGGCCGCGACGGATAAGCCTGGGCGTGTGCTGTGCCTGACAGGCCAGCCAAGCCCAGGGCCGAGCCCGTGGCCAATGTTACAAACGAACGGCGGGTGCCGGCCACGATATCCCCTCCCTCGAATGCTGCCCCTCTTGCGAACTGTTCGTCCGAGGGCTTCCTTTTGGGTGAGGCTACCGGCGGCGCGAGTCGCTCTGCAAGAACAGCCGGTTCAGGTGGTTACCGGTTGTGTTGCAAAGTTTGCAGCGGGCCGTAAATGGCCCCGCTGGCATGCAAGTCAGGCAGCGACGTCGAACAGCTCGGCGATGAAGGTCGCTTGTGGCGGCATGTCGGAGATGCGGTGCGGACGGCATCATGTGCAGTGCTTTCCGCTTGGATAGGTCCTCACCTCCAACGACATTCCGATCGCGCGTCGCCACCGGGACCGGCTGTGGCACCCGATAGGTGAGGGCGGCGGGACGGTAACCGCTTAGGCGGCGGGATCGACCATGACAGGAGTAGTGGCGGCGGTTGGTGTTACCGACGACAGCGACGGCACGAGCGCCTTGATGCGCAGCCGGGTATCCTCTAGCAGCCGGGCCTTCGAAGCGCGCCCGGCATCGAGGTGACGCACCAGCAGCTCGGCGGCGCCGACGCGGTCCTCCGCCTCGATCCGGTCGAGGATCGCCAAGTGCTCCCTGGATTGGTCAGCCATCCGGCTGCGATCTAGCGCGATGACGTAGCCCACCAGCCGCCGCAACCGCGTCACCCGGGTTCCGGCGTCGGCGAAGAAGCGGTTGTTCGACGCCAGCATCAGCGCGAGGTGGAAGCCGGAGTTCAGCTCGAACACCTCGCGTGGATCGGCCTCCTTCTCCGCCTGAGCGAGCAGCCCCTCCTGTTCGCGGCGAAGCCGCGCCGCGACGCGGGGTGCCAGGGCGAATGCCGGATCGAGCAGCGCCGCCGGCTCGATCGCCCGCCGGAAGCGGTAGGACTCGTCGTAGCTGCTGGGGGTGTCGATCAGGGCGAGGAAGCGCCAGCCGCCCGCTGGCGCCCGCTCGGCCCAGCCTTCGCCCATGATCTGCAGCAGAACGCGATGGACCACGCCGCGCGGCGCTTCGTAGCGGCGCATCAGGCCAGCTTCGCTTGCGAGGTCCGGCAGGATGCCGGCGATTCGGTCGGAGGCGATGCGCCAGTAGAGCCGGGCTGCGGCACCGGCCTCGGCATCATGGGACGCCGCGTCTTCCCAGACGGCCGGAAGCTGGCGGACGGCAAGCCGGCCGTCACCGCGCCGTTCCAGCACCCCGAGATCGAGCAGCACCTGCACCGCCCCCCGGACCGGGGAGCGTGAGGTGCCCACAGCTTGGGCCAGACCATTCTCGCTCAACACATGACCGGGCTCCGAACCTGAGGCGCGTAGGTGATCGGTGATCGACCGGGCGAGATCGCGGTGCAGGTCGGCGGCAGGGGAACGGGGCATGGCCGCACCCTAACAGAGAGCCGGGCAGGGTGCCGAGAGGGCTTGCGGTCTTTTATCATTATAAGATACAGATACCGGCACACGGTAAGAACCCCGGAACGTCCAAATGACCGACCTCACCGCCACGCCCTCGACCATGCTCCGGGGAGCCTTTGGCACCTGCCGCATCGTGGACCTGCCGGCCGCTACCGGTGGCCGCGAGACCCTGATGCGGCTGCCCTGGTGCCACCGCGTGTTGCTCGAGAATCTGCTGCGGCAGCCGGAAGCCGAGGTGCGCCAGGCGGGCCGCGACGCCCTCCTCGCCTGGCTGGGGACCGGCCACTCGGAGGCCGAGATCCCCTTCGCGCCGCTGCGCATCCTGATGCACGACACAACCTGCGGCCCGGCCCTGGTGGACATCGCCGCGATGCGCGACGCTCTGGCCGAGGCGGGCGGCGATCCGGCCATGCTCAATCCTGCGGTGCCGGTGGCCACCTCCACCGACCACTCACTACCGGTCGACGTCTCGGCCCGGCCGGATGCGCTGCGCACCAACATGGCCAACGAGATGGCGCGCAACGCCGAGCGCTACCGCTTCATGAAGTGGGCCGCCAACACGGTGCACGGCTTCCGGGTCTTCCCGCCCGGCACCGGCATCATGCACACCATCAACCTCGAGCGCCTGGCAACCGTCGTCACGACGGAGCAGCGGGACGGCACGACCTGGGCGGTGCCCGACACGCTGGTCGGCACCGACAGCCATACCCCGATGGTCAACGGCATCGGCGTGCTTGGCTGGGGTGTGGGCGGCATCGAGGCCGAGGGCGTGATGTTCGGCGTGCCGGTCTCGCTGCGCGTACCGGAGGTCTATGGCGTCCGCCTAGCCGGGGCGCTGCCGGAGGGAACCTTCGCCACTGACCTCGCCCTCGCGGTGACGCAGCTGCTCCGCAAGGCGGGCGTCGCCGGCGAGTTCGTGGAGTTCTTCGGCCCGGGCGTCGGGTCGCTCACCGCCGGGCAGCGCGCGGTCGTCTCCAACATGGCGCCCGAATACGGCGCCACGACGGGCGCCTTCCCGATCGACGGCCACACCCTGGATTACCTCCGCGCGACCGGCCGTGACGCGCCGCAGGTTGCGCTGGTCGAGGCCTATGCCAGGGCGCAGGGCCTCTGGCACGACCCAGAGAACGAGCCCCGCTACACCACCGTGCTGGAACTCGACCTCGCGTCTTTGCGCCCATCGGTCGCCGGGCCACGCCGGCCGCAGGACCGTCTGGACCCGGCCCAGGTTCCTGCGGCGCTCGCCGCCGTCGGGTCCCCGGCGGACGGCGCCGCCGTGGCTGGCATGCCGGCCGATGCAGTGGCGGTTGCCGCCATCACCTCCTGCACCAACACCTCCGATCTCGGGCTGCTGGTCGCGGCCGGGCTGGTGGCGCGGCGGGCGCGGGCGCTCGGCCTCTGCGTGCCAGCCTGGGTCAAGACCTCGCTCACCCCTGGCTCGCCTGCGGCGGAGCGGCAATTGCGCCGCGCCGGGCTGCTGGAGGACCTGGAAGCCCTGGGTTTCGGCATTGCCGGCTATGGCTGTGCCACCTGCATCGGCAACTCCGGGCCGCTGTTGCCGGCGGTCGCCGAGGCCGTCGAGGCGCGCGGGCTGAAACCGGTCGCGATCCTGTCGGGCAACCGCAACTTCCCCGGCCGGGTGCATCCTCAGATCGAGTCCGCGCTGCTGGCCTCGCCGCCCCTGGTCATCGCCTATGCCATCGCCGGCCGGGCGGGTCTCGACATCACACGCGATCCGCTCGGCACCGTTGCCAGTGGCTGCCCCGTGCACCTGACGGATCTCTGGCCGCGCAGCGCGGAGATCGAGGCGGCGGTCGCCGCGGCGTCCGATCCGGCCGACATCGCCGCGGCCGGCGAGGCGGCGGACCGCTCGCCGGCATGGGCGGCGCTGGAGGCGCCGGCCACGCTGCGCTTTCCCTGGGACCCCGCCTCCACCTATCTCCGCCCGCCGCCCTTCGTCAGCTTCGGTCCCGAGGCGCAGGAGGCAGGCCTGCTCCGGGCGCATCCGCTGCTGGTGCTCGGCGACGACATCACTACCGACCACATTTCACCGGCTGGCGCGATCCCGGCCAGGAGCGATGCCGCGACCTGGTTGGTCGAACGCGGCGAGGACCCGCGCGACCTCAACGTCTATGCTTCGCGCCGCGGGAACTGGGAGGTCATGCTGCGCGGCCTCTTCACCAACAAGGCCGCGGTCAATCACCTCCGTCCGGGCCTGCCGACCGGCCACAGCGTGTTTGCCCCGACAGGCGAGGCACTGCCGGCCTGGCGCGCCGCGCAACGCTATGCCGAGGCCGGGCTGCCGGTGGTGATCGTCGCCGGCGAGCGATACGGCACCGGCTCCTCCCGTGACTGGGCGGCCAAGGGTGCTCAGCTTCTCGGCGCCCGCGCCGTGCTGGCCAACAGCTTCGAGCGCATCCACCGCTCCAACCTGGTTGGCATGGGCGTGCTGCCGCTGCGCCTGCCGGAAGGGTGGCGCTTCGACATGCTGGGCCTTGCTCCGGACGACGCCATCGAGATCGCCTGGGACCTCCCCGCCCTGGTGCCGCGGGCTGCCATCCCACTGACGCTGCGGCGCGGCGTGACGGGCGAGGTGCTGAGCGGCACTGCGACTGCCCTGATCGAGACGGCCAGGGAGGTCGCGCTCATCCAGGCCGGGGGGATGATCCCGATGATCTTGCGTCGCGCGCTGGCTGCCAGCGGCGGCGGACATGCCGCGAGCCGTTAGCCAAGCCGAACCCGCAGCCTCACGGCACAAAATCAACACCAATCCAGACCCAACGGGAGGAACTCAATGATCAACAAGCGTACCCTGCTGCTGGCGACCGGCGCAGCCCTGGCCGGGCGCGGCGCCCTGGCGCAAGCCACATACCCGGACCGCCCGATCCGGGTCATTGTCGGCTATGCTCCGGGCGGCGGCGTGGATATCGTCGCCCGCCTCATGACCGAGCCGATGCGCCAGGCACTCGGCCAGCCACTGATCGTCGAGAACAAGCCCGGGGCGAGCGCCATGATCGGCGCCCAGGCCGTCGCCCGCGCGGCACCCGACGGATACACGCTGCTCATGGCCGCCGCCGGCGAGATCGCCGCAAATCCGGCCCTGCTCAAACAGCGCATGACCTATGACCCGGCGCGCGAGCTCACCCCCATCTCGCTGGTGGGAACCGTGCCCAACGTGCTGGTCGTCGATCCCCGCCTGCCGATCCGCACGCCGGCGGAGTTGGTCGCCTATGCCAAGGCCAACCCGGGTAAGCTCTCCTACGCCTCCTCCGGCATTGGCAACCCGCAGCACCTGGCGGGGGAGCTGCTGAACCGCATGGCGGGTACCGACATCCTGCACGTGCCCTACAAGGGCGCCACACCGGCCTTGACCGACGTGGCCGCGGGGCGGGTCTCGATGAACTTCAGCAGCCTCGGCCCCGCCCTGCCGCTGATCCAAGACCGCAAGCTCCGGGCCGTCGCGGTGACCTCGCGCGAGCGGCTGCCGCAACTGCAAGATGTCCCCGCTATCGCCGAGGCGCCCAGCCTCACGGAGTATGAGTTGCTGAACTGGTTCGGCGTCTTTGCCCCGGCAGCGACGCCGGCGCCGGTCGTGGCACGCCTGCAGGAGGCTCTCGCGGCGGTGCTACGCGACCCGGGCCTGCAGGCCAAGCTCGCCGAGCAGGGCGCCATTCCGCACGCCATGAGCCAGGCCGAGTTCCGCAGCTTCGTGGAGGCAGAGACCCGCAAGTTCACCCGGATCATTGAGGACGCGAACATCACGCCGGAAGGCTGAACCGCCGCCATCCAGCACAACCAAGAACCGAGAGCGGGACGTTGACCTGGAACTCTCCATCGCCAGCACCAGGCTCAGTGCTGCTTGGCCGTCGGGCCATCCTTGCCGCCACGGTCACGCCGAGCCTGTCCACGATGGCGGCCAGCCCGGCCGCGTCCACACCGCAGCAGGGAGCTGCTATCATGCCATCCAGCATCGTCTCAGCTTACTACGCCTATGTCGGCTGCCGAACCACGCGCGAGCGCAACGCCCGGGGCGACGGAATAAACGTCTACAGGACAGACGCGGCAACGGGCGACTGGTCCCATGTGCAGCTCGTGGAGGGCCTGCTGAACCCCTCGTTCCTCGCCTTCGACCGGCACCGGCGCTTTCTCTACACGGTGCACGGCGACAGCACGGAGGTGAGCGCCTTCCGCATCGACGACGCGACCGGGCGGCTCAGCTTTCTGAACCGACGTTCGACCGGCGGCCGCAATCCGGTGCACCTGGCAGTGGATCCGACGAACCGCTTCATGGTGGTTGCCAACCACATCACCTCCACGGTTGCCGTGTTGCGCATCGACCCGGAGGAGGGCTCGATTGGCGAGCTCACCGACCTCGTTAAGCTCGAAGGCACCATTGGACCGCACCGCGTCGAACAGCCCTTCGCCAAGCCGCACCAGACGGAGTTTGACACGGCCGGGCGGTTCATCATCGTGCCAGATAAAGGGCTCGACCGCGTCTTCGCCTTCCGTCTGGAGGCGGCGAGCGGCAAGCTGGTTCCGACCGAGCAGGGCTCCGTTGTCGCGCGTGAAGCGTCGGGGCCGCGCCATGTGGCGCTGCATCCCGCTGCGCCCTATGCCTACGTAGTGAACGAACTGGACTCTACTGTGACCGCCTACCGCTACGATGGGCAGACCGGCGCCCTTGAGCCGTTCCAGATTCTCTCTGCCTTGCCCGACACTTTCACCGGCAACAGCCGGGCCGCTGAGATTGCTGTCTCTTCTGATGGGCGCTTCGTCTATGCCTCGAACCGCGGGCACGACTCCATTGCGGTCCTCACCGTCGATGTCGGCACCGGGCGGCTGACGGTCCAGCAGTGGATTGCTTCGGGCGGCCGGACGCCTCGTTTCTTCGCACCGGACCCAACCGGCCGGTTTCTCTACGTCGCAAACGAGGATAGCGACACCATTCTCAGGTTCGAGGTCGCCGCGGAGGCGGGCGAACTGACGCTGGCCGGCGAGGTCGCCAGGACGGGGAGTCCGGTTTGTATCTTGTTCCGCGAGACAGTTTGATATCAGCAGATTCGTTTTTGGCACTTAGACGCTTACGATCCGGCTGCAGATAGCCTTCGGCGGCTGGTTTGCGCGTGATCGACCGTGCACCCATCACTCGTTAAGACAACGCCGTAAGCATTCAGTGCCATCTCAGAGCTCACGATACCGTCAAGCACATCTGCCAGTACGGCGTCCGGATCTCGACGGAACGGATCGCCCCATCCTCCCCCGGCGCTCGACTGCACTCGAATGCGCGAAGGGCCGAGGCGCTGGATGCCGTACTGTGGCGGCGGGCAAGAACCTTTTCCGATTTCATCCACGTCGAGCAACCCTGAGGCTCCATCCAGTCCGCCACCGATTCCGTAGCCGGACGGACGGCCCACACCTTCCGAACGGACCGCGTGCTCGGTCAGTACCAGCACGTCGCAGATGTAGTCCACGCCGGCGCCGCCGCGGAACTCGCCCGCCCCAGCGGTGTCGCACCTCAGTTCCTGCCGATGGATGTGCACGGGATAGGACTGCTCGTACCCCTCCACGTTTGGCAGTGTCAGGCCACCAAGCGAGATCATGTGGCCGACAGACTGGAATCCGTCGCGCCCTTTCACAGCGCCGCCACCCGATGCACCGTGCCAATGATACATGACGAAGAAGCGTCCATCCGTATCGCGACCAGAACTCAGCCCATAGCAGGCTTTGCCCCAGCCGGCGCAGCCGCGCTCCGGCGCAGCTTGCGCCAGGGCCTTCCAGCAGGCGTAGATGATGTCGGTTGCCGGATAGACCGTGTTCATCGTCATCGGTGCCGGCGGGCGGGCATTCACCACGGTGCCTTCGGGGGCGATGATCGTCACGGGGCGGAACAGCCCCTCGTTCCGTGGTAGCGAATGATCAAAAAAGGTGGCGACGGCCACATAAACGGCGGAATAGGTGTTCGCCAACGAGCTGTTCTTGAAACCCCTAATCTGCGGCGAGCTTCCAGTGAAGTCGAAGACCAGAGCGTCATCGCGGATCTCGAGCGCGACGCGCACCGGCACGTCTATCTTCTGGAAACAGTCGGTGTCGCTGCCATCCTCGCCGAGATAGGTGCCGTTGGGCAGCTTCGCGATCTCCGCGCGCATGCGGGCTTCGCCGTAGCGCAGCAATGCATCGAAATAGGCGAGCCCCTGGTCGATCCGCATCTCGGCGAGCATCGCGGCGACGCGTTCCGCCCCGATCCGGGTCGAGCCGAACATCGCGCTCAGGTCGCCTTCCATGAGGTCCGGGCAGCGGGAGTTCAGCAGGAGTAGTGTGAAGAGGTCACGACGCAGCTTCCCGGCTTCGACCAGGCGAAGCACGGGAAGGCGGATGCCCTCGTGGAAGATCTCCGTTGCTTCGGGGTTGTAGGTGCCTGCGGCGCCGCCACCGATATCCGATTGATGCGCGCGGTTGCAGGTGAATCCACAAAGGCGACCGCTGACAAAGACCGGGCGGATCATGGTCCAATCCGGCAGGTGGTTGCCACCCGCAGTGTAGGGATCGCTCAGCAGGTAAACATCGCCCTCTGCCATCTCGTCGCCAAAGGCCTGCAACGTGGCGCGCACCGCAAAGCCGCCTCCGCCGCTATGAATCGGGATCCCGTCCGCCTGGGCGATGATGTCGCCACCAGCGCTGGCGACGAAGCAGGTGAAATCGTGGCTCTGACTGAAAATCGGGCTACGCGCCGTGCGCGTCATGATCAGGCCCATCTGCTGCGAGATGTGATCCACCTGCTTCTGGACGACAGCGAGGCGGACCGGATCGATGGCGGTAGCGGTGGCGGTCATACGGCGCCGTCCTTCTTCGCGGGTTCGATCAGATAATTTCCGGCGGCGGTCACGCGCAGCCTCTGGCCGCTCTCGACGAGCAGCGTCGTTGTCGCCTCGTCGATGACGGCGGGACCTGCCACGGCATCGCCGGGCACAAGGCGCCGCCCGTCATGGATCGGCGTCAGGACCGTGCCGGTGGCATCGTCGATCCAGACCGGGCGCCGCCCCCCAGGTTCCGGCCAGCGCAACGGGCCGGGCTCGGCCAGCGCCGGCGCCGCCATCGGCAGGTGGCCGCGTGCCCCGACCTTCAGGCCGAGTGCCTCGATCTCGCCATCCTGCTGGAAGTGGCCATATAGCCGCTGGTGCGCCGCCTCAAAGCTACGGCGCAACTGCTCCACGCCCAGCCCGTCGTCGCAGGTGATGGTCACCGGCCATTGCTGCCCGGGATAGCGCAGCGCCAGCCCGCGTTCGAGCAGGATTGCATCCTCGGCGAAGCCCTGCCGCGCCAACGCGGCACGGGCTTGCTGCTCAACTTCGCGGAACGCCGCCTCCAGTCGATCCGGCTGGCGGTCATCCAGCCGCTGGTACCAGCTGCGGATGCGGTCGATGCGAACATCGGTATTGCACATGCCGAAGGCGCAGAACACGCCGGCCAAGCGTGGCACATAGACCGCGGCGCAGCCCAGGGCACGCCCAACCGCCGCCCCGTGCAGCGGCCCGGCGCCGCCTGCCGCAATCAGCGTGAAGTCACGGATGTCATAGCCGCGCTCGATGCTGACGCGTTCCACGGCGTGCTGAATGTTCTGGTCCACCAAGCGGATCAGGCCGGCCGCTGCCTGCTCCAGCGTCAGCCCTAGCGGTTGTGCCAGATGCCGCTCGATCGCTTCGGCAGCCTTGTCGCGATCCAGCATGATGGCACCGCCTGCATAGGGGCCGGGTGCCAGCCGGCCGAGGACGAGTTGCGCATCCGTCACCGTGGGCTGGATGCCGCCGAAACCATAGGCCGCCGGCCCAGGCCGCGCGCCGGCACCCCGCGGGCCGGCATGCAGCATCCCGCCCGCGTCGACATGACCGATGGTGCCGCCGCCTGCGCCGATGGTGTGAATCTCGACCGAGGGGATGGCGATACAATGTCCTTCGACATCAAGTTGGTCGGTCATCTGCACGACGCCGTCGCGCATCAGGGTCACGTCGCAGCTGGTGCCACCCACCTCGATAGAGACGAGGTCCGACGAGCCGGTATCGCGCCCGAAGTAGCGGATCGCGCCGACGCCCGCGGCCGGGCCGGATAGCACCATCTGCACCGGATGATGCGCTACCTCCGCCACGTTCGCGGCGCCGCCATTGCTTTGCACGATCAGCAGCGGATGACGCAGGCCGAGGCCGGACAGCCTTTCCTCAAGCGAACGCAGATAGGGTGCCACGCGCGGGCCAACATAGGCATTGACGACAACTGTCGCGCTACGCTCGTACTCGCCCATAATCGGTGCGATATCGCCGGAGCAGGAGACCCAGACCTCGGGCCAGACCTCCTGGATGATGGCACGGCAGGCATGTTCATGCGCCGGAGTGCGGAAGCTGTTGAGGAAGCAGATGGCGATTGCCTCCACGCCCTCGGCACGAAACACCTCGACCGCGCGCAGCACGCTGTCGCGGGATAGCGGCGTCACCACCGCCCCTGCGGCATCGATGCGTTCGGTCACGCCCAGTCGCAGCCGGCGCGGCACCAGCGGCGGCGGAAAGGGCGAGCGATGGTCCCAGACGTCTCGCCGCAGGCCGCGGCGGATTTCCAGGCTGTCGCGGAACCCCTCGGTGGTCAGCAAGCCCACCCGCGCCCCCTTGCCTTCCAGCAGGGTGTTGGTGGCGACGGTGGAGCCATGGACCAGGAGTTCCGTTTCGCGCAGCAGGTCCCGCGTGTCGCGCCCCATCGCCTGCGCGGCACCTGCGATGGCGTTCAGCACGCCAATGGTGCGGTCCTCCGGCGTGGACGGGGCTTTGTGCGCCAGCAGCCGGCCCGCCGCGCCAGCGACGACGATGTCGGTGAAGGTGCCACCAATGTCGACCCCGATGCGGAAAGGGGGCTGGATTGCGTCCGTGGTCATGCAGGAGTGCCCTGACTGGAATGGAGAACTCGCTCTTCGCCGGCCCCGCGGAGAACCTGGGCGGTAATGGCGCGCGGTGCGGGCACGGTGCGTCCTAGCCGCGGACGAGCGCGCAGTTCCCCTCGCCGATCGGCCGGAAGGCCTCGGCAGCCGGGATGGTGGCGCGCGGCTTCAGGTAATCCCAAGGTCCTTTGCTCTCGGACGCCGCCTTCACGTCCCAGACCCGGGCCGGGAATAGTACGCGTCCATCCGCACGAATAGTCGCGCGTTCGTAGACATCGTCCTCCACCGTCATGGCGCGCATGGTTTCGATCGCCGTTCGGCCGGAGGCCTTGGAGGCCGGCACGCCGATCCGGGCGACCGCCTTCAGGTAATGCAGCGCCGCCGAATAGGCGCCGGCATGGATGCTACTGGGCCAGTTGGTCGGCGCCTTGGGACGGATGCGCGCGGTGAAGGCCCGGCTGCGCTCGCTCATGTCCCAGTAGAACGGCTCCGAAAGCACCAGGCCCTCAGCCGCTTCGAGGCCAAGCCCATGCACATTGGTGAGCAGGGCGATCGGGGCCACCAACTTGACGCCCTGCCGGTTGAGGCCGAATTCACGGGCCTGCTGCACGCAGTTGTTGAGGTCGGCACCGGCATTACACAAGCCGATCACCTTGGCGCCGCGCGCCCGGGCCTCGACCAGGAAGGAAGAGAAATCCGTGGTGCCCGGCGAAGGATAGCGTGCGCCGCCGACGATCCGGCCGCCACCGGCCTCGACCACCCGGCTGATCTCGGCCTGCAGCAAGTGGCCGAAGGAATAGTCGGCGGTGATGAAGAACCAGTCCTTGTTGCCCTGGTCAAGCATGGCGCGGGCCGTGGCGCGGGCGTTCGCCCAGGTGTCCGTGGTCCAATGCAGGGTGTTTGGACTACAGCGGGCGCCGGTGAGGTCCGACGAGACGGCGCCGCTGTTCAGCTGGATCTTGTCCTTCTCCCGCACCACGTCATTGATTGCGAAGGCGATGGCGCTGTTATTCACGTCCAGGATAACATCCACGCCCTGCTGGTCGAACCAGCGGCGCGCGGTGGTCACGCCGACATCCGCCCGGTTCTGGTGATCGGCAGCGAGCACCTCGACGCGGATATCGGGCGCGATCGCCCGGAAGTCCTCCACTGCCTGCTGCACGCAGACCACCGTGGTCTGACCGGAGGTGTCTTTGTACATGCCGGCCATGTCCGTCAGCACCCCAAGCCGGACAACCTGCTGCTGCGACCATGCCGGCCGCGACAGGAAGGGCAGCGCCGCGGCGGACGCCAGCATCGCACGTCGTGTCACGTTCATGGCTTCTCGACCTCTGCCTCTGGAATCCCACGGGGAGGCGCCGCTACGCACGCGACGGGCGTCCGATCTGCTCAGCGGAACGGCATGCCGTAGTGGAGCCCTCCGCGGGAGACGACGTGGTTCTGGCCGCGCCCCAGGTTGATTGGCGTTTCGGGCCCGAAGTTGCGGTCGTAGATTTCGCCGTAGTTGCCGACATGCTCGATGACCCGGATCACCCAGTCGCGCTGCAGAGTCAGCATGCCGCGGAGGTTGTCTTCCGTGCCGAGCAGGCGCTTCAGCGCAGGATCGGTCGCGCTGGCTGCCATCTGGCGGACATTGGCTCGCGTGAGTCCGCGCTCCTCGGCCTCGATCAGTGCGAAGAGAGTCCAGCGCGCGATCGAGAACCATTCCATGTCACCGCGGGCCACCGCCGGGCCATATGGGTCGCGGCTCAGGACCTCGGGCAACACAAGGAAGTCTTGGGGATTGGTCACCTGAACCGAGATTGCGCCAGCCAAGTCCGCAGCACCCGCAGTCACCGCATCACATCGTCCGGCCAAAAAGCCTTCAAGCACAGCAGCGAAACGGTCGAAGGTAATTGGAGTGAAGCTCAGGTTGCGGGCGCGGAGGAAGTCGGTGACCTCGGGCAGGTTTGATCCTCCCTGGCTCGCACAGATCGTCGCGCCACCCAACTGATCCATCCGGGTGACATTGGACGCGCGACGGACCATCACCCCCGTACCCGTGTAGAAGCTGGTGCCGACGAAGACGATCCCGAGGCTGACATCCCGCGACATGGTCCAGACGGTGTCGCGGGCCAGTACGTCCACCTCTCCGGAAGACAACGCTGTAAAGCGTGTCTGCAAGGTGACTGGGACGAAGGTCACGCGTCGCGGATCGCCAAGTACGGCGGTCGCCACGGCGCGGCAGTAGTCCACATCCAGCCCGTGCCATTCACCGCGACCGTCCGGAAGCGAAAACCCTGCAACGGATCCGCCGACCCCGCACCGGACGGTATTGTTGGCCCGAACCCGATCCAACACGGGACCCGCCTGAGCCGCCGCGCTCAGCCCTGCGACTAGGGCTGCAGCAGCGAGGAGACGCCGCATCATCGCCCAGTCCTTTCCGCCAGGGTGGCTTCGACGAGGGCATGGGCTATGAGGCTGATCTCCGCAGCGGCCATTGGCGTCGAGAGGGCGCCAGAGCAGTTGGGAGTCAGCAGAACGCCAGCGTCGAGCATCGTCAGGTGGATAGCCGCAAGCGCTTTCTTCGCGGCCGCGTCCGGATAGCAGCTGCGGTAGTCCCGGATCGGGGCGGCCGTCAGGTGCAGGCGGAACAGCGATCCGAAGCCGGTCATCTGCGCGGCTACGCCCGCTTCGGTGAAGGCAGCATTGACGCGGCTTCGCAGGGTGTCGCCCAGACGGTTCAGCCTGTCCACGGCCGGCAAATCAAACGCGTCGAGCGCGGCGAGACCAGCCGCCATGGTCAACGGGTTCGCGCTGAAGGTACCGCCGAATGCCACTGGCGGCTGGCCGCGGGTATGGTCGAAAATGGCCATCCGCGCTGCCGGCCCGGCCACCGCTCCGACCGGCAGGCCGCCGCCGATGATCTTGCCGAGCGCGATCAGATCGGGCTCCAGCCCAAAGAGAGGATGCGCCCCGGCGTGGGAGAGGCGGAAGGTGATGACCTCGTCGCAGATCAGCAGGATCCCATGCCGGGTACCGGCATTGCGGATGGCCTCGATGGTTGCCGCCGGGGGCGGCACCATACCGATCTTCGAGGCCAGCGGGTCCAATACCACCGCGGCAATCCGGGGAGCCTCCCGCTCGAGAATGGCAGTGCATCGGTCGGCATCGGCATAGGGCAGCACCACCGTGTCGGCGACGACACCTGCAGGCGTACCGCGGTCATAGGGCACCGCGGCCGGATCACCGCCCGAACCATCCCAGTTCGAAGGATCTGAGCCCAGGCTGACTTCGAGCGAATCATAGCTGCCGTGATAGGCGCCCTCGAACTTCGCGATCGCGGGGCGACCGGTCAGCGCGCGCGCTGCCTTGACGGCAAACATGACCGCCTCTGTGCCCGAATTGCAGAAGCGGATCTGCTCGCAGCGTGGCGAGCGGCTGCGGATAGCCTCGGCCAGGGCTGTCTCATGCCGTGTGGGCATCCCGAACGCCGTGCCGTCGCCCACCACCTTCCGTAGCGCCTCGACCACCGGCGGGAAGGCATGGCCATGCACCAGCGAGAAGAAGTTGTTCGCGCAATCGAGGATGCGACGGCCATCCAGGTCCTCCACCCAGCAGCCTTCGCCCCTGACCGCGTAGGGTGGATGCGGTGCGAACCAGGTGGCCTGGCGCATACTGCCGCCGGGAATGACGCGCTTGGCCCTCTCGAACTCGGCGGCAGACCGCGAAAACGGCGGTTGATTATCGGTCGGTTCGGCGTTGGTTGCTGCGGGATGATCCATGCCCGGACTTCCATGCAATGACGCAGCCTGGAGCGGACCATATGGTTCGGCTATGAGTCAATAGGAGCAATTGGTCCACCGCTTGTCCGAAGCGGTCGTTATGGGGAGCCTGCCGACATGAATGAAGCCGAGACCTTCAAGGCGCTCCGGGGGGTGCTCGCGGAACTGACGGGGCCTATGGCCGAGGCGGCGCGCTATCTTCTGGCGCATCCTGAGAACGTGGCCGTTCATTCGATGCGCGCGCTTGCGCGGCGGGCCGATGTTCCACCCGTCACGCTGGTCCGCCTGGCGCAGCGGCTGGGCCTGCCCGGATACAACGAACTGCGTCAGGGCTTCGTGGACCGCGTCTTGCGCAACGGTGCGGCAGCGCAGGTGGCCGCGACACGCAACGTGGACAGCGCACGCGCCATCGCGGCCGCTGCCGGGGCCGGCACCGGGGCGCTGGCCTTCGCGGAGAGCTTCTTCGCCGCGGAGCATGACGTGCTTCGCCGAGCATTCGCGGGGTTGACCGAGACCGCGCTGGACCGGTCCACGACAGTCCTTGCGACTGCTCCGCGCGTGTTCGTGGCTGCCCGTCGCACGCCTTTCCCGGCGGCCTTCACGCTCGCCTACGCCCTCCGTAAGGCCCGGCCCGGCGTCTCCTTGCTCGATGACGCGGGTGGTGCACCTGAGGGGGCGCTTGAAGATGCGGCGGCGGAGGATGCTTTTGTTGCCTTTACCTTTGCGCCGTTCAGTCGGGTGACCGATGCGCTGGCGCGGCGAGCGAGCGATGCCGGGGCACGGATCATTGTCGTGTCCGATATCGACGAGGCTCCCCTGCGCGATCTAGCTGGCGACCTTTTCTTTGTGGCGCCAACACTGAGCCGCGCCTTTCCGGAATCAGCGGGCGGAGCGCTGGCTTTAGCCAATCTGCTTGCAGCGCTGACGGTAGCAAAGCTCGGTGAGAATGCGCAGAAGCGGATCCGTACGAACGAAAGGCGGCTTGTGGATGCAGGCGAATACCTCCTGACCACTAGTTCAGCGCGCAAGCGTGGCGCAGCGAATCGGAGGTCGGGCAGCACTGGCCGTCTGCCCAGATAATGAGCTGCAACGGCCGCCCAGAGACTTTCGTTTCCCGGTTCCCGCCGCTGCAGTGGCGCCTTGTTGCATTGGTCGCCCGCCTATAGAGCCGGCTTGGGTGCACTTGGATGAGTTTGCCGGTTTTACAGGTATTATCCCCGTGCGACCCGGCGCCGGCCTCAAGATGGCCCAAGCCGGCTCTATAAGTGTCTTCAGTTAGGGTGAGGCCGGGGCGAGGCCCCTTCTTCTGCAAGGGCGGTCCGTTTGCCATGAGAGCGAATGCTGCCCGGCGTCGGGACTGGGGTGCGACACGGTTCGATGAGACAGCCGGCTGCGGTAGAGATCACCGCAACCGGAGGTCAGACCGATGGACCAGAACCGCAGCCACCAGCCCGTGGGGGCGCCGGCGGGCGTCCAGCACGTCGATTCCGGCACCCCCACGGGCGGTGCCGGGCCGGAGCGTCGCAACTCCGCCCGGCGCAAGCTGGCCGCCGTCACCCGCCTGCTGCGCGGTGAGCCGCTGGAGATCGTGGCCCGCGAGCTCAACGTCACCGTCGCCCGCCTGAGCGAGTGGCGCGATCGCGCCCTGATCGGGGCAGAGGCGGCGATGAAGGAGCGTGAGCGCGACAGCCGCGATGGGGAACTGCTCCGGCTCAAGGCCAAGCTCGGCGAGGTCACCATGGCCAACGAGCTGCTGGAGCAGAAGATTGCGGCCCTGGAGGGCGGCCGCCCTTTGGCCCGCCGGAGGTCGAGGCGGTGAGCCGGGCCATCTCGTCGGTCACGGGCCACGCCTACGGCTTGGCCAGGGTCGCTCGGGTCTGGCAGCTCTCCCGTGCCACAGTCTACCGCCATCGCGCGGCGCCCGACCCCGCGGCACCGGCCGGTCCGACACGCCGGGGCCCGGTCGGTGCCTGCTCTGACACCGAGTTGCTCGAGCACATCCGCGCCCAGATCCTCGGCTCGCGCCTGCATGGCGAGGGCTACCGCAAGATCTGGGCCCGGCTGCGCCATGCCGGGATCCGCACCTCGGCCCGGCGGGTCCGGCGCCTCATGGGCCAGCACGGCGTGCTCGCGCCACACCGCGTCGGCCGTCCCGAGCTGCCGCCCATGACGGCACCATCACCACAACGGCGGTGGACGCGATGTGGGGGACCGACATGACCGAGACCGTGACCATCCGAGACGGTCGGGCCCGGGTGTTCGTTGCCGTCGACCACTGCTCCGGCGAGTGCGTCGGCAACCATGCCGCCCGCTCCGGCAACCGCTTCGAGGCACTCGAGCCGGTGCGCCAGGACGTGCTGCGCCACTTCGGCGGCTTCGAAAAGAACGCGGCCAAGGGTCTCTCCCTCCGCCACGACCACGGCTCCAACTACCTGTCAGGCGACTTCCAGGACGAGATCGCCTTCTTCGGCATCGAGAGCTCGCCTTCCTTCGTCCGCCAGCCCGAGGGCAACGGCGTCGCCGAGCGCTTCGTCCGCACCCTGAAAGAGAACTTCCTACGGGTGCACACCTTCGACACCATTGAAGAGCTGCGCCGTGGGCTGCAGGAGTTCGTGGCCCACTATAACGCCACCTGGATCGTCGCCCGGCACGGCTACCGCACTCCGAACCAGATCCGCGCCGAGTAACGCCGCCTTGCTCAATGCCCACCGGCCAACCTACCCTTGGCCGCCTGAATAGCGCAGCAGGCTGTCTCAACATCCGGACGCACTACACTTTTGCGCGGTCGCTCGCGATCCCATGCCTGTAAGTACCGCGTTCCTGTAACCGGAGGGTGTGTTCCGGTGCCAGCTCGAGGAAGTTCCCGTGCTGACGACGTTGAGCCTCTCAAGCCCGGATCGCATCGCCATCCCAGCGCCGTGCTGGCGCTTCAGAAGGCGCCGAAGCAGGTCTCCGCGGCGGAGTGGACGATTGTGGCCGCCATCCAGAGGTAAGCCTTCACACCGCGACTTGTCGCAGTAGCATTAGCCCATGAGCAGCCGAGCCCCCCTCCTATCCTTACCGCGCTCCTTCGCCGCGTTTGAGAGAGAGTTCACTCGGTGCGGGATCGGCTCGCCATTCAGTCGCACACCGACGAGCCTGGCCGGACGACCCGGGCCGACCGCCCGGTCACCTTCCTCGGCCCGGGCTTGACGTTCCCCGTGCAGGCCGGGACCAAGCCGGCCGTTGTGCCGGGTGGCCACCGCGGCCGGTTGGCGCGCTTCTCGCCTGGTCACTTCGCATTCGTCATGGCCACCGGCATCGTCTCGCTCGCGGCGTATCTCCAAGAGGTGCCGCTGGTCCCCACCGCGCTGTTCGCGCTCAACCTGGTCGCCTACCCGGCGCTGCTGGCGATCACGCTAGCGCGGCTGCTACGGCACCCTTCCGCCCTGCTCCGCGACTTGGCCGACCATGCAGTGGGCCCGCCATTCCTGACCATGGTCGCCGCAACCGGTGTGCTCGGGGTCCAGTTCGCCTCCCTGACCACGTTTCGTGAGATCGCCCTGGCGCTGTGGCTGTGGGCCACCCTGCTCTGGGTCGCCCTGCTCTACGGCTTCTTTCTCGGGGCGATACTCGCCGGCCCGAAGCCACCGATCGAGCGGGGGCTGAGCGGAGCCTGGCTCCTGGTTGCGGTCTCGACAGAGTCGCTCTGCGTCCTCGGCACCTCCGTCGCCGACCTGCTGCCGCGGCCAGAAATTGGTATTTTTGCCTGCGTCTGCCTCTTCCTGCTCGGCGGGATGTTCTACGCGGTCCTGATCGCGCTCATTCTCTACCGCTGGCTTTTCCTCGAAATGACCCCGGCGATGCTGACGCCGCCTTACTGGATCAACATGGGTGCAGTGGCGATCGCCACCCTCGCGGGCGCCGACCTCCTGCTCTACGCGCAGGGCCATCCCGGCGTCCTGGGCTTCCAGCCCTTCATCAACGCGCTGACGACGGGCTTCTGGGCCGCGGCAACCTGGTGGGTGCCGCTACTGGCCTTACTGACTGCCTGGCGGCACGTGGCCGGGAGAATCTCCTTAGCTTACGACCCGCAATACTGGTCCATGGTCTTCCCGCTCGGCATGTATACCGCCGCGACCGCGACCTTCGCGCGAGCGGCCAGTCACGACTTCCTCTTGCCGATCCCGCGGCTCTTTGTCTGGGTGGCGATCGCGGCGTGGCTCGCCGCCTTCGCCGGCCTCCTGATCCGGGCGGGGCACGCGACGGTGGCAGCCCGGCGCTGAAGCTCCAGTCTTGCCTCGCCTCAGGACGGCGGGCGGCTCGGATCTGCCTAGGGCCGCGGCTCGGCGGCGCGGCCCTCCCGTGCGGCTGCAACCTGCCGCCGAAGCGCGCGCAGTTCTTCGAAGCGTTGCGTCACGTCGCGCAGGATTGCGGCCATGCCCTCCATCCGGCCCGCCTGGTCGTGCAGGGGCACGATGGTGAACTCCAGCGAGATGCGGCTGCCATCCTTGCGCAGGCCGGGCACGGCGAGTACCTCGCCCGCACCGTAGCGGCTCTCGCCCGTCTCCATGACCCGGCTGAACCCTGCCCAGTGCCGCGCCCGCTGCGGCTCCGGGACGATGATGTCGAGCGGACGACCGAGCGCCTCCGCCGCAGTGAAACCGAACAGGCGCTCCGCCCCAGCATTCCAGAAGCGGATCGCACCCTTGCGGTCTGCGAGGATGATGGCATCTGCCGCTGCCTCCAGCATGACACGACCCAGCCGGCCCAACTCCGCCCCCGACCACCCGTCGCCCATCATTATACTCCCTCCCGACTACCTGGGCCCGAGCCCTCAGTCGCCGTCACGGGTGCTGATCCCCGGAAGACCCGCCGCTCGGTGACGATCAGGTCCATCGGCACGTCGTGCGGCTGCGGATGGATGGTCTCCAGCCGCCCGACCTCGAAGCCAACGCCGATTGCAAGCGGAGGTGTCGGCCGCGCGGCGGCCAGAGTCCGGTCGTAATAGCCACCGCCGTAGCCGAGCCGGTAACCTTGCGGGTCAAAGCCGAGCAGCGGCACCAGCAAGGCTTCGGGGCGGACCCAGTCGCCCTCATCCGGCACCGGGATGTTCCAGACCCCGGGCCGCATGCGCATGCCCGGCCACCAAGCCCGGAAGGCCACCGGCCTCGCCCGTTCGACGACGACCGGCAGCGCCAGGCGCACGCCGCGGGCATGAAGCAGGCGCGCTAGAGGCCTCGGGTCGTACTCCCCTTTGAAGGGCCAGTAGAAGCCGACTGTCCCCGTCGGACCTGCCAGCGCCGGCAGTCCCTCGAGGTGAGCCGTGATGGTGGAGTTCCAGCCTTCCCGTTCGGCGCGTCCGGCACCGAGACACTGCGCGACGAGGCTCGCGCGCTGCGCCTTGCGCCAGCTCCGCACCTCCGCCCAGCCCGGCACGCCTTTAGCTGTCGCCAGTGCGGCCATGGCGTCGAAGGTCGCGCTCGAGCATCCTGAGGACCTCCGCGAGGTCGCGCTGCAATGCGCCGTCGGCGAGGCGGGGCAAGGCAGCGCGCAGCCGGAGCCTCAGGCAGTCCTCTCCGCCATCGGCGGATCCCGCGTGGGCGCCGCCGGTGGTCGCCTCGCCCTGGACATGCGACGGTCCAGGGGGCCGCGTGACACCCGGATGGGCCAGGTGCCGTCGCAGCATGGCGCGCACCCAGGCCGCCTCGACCACGGTGCCGGACCATCTCATCGCGAGCAGCGCTTCCAGCAGCTCCCGCACCTCGTCGCGGCCGAGATAGCCGAGGTAAGACGGGTCGAGCTCGTGCATGAAGCAGGGCGGTGAGCTGCAGACGACGACGGCGTTGGGGTCCTCCTCCGGCGGGGCGATCGCCGGCCGCGCACCCCCCCGCTGCGTCCCTTCATTCATCCCGACCTCCTCGGCCTTAGCTGGCAGTCCGCACGGCGAGGGTGCATGGTGTCCGCGTGGCTCGTGGTCAGGCCACCAGTTCCCGGCCGACCGCCTCCTCTTGGGTCGGCTCGGCGCGGTGCGCGGCAGCGTCGCATCGGGGGCGGCCACTACCGCCCCGGCGCAGCATGACGATCTCGCCCATGACCGACAGGGCGATCTCCTCGGGTGTTCGTGCCCCGAGGTCGAGCCCCGCCGGGGCGCGGAGCCGGGCGAATTCTTCCTCGGCAAATCCCTCCCCGCGCAGGAAGTCCCAGACCAGCCGCGACCGTTTGCGGCTGGCGATCACAGCGACATAGCCGGCGGGGGAGCGGAGCGCGCGAACCGCGGAGATGTGGTCACCCTTGTGCTGCGTGGCGATCACCACGGCGTCCTCGGCCTGGGGCTCCAGCTTCTCGTACCCGTAATCACCGTCGATGATCTCCGCCGCGTCTGGGAATCGCGCCCGATCCGGTGCCGGCGCCTCGTCCACCACGACCCGGAAGCCGAGCGTGGCGCCGAAGCGGCAGAGGCATTCCGCGACCCGTCCGTGGCCGAGGATCCACAGCGTCGGCGCCGGGAGCACGGGCTCGACATAGACGCGCATGCTCCCGCCACAGGGCATGCCCACGCCCAGCACCTCGTCGTCGAGATCGAGGTCCACCACCCGGGGGTGCGGGTCGCGGAGGCACTCCAGCGCCGCCTGCCGCACGGTGGACTCGGCGCAACCGCCGCCCACCCAGCCGGCGAGGAGCGTGCCGTCCCGGCCGATCAGCGCCTTCGACCCCGGGCTGGCCGAGGCGGAGCCTTTGGTCTCGACCACGGTGGCCAGCGCGTAGGCCTCGCGCCGGTCCCGCAGCGCCACCATCAGGTCCAGGAGGTGAGACTGCTCGCCCTCGGTCATGCACACCCTCATTCGGCTACCACGAACCCTCAGGGCAGATCTTGGGGCAGGGCATGCGGCATACAAACGAGATTGATTGCAGGATAACTGCGAGAACTCTGCAGTGAACGACGGAGCGCTCCATGGATATCGAGCTGGCCCGCACCTTTCTCGCCATCGTTGCCGCCGGTAGCTTCGTGCGCGCCGCCGAGCGCCTGAACGTGAGCCAGACGACCGTCAGCGCCCGGGTCCGGTCCCTGGAGGAGCAGCTGCGCCGGCCGCTCTTCGTGCGCAACAAGGCCGGCGCCTCGCTGACACCGGCGGGCGAGAGCTTTCTGCGGCATGCGCCCGCTCTGGTGCAGCTCTGGGAGCGGGCGCGGCACGAGGTGGCGGTGCCACGGGGGCGGCGGGCGGTCGTGGCGATCGGGGCGGAGCTCAGCCTCTGGGACCCGCTCCTGGTCCAATGGCTCCTCTGGATGGGGCGCACGGCGCCGGATGTGGCCCTGCGGGTGCAGGTCGGACGGTCCGAAGACCTGATGGATCAAGTCGCTGAGGGCGTCCTCGACCTCGCGGTGCTCTACGCCCCCCGCTACCGGCCCGGCCTCGCGGTGGAACTCCTCGTCGAGGAGAAGCTGGTCATGGTGACCACCTCACCGGGCGCAAGGGGCGGTGCGCCGCCCTACGTGCATGTGGATTGGGGCCCGGAATTCGCGTTGTGGAAGGGCCCGGGCCAGGCCGGCCGGGACGAGCCGGCCCTCCATGTCGGGCTGGGTCCGCTCGGTCTCGGCTACATCCTTGCGGCGGGAGGTTCGGGGTATTTTCGCATGGGCGCGGTCCGGCCGTACCTGGAGGGCGGCCAGCTCCAACTGGTGTCCGGCGCCCCGGAGTTCGTCTACCCCGCCTACGCGGTGCATGCGGGGACGGATGATGCCGGGGTGGTCCGGATCGCGCTCGACGGCCTCCGGAGCGTCGTCCGCGCTGACGGCACGGGATGGGTTGCGAGCGCCGGAACACCGGAAGCACCAGGCTGAGGCGCTTGATGCACACGGGAGGCCTGCCCTCGCCAGAGCATGCGTCCTACGCGCCCCGCGCGCCGGATCTCGGGCAGCGCTGGGACGATGTATGCCCGGCTGCCACCGGTTGCCGCGAGAGGGAGCCCCGACCCGGTCCTCCGGCCAGCACGTGACAGCGGGTAGTCGGCCGGTTCACGCTCCTGGAGATGACAGGTCTCCACTCCCACAAGCGGTGGTTGCTCTCAGCGCAAGGTGTCGAAACTATGCCCCAGCCCAAGTCTCCGCAGACCGTTGCCGCCGCGAACGGCATAGCGACGGACAGCGCCTTCAAAGCCGTGGCACCGCCGGTCCACTTGTCGAGCAGCTACGCCTTCGACGGCTTCGGCCGGGCAGGCCGCTACGACTACACACGCTCTGGCAATCCGACGCGCGACCTCCTCGCCGACACCCTAGCGAAGTTGGAGGCGGGCGCCGGTGCCGTAGTCGTCTCGTCGGGTATGGCCGCCATCGACCTTGTGCTATCCAGCCTTGAGCCGGGCGACCTCGTGGTCGCGCCGCACGACTGCTACGCCGGCACCTGGCGGCTATTGAGCGCGCGGAGGGCGAAGCGGCAGTTCGAGGTCCGCTTCGTCGACCAGACCGACGGAGAGGCCCTCGCTGCCGCCATGGCGTGCGGCCCGAGGCTCGTCCTCATCGAGAGCCCGAGCAACCCATTAATGCGCATCGTCGACATCCGCGAAATCGCTGCCCAGGCGCGATCGGCTGGGGCGAAGGTGGTGGTGGACAACACCTTCCTGTCCCCGGCGCTGCAGCAGCCGCTCCGGCTCGGCGCGGACTTCGTCGTCCACTCAACGACCAAGTACCTCAATGGCCATTCCGACGTGGTCGGCGGCGCAGTCGTTGCTGCCAATCCGGCGGATGTCGAGGCGCTGGCGTCCTGGGCGAACGTCACGGGCGTGACTGGTGCGCCCTTCGACGCCTACCTCACCCTGCGCGGCCTGCGGACGTTGTTCGCGCGCGTCGAGCGCCAGCAGCAGACGGCGGCCGAGCTCGCCGGGTTTCTTCAGCGGCACCCGGCCGTGAAGGCCGTCCACTATCCCGGGCTCCGCACGCACCCTGGGCATGAGATCGCAATAGCTCAGCAGCGCGGCTTCGGCGCCATGCTGAGCTTCGAGATCTCCAGCGGTGTAGAGGGCGTGCGCCGGTTCTGTGGGGCGATCGAGGTGTTCACGCTGGCCGAGTCCCTCGGGGGCGTGGAAAGCCTGGTCGCCCATCCGGCAACGATGACCCACGTGAGTATGAGCGCCGATGTCAGACGCGCCGCTGGGATCGGCGAAAACCTGCTGCGGCTTTCCGTCGGTTTGGAAAGTAAGGCGGACCTGGAGGCCGACCTCGCCAGGGGTTTGGAAGCATCCGCGAGTGGATGAAACCCTTGTCGGCGGAGGAGCTGCGACGGCTGGCACCTTGGGAAGAGGACCGTGCGACGGCGTGGGAGCAGGCGATCGCGGGCGCCCTCGAGAGTCTACCTCGGGCGAAGGCGGCGCATTTGGCAGGCAGGAAATGCGATGCGCCGCGCGATGCAGTGACGCGCTACATCGTCGAGGGCTTTACCGGACTGCCCAATCGACCTCGCCCAGGTCGACCAGCGTGACTGGACGGGACGCAACAGGCGGCGCTGATGCAAGTGGTATTGGACGGGCCAGAGGTGGAGGTAACGGGCCTGAGTGCCTGGACCGTGTCTAAGCTGTGTCGCGAGGTCGAATGGCGCTGAGGCGTATCTTATGAGAGCTGTGCGCGGGTGCACAGAAGGAGCGGAGATCTTCGTGGTGTGGGCTTCGGGTTGCTTCGGGCACCATGATGCGCGTCGGTTTTGGTCTGCCTCGGAAGGCTAAGGGGCGATGTGGACAGACTCGTCCCATTTCAGGCTGCCGCAGCGTGCAGCAGGGTAACGGTGCGCCGGAGATTGTAGGCCATCGCGGCAAGCCGCACCTGCAGGCCAGCCTTGGCGAGGCCGAGCCAGCGCATCCGCCGCAGGCCATAGCTGCGTTTCCAGGTGCCGAACACCGTCTCGATGCGGCAGCGGACCCGCCGGACGGCAGCGTTGTTCGCTTCCAGCCGTGCGAGCGCGTCCGGGCCGCGGCCCCAGATGCCGGTCCACACCGTGCGCGGCCGGCCGCCGCGACCGATGATCAGCCGCTCCGCCGACCCGCCGGTGAAGGCGCTGTCGCCATAGACGTCGCCTGGCTCCGGTGGCAGCACCGCCGCCAGCTCGGCCGCATCGTGCACATTGGCCGTCGTGACCTCGACACCACGCACCAAGCCGGCACCTTCGTCAGTCGCCACGTGCGCCTTGTAGCCATGCACCGGCTTGCGCCGGCGGTGCCCAGCCCACTTGGCCTCGCCGTCCTGCCTGATGCTGGCCGACGGAATCAGCGTCGCGTCCACCAAAGTGCCGGTGCGCACCATCACGCCCTTGGTCTCGAGCTGTCGGGTGACGGTCTCGAACAGCACTCGGTCCAGCCCGCGCCGAACCAGCTCGCGCCGGAAGCGGACGAAGGCGGTGCGCTCGGGCGTCGGCTCGTGGGCGGCAAAGCCGCAGAAGCGGCGAAAGCTGGTACGGTCGTCCAGCGCCTCGGCGAGCTTCACGTCCGACTGTCAACGGCGGAGGAATATTGGAGCGCCCGGCGGAGTAAAATTGGGGCAGCCGGTAGCCACCGCTTGAGCTTGGTGACCGCTACTGGGTTGCGGTTGGTTTCGGATGGGG
>NZ_SMSJ01000004.1 GCF_004355005.1 Dankookia rubra
GGCCGCACCGGCCGCATCGCCGGCCTCGCGCCGCGCATGGGCGAGCGCGAGCCGAGGCTCAGGCGCCTCCGGCAGCAGGGCCGCCGCCTGCGCCAGCGGGGCCAGCGCCGCCGCGGCATCGCCGAGCGCAGAGAGCGCCTGGCCGAGGTTGCGCAGCGCCACCGGATCCTCTGGCCGCCGCGCGAGCGCCGCCCGCAGCGCCACCACCGCCTCGGCCAGCCGCCCGGCCTCGGCCAGGGCGGCGCCGCGATTGGCGAGGAAGACCGGCTCCTCCGGCGCCGCCGCCAGAGCGCGTTTGGTATGCCGCAGCGCGCCGGCCGCATCGCCGCGTTGCCGCGCCAGCACGCCCAGCAGGTTGTGCGCGTTCGGCTCGTCCGGCCGGCGCTTCAGCACTTGGCGGTAGAGCCTTTCAGCCGCAGCCAGGTCGCCCGCGGCGTGGCGCGCGGCACCGGCCTGCAACAGGGACTGGGGATCTTCGGGAGGCATCCGGCGGTCATCGCAGCCGGGCGTTCCCGACGCAATGCGGCCATCCCGGTTCAGGCGGCCATCACTAACGCGTGCTTGCTTATGCGAACCGGCTTATCTACTTTCACGTGCATTCCAGCCTGCTTCGCCTGCCACCCCGGACAGCCGTTGCGGAACAAAGCCCGGAGCCCCCGCGCCGCATGCCCGACGCCAAGCCCAATGCCTTGTCCGCCGGCGTGGAACCCGCTTCCGATGCAGGCATTGGGGTTTCCATGCAGGATCTTGCAACCCCCGTCCGGGACAGGCCGCCCGTACCGCAGGCGGAGGCACCCGAGTTCGACGCTTGGCTGCGCCGGCACCTGACCCGGCTGCACGCCGAGGTGCTGACCGAACCGGTGCCCGACCGCTTCCTTCGACTGCTCGACCACCTTTCCGACTGAACCGCCGCGGTCAGCCCAGCTCCGGGTCGCTGCCCGAGCGTGGCTCCAGCCCGACGCCGCGCCGCAGCGCCTCCCGCGCCCGCGACAGGCGCGACCGCAGTGTCCCCGCCGGCACGCCGAGCACCTTCGCCGCCTCGCTGTAGTCGAGCCCCTCGACCACCACGACCCAGAGTGCCTCCCGGTGGATCGGCGGCAGGCGGCGGAAGGCGATGATCACGTCGCGCATCTCCTGCCGCTCCTCCTGCCCGCCCGAGATTGCCGCTTCCGGCATCGTCTCGGGCGACAGGAAGGGGCTGCGCGCGGCCCGCCGCACGGCGGCGGCGCGCGCATGGCGCAGGATGGTGAAGAGCCAGGCGCGGAGATTCGTCCCTTCCTGGAACTGGTCGCGCGCGCCGATCGCGCGGACGAGCGTCTCCTGCACAAGGTCGTCGGCGGCATCGCCGTGCTTCACCAGCACGCGCGCGAAACGTCGCAACCGCGGTATCTCCGCGGCAACAGCGTTCGCGAAGGCGTCCGCCCCGGGCGCCCTGTCCTCTTGCATTCGAAACCGGTGGCCCCCTCGTCACGCTGCAATCTCGTCGGACACGACACTATCCGATGGCCGCGGACGGGTGCGCCACGGGCGGCACACCCTTGCGTGTGAGCCCGGGTGCTGCGCTGCACGCTTGCGTGCGGCGTTCATCGATTGGCCATGATTGCACCAGCGCCGTGCACCGATGACACAGCGCGGCGCGGCAGCGTGGCGCGATACGGTCTCGCATCATCTGCCGGATCGGCGATCCGTGTCTTGCACCACACGTTTGCCGTGCGGTGCGGTGCCGGAAGTTGCCTGGAGGCTGAAGCGGGACCTCAGAACAGCCCGTCGATCCGACCGTCGGCGTCGAGCCCGATTCCCTCCGCCGCCGGATGCCGCGGCAGGCCGGGCATGGTCATGATGTCGCCGCAGACCGCGACGACGAAGCCGGCCCCGGCCGAGAGCCGGACCTCGCGCACCGGCAGCACATGGCCCTCCGGCGCGCCCATCCTGGTCGCGTCGGCGCTGAAGCTGTACTGGGTCTTGGCGACGCAGACCGGGACATGGCCGAAGCCCATCTCCTCGAAGCGCTTAAGCCGCGCCGCGACCGCGGGCGGGATCTGCACTTCGGCGGCGTGGTAGATCTCCCGCGCGATGGTCCGCAGCTTCTCGGCGAGCGGCAGGGCAGGCTCGTAGAGCGAGCGGTACTTCGCATGGCCCTCGGCCAGCAGCGCCTGCACCGCGCGGCCGAGCTCGGCGGCGCCCGCGGCGCCCTCGCCCCAATGGGTGCAGAGGAAGGCCTCGGCGCCGATCCGCGCCATGGCGTGGCGGACCGCGGCGATCTCGGCATCCGTGTCCGTGGTGAACTTGTTCAGCGCGACGACGACGGGCAGTCCGAATTTCCGCATGTTCTCGACATGGCGGACAAGGTTGACCACGCCGCGCTCGACCGCCGCCACGTCCTCCGGCCCCAGCGCCGACTTCGCCACGCCGCCATGCATCTTCAGCGCCCGCACGGTGGCCACGACCACCGCGAGGTCGGGCGAGAGGCCGGCACTCGGGCACTTGATGTCGAGGAATTTTTCGGCGCCCAGGTCGGCGCCGAAGCCGGCTTCCGTCACCACCACATCGGCGAGCGAGAGGCCGAGCGTCGTCGCCATGACGCTGTTGCAGCCATGCGCGATATTGGCGAAGGGCCCGCCATGCACCAGCGCGGGCGAGCCTTCCAGCGTCTGCACCAGGTTGGGCTGCAGCGCGTCGCGCAGCAGCGCGGCCATGGCGCCATCGGCCTTGATGTCGCGCGCGGTGATGCTGGTGCCGTCGCGGGTCTGGCCGATGATGATGCGGCCGAGCCGCGCCTGCAGGTCGGCGAGATCACGCGCGAGGCAGAAGATCGCCATGACCTCGGAAGCCACCGTGATGTCGAAGCCGTCCTCCCGCGGCACGCCCTGCGAGGCCCCGCCGAGGCCGAGAACCATGTTCCGCAGGTTGCGGTCGTTCATGTCCATGGCGCGGCGCCAGGTGACGCGGCGCGGATCGATGCCGAGCGCATTGCCCCAGTACAGATGGTTGTCGATCATCGCGCTCAGCAGGTTGTTCGCCGCGGTGATCGCGTGGAAATCGCCGGTGAAATGGAGGTTGATGTCCTCCATCGGCGCCACCTGGGCCCGGCCGCCGCCGGTCGCCCCGCCCTTCACGCCGAAGCAGGGGCCGAGCGAGGGCTCCCGCAGGCAGATCATGGTCCGGGTGCCCAGCGCGTTCAGCGCGTCGCCGAGGCCGATGGTGGTGGTGGTCTTGCCCTCCCCGGCCGCGGTCGGGCTGATGCCGGTGACCAGCACCAGCTTGCCGCGCGGCTTGTCGGCCTGGGTCCGCAGCAGGCTGAAATCGAGCTTCGCCTTGTGGCGGCCGAAGGGGATCAGTGCCGCCTCCGGGATGCCGGCGCGTTCGGCGATGGCGCCGATCGGCAGCAGGGTCGCGGCGCGCGCGATCTCGAGGTCGGTGGCCATGATCTTCCCTCCCGGCAGGCTCCTCGCGCTTAGAGGTCCGGGCGGCCAGGGGCAAGCGCCGGCGGCAACCATCCGGTCCGGAACGGCTTTGCTAGGGCATGGCAAGCCCCTGCATCGATATCTGCCGCTACGACGAGGCCACGGGCTGGTGCCTCGGCTGCGGCATGACCCGGAAGGACAAGAAGCACTGGAAGAAGGCGAAGGAGCAGCGGCCGGAGATCCGCGCGGTGCTGCCCGGCCGGCTGGCCGCCCTCGCCGCCTCGGGCGAGGCAACCGGCGAGGCGGCAAAGAAGAAGAAGCGGAAGGACTGACTGGCCTGCTGTGGCTTTTTTGCCACAGCGTGGTGGCTCGGGATATTGGTTTCAGACGCAACTTGATCCGCATCAAGGCCGCGTGACGATTGCGCACCTATTCCGGTCCGCAGCGGCAACGCCGCCCTCAACGGATCGAGAGACATGCACAAGACCTTTGGTAAGCTGGCCGGTGCCGTCGCCCTGGCCGCCCTCGCCGTCACCGGCGCCGCCGCGCAGGATGCGCCGCGCGGCAAGCAGGCGGGCGACTTCGTCGTCGGCCTCGGCGCCATTGGGGTGCTGCCGGGCAACGGCGGCAGCACCAGCATCGGCGGCAAGCCGGAAGCGAGCAACTCGGCGACCGCGCAGCTCGACTTCACCTATTTCATGGCGCCGCAGGTCGCGCTGAACCTGATCGCCGCCACCTCGCAGCACGATGTCAGCGTCAAGGGCTCGGCGCTCGGCGACGTGAAGCTGGGCAGCGTCTGGGTGCTGCCGCCGACCTTGACCCTGCAGATCCACCCGTTTCCGGCCTCGCGGATCAGCCCCTATGCGGGCATCGGCCTGAACTACACCTTCTTCTACGGCTATGGCGGCAACAAGACCCCGCCCGTGAGCCGCGTGCGGATCGACAGCACCCCGGCCTTCGCCGCGGTGGTCGGCGTGGACTACGAGCTTGCGCCGAACTGGCTGCTGAACCTCGACGCCAAGAAGATCCTGCTGCGGCCGGATGTCAGCGTGAACTCCGGCACCGTCACCGCCCGCGCCAACCTCGACCCCTGGGTGATCGGCGCCGCCGTCCGCTACCGGTTCTGAGCCCGCGGCGCGGCCTGAATCCAGATCCGGATGCGGCGCCGCCATGGCCCGTTGTTGCCAGGGCAGGTTCACGCGTCCGGGCCTTCGCGCCCAGCCGCGGGCCGCCCTGGCCGCTCAGTCGTCGTCCCGGGCCGAGACCTTCTGCCGCGGCGCATCGTTGCCCGAAGCCTCGCGCCGCGTGACGCCCAGCTCCCGCAGCGCCCCGTCGATCGCCGCCACCGCGCCGCGGATGTCCTCGGGCGTTACCGCACCGATGCAGCCGACGCGGAAGGTCGGCGCCTGGGTGTTCCAGAAATTGCTGATCAGCACGCCGCGGCGCTTCAGCGCATCGACGAAGGGCTGCAGCTCGAAGGCCGGGTCGGCCGGCTGGTGCACGGTGACGATCACCGGGCCCTGATGCGCCCAGTCCAGGTAGGGCGCCATGCCGAGCGCCCGCACGCCGTCATACATCGCCCGTGCGTTCTCCCGGTAGCGCGCCAGCCGCGCGGGCTGGCCGCCTTCCCTCTCATGCAGGTCGAGCGCCACGCTGAAGGCCGCGAGCGACTGCACCGGCGGGGTGAAGCGGAAGCTGCCCCAGCCTGCCCGCAGCGCATGGGCATAAACGTCGGACAGGTCGAAGGCCCATGACCCGGCATTGCCGGCCGCGGCCGTCACGCTGTCGATCCGCGCGACCGCGAAGCCGATGCCGGGGAGGCCTTCGAGGCACTTGCCGCTGGTGAAGATCAGCGCGTCGATTTCCGGGTGGTCGGCGAGATTGACCGGCAGCGCGCCGAAGGCCGAGACGGAATCGAGGATCAGCCGCCGCCCGGCCGCCCGCACCGCCGGGCCGATGACCTCCGGGTCGTTGACGATGCCGCTGCCCGTTTCGTTGTGGATCATCGCGACATGGGAGATGGCGGGGTCGGCCGCGAGCGCCGCGGCGATCTCCTCGGCGGTGACCGGCCGGGTGTCCGGCCCGGGCAGGGCCACCACCACGCGGCCGGCTTCCGTCGCCAGCCGCACCGCGCGGTCGGCATAGGCGCCGTTCTGCGGGATCAGCAGCTTCCCCCCGGCCGGGACGAAGGTGCGGATCGCGGCTTCCATCATGAAATGGCCGCAGCCCTGCAGCGGCAGGGTGGCGTGCATGCCCTCGACGCCGCCGGCCAGCACCCGGACGCGCTCGCGGATCGAGGCATAGGTGGGGCGGAAATCGTTGTCCCAGGGGGCGATGTCCTGCGCCATCGCGGCACGGGTCTCGGGCCTGGTCTGCACCGGGCCCGGAATCAGCAGCAGCATGAATCTGCACCTGTCAGTAAGCCCGAGGAGATAACCGATCCGCCCGGGACAGGAGAAGCCCGCCGATCTCCCGCGCCAGCTTTTCCCGGATAGCCTGGGCAAAGGCGGCGTAGTCCGGGCAGTCCATGGCGAAGCTGCCGGGGCCGCCGATGACGTCCGACCGGTAGTGGTCGAGCAGGTCGGGCTCCTCGTTCAGCACCGCGAGGCCATTCAGCGTGACCCCCGCGGCGACGCCGATGTCGCGCACCGGGCCGGGCAAACGCCCCTGGTTGTGCCGGCCGTCGCCCGAGACGTCGAGGACGTGGCGCGTGGCCGGCGCCGGGCAGCGCGCCAGCAGGGCGAGGCCCGCCGCCATCCCCTCCCCCAGCGCGGTCGCCCCCGGCAGCGGCAGGCGTGGGGCATTGTCGATCGCCTCGGCCAGCGCCGCCGCGGAGGCCGCCCCGTCCAGCCGTGTCCAGGGCACCGCGACCTCCGGCCCGCCCGAGGGCGGCCGCATCGAGGGCCAGGCGCCCGACCAGAACAGCAGGGCCACGGCGACCGCCCCGCGCGGCCCGCCGGCGCAGGCCGCGGCGATGCCGGGGTCGCGGAAGGCCGCGGCATAGCCGCCGATCATCAGGCCGAACTCGTCGTAGTCGACGCTGGCCGAGACATCGATGGCGAGGCAGAGGGCGAGGTCGACGGGATCCATCGTCACCGGATAGCGCGAAGCTGCACCCGGTCCGCAGCGCGCATCAAGCCCGCACGGGATGTTGCGGCCATGGCCTTGGGGGCGGTTGCAGGCCGAACCGCAAGGCGCGAGGGCCGTTCGTCCTGCCATGCCCGTCCCCCAGACCTCAGAGCCCCGCCGCGGCGTCGCCCGCCTACCGCCCGCGCCGGATGCCGCGAAGCGCGCCCTGGCGCTGGAAGCGCATCGGCGGCTCTGCGCCGAATACGGCTGCCCCATCACCTATTTCCACGCCCTGGCGCCGCTGGACGAGCTGGTCTCCTCCCTGCTGTCCCACCGCACCAAGAATGCCGACAGCGCCCGGGCCTTCAAGGCGCTGCGGGAGCAGTTCCCGGATTGGGCGGCGGTCCGCGACGCGCCGGTGGCGGAGGTCGAGCGGGCGATCGCCGGCGTGACCTGGCCGGAAGCCAAGGCGCCCGCCCTGCAAAGGACGCTGCGGGCACTGACCGAACGGCAGGGGCTGCTCGACCTGTCGCACCTGGCGGGGATGCCGGAGGCGGAGGCGGCGGCCTGGCTCGCCTCCCTGCCCGGGGTCGGGCCGAAGACGGCGGCGGCGGTGCTGTCCTTCAGCACGCTGCGCGGCCGGGCGCTGCCGGTCGACAGCCACCACCACCGGGTCGCGGCACGGCTCGGGCTGATCCCGAAGACGCTCGCGGTCGGGCCGGCGCATGCGGTGCTGGCGGCGCTGCTGCCGGACGACTGGGACGCGCAGCAGTTCTACGACCACCATCAGGTGCTGATGCGGCACGGCCAGCGCTGCTGCTTCTTCCGCGGCCCGGCCTGCGGCCGTTGCGTGCTGCGGGACCTCTGCCCGGAGGGCCAGGCGCGGCTCGGCACCGTGCCGGCCTGAGGCACCCGATCTGGCGCCCACAACAACGCGACCAGGCGGCTTGCGGCGGATCAAGGCCGGCCGCCGGCCCCGGCCCGAAGCTCCGCCGGCCGTCATGGGAGGGCAAGATGACCAACCGCCACATGCACGAGATCATCACCCGGCGGCATCCGATCACCCTGCCGCCCGAGGCCTCCGTGCAGCATGCCTGCCAGGAGATGCGGAACCACCGCATCGGCGCGATCCTGGTGACCGACCCGCATGGCCGGCTGCTCGGCATCTTCACCGGGCGGGACGCCATCTGCCGCATCCTGGCCGAGGGCCGCGACCCGCACGCGACCTGCCTGCGTGACGTGATGACCGCCAACCCCGAGGCCATGCCGCCGCATGTCCGGGCGGTCGAGGCGCTGCGGCTGATGCGAGACGGCGGCTTCCGCCATGTTCCCGTGGTGGATGGCGACCGCCTGGTCGGCATCGTCTCCCGCGGGGATTTCCTGGCCGACGAGCGCGGCCGGCTGGAGGTGGAAAGCGACCTCTGGGAACGGCTCTAGACGGCTCGCGGGAGGGCTCGAAGGCCCGGGCGCCGATCCGCCGGGGCCGGGCGGCGTCGCGTCCGGATCGCGGCCCGGCCCCGGCCCCCATCTGGCCAGTGCGGGCACCCTCCCCTAGTCTTGCCGCTATCCCGGGAGGAACCGATGCCCGAAAGCCCGATCGATCCGAAATTGATGCAGGAGACTCGCCTTCCCCTGGCCGGCCTCCGCGTCCTCGACCTGACGCTTGCCCGCGCCGGCCCGACCTGCGTCCGCCACCTGGCGGACTGGGGCGCCGACATCATCCGGGTGGAGCCGCCCGGGCAGGGCGACGGCCTCGGCGGCGCGCGGGACGGCTTCGACCAGGTCAACCTGCACCGCAACAAGCGCGGCCTGTCGATCGACCTGAAGAACCCGGCCGGGCTTGCCGCCTTCCGCAAGGTCGCGGCGACCGCCGACATCCTGGTCGAGAACATGCGGATGCAGGTCAAGCACCGCCTGAAGATCGCCTATGACGACCTGAAGGAGATCAACCCGCGGCTGATCTATGCCTCGATCTCCGGCTTCGGCCAGACCGGCCCCTATTCCAAGCGCGGCGGCGTCGACCAGATCGCGCAGGGCATGGGCGGGCTGATGACCATCACCGGCGAGCCGGGCCGCGGGCCGATGCGGGTCGGCATCCCGATCAACGACCTCACGGCGGGCAACCTGCTGGCCATGGGCATCATGATGAAGCTCTACGACCGGGAGCGCACCGGCCGCGGCGGCTATGTCCATACCTCCCTGCTCGAGGCCCAGGTCTTCATGCTGGACTTCCAGGCCAGCCGTTACCTGATGGATGGCGAAGTGGCGGGCCAGGCCGGCAACGACCACCCCGTGAACATCCCGATGGGCGTCTTCCCGACGCAGGACAAGCCGATCAACATCGCGGCGTCCTCGCCCAAGCTCTGGACCAATTTCTGCAAGGCCGCCGGCCACGAGGAATGGCTCGAGGTCGAGGACTGGAAGACCAATGGCGGCCGCTCCAAAGATCGCAAGCGGATCAACGAGGTGATAGCCGCAGTCACCAGCCAGCATTCCTCCGACTACTGGATCGAGAAGCTGGAGGAAGCCGGCATCCCCTGCGGCCCGGTGAACAACATCCGCGAGGTCTTCGAGGACCCGCAGGTCCAGCACCTCGAGATGGCGATGCCGATGCAGCACCGCACCCGC
This sequence comes from Dankookia rubra, assembly GCF_004355005.1. Classification (GTDB taxonomy): domain Bacteria; phylum Pseudomonadota; class Alphaproteobacteria; order Acetobacterales; family Acetobacteraceae; genus Paracraurococcus; species Paracraurococcus ruber_A. The sequence continues at coordinate 9,102 of NZ_SMSJ01000004.1, forward strand.
GGCGACATCAAGGTCGTGGCCCAGCCGGTGAACCTCGAGGGCGTCGAGACCGGCTTCTACCGGGACATGCCGAACCTCGGCGAGCACAACGACGAAATCCTGGCGGAAGCCGGCCTCACCGCAGCCGAGATCGCAGACCTGAAAGCCAAGGGAGCCCTGGGGGGCGCATGAGCAACTTCGAATTCGCCGACGGCAAGATCCTCGCCAGCATCGAGGACGGCGTCGGCCGGGTGGTGTTCAACCAGCCGGAAAAGCGCAACGCCATGTCGGTGAACATGTGGGAGGGGATGGGCGCCGCGCTCGACCTCTTCGCCGAGGACCCGAAGGTGCGCTGCGTCGTGCTGCAGGGCGCCGGCGACAAGGCCTTTGTCTCGGGCGCCGATATCAGCCAGTTCGAGAAGGTCCGCAGCAACGCCGACGCGCAGCAGGAATACGACCGCATCACCAGCGCCGGGCGGGTGAAGCTGTCGAATTACGCCAAGCCGGTGATCGCGCAGATCCGCGGCTTCTGCATGGGCGGCGGCCTCGGCATCGCCATGTCGACCGACATCCGCATCGCCTCCGAGGACAGCCAGTTCGGCATCCCGGCGGCGAAGCTCTCGATCGCCTATGGCTTCGACATGGTCCGCGCCCTGGTCGACCTGGTCGGGCCGGCGCATGCCCACATGATCCTGATGACCGGCGAGCGCTTCGACGCCCGTGAGGCCGAGCGGGTCGGGCTGGTCAACAAGGTGGTGCCGGTTGCCGAGCTGGATGCAACCGTGGCGAAGCTGACCGCGACCCTGGCGGGGAACGCGCCGCTCTCGCTGACCACCAACAAGCAGACGGTGAAGGCGGTGCTGAAGGACGCGGCGGACCGCGACATGGCCGCCATCCGCGCCGCCATGGCCGCCTGCTTCGACAGCGCCGACTACAAGGAAGGCCGCCGCGCCTTCATGGAGAAGCGCAAGCCGGCTTTCACCGGTCGCTGATATCCTCGGCACCGCCTCGCCAGGCCCCGGGTCTCGCCGAGATTCCCGGTGCATGGCGGGGCGGTTGCGCTTAGGATAGGCAGAACGTGACGGACCCGCAAAGAAGGGTCGCGCGACGAGGCTTTGGAAGAACGGCCGTTCCGCGGCTGGGCATCGACTGGGACGAAGGGTCTGAGACCGGGAATGGACGGGAATATCGAGGCGCCGATCGTCGCGGCAGCGTCCGTGCATGGGCACGCGCACGGCACGGAAGCCGCCGGTGCGCCGATCTCGCGCATCGTCGCCGAAGTGGCGGCCCGCTTCCCCGGCGAGCGCATCACCCTCGGCGACATGGCCGAGGCCTTTGGGGATCGCGCCTTCGGCCTGCTGATCCTGCTGCTGCTGCTGCCCTCGCTGCTGCCCGGCATGGCCTCGGTCTTCGGCACGCCGGTGCTGATCCTCGGCGTGCAGATGGGCCTCGGCCGGCGGGTGCCGAAGCTGCCCGGATTCATCGCCCGGCAGAGCATCAAGCGGGGCGACCTGTTGCGGCTGGCCGGCTCCTCCTCCAAATGGCTGAACAAGGTCGAGCGCTTCGTGAAGCCGCGGCCGGGCTTCTTCACCTCCCCGGCCGGCGACCGGATCTTCGGCTGGCTCACCGCCTATGTCGCGCTGATGCTGATCCTGCCCGGGCCCGGAACCAATGGCCCGCCGGCCTTCGGCGCCATCGTCATGGCGCTCGGCCTGGTGGAGCACGACAACAAGGTCACCGCCTGGGGCGTTGCCCTGACCATTGCCGGCTGCGCCTTCGCCACCTTCGTGCTCGGCGTGGTCTGCTGGCTCGGGGTCAAGGCGCTCGGCTGGGTGTTCTAGCGGCGCGCCCACCGCCGGGCGGGCAGGCGAGCGCGGCAGGTCGGGCATGTGTCCGCCCGTTCTCCTCCTGTCATGCCGAGCGCACGAAGGTTATACCTTCATGCGCTCCCGGGCGCCGCGCCTCCGCGCGGCTCGGCTTCGCCGCATTGGCAACGGGCGCCACTCGGCGCCTCGGTCCTTCGAACCGCAGGTCGGGACTTCGTGCGTCAGGTGTGATGCCCCCCGGACCGCTGCCCCCCTGCCCTCCGGCCGGGTGGCCTGCTACAGGGCAGTCATGCGCCGGTGGCCCGCAAGGGCTGAAACGGGAACGCGTGAGGTTGGGACTTCGGCCTGGGATCGGTCGGCGCGCATTCGGCGCGGCGGGTGATCCGCAGGGCCACGGACCCGTCCAGGCCGCGGCTGCCCTCGCAACTGTAGGCGGTGAGGTCCTGCCATTCGCCATTGCGCCGAAGGGGTGTTCCCCGGCCGCGCGAGAAGGCGGCAGGATCGCGGAAGGCATCGGGGATCTTCCCCGGCCGTCCCCACCGTGAGCCAGGAGACCGGCCGGCGCAGAGTTGTCTCGCGCGTGCCGGGCGAGGTGCACCGGCGCACCGGATCACAGGCCACCCGCCGCGGCGGGGCGCCTCCGTCTGCGGGAACGACGCCCGTCGTCCCGGCCCCCAGGGCCGGGGCTCGTTCGTCAATGCCGCAGGGGGAACCCCATCATGCGACGCGTCACACTGGCCCTGTCCGGGGCCCTGGCAGGCGGCATCGCCGCGCTGCCCGGCCTCGCCCATGCCCAAGCGCCGATTCCCGACACCATCATCACCGGCACCCGGATCCCCACGCCGCAGGAACGCGTGCCGGCCGCCGCCACCGTCATCACCCGCCAGGATATCGAGGAGCGCGGCTACCAGACGCTGGCCGAGGCGCTGACCGCCGTCCCCGGCCTCCGCATCGCGCCGCAGGGCGGGCCGGGCCAGCTCACCAGCGCCTTCCTGCGCGGCACCGGCAGCGGCAACGTGCTGGTGCTGATCGACGGCGTCCCCGCCAACGATGTCGGCGCGCCGACCGGCGGCTTCGACTTCGGCCAGGACCTGCTCTTCGACGTGGAGCGGATCGAGGTGGTGCGTGGGCCGCTTTCCTCGCTCTATGGCTCCTCGGCGATCGGCGGCGTGGTCAACCTGATCACCCGCCGCGCCGCGCCGGACAAGGCCTTCGCGCCCTATGGCGAGCTGGCCGGCGGCACGCAGAACACGCTGCGCGGCGGGCTCGGCGCCACCGGCACGGTCGGCGCCTTCGACTACCTGATGTCCGGCTTCTCGCAGTCCACCCGCGGCTTCAACGCGCTCGCGCCGCGCTTCGAGACCAACATCCCGGAACGCGACGGCTTCCGCGGCGCCACCGGCACCGCGCGGCTCGGCTGGACACCGATCGAGGGCACCCGCTTCGAGGGCCTGCTGCGCTGGCGGGAGAACCGCTTCGGCCTCGACAACGTGCCGCAGGACGACCCCAACTACAGCGGCCGCGACCGCCGCTGGGCCGGGCAGTTGCGCGGCGAGACGAAGCTGCTGGACGGCGTCTGGACCACCGGGATGCGGGTCTTCTCGACCGAGCAGAGCCGCCGCTACACCAACCTGCCCGACCAGTTCGATGCCTTCACGCGGGAGGATTCCCGCTTCCGCGGCACCCGCACCGGCGTCGACTGGGGCAACACGGTCCGGCTGCCCTCGGCCGGGCCCTTCACCGACGGCGCGTTCGGCTTCGGCGTGACGCATACGCTGGAGGAGGCGCGGACGACGCAGTCCTTCCCCTCCGACTTCGGCGATTTCACCAGCAACCTGCGGGCGCAGCAGCACACCACCTCCGGCTGGGCCTCGCTGCAGTACCGGCTGCTGGAACGGCTCGACCTCTCGGGCGGGCTGCGGCAGGACAACGTCACCGGCGTCGAGGGCGCGACCACCTGGAAGCTAGGCGCCGCACTCGCCCTGCCCGAGGTCGCCTCCCGCCTGCGGCTTTCCGCCGGCACTGCCTTCCGCGCGCCGTCGCTCTTCGAGCGCTACGGCATCGGCGCCTTCGACGGCTTCCAGGTCTCGACCGGCAACCCGGACCTGAAGCCGGAGCGCAGCTTCGGCTGGGAGATCGGCAGCGACACCGACCTGCCGGCCTTCGGCAACCGGCGCTTCGCCACCGCCAGCTGGACCTTCTTCCGGAGCCACGTGCGCGACCAGATCGTCAACGTCTTCGGCCCGACCGGCAGCACCTATGCCAATATCAACCGCGCCGATATCCACGGCGCGGAGCTCGGCATGACGCTGCGCCCGGCGAGCTGGTTCGAGACGACGGCGGCCTGGACCATTACCGAGGCCTTCGACGCCGAGACCGACCGCCGCCTGCCGCGGCGGCCGGAGACGGTGGTCAGCCTGACCGCCCGGCTCGTGCCGCTGCCGAAGGTGGTGGTGGCACCGACGGTGCTCCTCACCGGCCGCAGCCCCGAAGCCGCCTTCGCCAGCTACGCCAATGACGGCACCGCCTATGCTTATGCCCGCAGCAACCCGGCGGGCGCGGTGGTGAACGTCACCGCCAGCTGGCAGGCCTTCGATCAGGCGGCGCTCTTCCTCGAGGCGCGCAACCTCGGCAACAGCCGCTGGGAGCCGGTGAACGGCTTCGTCACGCCGGGGCGGAGCGTGCTGGTCGGGACGCGCTTCGCGCTGTAGCGGCGGGCGCGTCCCGCGGCCGCGGCCGCAGGAAGAGCCGCGTTACCTCCGGATGCGCCGCCTCGACGCGGCGCGTCAGCTCGGCGGCGGCCTGTTCGACCCCGCCGCCGGGCAGGTCGTCGCGGAAGTCGATGGTCACCGCGACCAGCACCTCGGCCGGGCCGAGATGCATGCTGAGCAGTTCCTCCACCGCCGCGACGCGCGCATCGGCCAGCAGCATGCCGCGCACAGCCTCGACCAGCCGCGGCGAGGCCGCCTCCCCGGTCAGCAGGCTGCGCGTCTCGTTCGCCAGGAAGGCGGCGGTCGCCACCAGCAGCAGGCCGATGCCGATCGAGGCGACGCCGTCCAGCACCGGCAGGTCGAGCCATTCGGCAAGGCCCAGCCCGGCCAGCGCGATCAGCAGCCCGACCAGCGCCGCGCTGTCCTCGAGCAGGACGGAGAAGACGCCGGGATCCTTGCTGCGCCGGATGGCGGTCCAGAAGGGCTCGCCGAGATGGGCGCGGCGGAACTCACGATAGGCGACGCGGAAGGAAAGGCCTTCGAAGACCACCGCGGCGCCGAGCACGGCGAAGTTGATCCAGGCGCCCTCGACCGGATGCGGCGCGGCGATCTTCCGCCAACCCTCGTAGATCGAGAAGGCGCCGCCGAGGGCGAAGATCAGCAGCGCCACGACGAAGGCCCAGAAGTAGAGCTCCATCCCATGGCCGAAGGGGTGCCGGACGGAAGGCGGCCTTGCGGCGCGACGCAGGCCGAGCAGCAGCAGCCCCTGGTTGCCGGTATCGACCGAGGAGTGGATCGCCTCCGACAGCATGGCGGCGGATCCGGTCCAGAACGCGGCGGCGAATTTGGTCGCGGCGATCGCGCAGTTGCCCGCAAGCGCCGCCAGGATGACCCGCCGCGACCCGCCATGCGCCATGCCCTGTACCTCCGCTGCAACCGGGCAGAACGGCGGCGGGCCGGAATGGCTGCATGGCGCCCTCCGGCGCGCTAGCCTGCGCCGGATGACCAGCGCAATCGCCTACGCCGTCGCCGCGCTCGCCGAGATCGCCGGCTGCTTCGCCGCCTGGGCCGTGCTGCGGCAGGATGCGGGCGCCTGGTGGCTGCTGCCCGGGGCGGCGTCACTCGGGCTCTTCGCCTGGGCGCTGACCTGGGTGGAGGCGGATGCGGCCGGCCGCGCCTTCGCCGCCTATGGCGGGGTCTATATCGCCGCCTCGCTCGGCTGGCTCTGGGTGGTGGAAGGACGGACGCCGACCGGGTGGGACATGGCCGGCGCCGGGCTTTGCTTGGCCGGGGCCGGCGTCATCCTCGTCGGCGCGGCGCGGGGGTAGCGCCTATGCCAGGGCCTCGCTCCGCGTGGCATGCACGTCCAGCCAGCCATGCGCCAGCAGCCCGTCCCGCCCCGACAGGCGCATGAAGTCGAACCAGCGGCCGGTGATCTCGGTGAAGTCGGACCACCGCGCCGGGTCCAGCTCCAGCCCGAACAGCCCGCTGTGGTGGCCGGTGAACTGCACCGCGGCGTAGCTGCCCTCCCGCGCCGGCTCCGGCGGCGGATTGCTCCAGTGGAAGGCCTGGTTCACCAGCTGCGCCCGGTCGTAGCCGCAGGCCCGCAGATAGGCGAAGATGTCGAAGGAGGAGGCCTCCATCGAGACAAAATCCGGCCGCCGCCCATCCGCCAGGAGCTGCCGGGCGCATTCCTCGTCCATGCCCTCGATGTCGCATTTCAGGTAGCGCGGCACGCCGAAGCGATCGAACAGCTCCATCATGGTGACCGTGGGCACCGTGATCTCCTGCACCGCGTGCCCGCCCTTGGCGGCGAAGTCGCGGTAGACGCTGTTCCAGTCATCCTTCACCGGGTTGACCCAGAAGGAGATCGTCTCCCCGCCGCGGGGATAGAGCGCGCAGGGCACCACGGTCAGCCGCCCGGCCTCGACCTCTGCGGCGAAGCGGGCGGAGACCGCGGCGCAGAAATCCGGCCTCGCCTCCAGCGCCACCACGCGGAAGCCCTTCCGCAGGTAGTATTCGGTGTCGAGGCCATGGTGCAGGCCGAGGTCGAAGACCAGGTCGGGGATCGGGGGGCTCATGCCGCCATGGATACCGCCCCGGCGCCCGCCGGCAAAGCGAAGCTCACGCCCCGCCGGGTACCCAGAGCACGTCGCCCGCGCCATTGCCGTTCAGCCGCCGCGACAGCACGAAGAGATGGTCGGACAGCCGGTTGAGGTAGCGCACCGCGTCCGGGTTCACCGCCTCGGCCGCCGCGAGCGCCACCACCGCGCGCTCCGCCCGCCGAGCCAGGGTCCGTGCGAGGTGCGCCGCCGCCGCTGCCGGGGTGCCGCCCGGCAGCACGAAGCTGCGCAGCGCCGGCAGCGCGGCGTTCATGGCGGCGAGTTCGCGTTCCAGCCGCAGGCACTGCGCCGGGGTCACCCGCAGGCGCCCCTCCCCCTCCCCTGGCATGCAGAGATCGGCGCCGAGGTCGAAGAGGTCGTTCTGCATGCGCGCCAGCATCGCGTCCGCTTCCGGCTCCGCCTCGGTCTGCAGCCGCAGCAGGCCGAGCGCGGCATTGGCCTCATCCACCGCGCCCATCGCCTCGATCCGCAGGGTGTCCTTGCGCACCCGCGTCCCGTCACCGAGCGAGGTCTCGCCCTGGTCGCCGCCGCGGGTGGTGATGACGTCGAGCTTGACCATGAACCGAACCTCAGCGGGGCAGGCGGAAGGTGACGTTGACGAAGGAGAAGGACACCACCGGTTGGCCGTCCCGCATCGCCGGCTCGAACCGCCACTGCGCGTAGTAGTCGAGCGCCGCCTTGTCCAAGGCGCGGTGGCCGGCGCTCGATACGATCTCCACATTGGTGACCCGGCCCCGTTCGTCAATCGTCAGCCGCAGGCGTGCCGAGCCGGCCGCGTTGCTCCGGCGCGCCTCTTCCGGATAGGCCGGCTCCGGTGGCCGATAGACCGCCTTTGCGGCGACCGTCACGCCGGTGATCGTCGCGCGCGCACCGAGCGAGAATGGCTGTACTCCACCCGCCCAGGGATTCACCTGGGGCGGTGCGGGCGTTTCCTGCGCCGGCGATGGCCTGGCGGCCGCGGGGGTTGCGCGCGGCGTCGCAGGCCGGGGCGGCATCGGCGGCGGCAGGGGCAGTGGCTCCGCGTCGTCCGGCTCGGCCGTCGGCGCGCTGGCGGCCAGCGGGGGCGCCGGCGCGGGCGGCGGAGGCTCGGTGGGGATGGGCGGGGGCGGCGGCGCGACGGTGGCTGCCAGGGCCTCCGGCAAGGGTGGCGCGGGCTCGTCGAGGCCGGGCGCGGGCGGCGGCGGGGGTGCCACGGGCGAGGGTGGCACTGCCGCCGCGGGAGGCGGGGGGGGCGGGGCAGCCTCGGGCGGCGGCGGCACCGGCCGTTCCGCGGGTGCGGCCGTCGCATCCGGACTGTCGGGCTGCGCCTCGCCGGCCACCTCCTCGGCCGCATCCTCCCAGACCATGGCGACGGCCTGGGTATCGGGCGCCGTGCCGAGCTTCGCGCGCTCCAGCCACAGCAGCATTCCGCCCAGCGCCGCGGCGTGCAGCGCCACGGACACCAGGGGGGCCCAAAGGAATGCCTCATCGGCGGGCCGGCGCCGACGCGGCCCCGCCCAGCGCGCGGCGACAGCGGGGACGATTGCCTGCCGAGCCTCCGGTGCCGTCGAACGACGGCTCACAGCACCAGCACGCCGTGGTGCTTGGCCTTGCCCTCGGGCTCGACATGGATGGTGATGGTGGCGCCCTCGATCTCCGCCTTCAGCGCCGCCTCGATCCGGTCGCAGATCACATGCGCATCGTCGACGCTGAGGCTGCCGGGCACCACCAGGTGGAACTCGATGAAGGTCAGCCGCCCGGCATGGCGCGTGCGCAGGTCATGCGCCTCGATCGCCCCCTCGGCGCTGGCCGAGACGGCGCCGCGGATCCGCGCCAGGAGGCCGGGCTCCACCGCCTCGTCCATCAGCCCGCCGACCGATTCCCGCATCAGGTACCAGCCGGACCAGAGAATGTTCACCGCGGTCAGCGCCGCGATCAGTGGGTCGAGCCAGAGCCGCCCGGTCACCGCCACCGCGCCGACGCCGACCAGCACGCCGAGCGAGGTGACCACGTCCGCCATCAGGTGCCGCGCATCGGCCAGCAGCGCAGGCGACCGGAGCCGCCGCCCCTCGCGCCGCAGCAGGATGGCCCAGCCGGCGTTGATGGCGGTTGCGGCGGCCGAGATCAGCAGCCCGACCACCGCATCCTCCGGCGGGCGCGGCGCGACATAGGCGCCCCAGGCGCTGTGCAGGATCGCCAGGGCGGCGACGATGATCAGCGCGCCTTCCAGGACGGCCGAGAAATACTCCGCCTTGGTATGGCCATAGGGGTGGTTGGCATCGGCCGGCAGGGCGGAAAACTGCACCGCGACCAGCGCCGCCCCGGCGGCGGCGACGTTCACCACGCTTTCCAGCGCATCGGCCAGCAGCGCGACGCTGCCCGTCACCCACCAGGCGCCGAGCTTCAGCGCGAGCACGGCGGCGGCGATCACCAGGCTGCCGGCGGCGAGGCGGACCACGCGCGTCATGCGATCGGGGCGGCGGAAGGGGCCAAGGGGCGGGGCTCCGGCAATGGAGGCGGTTCATGCCCCGGAGGATGCAGTGGGGGCAACCCCCGATGCACCGTGCCGGGACCCTGGTCGGGACCCGCTCGGACCGCCGGGAGGCTGGCCGGGGAACGCGCCTCGCCCCGCAGCTTTCGGGCGGCACCGAGGGGACGGAGCAAGGGGGCAGGAGCCAGCACATGGCAGGATCGAACGAGCGAGAGGCTGGCCAGACCGACACGGGCGCACCGCCCGGCGCTTTGGGGGACCGGTCAGCCCCAGGAACCGGGCAGACCAGGGTGGTCCCTGCCCCGAGTGCCACGGCAGCGGCCGACGCAACGGGCAGCCCTGTCCGGCCTACGAGGGCAGCGGCCAGGTCGTGCGGGTCGTGGGCAACGCGTAGACTAACGGCTCGCCGGCCTTCGCCGGGGCCAAATTCACGCGCATGTTATCCAAAAAATGAGACGGTCCAAGCTCAGTATTCCGCTCAAGCAATTGATGCGTGAGGATGAAAAAGCTTTGAATGCGGTGTTCCACAACCCTGGCTTTATCGAAATTCACTAAAAGAACCATTGCGGTAACTGTTAGTCCTTCTAATCTTCCAAATATTCAACCCGAAGCTTATTTATAATTGCATACGTTCGCCTAACAGCTCTTATCGGCGACTACTGATGTCTTCTCTTTATTGAAACGCCACGCAGAGAAGACATACCGAACCCGTTGTCATTTCGGGTTCAGTGAGCCAGGCCATCTAATCGCCTTCCGGGGCTCTTAACCCCTGCCGGCCACCGTGCCGACGGGATGTGAGCCCCATGCCTCCGCTCCGCGGCGCTTCACAACAAGCCACGGGGTCCTGCCACCAGGCATGGAAGGACAAGCCTTGGCCATCCTCAATGCAGTCTCCGTTGCACTGAACACCTCCGCCGCACCCAGGAAATGGCTCACCGCCGCCAAAGGCACGACCCTCAACGGCACCAGCGGGGCCGATGCCCTTTCCGCCCCGAACGGTCAGGCCACCCTCAGTGGCGGCGGCGGCGACGACACCTATGTCATCTGGGACGCCAGCAGCCGCATCATCGAATTGGCCAATGGCGGCATCGACACGGTGCAGTCCTATGCATCGGCCTTTGCCCTGCCCGACTTCGTCGAGAACCTGCAGCTCATGTGGACCGGCAGCGCTGGCCGCGGCAATGCGCTCCACAACATCATCACCGCGGGCGATGGCTCGCAGACCCTCGACGGCGGCGCTGGGAACGACGTGCTGACCGGCGGCACCGGGGCCAATACCTTCATCGCCCGCCGCGGCAATGGCAGCGACGTCATCACCGATTTTCAGGCCGGCATCGACAAGATCCTGCTGCAGGACGCCGCCCTCTACAGCTTCGGCGCGGTGCAGGCGGCGCTGACCCAGCTGGGCACCGACACCGTGCTCAGCCTCGGCGGTGGCGAGAGGCTGGTGCTGCGGAACGTCAAGGCCAGCTTGCTCAGCGCGCAGGATTTCATGCTGCCGGCCGACCCGACGCATGCCGGCATGCGCGTCACCTTCGCCGAGGAGTTCAACAGCCTCAGCGCCTCGGCCACCGGCATCGGCACCACCTGGAAGACGACTTTCAAGATCAACGACCAGCTGCGGACCCTGTCGACCAACAAGGAGGCCGAATACTATTCCGATGCCTCGGTCGGGGTGAATCCCTTCAGCATCAGCCAGGGCATCCTCGACATCACCGCCGCGCCCGGAAGCAACCCGTTGGGGCTCGCCTATACTTCCGGGCTGCTCACCACCGCGAGGTCCTTCGCCCAGCAATACGGCTACTTCGAGGTGCGGGCGCAGCTTCCGGCAGGCCAGGGCTTCTGGCCGGCCTTCTGGCTGCTGCCGGCCGATGGGGGCTGGCCGCCCGAGATCGACATCTTCGAGATGCTCGGCAAGGACCCGACCACCGCCTATTTCAGCCTGCACACCACCACCGGGCCCACCACCACCAAGTCGATGAGCCTGCTGCCGGACCTGTCGAAGGGCTTCCACACCTTCGGCCTCGACTGGCAGGCCGACCGGATCCGCTGGTATGTCGACGGCAACGAGGTGGCCGAGGCGGCAACCCCGGCCGACATGCAGAAGCCGATGTACATGCTGCTGAACCTGGCGGTCGGCGATGCCGGAAGCTGGCCCGGCAAGTATGATCCGAGCCTGCCGACCGGCCATATGCTGGTCGACTATGTCCGCGTCTGGCAGGCCGGCACCATCGCCCCGCCGCCCAGCGTCACCACGGTCACCGGCCCGGGCGACGTCACCGCGGCCGGCGGCACCTATACGCTGCGGCCGGACGGGCTCAGTGACCTCTATGACTTCACCAAGGCCCGCGCCGCCATCCATCTCGACGCCGCCACCATGTCCGCCAAGCCGGTGCATACCGTCTGGGGCAGTGCCCTCGGCGACGAGGTCCGCGCCGGCGCCGGCACGCTGAACTTCTCCGCCGGCGCCGGCGACGACACCTTCTTCTTCGGCCGCGGCACCTCCCGCGTCCAGGGCGGCGGCGGCAACGATACCTTCGTGCTCACCAAGGGCGCCATCGCCGCAGGCGACCAGATCATCGACTTCCACCGCAGCCTGCCCGGCGGCGGGGAGCACGACCTGCTCCGGCTCGACGGCTTCTCCAGCGCCGCCCACCTGGACTACCGGGCCGGCACCAAGATGCAGTCCTATGTCGTGGTGGACGGCACCTATGTCTCGCCGGTCATCACCATCCAGATCGCCAATGCCGCAGGCACGCTCACCCAGGCCGACTACCTCTTCAACCGCGGCTGAGCGGGTCAGATGGCCGGCGCGTCCAGCACCTCGAAGACCGAGCCGCCGTAGCCGGCCTCGGCCGGGATGGTCAGGCGCCAGCCCTGCTCGGTCTGCACCATCTCGGGCGTCACCGTCACCACCGGGGCCTGGCGCGCCGCCGCCAGCGCTTCCGCCACCGTTGCATGGCGGCCGAGCTTCTCGAGGTTCTTCCGGGTCGGGAAGACCAGGCGGCGCTGGCCGGCATTGGCTTCCTCGATCGCCCGGGCCGGGGTGATCCAGACGCTGTCCTCGCTTTCGTACCCGTCATGCACCGCGAGCTGGTCGGGCGGCGCGGCGGCGAGGAAGAACTGTGTGTCGAAGCGCTTGCTGCGGGACAGCGGCGTGACCCAATGGGCGAACTGCACCATGCCGTCGATCGCCGGCTCCAGCCGCTCCTCGGCCAGCATGGCGCTCAGCGGCTGCTCGCCCTTGGCGACGCGGGCGCGGTGCAGCGCCTCGATCCCCAGCAGCCGGGTCGCGTCGACCAGCGTCGCCTCCCCCCGTGGCCGCGCCAGCAGCACGCCGCATTCCTCGAAGGTCTCGCGGATGCCGGCGATACGGAACCCGTCGAGCGCATCCGCGCCGCCCAGCGCCTGGTCGTCCGGCTCCACCCGCCCGCCCGGGAAGACCAGCGCGCCACCGGCGAATTCGATGTCGCGGTGGCGCACCACCATGAAGACCTCGACCCCCTCCGCGCCGTCGCGCAGCAGCAACACGGTGGAGGCGGGCCGCGCCGGGACAGGGAGTTTCGTCTCGCTCATCTCGCTCACTCCAGCCGCAGGCCGAGGCCGCGGATCAGCGGCGTCCAGCGCGCGATCTCGGCCTGGATGAAAGCACCGAATTGCTCGGGCGTGCCGCCGACCACGTCGCCCGCCTGGCGGTCGCGCACGCTGTCGCGCACCGCCTGGTCCGCCAGGACGGCATTGAAGCTGCGGTTGGCTGCGGCCACCACGCCCGGGTCCATCCCGGCCGGGCCGAGGATGCCGTTCCAGACCAGCGCCTCGAATCCCGGCAGGGTATCCGCCACCGGCGGCACGCCCGGCAGCAGGGCCACCGGCCCCTTCGAGGAGACCGCGAGCGGCCGCACCTTGCCTTCCCGGATGAAGGGCAGCGCGGTGGAGACGGTCATGAAGGTCGACAGCGTCTCGGCCGCGAGGATGCTGCGCGCCACCTCCGCGCCGCTTCGGTAGGGCACCGGCGTCATCTTCAGGCCGAGGTCGCGCAGCATCAACTCGTGCGCCAGGTGGCCGGAATAGCCGATGCCGGGATGCGCATAGGGGATGTCGCCTTTCGCCCGCGCATAGGCGATGAAGCCCGCCATGTCCTGCACCGGCAGGGAGGCCGGGACGACCAGGACCAGCGGCAGGTTCACCAGGTGGCAGATCGGGGTGAAGGCGGTGGCGGGGTCGTAGGGGACGCTGGGCTGCAGCTCCCGCGCGATGGCGTTGGCGCCAAGATCGGCCAGCATCAGGGTATAGCCGTCCGGCCTGGCCTGGGCGACGAAGGCCCCGGCGATGGTGCCGCCGGCGCCGCCGCGGTTCTCCACCACCATGGTCTGGCCGTTGCCATGCGGGGCGAAGGCATTGGCGACGGTGCGGGCCAGGGTGTCGGAGGCCCCGCCGGCGCCGAAGGGCACCACCAGGCGCACGGTGCGGTCGGGCCAGGCCGCCTGGGCTTGCGCGAGGCGCGGGGCAGTGAGCGCCGCCGCCAGCAGGCCGAGATCACGCCGTCGCATCATGCTGTCCGTTTCCCTTCCCCGTTGCGGCAAACTGCCGGTGCGCGCGGCACGTGGCAACCGGTCCGGCAGGGGGATCGACGGCACGCCGCCCCTTCCGGACACCCCGCCGAGGGCCGGGAGGCCGCTGGACACCTCCGGTCGGCGGTTTTGGACTTGAGGGAATTGAGGACCGGAATCGGCTCAAGGCAATTGAGGCCGAAGCGGCGGGATCGGGCGGGGAGGCCGGTGCCGCCGGTACCGGCCGCGCGGCGGGTTCAGGATTTGAGGAATTGAGCGCTTGAAGTGAGGCCGTGCGGATGCGGACGGCGCGGCGGTGCAGCGCGGCAAGCCAGCCCGTCAGGGCCCGGAGCGCGGGGTCCGCCGCTTCCGCGGCCGCCGCGTGCAGCCGGGCCCAGACCCCGGCACGGGCCCAGCGATGGTAGTGGCGATAGAGGGTCGGCCAGAACGGGCCCTGCGCGCCGGCCGGCACCCAGGCGACGCCATGCGCGGCGACGGCGAGAATGCAGTTCAGCCGGTGGCGAAGGTCAGGCAGGCGGCTGCGCGGGAGCAGCGGCGCGAGAGCGGCCCATGCGGCATCGGCGAGGGGGGCCCAGGGGCGGGTGGCAGGAATCGGACAAAGTGCCGGGCGCGCGACGCCGGACAGCAGCCTCGCCGGTGCGGGTTCGCAATGGGTCACGCGCCTGCCTCCAAACCAAACGAGCGAAGATAGCAGGAAAATAATCTTATCGCAAGCCGCAACCGGCCCGCCGCGTCAGGCAAGGAACAGGCGGTCCGCGTCCGGGCGGTCCTTCGCCGCCCTGGACCGCCGCCCTGGCCGTCGATCCAGCGGGGGAAGGCGGCCCGTGGTCTTCGGCAGCAGGCTGCCGGGTCGCCCGCCGGCACCGATGAAAGTGAGGTCCCCGGCTTTCCACACGTTGCTGCAGCGCGTGGGCGGTGGCCATCCGCAGGCATCGTCGGATCGACCGAAGCCACGGATCCCCGGTCGGGCATCCGTACTTGGAGCGACCGGGAACGAGCGGGCGGTCAGCATGATCAGGCGGTGACGCGAAGGACGTGCCCGGCTTCGCCGTCACGAACCCTTTGCCCGGAAGCCCAGCGAGGCCATCCGCGCTCCAGGCGGCCTTGCCGCCGAGCGCGGGATGCACCGAACCGCGGACCGCCGCCATGGCCAGGAAGCCCGGATCGCGGCGCGCGGAAGCCTCGGCCGAGCCAGGGCTTGCCTAGCCCGGCGGGTTCCCAGACCCGCGAAGCGCTGTTGCGACAGGCGGGCACGGCCTCCGTCGCCGCGCGATCCCATTCGTCGCGCCGGGTGGCCATGCATCGCACGCCACGGCAGCCATGGCGGCGACCCGCCGCGCCAGCCGCGCGATGTTCCCGTTCACGGGTGCCGCCGACGACCGCGACGCCTTGATCCAAATGAGCCCGCCGACCGCAGGGAGAGCCCCCGAAGCGAGCGGCCTGGCGCTGACCTGGCGCCAGCCGGCCTTCGTCATGGCCTGCTCGCGGGAGGCTGCCGGGCGTTGCGGATGATGCTGAACTCCCGGTCCGGGACGAAGCCATCGCGGTTGGGCATGCGGATCGCGGTCAGGCTGGTGCGGTCGAGAATCGCATCGGCCGGCACGATGCCGTTGAGGTTCAGGATATAGGCGACGACGGCATAGGTGTCGTCGTCGCTGAGCGTCTGCGGCGCCGGGTAGGGCATCGCCCGCCGCACGTAGTCGAACAGCGTCGTGGCATAGGGCCAGAAGCTGCCGACCGTCTTGACCGGGTGGTCCGAGGCCAGGCTGCCCTGACCACCCGCAAGACGGTCGGCGAGACCACCCTGGCCGCTCTCGCCGTGGCAGGCGGCGCAGCTCTCCTCGAAGACCTGCGTCCCGCGGGCGACGCTGCCGCTGCCCGCCGGCAGGCCCTTGCCGTCAGGCCGGACATCGATGTCCCAGAGCGTCACCTCAGCCGGGCTGGCCGGGCGGCCGAACTCCGCGGCGGGGGCAGCCAGGGCGCAGCTGAGGGCCGCGGCGAGGCCGAGCGCTGCGGGTCTAGGCCAGGACATTGCGGACGTTTCCCCCGGCGTCGATGGCCCAGGTCTGCTGGGCGTTGTAGTGGAACAGGGCGTTCGTCCCGGTCCTGGCGATGAAGCTCGCGCGGTCCGGCTGCAGGTTGCCCGCCTCGTCGGTGGCGCGGCTGACGATCTTCGTCGGGCTGCCGTCCCAGGCCCAGTCCGCCTGGAAGCGGGCCTGCGCCTTGGGCAGGGCGGGCCCGGCGATCGCGGCATCGCGCCAGGTCCTGGCGCCGTCGGTGCTGACCTCGACCCGCGTGATGCGGCCGAAGCCGCTCCAGGCCAGCCCGGTGAGCCGATTGAAGCCCGGACGGATCTGCATCATCCCGGACGGCGAGGTGATCACCGAATTCACCTCCTGCCGGAGCTGGAACTGGCGCGCCGCGCCATTCGCCTGAAGCTGGGTGTAGCGGGCGGTCTCCCACCGCGTCATGAAGGGACGGTCGCCGAATTTCAGGCGCCGCAGCCACTTGATGTTCAGGTTGCCCTCGAAGCCCGGCAGGAACAGGCGCAGCGGAAAGCCATGCGCGGGCCGCAGCGGCTCGCCATTCTGGCCATAGGCGAGCATTCCCTCGGCGATGATCTCGTCGGTGAGCGGGATGCTGCGGGCAACCGCGGATCCGTCGCCGCCTTCCGCCAGCATCCAGGTCGAGCCCGGGTCGGCACCCACGAGGTCGATGAGGAAGCGGAGCGGCACGCCGGTCCACTCGTTGGTGCTGACCAGCCCATGGGTGTTCTGCACCGTCACATCGGGCGGCGCCTGCTTCCAGTTCTCCCAGCCGTTGCCGGTGCATTCCAGGAAGGCGACGCGCGAGGTCGCGGGCATGGCGCGGATGTCTTCCATGGTGAAGACGAGATCGCGCTTCACCATGCCATGCACCAGCAGCCGGTGCCGGGCGGGATCGATGTCCGGCACGCCGGCATGGCTGCGTTCGTAGTGCAGATCGGCCGGCGTGATCGTGCCCACCAGCCTGTCGAGCGGCGCCTTCGAGTTGATCGCCTCGCTCGGGTCGACCGGCCGGCGGCCGGGCGTGGATTCCGGGATGCGCGAGAGGTGCACGTATTCGGAACGCTCGCTGGTCGAGGAAAGCGGCGCGCCGGGCCCGCGCGGCGGCACGTCGGCGAGGGTGTCGGCGGCCGCAGGTCCGGCGACGGCGACGCCTGCGGCGCCGGCCAGAATGCGCCGACGCGAGGGATCGCCGCCATCCCGTGCGCGTCCCCTGCCCGTGAATGTCAGTCTCATGCTGCCGGCTCCTGCCTGCGGACGCGATGGGCCAGGGACTCAGTTCGACGTCGCGCCGACCGCATCGGCAATGAGAGGTTCGGCACCCGCGAGCCTGGCGGCAAGTCCCGCCGGCAGACCGTGCCTGCCCTCGAGCGAGCTCGCGGGCGTGTAGACGACGAGCACCTTGCCCCCCGCCTCCTCGCGCACCAGGAGCTTCAGCGGCAACTCGAGGCCGAAGTCGGGAGCGGCGATCATCAGCGGCGTGCCGCCCTTCGGATTGCCGTAGACGAGAAGCGTCGTCGGCGGCATCTCGAGACCGGCCGACCTGGCGGCCTCGCGTTGATCAATGGCCGCGAAGATCGTGAAGCCCCTGCCCTCCAGTGCGGAACGCAGCTTCTGCAGGGTGTCCGCGAAGGGATACGCGCTCTCCAGCCGCTTGGTCTCCGTCATCCCAGCCTCCATCGCCAGCGCATTCGTCGCCGGGGCCGCGACGGCGAGCATCACGCCACATGCCGCCGCCCGCCGCGAAATCCAGGCCTGATCCCTCATCGCATGCACCCTGTTCAAACCGGTGGCCAGGCAGCCGCCGAGGTCCCGCACGGCAGCCTGTCCGTACCTCCCCGGGCGCCAGGCGGTCGAGGCAAGACGCGCCCGGATGCGACGCCCGCGGGCATCCCCGCAAGCGGAAGCGGCGCCGCGCGCCTGATCGAAGCGTCCCCCGGACCCGGCCGGGGTGGCGGCGGAAGGGCAGTGCGGCACGCGGGCCATGCACGACGCGCGCCTAGATCTGGGCTGATCCGCCATCGACGAACAACTCGACGCCGTTGACGAAGCTGCTCTCGTCCGATGCCAGGAACAGCGCCGCGCCGGCAGTCTCCTCGACATCGCCGAGGCGCCCCAGCGGCGTCGTCTGTTCCACCATGCGGACCATCTGCCCATGGGTCTCGCCCGTCGGTGCGAGGCCGTGCCATCCCGGGGTGGAGGTCGATCCCGGCGCGAGCACGTTGACGCGGATCCGGCGTGGCGCGAGATCCAGGATCCAGCTGCGCGCGAAGTTGCGGATGGCCGCCTTGCTCGCGCTGTACACGCTGAAGGCGGGGGTGCCCTTCGTCGCGGCGGTCGAGCCGGTCAGGATGACCGAGGCACCGTCCTTGAGCAGCGGAAGGGCCTTCTGGACCGTGAAGAGGGTACCGCGGACATTGGTGGCGAAGGTGCTGTCGAAATGCTCCTCGGTGATCGACCCGAGCGCCGCGAAGCTGCCGCCGCCGGCATTGGCGAAGAGCACGTCGATCCTTCCCGCCTCTTCGCGGACGATGGCGAAGAGACGATCCAGGTCCGCCAAGCGGGAGACGTCGCTCTGGATTCCCCGGGCGCTCCCGCCCACCTCCGCCACCGCGGCAGCGAGTTCCTTTTCGCGGCGCGCCGTCATGAAGACGCGGGCGCCTTCCCTGGCGAACCGCTTGGCGGCGGCAAGGCCGATGCCGCTGTTCGCACCGGTGATCACCGCGATCTTTCCATCGAGCCGACCCATCATACGATCTCCTGCTGGTGATTGTCGCGGCTTACCGGTGCCGATTGCGCGCGCTTCGCTGCCGGGTCAGACACCCTCAAGAACAAGCCTGGTGAACAGGTCGGGGCTGATGACGAAGCTGCCCCATGTCGCGTCGTGATCGCCGGTCGGCTTGGCGGCGATCACCTGCTCCAACGAAAGTCCGTTCCGCTTCAGGGCCGCAACCTTCATGCGGACGTCGACAAGCATGTCGCGGAAGTCCTGGAGCTCACGCCGGTTGCTCACCGGTCGGCCATGCCCCGGAACGACGATCGTGCGGTCCGTCGTCATCGCCAGATTGGCATCCGCTGCGCGGATCGTGCCGTCGATGCTGCCGCCGGTGGAATAGTCGATGAAGGGATAGGCGCCGTTCCAGAACGTGTCGCCGGTGTGCAGGATATCGGGTTCGACGAAGTGTACCGAGATGTCGCTGTCGGTATGCGCCGGGCCATAGTGGCGAAGCTGCAGCGTGGTGCCGTTGGCGCGCAGCCTGTGGTCCTGAGCGAAGACATCCACCGGCAGGCCCCCCGCCGGCACGGCCGGAAAATCGTAGGACCAGTCTTCCACCCGCTGCGTGGTGGAAAGATGCTTGCGGGTGTTCTCATGCGCCAGGATCCGGGCGCCGACCGAATGCAACCATTCATTGCCGTCCGAATGGTCGAAGTGCCAATGGGTATTGATCAGCCGCGTCACCGGCTCGGCGCCGAGTTCGGCGAGCGCGCCTGTCATCTGGCGGCGCGATGCGCCGATCCCTGCATCCACCATCAGCTTGCCATCGGACCCCGTCAGCACCGCGACATTGCCGCCGGAGCCTTCGAGCACGGCGACGTCACCGCGCAACCTATGGATGGCGATCGGCGCCCGCGCCGCTTCCGCCTTGATCGTGTCGACGATCCCGCGCGCCTCGGCGAAGGCCTGCCGCGGCGTCAGCCAGGCGCCGGACGCGATGAGGGCCGGCGCGCTCAGGCAGCACAGGCAGAAGCCGCGGCGCGACGGTGAGGCGCGGTGAACGGGGGTCATGGCACCTCCGGTTGTGTCGTGCGGCGCGGTTGCCGCGAAGTTTTCGGCTCAGAAAAGGTGCCGCGGTTGCCCGCGGCGGACCCCCGACCGCCCTAGGCGATGAAGCTCAGCAGCTCCGCGTTGACGCGGTCCTTGAGCGTCGTGCACATGCCGTGCGGCGCGCCGTCATAGACCTTCAGCGTGGCGCCGCGGATCATCCGCGAGGACAGCATCGCCGAGGCGGCGATGGGCACAATCTGGTCGTCGCTGCCGTGCAGGACGAGGGTGGGGACATCGATGCGCGCCAGGTCCTCGGTCAGGTCCGTCTCGGAAAAGGCCTTGATGCAGAAATAGGATGCGGGAAAGCCCGCCATCATGCCCTGCCGCCAGAAATCCTCCCGCACGCCCTCCGAGATCGCGGCGCCCGGGCGGTTGTAGCCGTAGAAGGGCAGGCTCAGGTCGCGCCAGAACGTCGCACGGTCGGCCTGCACGCCGGCGCGGAGTTTGTCGAAGGCCTCGAGAGGCGTGCCGAGCGGGTTGGCGTTGGTCTTCACCATCAACGGCGGGATCGCGCCGATCAGCGCGACCTTGGCGACGCGCCCGGTGCCGTGGCGGCCGATGTAGCGCGTGACCTCGCCGCCCCCGGTGGAGTGGCCGACATGGATCGCGTCGCGCAGGTCCAGCGCACGCACCAGCGCCGCGAGGTCGTCGGCGTAGGTGTCGAGGTCGTTGCCGGCCCAGGGCTGGCTGGACCTGCCATGGCCGCGGCGGTCATGCGCGATGCAGCGGTAGCCGCGCTGCGCCAGGAAGAACATCTGGTCCTCGAAGGCATCGGCGCTCAGCGGCCAGCCATGACTGAAGACGATGGGGCGGCCCTGGCCCCAATCCTTGTAGTAGATCTGCGTGCCATCCTCGACAGTGACGGTGCCCATCATGGATCTCCCTCTTTCGGTGGAACTGCGGTGACGACCGCGGCCGGCTTCAGCGTGGAGCGACCTTCCGGTCGAGGAAGCCGCGGATGAGCGGCGCCATCTCGTCGAGCTTGTCCTCCAGCGCGAAATGGCCGGTGTCGAGCAGGTGCAGCTCGGCATCCGGAAGGTCGCGCCTGAAGGGATGCGCACCCGATGCCGGGAAGATCGTGTCGTTGGCGCCCCAGACGATCAGCGTCGGCGGTCGGCGCTGGCGGAAATAGGCCTGCACTGCCGGGTAGAGCGGGACGTTCGTGCGGTAGTCGTAGAAGAGGTCCAGCTGGATATCGGCATTGCCCGGACGATCGAGCAGCGCCTGGTCCTGCACCCAATTGTCCGGGGCGATCCGTGTCACGTCACGGACGCCGTCGGTGTACTGGAACTTCGTCGTTGCCGGCGCCACCAGGAAGTTCAATGCCTGCCGCCGCTCCGCCGAGTTGTCGGCCCAATAGGCCTTGATCGGATCCCAGAAGGCACCCAGGCCCTCGTCATAGGCGTTGCCATTCTGCACGACGAGGCCGGTGATCCTTTCCGGGTGCTTCAGTGCGAGGCGCCAGCCGACCGGCGCCCCGTAGTCCATGACGTACATGGCGTACCGGCCGATGCCCAGGCGATCGAGCAGCCCATCCACCAGGGTGCCGAAGCGGTCGAAGGTATAGGCGAAGGCCTTGTGGTCGGGCATGTCGCTCTGGCCGAAGCCGGGATAGTCGGGCGCGACGACGCGGTACCGGTCAGCCAGGCTCGGGATCAGGTTGCGGAACATGTGCGAGGATGTCGGGAAGCCGTGCAACAGCAGCACCACCGGCGCATCGGCAGGGCCGGCTTCGCGGTAGAAGACCTTCACGCCTTCTATGCTCGCCACCCGGTAATGGACGACAGGCGGGGCGCCTGCAGCGACGGCATGCGGCACCGCCAGCGCCGCACCGATACCGAGAGCGGCGAGCGAGAGGGCGTGGCGGCGGCCGTGGATCAGGGCCGTGGCTGCCGGAGTGCCGGTGAAAGGCGGCATCGCCTCGTCACGGGGTGTGCGCATCGGAACCTCCCTGCCTTCGACAGCCTTCGCCTCGCATGACCTCGACCCTGTCGGCCGGCCCTGGCCACGGTCGCCCGAGGCCATGCCGCGCCGGGACGTTCCTGGGCGTCTCCGATCCGGCGCTGCGTCACCGATGCAGGCTAAGGACGCCGGCAACGCGCTTCTTTCCGATTGCGCGGGCAGGGTTCCGTTATGCCCGGTGGCGCAAGCCGCGCGCGGGGCACGCCGGGCCGCAGCCCGGCGAAGGCCAGCCGCGCCGGTGCCAGGGCGTCAGCGTTGCGGCAGATGCGCCAGCCGCCAGCGGCCCGGGGTGGTGCCGGTGCAGCGCTTGAAGACGGTCGAGAAATGCGCCTGCGTCTGGAACCCCACGGCGAGCGCGATCTCGACGAGGGGCGTATGATCCTCGGCCAGCATGGCCTTGGCGCGGTCGATGCGATGCGCTACGACATAGTCGTGCGGGCGGTAGCCGGTCGTGGCGCGGAACTGGGCGGCGAAGTACGATCGCGACAGCCCCGCAACCTGGGCCAGGTCGATGAGCGTCACCGCTTCGGACAGGTTGGACTCGAGATAGTCCTGGACACGCCTCAGGCGCCATTTCGGCAGCGGGCAGGTCGTCGGCGGCACAGCCTGATGCGCCGCGAGGCGCAGCAGCAGAGTGCGCGCGATGCTCTCGGCATAGAGCGGTTCCCGCGCATGCGGCCGGTCGGCGAGGCTGCGGGCAAGCTGGGCGGCCAGGGGGTCGCGCAGGACACGGCCTGCCGCGTCGGCCATCCTGGCGCCCAGGCCGTCCGTCTCGACGAAATGCCGCGGCAGCCGGATATGGATGAAGTCGCAAGGCGTGTCGAACTCGGCCACCAGCGTCTGGCCGGGCTTGGTCACCTGCACCGCGCCCGCCGCCATGACGCCGTCGAAGATATCCCTCCGGCCGGCGCTGAGGCGCATGCGTGTCCGTTGCAGCGAAATCGCTAGAACATGGCAGTCGGCCGGCGTGGTGGCCTCGGCCCGGCGCCGTTCGGAGGAAGGGTCGATCCAGCGGGAGGCCAGCACGGCGGTGCGGGCCCAGCCGTCATCGTGGCACCCCCCGGTGCTTCGCCATGCCGATTCGAGTGGCAGGCCCGAGGCGGGTCGCCCGGGTATGCCGGGCGACGGATACGCACGGTGCGACAGGCCCGGAGGCTGCGGGTCGACATTCGCCTGGAGAAACATGGAGGTCTCCTCGTCCCGTGCAACGCGCCCTTCCGGCGGGATTGAGTGCTCCGCCGCGCCAGCCACGTCGCAACGGATTGCCGGTTTGCGACTCCGTCATGATGCCGCGAGCCACCCCTGAAAGCCCGTTATGTGCTGTGAGCGGGTGTGAGAAGCGTGGGTCGCTGCCCTTCCGAATGGCTGACCGCACCGGGGCCGGATCCGCCGCCTGATCGGTCGCATGGAACCGGCATCCGGCAGGGATGTTGCGGTGCGTACCGGTTCCGAAGCGCCGAAGCCATGGCCGCACACGACGGCGTGCGCGCCATCATTGCCCGGATCGAGCATGGATGGAGAAGGAGCAGGTGCTGGGGATGAGCCAGATCTCCGATCTCGGCGGTCCCTGTCCTCCGACCGGACGGTCATCCCTGCTGCCTGCGCGGGGCCGGGGATGCGGCATGCGGCGCCGGGCCGAAGCGACGCCAGGCGCCCGCGAGGGCACGGCATGACCGCTGCCTCGAGCGGCCCGTCGACTGCCCCGGTTGATTTCGGCCCTTTCCGGCTGGTCGCCCAGACGCGGCTGCTGCTGAAGGATGGGCAGCCCGTCCTCCTGGGAAGCCGCGCCTTCGACCTGCTCCGTGTACTCGTCGGCAATGCGCGGCAGCCGGTGAGCAAGCGGGAACTGATGGCGAAGGTCTGGCCCGATGTCGTCGTCGACGAAGGCAGCCTGCGCTTCCACATCGCGGCGCTCCGCAAGGCGCTCGGCGACGGAGAAGGCGCGGCACGCTACATCGTCACGCTGCCGGGCCGCGGCTACACCTTCGTCGGCGACGTCAGGCTGTCCGACGCGGCAGCGGCCAGCCAGCGCCAGGCGGTCGACCCTTCCTACATCCTCCCTGCCCGCCTCGGGCGCCTCCTCGGGCGGGATGCGGTGACGCGGGCTGTCGCAGCGCGGCTCGTCGCCGAGCGATTCGTGTCCCTGATCGGGCCGGGCGGCATCGGCAAGACGACCCTCGCCGTCAGCCTCGGGCATGAGTTCCTCGAAACCTTCGCGGGGCAGGTCTGCATGGTGGACCTCGGGCCGGTCGGCGATCCGGGCCTCGCGGTAGGGGCCGTCGCCTCCGCCCTCGGCATCGCGGTCCGGACCGCGGATGCGAGCCCCGCCATCATCGCCTTCCTGCGCGACCGGCGGCTGCTGCTGATCCTCGACAGCTGCGAACATGTCATCGACAGCATCGCGGTCCTGGCGGAGCAGATCCATCGGCAAGCGCCGGGAACCCATATCCTGGCGACGAGCCGGGAGGCGCTGCGCGTCGAAGGGGAACGCGTCGTGCGCCTGGCCGCGCTGGACTCGCCGCCCGAGGACGAGGCGCTGGACGCCGCCAGGGCCCTGGCCTTTCCGGCGGTGCAGCTCTTCGTCGAGCGCGTCGCCGCCGGCGAGAGCGCCTTCGAGCTGAGCGACGAGGAGGCTCCCGTCGTGGCCGGCATATGCCGCAACCTGGACGGCATGCCCCTGGCGATAGAGCTCGCCGCCGGCCGCGTCGGGGTCTATGGCATCGCCGAGACCGCGCGGCTGCTGGACGGGAGCTTCCCGCTGGTCTGGCGAGGCCGGCGCACGGCACATCCGCGCCACCAGACCCTCGCCGCGACGCTCGACTGGAGCCACGCGCTGCTGCTCGAGCCGGAGCGCCTGGTGCTGCGGCGGCTGGCGATCTTCGTCGGCGGCTTCAACCTGGCGGCGGCGAGGGCCGTGGCAGCCGATGATGTCCGCGGTGGCGAGATGGTGCTGGATTCTCTTGCCGGCCTCGTCGCAAAATCCCTTGTGGCGGTGCGGTCCGGCGGCGCGAGGACAACCTACCGCCTGCTCGACACGACGCGCGCCTATGCGCTCGAGAAGTTGGCGGCCAGCGGCGAATGGGCTGCGGTTGCCCGGCGGCATGCCGGGTATTTCCGCGACAGCCTGCCATTGCGGAGCCATGGCTCCGCCGAGACGGCACGGGCCGGATCCATCGACCGTGACAATATCGGCAATGTCCGTGCCGCCCTCGCCTGGTGCTTCGGCGAGGGCGGCGATCCCAGGATCGGCGTCGATCTTGCCGCGGCCGCGGCGCCGCTCTTCCTCCGCCTGTCGCTGCTGACCGAATGCCTGCTCTGGACGGAACGGGCATTGGCCATGCTCGAGGCTGACATGCGCGGAGCCCGGCAGGAGATGGAGCTGCAGGCCTCGCTCGGCGTCTCGCTGATGTTCACGAATGGCAACGGCGAACGGGTCTTCGCCGCCTTCGAAAGCAGCGCGGCGATCGCGGAGCGCATCGGCGACCTGGAGCGTCAGCACCGACTCCTGGTCTGGCTCAACATCCTGCATCTCCGCATGGGGCGCTACCGGGACGCGCTGGCTCATGCCGAGCGATGCGCGGCGACCGCCCTGCAGCTTGGCGACCCGGATGCGATTGCGGCGGCGGACGGCCTGGTCGGCTCCAACTACAACCTGCTGGGGCGGCATGCGGAGGCCGAGCTGCTGCTCTCCGCCTCGCTGGCCCGGGGGATACCGGCCGACGGTCCGGTACGCCTCGGCTTCAGCACCAGGAACCATGCGATGATATCGCTGGCGCAGACCCTCTGGCTCCGTGGCCGGCCGGACCGGGCGGTGTCCGTCGCGCTCGAGACCATCGAGGAAGCGGTTCAGCTCGGCCATCCCGGCACCCATTGCATCGCGCTGCTCTACGCCGTCGCGGTCTTCCTCTGGGCCGGCGACCTTGCGCGGGCGGAGGAGCATCTCGAGCAGTTCATCGCGCAGGCGAAGCGTCATTCCCTGGCACCCTACCTTGCATCCGGCATGGGGATCAGGGGCGAGATCGCCATCCGCCGCGGCCAAGCCGAGGCCGGTGTCGTGGCGCTGCGCACCGCGCTCGGGACGCTGCAACGCGACCGCTACCAGATGCGCGTCACCCCGTTCTGCTGCGCCATCGCCGAGGGGCTTGTCTCGCTGGGCCGCCCTGAGGAGGCGCTGGCGACGATCGACGGCGCCATCGAACGGGCGGAGAGCGTCGGCGACCTGATGTGCATGCCCGAGATGCTCCGCATCAAGGGCGGGATCCTGGCCGGCCGGCCGGATACAGCGCCGCAGGCGGCCGAGGCCATGCTCCTGCGGTCGATCGAGCTGGCACGGGCAAAGGATGCGCTGAGCTGGGAGTTGCGTGGCGCGATGAGCCTGGCCCGGCTCTGGTCCCGCCAGGGCCGTCACCGCGACGCGGCGCAGCAGCTTGCCGCGGTCCACGGCCGGTTCACCGAGGGCTTTGCGACCGCCGACCTGCTGGCCGCGAGGCTGCTGCTCGACGAGTTGGAACGCCGCGCCGCGGGGATGTCCTGGCCTGCGCCGCGGCCTGGCCCCGTGGCGCCGCCCGACGACGCGCCGCCAAGCGACGGGCACGGGGACGACCGGAGGATGCAGGACCGGGCGCCGGACTGAATCGCGCCAGGTTTGCGCGGCCTAGCGGCACGCGACCCGGCATGACGACATTGGAATTGCCGGGCTGCGGTCGCGCTGCGCCGTGCGGCCGCCGCCGCAACCCGGCCCGGTGCCTTTCCATCCCTGCTTTCAGCCTGGTGGTGGCGAGACTGGCCGTCAGAGGCCCAGTTCCTCGAGGCCGGCATGGTCGGCCGGACGGATGCAGGTCCACTCCCAGCGCAGGCGGCGGCCGGCCTCGGGGATGGGCTGGTCGTTGACGGTGGCGTAGCGATGGGTCACCAGCCCCGCCGCGTCGAGCTTCCAATGGCCGTTGCCGTAGCTGCGGAACCAATTGCCGCTATCGTCGCGCCATTCATAGGCAAAGCGGACGGCGATGCGGTCTGCAGAAAAGGTCCAGGGCGCCACCACCAGGCGGTACTCGAGCTCCCGGCTCCATTTCCGGGTCAGGTAGCGCAGGAGCGAGGCGCGCCCGCGCAGGACTTCGGTACGGCAGTGCCAGACGCTGTCGGGGCTATAGGCGAGTGCGACGCGCTCCGGCGCGCAGGTGTTCCAGGCGTCCTCCATCATGCGCACCCTTGCGGCCAGGGTATCGGCGGTCAGCGGCCGTAGCGGCTCGGGCATCGGGTGGGCTCCGCGTCGACGATCGCCGGCCGTGCAGCCCGGCTTTGCCAGCATTCGGGCAGCATCGTCCCGGCCGATGCGGGCGGCTTTTCCCTGCGTCCGGCGGTTTGCTGGTTAGCGCGGGGCGCCACCGCGCCCGGTCGTCCCGCCGAGCGGGGCGGGGCGGCCCGACCATGCATTCGCGCAAGCACCGGTCCTGGGCGGAATACCGCGGAACCGGGCGCCGGCAACCGTCGGGCGATGGCTCGCGGCACCCGGGCGCGGCGCTGCAGCACCGCCATCCTGCACCGGGGAGATCGCGTGGCCAAGGATCGCCAACCCCTGCCGCCCTTCACCGAAGCCAGTGCGGTGCTGAAGGTCAGGACCGCCGAGGATGCCTGGAATTCCTGCGACCCGGCGCGGGTGGCCCTCGCCTCCGCTGCCGGCAGCCTTTGGCGGAACCGGACCGAGATCATGCAAGGGCGGCCGGCCATCACCCGGTTCCTGGCGCGCACCTGGATGCGGGAACTCGACTACCGCCTGATCCGGGAGCTTTGGGCCTTCGGGGGTAGCCGGATCGCTGCCCGCTTTGCCTATGAGTGGCACGATCCGGCTGGCCGGTGGACACGGTGCTACGGCACCGAGGCCTGGGAATTCGACCGGCATGGGCTGGTGCGGCTGCGGCATGCCTCGATCAACGACCTGCCGATCACCGAGGCGGAGCGGAAATTCCATTGGGACCGCACCGGACCGCGGCCGCCGGATCATCCCGGCCTGTCCGAACTCAATCTTTGACCGGCGGGCGCGATGCGCGCCCCGGCGAGCCTGGTGGCCGCGCGCGGCGGAGTCCCTGCGCGGGTCCCGGCATGCGCAATGCGCGCCCTGCGGATCGAGCGCCGCTGCACCGCCGCGACGCGCTTCCGTATCGGAGCCAGTATGGCGTGCGAATGCGCAATGCCCGATGAGAGAACCATGCGACGACTGCCCGTGAGGCCGGCGGGACGCAGTCCGGCCTGCCGTGCCCGGGCAGGTCAACCTACCAGGCTGGTCTCGCCACACAGCCCTCGGAGCGATGTCATGAGGAAGCGCGGTTTCGCCTTGGCCTTGCTGCTGGCCGCCGGCGCGGGCATCTGGCCGGCGGCGGGTCAGAACAATGAGCAATTGGGCCAGCGGCTGTTCGACGTGATGTCGCGCAACAACCCGGAAGTGCTGCCGGGCCGGCGCGTCAACCATGCGAAAGGCGAGGTGTTCAAGGGCACCTTCACCGCCAGCCCGGGCGCTGCTGCGCTCAGCAAGGCACCTCACCTGCAGGGCGGGACAGTGCCGATGGTGATCCGCTTCTCCGACAGCGGCGGGACCCTGACCGTTCCCGACCGGGCGGAGCCGGTCCACGGCATGGCGATGACCTTCCTGCTGCCGGATGGCAGCTCGACCGACCTCATGTGCCTCAACATGCCGGTCTTCGTCTCGGCAACGCCGGAGGATTTCATCGCCTTCAACGAGGCCTTGCAGGCCAGCCCGCCCGGCAGTGCGTCGCCCACGGCGATCCAGCGCCACGTCGCGGCCCACCCGGAGACCCAGCGCTTCCTCGCCATGCTGAAGCCGATGCCGGAGAGCTTCGGCACCGCGAGCTATTTCGCGATCCATGCCTATCGCCTGACCAATGCCGCCGGCGAGCGGCACGATGTCCGCTGGCGCATCGTGCCCGAGGCGGGGGAGCTTGCCCGCAAGCCCGAGGATGCCGCAGCGAGCCCGCCCGATGCCCTGTTCGAGGAGATGCATGGCCGGCTGGACCGTGGCCCGGTGGCGTTCCGCCTGCAGGTCCAGGTGGCCGAACCCGGCGACCCCACGGACAATGCCACCATCGCCTGGCCCGAGAGCCGCCGGATCGTCGACCTCGGGCAGATCCTGGTGACGGCCGCGGTGGCCAACCCGGCCGAGGCCGAGAAGCCGATCGGCTTCCTGCCCGGCAAGGAACTCCCTGGCCTCGAGCCCGGCAACGACCCGTTCTTTGCCGCCCGTGCGGCCGTCTATGCGGTGGCCTTCAGGGCCCGGAATCCCTGATGGCGGCGCGGCACTCGGCGGGGCGGCCGGGCCGGCGTCCATCCTCAGCCCGCGAAAGGGAGACTTGCGACATGGCACGGACATCAACGCCCGCGCTTGCGGTTGCAGCCGTCGCATGTGCCGCCGTCGGGGTGGTCCCTGTTCTGGCCGGCCATGCTGAGGACGAGGCGTCGGCCGTGTTCGGTGTCAGGATGCCTGCCGGATATCGCAATTGGCAGTTGATCAGCGTGGCCCATGAAGCGGGCAGCCTCAATGACCTGCGCGCCGTCCTGGGCAACGACGTCGCGGCGAAAGCCTTCCGGGAAGGGATCACCCCCTTCCCGGATGGCGCGATCATCGCAAGGCTGGCCTGGCGCCATGAGCCGTCGGCCGGAAACAACGCGGCCTTCGGCCGGACCCAATCCTTCGTCGCCGGCGCCCCCACGAATGTCCAGTTCAGCGTCAAGGATTCGAGCCGGTACCCCGGCACGGGTGGCTGGGGATTCGGCCAGTTCGAGGGCGGCAGGCCCAACCGCGACGAGGCGCTCCTCGGCACATGCTTTCCCTGCCACAGCCAAGCGCCGGGCACGGCCGATTTCGTCTTCACGCGCTACGCGCCTTGAGCGGCATCGGCTTCGATCATGAATCCCGCCCCGGGACGTCGGCAGCAGCCCCGGCGCCCAAATGCCATGCGGCCCTGCCGCCTCGCAGGTCGGACCAGCGCTCGCCCGCTGCCAGGAGAGAGACTTCGGGACCGGACCAACCTGCATTCAGGGAAACGCCCGAGGGAAGCCGGACAGATGGCTCCGGAGCCGACCGCATGATGCGACCCACGTGATCGCCGGGAGGGAGCATGACATGGAGGAAGCAAAGTCACGCGTCTCGGTGAGCTATGCGGGCTTCGGCGGCGCTTCCGCGGCGTTCCAGCACTCCCGGTTCACCTCGCTTGCACATGCGGGGGTGGTCGAGAGTCTCGAGCGCGCCATCGAAGCAGTGGGGCTCCGGGGGGGCTGGGCAAAGTCGATGCCCAGGCACTTGTGCGGCGGGGTGGCTAGGACTTGCGAGACACAGTCCAAGTCCTGTCGCTCTACCCAAGGTGCATGGTGCGACTGCTCGAGCCGGATCCCGGCGTCCTGCCCGGCGCTTCCCTCAGGTTCGCGGCCGTGGAGACGCCGGACGGGCATGTCACCGTCACCTGGGCCGACCATGCCGCTGCCTTCGCGCGCTGCGATGATCCGGCGCTCGTCGAACTGGGGCGTGAACTCGCAACCATCTGCGAAGCCGTCTTGACGCGGACCTTGGTGTTGGGGCGCACGCCCGCCGATACGAAGGCGCGCCCGTGGATGAACAGGAGGGGCACCGTGGCAGCCGACCCAGAACCTCGTCGCATCGAACAGGCTACCCTGGCGCAGATGGCGAAGCGATCGTCTCCTGCCCTCTGGCCCGGCCTGCGTCGCGGCGTGTCCAGACGATGCCCGGCTTGCGGCGAAGGCCGTCTGTTCTGCGGCTACCTCGCGGTGATCCCGGCATGCTCGGTGTGCGCCAATGACAACGAGCAGTATCCTTCCGACGATTTCGCACCCTACGTCACCATGTTCTTGGTGCTGCATCTGATGGTGCCGATCCTGCTGATCGCGGACCGCGCCTGGAATGCGCCAATGGGCCTGGAACTGGCCCTTGCGCTGCCGCTTTTCGCGGCCGCAACGCTTCTCCTCTTGCCTTTCGCCAAAGGGGGCGTGATCGGCTTCGCGTGGTCGCGCGGTGTAACCCGTGCGCCAGTGACCATCACAGGCCTCGATGGAAGTGGCTGACCCGTTCATCCGCGCCAAGGCCGGCAGCATGGTGCGCGCGCGGCAGAGCGGCCGGGCGGACGCGCGGTCGGCCGGGTCCGATCGATACCGGTGCCGTGCGGTCGCGCCGGCGGCGCGATCCGTCGCGGGCGGCCTTTCGGGTGCATAGCCGCTCGGCGATGATGACGCGCCACGACCTGGCGGAGCGACGGTGGGAGGCAATTCTCGACCTGCTGCCCGGCAGGGCGGGTGATCCTGTTCGGCCCGCTGCCGACAACCGCGCCCTTGTGGACGGCGTGCTGTGGCTCCGGCATTGCGGGGCGTGCTGGTCGGACATGCCGGCGCGCTACGGGAACGGACTGGGGGACGGTTCACAGGCGCTTCGCGCGGCCGGCCCAAGGCGCGGACCGGGAGCGGGCGTCCTGGACGCTCTCCAGCACGCCAGATGCCGGGGACCGCATGATCGACGGCACCCGCATCCGCGCCCATCGGGATGCAGGAGCGGCACAGGGGCGCGCTCCGATCGGCAAATCCATCGCCCGCCCTTCGGGCAAGGCGGTGCGTCATCCGGCGCCGAGGCGGTCGGAAACCTGCTCGTCATGCCCGGTGCCGGCGGCGTCAGCCGGGCCGAGGACCCGCTGAACACCGCCGTGCTCATCATCTGCGCCAGTTCGGCAACGGCAGGTCAGGGGGGGCGGCGCCCTCCCCTGCCGTCATTCCGCCGCCGGCGCGACCTTGTCCTGCGTCCTGGTCTCGAAATCGCTGGCGTCGTGTCGCTCATGCAACTGGCTTGAAGGCTCCCCCTGCACCCGGTTCACCATCCTTCCGCGCCGCGCCGCCGGCCGCGCGTGGATCGCATCGGCCCAGCGGTTGACGTGCTTGTAGCTCGGCGCGTCGAGGAACTCCGCCGCGCCGTAGAGCCAGCCCTTCACCAGCCCGCCATACCAGGGCCAGACCGCCATGTCGGCGATCGTGTACTCGGCGCCGCCGAGGTACTCGTTCTCGGCCAGGCGCCGGTCGAGCACGTCGAGCTGCCGCTTCACCTCCATTGCGAAGCGGTCGATCGGGTACTCCCATTTCGTCGGGGCATAGGCGTAGAAATGCCCGAAGCCGCCGCCGAGATACGGCGCGCTGCCCATCTGCCAGAAGAGCCAGGACAGCACCTCGGCCCGCGGCGCCGGATCGCGCGGCAGGAAGGCGCCGAATTTCTCCGCCAGGTGCACGAGGATGGCGCCTGATTCGAAGACCCGGATCGGGGTCGGCCCGCTGCGGTCGAGCAGCGCGGGGATCTTTGAATTCGGGTTGATGCCGACGAAGCCGGAGCCGAACTGGTCGCCCTCGCCGATGCGGATCAGCCAGGCGTCGTATTCGGCGCCTTTGTGCCCCGCCGCCAGCAGCTCCTCCAGCATCACCGTCACCTTCACCCCGTTCGGCGTGCCGAGCGAGTAGAGCTGCAGCGGGTGGCGGCCGACCGGCAGCTCCTTCTCATGCGTCGCGCCGGCGGTGGGGCGGTTGGTATTGGCGAAGCGGCCGCCATTGGCCTTGTTCCAGGTCCAGACCTTGGGGGGGACGTATTCGTCGGTCATGGGCGATGCTCCCGTTGATGGCTCCGGGGTAGAGGATGGGGCCGCTGCGGCGGAAGCGACACCCCTCCCCCGCCGGTCGCCGCGCGGGCATGCTCGGCGGCCGAGCCGGAGGGAGCCCCGCATGACCTGGTCCATCGTCGCCCATGACCCCGGAACGGGGGCCTTCGCCGTCGCCGTTTCCACCTGCAACTTCGCGGTCGGCGCCAGCTGCCCCTTCGTGCGCTCGGGCGTGGGTGCGGTCTCCACCCAGTCCTTCACCAACCGCTACCTGGCGCCGGCGATCCTCGACGGGCTGGAGCGCGGGCTGCACCCGGCGGAGGCGATCGAGGGCGCGCTGGTCGGGGACCGGGGCCGGGGGATCCGCCAGGTGCATGCGGTGGACCGGCACGGGAACAGTGCCGCCTGGACCGGCAACAATTGCGTGGAATGGTGCGGCGACAGCCCGCAGCAGGGCTTCTCGGTCGCCGGCAACATGCTGGCCGGCGAGGCAGTGGTGGCCGGCACGGCGGCGGCCTATGCGGCGGGTGCGGCACTGCCGCTGCCGGAACGCCTGATGGCGGCGATGGAAGCCGGCCAGGCCGCCGGCGGCGACAAGCGCGGCAAGCAATCCGCCGCGATGCTGCTGACAACGATCGAGGATTTCCCCGATCTCAACCTCCGCGTCGACGACCATCCGGAACCCTTGCCGGAGTTGCGGCGGATGCTCGGCATCTGGCGGGTGATGCGGGCACCGACGCTGCACGAGGCACCGCGCAAGGCCGACCCGTCAGGCCACTGCGATATCGATGCGATCGAGGCGGGATGGATCGCCCGCGGGGTCACGCTTCGCTTCAGGCGCTAGTAGCAGACGCGTGAGTTCGCGTTTTCGTTTAGTGATCTTGGCGCATCGACACTTCAGGTTGTGAACACGAACGACGGTATACACTTCTGGAGAGCGATATGCCCCTGCTCAATGGCACGACCGACGCGGACACCATCCTCGGCACCGCCGCGGCGGACGGAATCCGGGCCGGCAGCGGCAACGACCTGATCTACGGCGACGGGCTGGACGGACCGCATCCGGCGATCTTCCCGGACCCGGCCGGCGGCCCGGCGCCGCAGGGCAACACGCTCTACGCCGGGGCCGGCCACGACACCGTCTTCGCAGGCTATGGCGCCGATACGGTGCAGGGCGGCACCGGCGACGACCTGATCCAGGGCTGGGGCGTGCTGGCGCAATCCAGCCTCTACCGGGACGCCTATGCCCGGGACGCGGATGGCAGCGACGACCTGCGCGGCGATGCGGGCAACGACACCATCCGCGCCGGCGGCGGCAACGACCGGCTGGATGGCGGCGACGGCGACGACCTGCTGGACGGCGGCACGGGGGCCGACACGCTGCAGGGCGGGGCGGGCGCCGACCGCTTCGTCTTCGGCGCGCTCGACGCCCGGGCGCGGATGCCGGTCTACGACACCAGGGGCGACGTGGTGGCCGACTTCCAGGACGGCTTGGACCACCTGGATCTCTCGGCCTTCGCGCGCCGGCTGCCGGGGGTCGTGACCGACGTGCTGGCCGATACCGCCTTCACCGACCCGACCCACCTGCAGGTCCGCAGCATGATCGTCGGCGCCGACACGCGGGTGGAAATCCATCTGCCCGGCAACGGCAGTCTCGGCGTCGATGCGGTGATCACACTGCTCGGCCAGCACCACCTGACCGCCGCGGACGTGCTCTTCGCCTGAACCATCGCCCCCTTGGCACGCCCCTGGCATGCTGGGCCGCAGCAGCCGGGGGACAAGCGACGATGGCAAGGATCGAGACGGGCCGCATCCTGATCCGCGGCGGGTTGCTGGCGGATGCGGCGACCCGCCGCGCCGCGCCGGCCGACATCCTGGTGGAGGACGGCGTCATCCGTGCCCTCGGCACCGGCCTCGCCGCGCCCGCCGATGCGCGGGTCGAGGATGCGACGGGGCTGCTGCTGCATCCCGGCCTGGTCAACGCCCATACGCATGGCCATGGCGGCCTCGCCCGCGGGCTGGCCGACACCTGGACGCTGGAATTGCTGCTGGCCGCGGCGCCCTGGATGGGCGGCGGGCGGAGCCTCGCCGACAAGAAGCTCTCGACCCAGCTGGTCGCCGCCGAGATGGCGCTGAAGGGTGTCACCGCGGCCTATGACCTCTCGGCCGAGGCGCCGCTGCCGACAAGGGACGGCATGGACGCCATGGCGGAAGCCTATGCCGAGGTCGGGCTCCGCGCGGTGATCGCGCCGATGGTCGCCGACCGCACGGTCTGGGACGCGGTGCCGGGCCTGCGCGACGCGCTGCCGGATGCGCTGCGCGCCCAGGTGGACGCGACCCGCCCGGCACCGGGCGATGCGACGCTGGCCGCCATGCGCGACATCCTGCATCACTGGCGCTGGGCTGCGGCCGATATCCGCGCCGCGCTGGCGCCCACCATCCCGCTGCATTGCGCCGATGAATTCCTCTGCGGCTGCGGCGCGCTGGCGAAGGAGTTCGGCGCCCCGCTGCAGAGCCATGTCGGCGAGAGCAAGCTGCAGGCCCTGGCCGGGATGCAGCGCTACGGGAAGACGCTGGTGCAGCACCTCGATGCGCTCGGCCTGGTCGGCCCGGGCTTCTCGGCGGCGCACGGCATCTGGCTGACCGACGACGACCTGCGCCTGCTGGCGGCGAAAGGCGCGGCGATCGCCCACAACCCGGGCAGCAACATGCGGCTGGGGAACGGGATGTTCCGGCTGCGCCGGGCGCTCGACCTCGGCGTCACCGTCGGGATCGGCACGGACGGCGTTTCCTCCTCCGACACCTCCAACATGTACGAGGCGATGCGCGCCGCCTTCCAGCTCGCCGCGGTGCAGGGGCCGGACCCGGCGGAGTGGGTCAGCGCCGAGGAGGTCTGGCGCGCCGGCACGCAGGGCTCGGCCAAGGCGCTGGGCTTCGCCAACATCGGCGCCATCGCGCCGGGGATGAAGGCGGACATCGTCTTCCTCGACCTGCAGCACCCCAACTGGATGCCGCTGAACGGCACGGTGAACCAGCTCGTGCACACCGAGGACGCCAATGCGCTGCGTCACGTCATGGTCGGCGGCGGCTTCATCGTCCGCGACCGCCGCCTGCTGACCGTGGACCTGGCGAAGCTGGCGCGGGAGGCCGAGGCGGCGCGGGCGCGGCTGGAGGCGCTGAATGCCGGGAAGCGGCAGCTCTTCGCCCTGCTGGAACCCGTGGTCCGCAGCTTCTGCCCGGCCTTCGCGAAGCAGCCCTACCCGGTGCGCCGTTACCTCTGCGATACTGCTTGAACCCCGCCTTTAGTTCTTGATACGTTCCCTCCGCGCCAGCTGGCGCGGAGGGAAAGTCGATGACCACGCAGGAGATCGCCGAGCAATTCGCCGCGCTCTGCAAGGCCGGCCGGTTCGAGGAAGCCGGCGAGCGCTTCTGGGCCGAGGACGTCGTCAGCATCGAGCCCATGGCCGGCGACATGGCCGTGCTCAAGGGCAAGGCCGCGGTCCAGGGCAAGGGCGCGTGGTGGTACGCGAACCATGACATACACGCGACCGAGACCGAGGGTCCCTATGTCAACGGCGATCAGTTCGCCTTGCGTTTCCTCATCGACGTGACGCCGAAGGCCAGCGGCCAGCGCATGCAGATGGAGGAGGTCGGCCTCTACACCGTCCAGGCCGGCAAGGTGGTGGAGGAAAAGTTCTACTTCCGCGGCAGCTGATCCTGGCACGGCGCTGGCTTGTCCAGGCGGTCCCGCCGGAGCCCGCGCCATGCCGACCCGCCGTCTCTTGCTCGCCCTGCCGGCCCTCGCGTTGCCCTCGCGCCGGGCAGGGGCGCAGGCCGGCTGGGCGCCCGACCGCCCGCTGCGCATGGTCGCGCCCTTCCCGCCCGGCGGCGCCTCCGACCTCGTCGCCCGCATGCTGGCCGAGGCACTGGGCGCCGCGCTCGGGCAGCCCATGCAGGTGGAGAACCGCTCCGGCGCCGGCGGTGCGCTCGGCACGGAGGCCGTGGTGCGCGCCCGGCCGGACGGGCTGACCCTGCTGATGGGCAGCCAGGCGACGCATGCCACCAACCCGGCGCTGCAGAAGCTGCCCTTCGACCCCATGTCCGACCTGGCCGTCGTCGCCGGCATCTGCGGCGTGCCGGCGGTGCTGGTGGTGCATCCCGCGGTGCCCGCGGCCACGCTGGGGGAACTGGTCGCCCTGGCCCGCGCCCGGCCCGGCTCGCTCCGCTACGGCTCGGCCGGGATCGGCGCCTCCACCCATCTCGCCGCCGCGCTCTTCGCCCATCTCGCGGGCATCGGGCTGACGCATGTGCCCTATCGCGGCACCGCCCCGGCGACGCAGGACCTGCTGGCGGGGCGGATCGAGCTGATGACCGACACGCTGCCCACCGCGCTGCCGCAGATCCAGGCCGGGCGCCTCCGCGCGCTCGGCGTCTCCACCCCCGCCCGCTCCGCCAGCCTGCCCGAGGTGCCGGCCATCGCCGAGACGGTGCCGGGCTACGAGGCGCTGAACTGGTACGCTGCCTATGTGCCGGCCGCGACGCCCGAGCCGGCCCTGGCGCGGCTGCACCAAGCCCTCGCCGCCGCGGTGGCGCGGCCGCGCTTCCAGGAGCGGCTGGCGCAGCGGGGCATGCTGCCCCTGCCCGGCAGCCGGGCGGCGATCGCCGCCTATGCCGCGGCCGACCGGCGGCGCTGGACCGACCTCGTGCTTGCGGCGAACATCAGGCCCGACTGAGCGGAGGACAGCGCCATGCCCGAATTCGTCGATCTCTCGCGCGAGATCTTCCACCGCACCCAGACCCACCCCAGCCACCCGCCCGCGGTGGTGACGGTCTGGGGCGACCATTCGGAGAAGAAGGTCGCGGGCAACACCACCTTCACCAGCAAGGCGCTGTACCTGTCGATGAGCGACCATGCCGGCACGCATGTCGATGCCCCCGTGCATTTCGACCCGCGGCCGGAGGCGCGCTCGATCGACCAGGTGCCGCTCGAGGATTTCTATACCTCCGGCATCTGCCTCGATCTGAGCCATGTGCCGCTGAAGCATTCGATCACCGTGCCGGAGATGGAGGCGGCGCTGGCAAAATCCGGCCAGGAGATCAGGCCGCGCGACACCGTCCTGCTGCACATGGCGACCAACGACCGGCTGCTCGGCAAGCCCGGCTACCTGCACGACTTCCCCGGTCTGGCGCTCGAGAGCGTGCATTGGCTGGCCGACCGTGGCATCGGCATGTTCGGCGTCGAGGCGATCAGCCCGGCGCCGGAGGGCGAGCCCAACTTCCTCGCCCACATGGCCTGCGCCGAGCGCGGGATCACCCACATGGAATGCCTGGAGAACCTCGACAGGCTGCTCGGCCGCGGTCGCTTCACCTTCATCGGTTTCCCGCTGAAGATCAGGGGCGGCACCGCCAGCCCGATCCGCGCCGTGGCGATGTTCGCCTGACGCCGCTGGCATGGGCGTTGCAGCGCCGCGACATCATGCACGCCCTGCCCCGCCGAACCGTCCTCGCCGCCGCACTCGCCCTCCCCGCCATCGCCAGGGCGCAACCCGCCTGGCCCGAGCGGCCGATCCGCTGGATCGTGAACTTCCCGCCGGGCGGCGCGGCGGACACGCTCTCCCGCGCCCTCGGCGAGGCGATCGGCACGAGGCTCGGCCAGCCCATCGTCATCGAGAACCGGCCGGGCGCCGGTGGCCTCGTCGGCGCCGACCTCGTCGCCAAGGCGCGCGGCGACACGCACCTGGTCATCATCTCGAGCGCCGCCTCGCACGGCATCGGCCCGGTGCTCTACCCGAACATGCCCTACGACCCGATGGCGGACTTCACCCACATCGCCCTCGTCGGCACCTTCGCCAGCGTGCTGGTGGTCAATCCCGGCGTGCCGGCCAAGGATCTCGGCGAGTTCCTCGGCATGGCGCGGGCACGGCCGGGCGGCCTGGCCTATGGCACCGGCGGCAACGGCACCATGAACCACCTGATCGGCCAGCTGCTGGCCCGCGCCGCGGGGGTGGAGCTGACGCATGTGCCCTATCGCGGCTCGGCGCCGGCGCTGGCGGATGCGATCGGCGGGCAGCTCCCGGCCGTCATGGAAAGCCTGCCGATCGCCCTGCCGCACCTGCGCAGCGGCCGGCTGCGGGCGCTCGGCACGTCGGAGGCGACGCGCGACGCCGCGCTGCCGGATGTGCCGAGTTTCACCGAGGCCGGCTTCCCCGCGGCGCAGAGCACCAACTGGTTCGGCTTCTCCGCCGCCGCCGGCATCCCGCCGGAGATCGCTGCCCGCTGGGGCGCGGTGATCGCCGAGGCGCTGGCCGATCCGAAGCTGCGCGAGCGCTTCGCCGGCATCGGCGTGGTGCCGGGGCGGATGGACGCCGCCGGCTATGCCGCGCTGATCGCCGGCGAGCTCGCGCGCTGGCGCGGGGTGATCCAGGCGGCCGGGATCAGGCCGGACTGACGGCGCGGCGATGGCCGGAGAAGCCGACCCGCCGCGCGCTCCCGCCGCCCCGCGCGGGGATCCGGCCCGGGCAGGCCGGGCCGGCGCGGCGGTGGCCGAGGAGGATGCGGAAGCGCGCGGCATCGCCCGCGCGCTGCGGCACGCGATGATCACCGAGGCGCGGCGGCTGGGACCCATGCCGACCGCGCTCGTCAACGCGGCCAACCTCCACAACCCGGTTGCCCGCCGCCGCTTCCTGCTGCGCCTGCGCGAGGCCAACCCGGCCATCTTCCATGCGAGCGACCGCACCAGCGGGGGCAAGGTGCGGATCGAGGCGGTCTGGTTCGACATCGCCGCGGGGCCGCCGATCCGGCCGGGCATCGCCGCCATGCTCTGGCGGTCGCCGGCGCGCCACCGCCGCGTCGTCACCTCCTGGGGCGTCGGCATGGCCTTCTCGCACCATGCGCAGGAACGGGCCGTGCGGCGCCTCGGCGCCGTGACGCTGCAGCAGCAGTCGGAGGTGCTGCATACGGCCTGGCGGTACTTCGGCGGATGCCTCAACGCGCTTGGGCACGGCGACCGCGCGGAGGCCGACTGGGCCGACCTGCTCGGCCGCTCCTACCTCGTGCCCTGCTTCGCCGTGGCGGGGGGCCGCCGGGGATTGGCGGTGATCGACTGGGAAAGCTTCGTGCTGCCGCGGATCGTCACCGTGCTCGATGCCGACCTGCTCCGCCCGGAGCAGGAGGCGCTGTTCCGCCGCTTCCTGGCGGATGGCCGGTGCCCGCCGCTGACCGATGTCGAGGCCCCCGAGCGGGAGGCGGACTGACCGCGCCGCCGCGACCCGCCCTATTTCCCCGACCCGGTTGTCCGCGCCAGCCAGCCGGCCAGCCAGTCCGCGATCTCGAGGCTGTTGTTGTCCTGCATGAGCATATGGGAATTCCCCTTGATGCCCATCTCCGGCAGCACCGCGACCTCGACCTTGCCGCCGGCCGCATTGGCCGCGGCGGCGAAGTCGCGGCAGCCCTTCAGCCGCGGCGTCCAGCGCGGCGCGAGCTCGACGTAGTCGCCCCAGAGCACCAGCACCGGCAGCCCCTTGTAGGGCGCCATGTCGCCATCGGCCGCGGGGCAGGCGCCCGGCTCGATCGAGACAATGCCGGCGATCCCGGCACGGTCCAGCGCCGCCGCCTGGAAGGGGTAGATCCCGGACTGCGAATGGCTGACCAGCACGGCGCCGTCCAGTTTCCGCGCCAGTTCCGACAGCGCCGGCACGGTCGGGTTCGGGGTCGGCAGGCTGTTCAGCCAGTCCGGCACCATCTGCTTCCAGAACTCGCCCTGGGCTTCCAGCGGGAAGCGCATGCCGGGGAAGACCTGCGGGTATGCCGCGCCGAAGCGGAAGATCGCCCAGGCCGGCTCGTGTCCCGCCGAGAAGACCGTCGGCAGCTCGTCCGCCGGGGCCTTGCCGGAGCGGACCCGGTTGATGCCGGTGATGCTGCCGGCCGAGCGGCCGCGCCAGGCCTGGTCGACCACATAGGTCGGATGGCCGCGGCGGACGAAGTATTCGTCCCAACCCATGCGGCCGTCGGGCGTCGTCTCCCAGGTCTTGCCGGTCAGGCAGCAGCCATGCACCAGCACCAGGGGGCGGCCAAGGGGGCGTCCACCGGCGGCGGGCGGCACCTGGTAGCGGACATAGACCTGGTCGACCGTGATGGTGCCGCTCGGCGCATAGGCCGGCAGGGTCGAAAGCGCGTCGGCCTGCACCTCCCGCCCGCCGATGAAGAAGCTGCCCTGCCTTTCGATCGTCAGCGGGCCTTCGGGCTGCGCCGCGGCCGGCAGGGCCAGCAGCAGCGCAAGGGCGAGTGTCAGCACATGGCGCACGGTCATGCTCCTCAACCCGGCTCGATCCCGGCCTCGCGGGCGCGGTCGCCGAGTTCCTTGATCTGGCCGGCCAGAAAGGTCCGGAACCACTCCGGCTCGGTCGGCTTCGGCACGTAGCCGAGCTTCGCCACCCGGTCCGCGAACTCGGCGCTGGAGAGCACCGCGTTCATCGCCGCATTGGCCCGCGCGATCACCGGGGCCGGCGTGCCGGCGGGCACCGCCATGCCGAACCAGAAGCGGAAGCCGTAGCCCGGCAGCACCGTGCCGACCGGCGGAATCTCGGGCAGCAGCGCGAAGGGCTCGGGCTGGGTGATGCCCAGCGCCCGGACCTTGCCGTCCTTCATCTGCGGCACGCCGGCAGGGATGTCGGTGAAGGTGCAGTCGATGCGCCCGGCGATGACGTCGGTCAGCGCCTCCGGCCCGCCGCGATAGGGGATGCCGGCCATCTCCACGCCGGCCATGCGCGCCATGGTGGCGGTGGCGATATGGGCGCTCTGGTTGCCGTAGCTGAAGGTCAGCGCGCCGGGCCGCGCCTTCGCCAGGGCCAGCAGCCCGGCGAGGTCGCGCGCCGGGTGGTCGGCGCGGACGACGAGGATGTAGGCGGTCTCGGCGAGGAAGCCGATCGGGGCGAAATCCTTGATGGGGTCGTAGGGCAGCTTGCGGACCACATAGGGCGCGAGGGCGCCGTTGGTGACGCTCAGCACGCACCAGGTATGGCCATCCGTGCCGGCCCGCGCCGAGGCCTCGGTGCCGACCACGCCATTGCCGCCGGGCCGGTTCTCGATGATCACCGCCTGGCCGAGCTCGCGCGCCAGCGGCTCCGACAGGTGCCGCATCAGCGTGTCGGTCACGCTGCCCGCGGGGAAGGCAACGACGATACGGATGGGGCGGTCCGGCCAGGCGGGTTGGGCGGCGGCGGGCATCGCCAGCAGCGCTGGTGCTGCAAGAATCGCGCGGCGCCCGATGGTGCCCGACATGCCGTCTCCTCCGTCCTGTTGGGCGGGACACTCCCCCGCCGCCGGCCTGCTGGCAAGCCGCCGGGGACCAGCTAGAACGCGGCCGAACCGGAGATCGGGCGGCCATGGCCGAGGATGACGATGCCTATGTCCATGACGAAGCCACGGGGGAATGGCGGCCGGCCGCCGAGGTCGTTCCACCTGCCGTGCCTCCGGTTCGCGACGCTGCCGGCAATGTGCTGGCCGATGGCGATGCCGTCACCGCCATCAAGGACCTCAAGGTGAAGGGCGCCAACCAGACCCTCAAGCAGGGCACGGTGATCCGCTCGATCCGGCTGACCGACAATCCCGAGGAGATCGACTGCCGTCACGAGAGCATCAAGGGCCTCGTCCTGCGCACCGAGTTCGTCCGCAAGCGGTAGCCGAGCCCGCAGAAAACGAAGGGGTGCGGGGGAAGCGCCTTCTTCTTCCTTCCTACTTCACCCAGCTGGCCTTCCGCTTCGCCTTGAAGGCCGCGATCCCCTCCGCTGCCTCGGCTCCGGATGCCGTCCGCGCGAAGGCCGCCGCCCCGGCCTCGGCATAGCCTTCCGGCGAGATCGGCCCGAGCGCCGCCAGCAGCCCCTTGGTCTCGGCCAGCGCCCCCGGCGCGCCCTCCAGCACCGCGGCGATGGTCCGCTGCACCTGGGCTTCCAGCGCCGCCGCATCCGGCAGAACCTGATGCAACAGGCCGATCCGCCCGGCTTCGGCCGCCTCGATCACCGCCGCTTCCAGCACCAGCCGGGTCGCCGCGGTGCGGCCGGCGCGGCGGGCCAGCCAGGGCAGGATCTGCGCCGGGACCAGGCCGCGCCGCACCTCCGGCGCGGCGAAGCGGGCGGTCGCGGCGCCGAAGGCGATGTCGGCGGCACAGCAGAAACCCAAGCCCCCGGCATGGCAGGCGCCCTCGACCGTGGCGATCACCACTTGCGGCAGGGCCGAGATGTCGACGAAGCGCTGCCCGGTGCGGCGGTTGCGGGTGGTCTGGCGGGCCAGCTTCTGCTCCGGCGTCTGGTCCGAGGCGACCTCGGTCAGGTCGAGCCCGGCGCAGAAATGGCCGCCCGCGCCGGCGATCACCAGCACCCGCGCCGTGGCGTCCTGCGCGAGGTCCGCCAGCAGCCGGTCCCAGGCGGCGCCCATGGCCTCGCTCAGCGCGTTGCGGCGCTCCGGCCGGTTCATGGTGGCGCGGACCACGGGGCCCTCGCGGGTCACCAGCAGCGGGGTGTCGTCGGCCATGCGGCATTTCTCCTCGGGCGGCGGAGGATGCGGGCGCGGAGGGGGGCGGGCAAGACGGCCGGAGCGTGGCATACCCGCGCCGAGACAGGCAGGAGACCCCGGCATGGCCGCCATCAACCTCGGCATCATCGGCTTCGGCATCATGGGGGAACGGCTGCTGCGTG
This sequence comes from Dankookia rubra, assembly GCF_004355005.1. GTDB lineage: Bacteria > Pseudomonadota > Alphaproteobacteria > Acetobacterales > Acetobacteraceae > Paracraurococcus > Paracraurococcus ruber_A. Next base: position 51,955 of record NZ_SMSJ01000004.1, read on the forward strand.
CGGCTGTCGACCATGCCGCGGCGCATGTCCGGCCCGTGGGCGTCTGGGACCCCTCCCCCGCCGCCGCGGCGCGGCTGGCCGCGGCCGCACCCGGCGTGCCGCTGCTGGACGGCGCCGCGGCGGTGATCGAGGCCTGCGACTGCCTCTACATCGCCGCCCCGCCCAAGGCGCACCTGCCCATGGCCGAGGCCGCGCTTGGCGCCGGCCGTGCCGTCTTCCTCGAGAAGCCGCTCGCGGTCGACCTCGCCGCGGCGCGCGACTTCGTCGCCAAGGCCGAGGCACTGGACACGCGGGCGGCGGTGAACTTCCCGATGGCCTCCTCGCCCGGCGTCGCCCAGCTCTCGGCCTGGCGGGCGGAGGGCGGGGTGGGGGATGCGGAAAGCCTCGCCATCGAGGTCGCCTTCGCCACATGGCCGCGCGGCTGGCAGCAGGATGCGGCCTCCTGGCTGGCCCGCCGGGCGGAGGGCGGCTTCACCCGGGAGGTTGTCTCCCACTTCCTGTTCCTGACGCGCCGGCAGCTTGGCCCGCTGGTGCTGCAGGACGCCTCCGTCACCTATCCGGGCGGCGACCTGGCGGAGACCGCGATCACCGCCCGGCTGACCGCCGGCGGCGTGCCGGTGACGCTGGCGGGCGGCGTCGGCACCACGCCGAAGGACGACCACAATACCTGGACGCTGCGCGGCCCGGCCGGCGCGGTGCGGCTGCACGACTGGTCGGTCGCCGAACGGCTGGCGGCCGACGGCACCTGGCAGCCCGCGCCGGATGCCATGCCGAATGCGCGGCTGCGGCCGGAGGTGCTGCGCCGCCAGCTCGCCAGCGTCGCCGCCATGACCCGCGGCAAGCCCCATCCGCTGGCGACGCTGCGGGAGGCGCTGGAGGTGCAGCAGGTGGTCGAGGCCATCCTCGCCGCCTGAGCCCGGGCAGCGCGGCGCTACTTCAGGCCGCGCTCGCGCGCCGCGGCGACATAGGCCCCGGCATCCGCCGGCAGCAGCAGCCGCTCGGCCGCCAGCACCTCGGCCGCGACCCGCACCGCGGCGACGTAGGCGGCCTGGCCGGGATAGCGCTCGGCGAGGCTCGGGCGCGGGTCGCCGGCCGCCTGGCGCGCGGCGGCATCGGCGGCGAAGGGCAGGAAGCTGCCCTCGCGGTCGCAGAACTCTTCCCGCAGCCCTTCGGCGGCATAAAGGTTCCAGCCGGTATGGGTGCCGCGCGGCACGGCGATGTCGGGCAGCCGGACCCCGGCGCGCTCGTTGCCGTCGGCATCGACGGCGGGGACGAGCGGGCGCCAGGCCTCCTCGGCGCCACGGGTGCCGGCGACCCAATCCGTCACCGGGGCGATCGGCGTGGCGAAGCGCGGGCGCAGCGTGCCGGGGATGACGGGAAAGCGCCGCAGCGCCTCCTCCGCCGGGACCAGGGTGCCATCGGCCAGGCGCGGCACGCGCGACGGCGGCGGCGCGTTGCCGGCCTCCACCCACTCCTCGAGCGCCGCGAGCAGGGCGCGCAGCAGCGGGCTGGCGGAATGCGGGTTGTTGGGGTTGTGGCAGGGACCCCGCGCGGTGGTCGCGCCGAAGCGGCCACCATGCTTGGTGCCGGCGACGAGGTAGTGCCTGACATTCGGGAGCGCATGCAGGTCCTGGGTGCCGGCCGGGTCGGTGTGGATCAGGCTGGCGCCCTTCTGCCAGTACTCGGTGGAGGTATTCACCTCCATCAGCAGCGGATCGCTGCCGTCGCCGCGCAGCAGGGCGCCGCGCTTGCCCGTGGCGGGGTCGGTCGCCTCGGCCGCGGCCATCGGGAACCAAGTCTCCGGATGGGCGAAGTCCTCGTGCCAGGTCGCGGTGCGGTCGGGCTGGGCGAAGCGGTCATTGGCGAAGACCCGGCCGGCCCCGGCGATATGCGCCAGCACGCCGTCGAAGACCCGGCGCCCGCTTGTGTCGGCATTCATCCCGAGCTCGAGGTGGTGCCGCAGCCAGCGCCCGGCCTGCGAGATGCCCAGGGCGAAGGTGGTGCGGATGGCGATGCCGGCGAGCGGCCCGGGGCGGCCCTGCCCGTCGGCCTCACCGTGCCGCAGGAAGCTGACCAGGTCGCGCGTCGCCGCATAGCCCATGCCGAGCGGCCGGGCCCCGGTCGCGGTGTAGCGGAACTCGTAGATGCTGCCGGGGGTGAAGGCGGTGCCCTCGGGCAGCAGCCGGATCGCGCGCTCGCCGGCGAAGGCGAAGGCGACCGGCTGCGGCGCGTCCTCCCGCCGGCGGCGAACGGTCAGGCTGGCCTTGGCGGGGTCGGCCTCGGCGGCGGGGTAGGAGAGCGGCGCGGTCGGCCGGTCGCCTGGGTTGACGCGGGTGCCGAAGACGAACTCGTCCCGCACCGGGCCGGTGACGCCGGGCAGCAGGGGCAGGTCGATGCGCATCCCGTCGTTGGTGCGCGGCGCCTCGGGGTCCCAGCCGCTCCAGACCACCGTCGTGCCTGCCCGCAGCGGCAAGGCGAGCCCGACCGAGCCGGGGGTCCGCAGCGCGTTCAGCTCCGGCTGTGCGCCGGGCGCGTCGAAGACATTGCCGAAGATCATCTTCCGGCCGCGGTTGGTCACGTCGTACAGCAGCCGGCCATTGGCCCGGGCCGGGTCGGCAGGGCGCAGGATGACGACCTCGGTCGCGTATTCCACCTGGCCGCGGGCGTTGCGCGGGGCGAGGCCGAGATCGACGATGGGCGCATTGCGCGGATCGGCTGGGTCGAGCTCGCCGCGAGCGATGCCGGCGATGCGAAGATAGGGCCCGGCGCCGAAATCCTGGCCGCCGGAGAAGCTTTCCTGCGCGGTGAGCTCGAAGCCGGTGATGCGCGCCGCGGCGGGGGTTGCGGCCAGCAGGGCGGCAGTGGCGGCCGTGACGGCTCGGTTCATGGCGGGTCCTCCCGGCCCGAGGATAGGCGGACGCGGACCGGCCGGTCATCCCATCTGCATGGGCAGGCCGACATAGTTCTCGGCGAGCGTCAGCGACCCCGCCGCGCTGCCGCAGACATAGTCGAGCTCGGCCACCTGAACCTTGTGCTCGAAGGGGTCCCCGCCGTCGAAGCGGTGCAGCATGGATGTCATCCACCAGGAGAAGCGCTGCGCCTTCCAGACGCGGCGCAGCGCGGTGGCGGAATAGGCATCCAGCAGCGCGGTGCCCTGGCCGCGGTAGAAGGCCTCGAGCGCGCGGGCCAGCACGATGATGTCGGCGATCGCCAGGTTCATCCCCTTGGCACCGGTGGGCGGGACGATATGGGCGGCGTCGCCGGCGAGGAAGAGCCGGCCGTGCCGCATCGGCTCGGCGACGAAGCTGCGCATGGGGGTGATGCCCTTCTGCAAGATCGGGCCCTCCTTGACCGGCGAATGGCCGTCGCGCCCGGCCATGCGGGCATGCAGCTCGGCCCAGATCCGGTCGTCGGACCAGTCGGCGATGTCCTCCTCCGGCCGGCACTGGATGTAGTGCCGCGCCAGGGTGGTGCTGCGCATGGTGGCGAGGGCGAAGCCGCGCTCGTGCCGGGCATAGATCAGCTCGTGCGAGGCCGGCGGCGCGCTGGCGAGGATGCCGAGCCAGGCGAAGGGATAGACGCGTTCGTAGACGCGCAGCACGCTCTCCGGCATCGCGTCGCGGCAGACGCCGTGGAAGCCGTCGCACCCCGCGATGACGTCGCAATGCAGGGTCTGTGCCTGGCCGTCATGGCGGAAGGTGATGCTCGGATAGTCGGTGTCGATGTCGTGCACCGCGGCATCCTCGACCTCGAACAGCAGCGGCCCGCCATGGGCGAGGCGCGCGGCGATGAGATCCTTCACCACCTCCTGCTGGCCGTAGATCGTGACCCGCTTTCCGGTCAGCCCGGTCAGGTCGATGCGGTGGCCCTGGCCGTCGAAGCGGAGCTCGATCCCCTCATGCGGCAGGCCCTCGCGGTGCAGGCGGTCGCCGACGCCGGTCTCGGTCAGGATGTCGACCGTGCCCTGTTCCAGCAGGCCGGCGCGGATACGGTCCTCGACATAGGCGCGGGAGCGGGCCTCGAGGATCACGCTCTCGATCCCGGCGCGGTGCAGCAGATGCGCCAGCAGCAGCCCGGCCGGCCCGGCCCCGATGATCCCCACCTGCGTGCGCATGCCGCCCCTCCGCTCCGTCCGGCCGAATGTGCAGGCTTCAACCCCCCTGGCAAGGGATGGCCCGCCCGCGTTTGCAACCGGCGCCCCGGCGGGGGAGAGTGGCACCAGCCGGCCGAGCGAAACAGGGTGCCGCGAAGGCGCCGGGCCTGCCGCGACTGCAAGGGGAGGACGGCCATGGGCCGCGTTCTGTACGACCTGGCCGGGGCCGACCCGGCGCTGCGCTTCAGTCCCTTCTGCTGGCGCATCCGCATGGCGCTGGCGCACAAGGACCTGGAGGTCGAGGCCATCCCCTGGCGCTTCACCGAGAAGGACCGTATCGCCTTCAGCGGCCAGGGGCTGGTGCCGGTGCTGGTGGACGGGGACCGGACGCTGCACGACAGCTGGGCCATCGCCGAATACCTCGAAGCGGCCTACCCGCACCGCCCCAGCCTGTTCGGCGGGCCCGAGGCGCAGGCGGTGACGCGCTTCGTCAATGGCTGGACCGACAGCGTCCTGCATCCCTGGATCGCGCGGATGGTGGTGCGGGACATCCTGGACTGCATTCGGCCGGAGGATGCAGGCTATTTCCGCGAAAGCCGGGAGACGCGCTTCGGCATGACGCTGGAGCAGTTCGTCGCGGCACGGGAGGAGACCCTGCCCGAGTTCCGCCGCGCGCTGCAGCCGCTGCGGCTGGCGCTGCGTGGCCAGTCCTTCCTGGCCGGCGAGGCCCCGGCCCATGCCGACTACATCGTCTTCGGCGCCTTCATGTGGGCACGCTCGGTCAGTCCCTTCCGGCTACTGGAAGCCGACGACCCTGTGCATGCCTGGCGTGGGCGGATGCTCGGGCTGTTCGACGGGCTTGCAGCCGGCGCGCCGGGTCACGACCTGCAGGCGCAAGGATCAGGAGCGGCGCGATGAGCGAAGTCTGTGGCCCGGATGGGTGCGAGGTGCCTGCGACCACAGGCGGGGCGCTGCCGCTGGAGCGGGCGGCGTCACGGATCGACGTCGTCTCCGACGCCATCTGCCCCTGGTGCTGGGTGGGCAAGCGCAACCTGGAGGGCGCTTTGGCGATCCTGGCCTCGGAGGGCGAACGGTTCGAGGTGCATTGGCGCCCGTTTCAGCTCAACCCCGAGATGCCGAAGGAGGGCGTGGAGCGGGACAGCTATCGCGCCGCCAAGTTCGGCAGCCTGGCCCGGAGCCGGGAGTTGGACGCGCAGGTGGCGGCCGCAGGCCGCGCCGCGGGGGTGGACTTCCAGCATGCGCTGATGCGGCGCACCCCGAACACGGTGGATGCGCATCGGGTGATCCGGCTGGCCGGGGCGCAGGGCCCGGCGGTGCAGGACAAAGTGGTGGAGGCGCTGTTTGCGGCCTATTTCCAGCAGGGCCGCGACATCGCCGATCGGGCGGTGCTGGCCGAGATCGCCGGGGCGCAGGGGCTGGACGTGTCCGCCCATCTGGCCAGTGACGAGGGCGAGGCCGAGGTGCTGGCCGAGGATGCCGGCTTCCGCCGCGCCGGCCTCTCCGGCGTGCCGACCTTCGCGCTCGACGGCCATGTGGTCTTCAGCGGCGCCATGCCCGCCGACCGCATGGCCGACGCCTTCCGCCGCGCGCTTGCGATCCTGCGCGGCCCGGCAGCGCGCGCGGCCGAATAGCGTCCCGGAAAATTGGATGGGGGTTGCAGGGGGTATACTTTCCCCCTGCCCATTCTTGTTCAGTAGGTCGCCCGTCCGCCCGAGACGTCGAACACCGCCCCGGTCGAGAAGCTGCAATCCTCGGTTGCCAGCCAGCAGATCAGCGCGGCGATCTCCCCCACCTCCGCGAAGCGGTTGGCCGGGATCTTCGACAGCATGTAGTCGATCTGCGCCTGCGTCATCTGCTTGAAGATGTCTGTCGCCGCCGCCGCGGGCGTCACGCAGTTCACCCGGATCGGCGTCTGCGCCAACTCCCTGCCAAGCGACTTGGTGAAGCCGATGACCCCCGCCTTGGCTGCCGAATAGGCCGCGGCATTCGGGTTTCCCTCCTTGCCGGCGATCGAGGCCACGTTGACGATGCGGCCGTAATTCCGCGCCCGCATGCCCGGCACCACGGCGCGGCAGGACAGGAAGACGCCGGTCAGGTCGATCTCTATCACCTGGCGCCAGGCATCGATCGGATAGGCGTCGACCGGCATGTTGGGGCCGGTGATGCCGGCATTGGCGACGAGGATGTCGAGCGGGCCGAGCGCCGTCTCGGTGCCGGCGAGCGCGGCCTCGATGCTGGCGTAGTCGGCCACGTCGACCTTGGCCGCGAAACCGCCGAGCCGCGCCGCGACCTTCTGCGCCTCGGCCAGGTCGAGGTCCCAAATGGCGGGGCGGCCGCCGCCGGCGGCGATCCGCTCGGCGACCGCAAGGCCGATGCCGCGCGCGCCGCCGGTGATGGCCGCGATCCGGCCCTTGAGATCGAGTGCGTTCATGCAGTCCTCCGCCGCTCGTATTAGGCGGGCCGCGGCTATCCGGCCAGCCGGACCGCCGAGATGATGACGATCGCCGAGGCGTAGGGGTATTCGTCGGTCATGGTCAGGTCCACCTGCGCGGCATGACCGGGCGGGGTCAGCGCGGCCAGGCGCGCGGCGGCGCCGCCGGTCAGCTGCAGGGTCGGTTTGCCCGACCGCAGGTTCACCACGCCGAGGTCGCGCATGAAGACGCCCTGGGCGAAGCCGGTGCCGAGCGCCTTCGACGCAGCTTCCTTCGCCGCGAAGCGCTTGGCATAGGTCCCGGCACGCAGCGTCTCGGTGCGCCGCTCGGCCTTGGCGCGTTCCACCGGGGTGAAGACACGGTCGAGGAAGCGCTCGCCATGGCGTTCCAGCACCCGCTCGATCCGGCGGATGTCGCAGATGTCGTTGCCCAGCCCCAGGATCATCCGCGCATCCGCTCCACGCGCAGGTTGTCGGCCGGCGCCCGCAGCGCCGCCATGATGCGTTCCAGGTGGCGCAGGTCGGTGACCTCGATATCCAGCAGCACCTCGATCGAATCGCCGTCGCGGTGCTGCACCTTCAGCCCGCTGACCGCGCCTTCGTTCTGCGCCACCGTCTCGGTCAGCGCGGCCAGCGCCGAGTTCCGCGCCCGCGTCTCCACCACCACGCGGCCGACGCGGGCGGCGGCCGAGGCCTCGTCCCAATCGACGTCGAGGAAGCGCTCGGGCGTCGCGGCGAAATTCTCGAGCGTGTGGCAATCGGTCGCGTGGATCGTCACCCCCTTGCCGGTGGTGACGATGCCGAGGATCCGCTCGCCCGGCAGCGGGTGGCAGCAGCCGGCGAAGTGGAAGGGCATGCCGCTGACCAGGCCGGTGACCGGCAGGTTGGCATTGCCGCCGCGGGCGGCGCCGGGGCGGTCGGGCCGGCCGAGCAGCGGGCTCGCGCCGATCCGGCCGCGCGGCCGGGCCAGCGGCAGCGCATCGGCGATGCGCGGCGGGATGCGGAGCTCCGGCACCGCGGCGTGCAGCACCTCCTTGGCCGAGAGCGAGCCGGAGCCGACGGCGGTGTACAGTTCCTCGAGCCCCGCCTGCTTGAGCGGCTTGAGCGCGCCTTCCAGCAGCTTCTCGGTCGCTTCCAGCCCTTCCTGGCGGAAGGCCTTGGCGATGGCGGCGCGGCCGCCTTCCATGTGCTCCTCGCGCAGCCGCGCATGGACGAAGCGGCGGATGCGTGCGCGTGCCTTGCCGGTGACGACGAAGCGTTCCCAGCCCGGGTTCGGCTGGCCGCCGCGGGCGGTGATGATCTCGACCTGGTCGCCGTTCTCCAGCTGGTGGCGCAGCGGGACGATCTTGCCGTTGACCTTGGCGCCGACGCAGCTGTCGCCGACCTGGCTATGGACCTCGTAGGCGAAGTCTATCGGCGTGGCGCCGCGCGGCAGCTCGATCAGGTCGCCCTTGGGGGAGAAGCAGAAGACCTGGTCGCGGTGCAGTTCCAGCTTGGTGTGGTCGAGGAAATCCTGCGCGCCCTCGGCATTCTCGAGGATGTCGAGCAGGGCGCGGACCCAGGGGTAGCGCTTGCGGTTGCCGGCGGCGGAGGTATTGCCTGCCGGCCCCTGCTTGTAGATCCAGTGCGCGGCGACGCCGTATTCGGCGACCTCGTGCATCTCCTTGGTGCGGATCTGCACCTCGATCTTGGCGTTGCGCCGTTCCGGCACCGTGACGCCGGTGTGCAGCGACTGGTAGCCGTTGGTCTTCGGCGTCGAAATGTAGTCCTTGAAACGGCCGGGGACCACGCGATAGGCATCGTGCACGGCGCCGAGCGCGACGTAGCAGGCGGCGCGGTCCTCGACCAGAACGCGGAAGGCCATGACGTCCGAGAGCGCCTCGAAGGCCACGTTCTTCTTCTGCATCTTCAGCCAGATCGAATAGGGCGACTTTTCCCGGCCAACCACGTCGATGGCGATGATGCCGTGGTTCGCCAGCACCCGCTTCAGGTCCTGCTCGATCTCGCGGATCAGGTCGGCGCCCTGGCCGCGCAGGAAGGTCAGCCGTGCCGCGATGGTCTGCCGCGCCTCCGGGTGCAGCTCCTGGAAGGCCAGCGTCTCCAGCTCGGTCTTCAGCGCGTCCATGCCGATGCGCTCGGCGAGCGGGGTGAAGATGTCGATGGTCTCGCGCGCGGTCTTCCGGCGGCGCTCGGCCTGCGGCACGAAATGCAGCGTCCGCATGTTGTGCAGGCGGTCGGCCAGCTTGACCAGCAGGACCCGGATGTCCTCGCTCATCGCCAGGACCAGCTTGCGGAGGTTCTCCGCCTGCTTGGTGCGCTCGGATTGCAGCTCGATGCGGGTGAGCTTGGTGACGCCGTCTACCAGCCGGGCGACCTCGGCGCCGAAGCGGCGCTCGATCTCCTTCAGCCCGAAGGAGGTATCCTCGGCGACGTCGTGCAGCAGGGCAGTGGCGATCGTCGCGCTGTCCAGCCGGTAGTCGGCCAGAATGTTCGCCACGGCGATCGGATGGGTGATGTAGGGATCGCCATTCTCGCGCTTCTGCGCGGCATGCGCCTCGGCGGCGACCTGGCCGGCGCGTTCCAGCAGCGCGACATCGGCGCGGGGGTCGTAGCCCGCAACCCGGCGGGCGAGCGCCATCGCCTCATCGAGGCCGGGGACCGGCGCGGGCGCGATGCCCGCCACCGCGCCCTCCGGCGCGCGCGGCACCGGTGCCTGCAGGGGCCCGGCGTCGCGCGAGGTCAATGGGTCCTCCTCAGCGGCGGCCGCCGCCCAGCTCGGCCGCGATGGCGGCTTCCAGATCGTCGGGCGACATGTCCTCGAGGCCGGCGCCCTCGGCGGGCAGCTCCTCATTCACGTCCATGACGCCGAAGATGTTCTCGTCGGTGGCGATGAGGTCGAGCACCTCCTCCTCCGCCGGCTCGGGCTCGGGCGCGCGCTGCAGCGACTTGATCAGGTCGGCCTCGACCGAATCGAGCGCAATGGTTTGGTCGGCGATCTCGCGCAGGGCAACGACAGGGTTCTTGTCGTTGTCGCGGTCGAGGGTCAGGTCCTCGCCGCGGCCGATGTTCCGGGCGCGCTGCGCTGCGATGAGCACCAATTCGAACCGGTTCGGGATCTGGACGATGCAGTCTTCAACAGTGACGCGTGCCATCACGGCCTCGTGTTCATTTGGGCGGCGGGAAGGGCGGCCCGCGGCAAAGGTCTGCAGGAGAACCTTCCAGATAGCCACCACGGCCGGCGGATGCAAGCGGGAAGCCCCTAGCCGGCTGCCCCGGGCGACCCCATCTCAACCCCGAATGGGTTCTGGCGGTGCTTGGTCATGCGGGAGGGCTGCGAGCAGCGCCGCTGGGCCACATCCGAACACCGGATGCACCCAGCCGGGGGCGACGTCCAGCATAGGCTGCAGCACGAAGCGTCGCAGATGCGCCCGCGGATGCGGCAGCACCGGATCAGGCGCCGCGCGGCAGAGCCCGTCGAGGTCGATCAGGTCGAGGTCGAGCACCCTCGGCGCATTGGGATAGGGCCGTTGCCGCCCGGCACGGTGCTCGATGGCATGGAGGGCCGCCAGCAGAAGGGCCGGATCGCCCGCCGCCCCGTCCAGCCGCGCCACCCCGTTGACGTAGAGCGGGGCACCGGGCAGGGGTGGAACCGAGACGGTGCGGTACCAATTCGAGAGGGCCCGCAGTCGCAGCCCGGGCAGGGAATCCAGGGCTGCGGCCGCCGTTCGGCAGGTCTGCAACGGGGGCTGTCCGGCCCCCGCGGGCAAATTCGCCCCTAACGCGATAAGGATCACAGATTTCTCTCTTACAAATATATATTCCCGGCCTAGTATGGAAAGGTGCCTTCCCGGCATGCATCACATTTCGAGAGCGCGCAGCTTGCAGTCCGAGCGTATCGAACGAATCGCCGTCTTCATCGACGGAGCGAACCTCTACGCCGCCTCCCGGACCCTGGGATTCGACGTGGACTACAAGAACCTGCTGGCGCATTTCCGGCAGCGCTCCTACCTCGTGCGCGCCTACTACTATACCGCGCTGCTCGAGACCGAGGAGTACTCGCCGCTCCGGCCGCTGGTCGACTGGCTCGGCTACAACGGGTATTCCGTGGTCACCAAGCCGGCCAAGGAATTCACCGACGCCACCGGGCGGCGCCGGGTCAAGGGCAGCGTCGACATCGAGATGGCGGTCGACGTCCTCGACCTCACCCCCTCGCTCGACCATGTGGTGATCTTCTCCGGCGACGGCGACCTGCGCCGGCTGGTCGAATCGGTGCAGCGCCGCGGCGTGCGGGTGACGGTGATCTCCACCATCCGCACCCAGCCGGCGATGATCGCCGACGACCTGCGCCGCCAGGCGGATGCCTTCATCGACCTCGCGGATCTCGCCGAGCACATCACCCGTCGCCAGGTGGAACCGCGCAGCCGAACGCCGATGGCCCCGGCCGCCCGCACCGGCGCCCCGGTGCGCGCGACGCCGGCGGATCCCTTCCGCGAGACGCCCGACCTGCCGGAATGAGGCCGGCGGCGGCGCCTCGCCGGCCGCGGTGAGCCGCCTGCGGCCTAGACCGGCAGCCGCACCCGCGCCCGCAGCCCGCCCAGCGGACTTTCCTCCAGCATGATCTCGCCGCCATGCGCGCGGACGATGTCGCGGGCGATTGCCAGCCCCAGGCCGGTTCCGTCCGGCGAGCCGCTGTGGAAGGGCCGGAAGGCCTCCTCCCGCTCGGTCGCCGGGATGCCCGGCCCGTTGTCGTCCACCGTCACCTCCGCCCAGAGCGACTTCTGCTCCCCTCCCGGGCCGCCGAGCCCGGTCCGCGGCACCGTCCGCACCTCCACCGCGATGCGCTGGGCATGCCGGCGCGCGTTGTCGACCAGGTTGCCAAGGCAGCGCCGCACCGCATCCGCCCGCAGCGGCATGGCCAGCGCCTCGGGCGCCGTAACCGCCACCTGCGCGCCGGTCCGGCGTGCATTCGCCGCGACGTCCTTCACCAGTTCCACCAGGTCGGCCGGGCGCGACTGCTCCACCCCCTCCCCGCGGGCAAAGGTGAGGTAGGCGGCGGTCATGCGCTCCATCTCCTCGACATCCTGGTTCAGCGCCGCCAGGTCCTCCTCCGTCTCGGCATCGCGCGGCAGCATGGCCAGCGCGAGGCGCATCCGGGTCAGCGGGGTGCGCAGGTCGTGGCTGATGCCGGCCAGCATCTCGGTCCGCTGGCCAACGAAGCGGCGGATGCGCTCCTGCATGCGGTTGAAGGCGGCGGCGGCCTGGCGGACCTCGCTGGCGCCTTCCGGCTTCATCGGCCCGACATCGCGCCCCAGCCCAAAGGCTTCCGCCGCCCCGGCGAGCCGCCGGATCGCGCGCACCTGGTTCTTCATGAACAGGATGGCGACGCCCGAGAGGATCAGCGCCGAGCCCACCAGCCAGATGACGAAGAGATAGAGGGTCGAGGTGAAGAGCCGCTTGCGCGGCGCCTCCACATGCAGCACGCCGTCCGGCAGCTGCACCCGGATGATGATGCTGCGCGGGTCGCTCTGCCAATCGGTGTCGAAGGGCAGCCGCACGCGCTCCCGCAACGCGTTGTTCAGGTCCTCCTCCAGCGGCAGCAGAGGCAGGCTGGCGGGGCGGGCGACGAACTGGATGCGGGCGGCTTCCTCGTAGGCCAGGGCGAGGTCGAGTCGCCAGGCAGCCTCGCGGAAGATCCAGGCGCGGTTCTCCGGATCCTCCCGCCGCACCAGCTCGACCAGCATCGCCACGTCGCCGGCGACGCCCCCCGCCAGCCGGCGGGAGATGACGTCGAGATGCGCGCCATAGAAAAGCTGCAGCGCCACCGCCTGCAGGATCAGCATCGGGACGAGGATGATCAGCACGGAGCGCGCCAGCAGCCCGCGCGGCAGCATGGCCCGCAGCGCGCGGGAGACCGGCTTGGCGCCGGGCGCCGGCAGGGTCACGGCCCGGCGCCCGTCGGGGTCCGGATCGAGGTCCGGGTCAAGGCCCAGGCCGCAGCACGTAGCCGCGGTGGCGGACGGTGTGCAGGAAGCGCGGCTCGCGCGGGTCCGGCTCGATCTTGCGGCGCAGCCGGGTGACCTGCACGTCGACGGCGCGCTCCCCGGCCTCCGGCGTGCCGAGGGCGGCAGCGATGTCCTCGCGGCTCAGCACCTCGCCCGGGCGGCGGGCCAGGGCGGCCAGCAGCGCCGCCTCCCCGCCGGTCAGGCGGATGGTGCCGTCGGGGCCGCGCAACTCCGACCGCTCGGCATCGAACCAGCGCATGCCGAGCTGGACCGGCGCCTGCGGCAGCAGGGTGGACGGCGGCGGCGCGGTGCGGCGCAGGATGGTGCGGATACGCAGCGCCAGCTCACGCGGGTCGAAGGGCTTGGCCAGGTAGTCGTCGGCGCCCATCTCGAAGCCGGCCACGCGGTCGTCGGGACCGCCGCGCGCGGTCAGCATCAGCACGGGCACGTCGTTGCCGTCGCGCCGCAGCGATTCGACCAGCTCGAGCCCCGTCTCGCCCGGCATCATCACGTCCAGCACCACCAGGTCGAAGGCCATGGCCGCCAGGGCGCCGCGGGCCGCGGCGGCATCGGCGGCGCTGGTCACGCGGAAGCCCTGCTCCGCCAAGTAACGCTGCAGCAGCGCGCGCAGCCTAGCGTCGTCGTCCACCACCAGCAGATGGGCGTTGTCGGTGGCAAGCTCGGCCGGCATGTCCAGCGTATTCCTCCCCCAGGTCGCGCACTGCGGGGCGGCGCCGCCCCGCGACTCCATCCTAGCCATCGGCTGGCAGGCTTGCACGGCCGGCCGGGCCAGGGCGAGCCAAAGGCGGCGCCCGGGATCAGCCGGTGCGGGCGAGAGATGTGGCGCCGCGCCGCGTTGGCGAGGGCTGCTCCAGCCGCTCGAGCTGTGCCCGCGCCTCCGGCCCCATCAGCCCGCGCATGACGCGGCGGAAGCCCTCGACCGCGATCGGCCCGGCCTCACGATAGGCCCGCATGACCCATTCGCGCTGCCGCTCGAACAACCGCCGCTCCAGCGCCTCGCCCTTCGGGGTGAGCGAGAGCAGGCGCTGCCGGCGGTCGTTGCGGCCGGTCGCCTGGACGACATAGTCCTCCTCCATCAGCGGGGTCAGCACGCGGGCGAGCGACTGCTTGGTGATGCCGAGGATGCCGAGCAGGTCGCCGACGGTGATCCCCGGCCGGCGGCCGACGAAGTGCAGCACCCGGTGATGCGCCCGGCCCATGCCGAGCTCGGCCAGGATCTCGTCCGCCCCGGCGGTGAAGTCGCGGTAGCCGAAGAAGAGCAGGTCCTGCGCCAGGCGCAGCTCCTCCTCCCGCAGGAAGAGCAGGTTGCGGCCGGCGCCGACCGGGGCACCCACCGGCTGCTCGGCCTTCGCGTCGGCTTTCTGGTCCGTTGGTTCAGGCATGGCTGACATGCTGTGCCGTCTGGCCTCCTGTTTGGTCAGCAACATTGACACATTTTTCCGATTGGGTCTAGTTTGCCCCGGCGGCAAGCAACGATATTGCGGAGAACGCAGCCATGGCGATGGTTCCTTACAGCAACCCGATCGGCTCCTCGGCCAGGGAGGCCGAGTCGCGGCCCCGGCCCACGGCGGCCCCGGCCGGCACGGCCGCTATCCGCCAGCGCTGAAAGCTTCTCCCGCGACACCTTTCAAGGCCCCATAGGGCCAGCAGCACGGCAGCCAGAAGGACCCGAACCATGGGCGATTTCCCGACCACCCGCACCAAGACACCGAAGCCGAAGCCGGCCGACGAGACGCTTTCCTTCGGCAAGGTGCTGACCGACCACATGTTCCTCATGGACTACGACGAGGGAAAGGGCTGGCACTCCCCGCGCATCGTGCCCTACGGGCCGCTCAGCCTCGACCCCGCGACCTCCGTGCTGCACTACGGCCAGGCGATCTTCGACGGGCTGAAGGCCTTCCGCGGCGACGACGGCAAGGTCCGGCTGTTCCGCCCCGACCGCCATGCGGAGCGCTTCAACCGCTCGGCCGGCATCATGTGCATGCCGGAACTGCCCGTCGACATCATCCGCCAGAGCTTCGACGCGCTGATCGGCGTCGACCATGCCTGGGTGCCGCACATGCCGGGCACCTCGCTCTATCTCCGCCCGACCATCATCGCCACCGACGTCTTCCTCGGCGTGCATCCGGCGCACAGCTACCTGTACTTCCTCATCCTCTCGCCGGTCGGCAGCTACTACTCCGAAGGCGTGAAGCCGGTGCGGATCCTGGCCTCCGACAGCCATGTCCGGGCGGTGAAGGGTGGCACGGGCGAGGCCAAGACCGCCGCCAACTACGCCGCCAGCCTGGCCGGCCAGCGCGACGCCGCGGCAGCCGGCTATACCCAGGTGCTGTATCTGGACGGCGTGCACCGCAGGTACCTGGACGAGGTCGGCACCATGAACATCATGGTCCGCATCGGCGACGAGGTGATCACCCCGCCGCTCGCCGGCACCATCCTCGACGGCGTCACCCGCAACAGCGCGATGACCTTGATGCAGGACTGGGGCCTCCGGATCAGCGAGCGTCCCATCACCATCGACGAGGTGATGCAGGCCGGCCGCGACGGCACGCTGCGCGAGATGTGGGGCACCGGCACCGCCGCCGTGGTCTCCCCGGTCGGCACCCTTGGCTACAAGGGCGAGGACGTGACGATCAACGGCGGCGAGACCGGCGAGCTGACCCGGAAGCTCTACGACAGCATCGTCGGCATCCAGTACGGCCGCACCAACGACGCGCATGGCTGGACCAGCGTCGTGGAGCCGGTCTGATAGGGGCCGGGGCGGCGCCATGCAGGGCACCGCCTGGTTCGCCTCGGCCGCCGGCTTCGCCCTGGCGATGTCGGCGACGCCCGGGCCGAACAACGCGCTGGTCGCCGCGACTGCGGCGAATTTCGGCCTGCGGCGCAGCCTGCCGCAGGTGCTCGGCGTCTCGGTCGGCTTTCCCGTCATGCTGATGCTGGTGGCGCTGGGCGCGGCGGAGCTGCTGCGCGGTGCGCCCGGGCTGATGGCGGCGCTGCGCTGGGTCGGCGCCGCCTGGATGGTCTGGCTGGCCTGGGGCATCGCCACCGCCGCGCCACCCGCGCCGGGTGCCGCGCCGGGCAGGCCGATGACGGCGATGCAGGCGGCGCTGTTCCAGTGGGTGAACCCCAAGGCCTGGATCATCGCCGCCGGCGCCATCGCCACCTATACCGGCGGCGAGGGCGGGTTGCTGGGCGAGGCCGTCGCGCTCGCCGCGCTCTTCGCCATTGCCGCCTGCGGCAGCCTGCTGGGCTGGGCGGCGCTCGGCGCAGGCACCGCCCGGCTGCTGCGCGACCCGGCGGCGCTGCGCTGGTTCAACCGGGTCATGGCGGGGCTGCTGGTGGCCTCCCTGGTGCCGGTGCTGCTGGGATAGCCTAGCGCTTCGGCTCCCCCGCCGGGTCCAGCCCCATGCTGCGGATGGTCGGCCATGCCGCCGGCGCGGTCAGGAAGGCGACGAAGGCCTTCGCCACCTCCGGCTGCTCGGCGCCGACCGGGATGCCGGCGGAGAAGGAGGTCACCAGCTGGATCGCCTCCGGCAGCGGGCCGACCAGCGTGGCGCCGGGGATGCCGAGGATCTCGCTGATCTGCTGGAAGCCGACCGCCGCCTCCCCGGCGGCGACCACCTCGGCCACCCGCCTGGTGCTCGGCACCTTGAAGGCCTTCCCCGCCATCTGATCGGTGATGCCGAGCCCCTGGAAGAAGCGCGACGAGATGTAGACGCCGCTGGCGCTGTCGGAATAGGCGACCGAGGGCGCCGCCAGCAGCATCGCCTTGACCGCCGCCGGGGTCGAGACGTCGGGCTGCGGCGCGCCGGCCTTCACCACGACGCCGATGCGGGAGAAGACCAGGTCGGTGCGGCTGCCCTTCTGCAGCCTGCCTTCCTCGATCAGCTTGTCGATCGCCTCGCCGGCGATGATGACCATGTCGGCGGCCTCGCCCCGCGCCAGGCGGTTCGGCACCGCGGTCGGCACGGCGCCCATCGAGGCGCCGTAGATCTTGGTGACCTTGTGGCCGGTCGCCTTTTCGAATTCCGGCGCCAGCGCGTCGAGCGCGCTGTGGAAGCCGCCCGAGCTCATCACCTTGATCTCAGCGGCGAAGGCGGTGCAGGCGAGCAGCGGCAGGGCGGCGATGGCGCCCAGCAGGGCGCGGCGGATGGGCAGCATGGCTTGGGTTCCTTCCCCGGGGGGTCTCGGTTGCCGCCATTCGGCCCCCATGGCGCGCCAGGGGCAAGCCCCGGCCGTTGCCGCGCCGCGGGCCGGCGGCGCAAGCTGCGGCCAGGGAAAACGGCGAGGGAGAAGGTCCATGCGGCACATCATGCTGGCGGCGGCGCTGGCCTGCGGCCTGGCGGGCGCGGCGGCGGCGCAGGAGCGCTTTCCGGAACTCAAGCTGGACCAGATGACGCCGGAGCAGCGCAAGGTGGCCGAGGCGATCATGGCCGGCCCGCGCGGCCGGATGTCCGGCCCCTTCAATGCCTGGCTGCGCAGCCCGGAGATCGCGGACGCGTTGCAGAATGTCGGTGCCAAGGTCCGCTACAAGAGCTCGATACCGCCGGCGCTGAACGAGTTCGCCATCCTGATCACGGCGCGCGAATGGACTTCGCAATACGAGTGGTACGCGCATCATCCGCTGGCGATGAAGGCCGGGTTGCCGCCACAGGTCGCCGCCGAGCTGGCGCAGGGCCGCAAGCCCGAAGGGATGGATGCCGACACCGCCCTGGTCTGGCAATTCTGCACCGAGCTGCACCGCAACCACGTGGTCTCCGACGCCACCTATGCCGCGGCGAGGCAGCGCTTCGGCGAGCAGGGCGTGGTCGATCTGATCGCGGTCAGCGGCTACTACGTGACGGTGTCGATGACGCTGAACGTGGCGCAGGTCGGCCTTCCGCCGGGGGTGGCGCCGCCGTTGCCGGAGTTGAAGAAGTAGGAAGGCCGGGGAGAAAGTATTCTTCCTAGACCCCTCATCTATTTCTGTGAGTCGGCAGCCGCCGCGCAGCAATACCCGGTTCACACAAAGGAAGGGTGGGGTTCGGGGAGGAAATGCTTTTCCTTCCCCGACTTTGCCGTCTTATTGCCCAGCGTCAGCCGAAGGCCCGGAACGCCAGCCAAAGCCCCACCAGCCCGAGCGCCGCCTGGATCACCGTGCGGAACCGCGCATCCGGCATGGCGCGCCGCACCCGCGTGCCGACCGCCATGCCGAGGAAGGCCGGCGCCACCCCGACCAGCGAGGCGAGGCCGAGATCCGGCGGCAGCAGCCCGGCCCCGGCCATGCCGATCCCGAGCGCCAGTGTTGCCAGCAAGGCACCGACGCCGAAGCCCTGGACGAAATGCTGCGGCGGCAGCTTCAGCGCGGCCAGATACGGCGCGGCCGGCATCAGGAAGCTGCCGGTCATGCCGGTCAGCAGCCCGGCCGTTCCGCCGATCAGGGGCGACAGCCAGCGTTCCTGCTCCCGGCTCGGCGTCGGCATCGGCCGGCCGGCAAGCGCCAGCGCGGCGGAGGCGATCAGCAACAGCCCGAGCAGGCCCGAGAGCAGCACCGCATCCGACCGCGCCAGGATGCCGGCGCCGGCCAGCGTCCCGAGCACGGCGGCGGCCAGGAAGGGCCAGAGCCGCCGCAGCGCCGGGACCAGCGCCGGCCCGACCAGCGACTGCCAGACATTGGTCGCCAGGGTCGGCACCAGCATCAGCGCCATGGCCTCAGGCAGCGGGCGGGTGAGCGCGAGCAGGCCGAGGGTCACCGTCGGCAGGCCGAAGCCGGCCACGCCCTTGACGAAGCCGGCCACCGTGAAGGCGCCGAGGACGAGGGCCGTTTCGGCCAGGTCGAAGGAGATCATGCGGCCGGCAGGCTAGCCCCGCCGCCGGCCGCACGATACGCCCCGGCCCGAAGCGTCAGGCGAGCGCGATCGCCCGGCCCGGGCCGCCGGTGCCGCCGGCGATCTTCGGCGCGCCGGCGACGATCGTCGCCCCGGTGGCCGGCAGTTGGCCGAGATTGGCGGCGCATTCGAGACCCCATTTCCCCGCCCCCAGCCAAGCGACATGGAAGGCGAAGTCGGGCGAGCTGCCATGGTCGAGCGAGAGCGTGTCCACCGCCACGCCCGCCGCGCCGCGGCCGAGCAGCAGCGGCGCCACATCGGGCCGGAAGCCGGGGAAGCGGAGCTTGCCCCCGGCATCGGCGTTGCGGAAGCGGGGCGTGCCCACATGCGCGTCCCAGCCTGCATTCAGCGCGAGGCAGGCGCCCTGCGGGATGCGGCCATGCGACGCCTCATGCGCCGCGATGTCCTCGGGCGTCACCTGGTAGTCCGGCTCGGCCGCGGCCTTGGCGCGGACATCCAGCACCACCAGCGGGCAGACCAGCTGCGCGACGGGAATGGCATCGACCGGGGCACCGCCCGCGCTGAAATGCAGCGGCGCGTCGAAATGCGTCCCGACATGCTCGACATAGGATAGCCGATGCATGTTGTAGCCGTCCTTGGCCAGGACGTTGACCTGCTCCATCTCGATCGCCGGGCTGCCGCCGAAAGTCGGGAAGGAGGGCGAGAGCGCATGCGTCAGGTCGACCACGCGTGATATGCCGGCGGTCCGCACCGGCTGGGCCATGGCCGGAGCGGCGGCCGCCGCGGCGACCGCTGCCAGGACTCCCCGGCGGCCGAGCTTCGCCGCCACTGTCCGCATGATGCAGGCATCGCACATGGCCTTCCCCTCCCCGATCTGCGCGGGGAGGCTAGACCATGCGGCGGCCCTAGTTCTACGCCGCAGGCTTCGCCAGCACGGCCTCGATCGCCTGGACCAGTTCGCGCGAGTCCGGTCCGGTCTGAGTGGCGAAGCCGCGCACCGTGCGGCCGTCCCGCGCCACCAGGTACTTGTGGAAGTTCCAGCGCGGCGGACCGCCGCCGCGCTCCGCCAGGAAGGCAAAGACCGGCGCCGCCTGCGCGCCGCGGACGTGGGAAACCGTCGTCATCGGGAATTCGACGTTGTAGTTGGTCTCGCAGAAATCCTTGATCTTCTTGTTGTCGAAGGATTCCTGGTTGAAGTCCTGCGAGGGCACGCCGAGCACCACCAGGCCGCGCGGGCCGTAGGTCTCGTGCAGCCTCTGCAGCCCGGCATATTGCGGCGTATAGCCGCAGAAGCTGGCGGTGTTCACCACCAGCACCGCCTTGCCGCGATAGTCCGAGAGCGCGAGCGGCCCGCCCTCGATCGCCTCCATGCGGAAGTCATACAGGCTGGCCGAGGCCGCGCTCGCGCCGCCCGCCATCAGCGCGCCCCCGAAGAGGACCGCCGCACGTCTGGTCAGCTCAACCATACCGCTCCTCCGCCCAGGGGTCGCCGTTGTTGTGGTAGCCGCGGACCTCCCAGAAGCCGGGCCGGTCGTCCCGCAGCAACTCGATCCGGGTGACCCATTTCGGGCTCTTCCAGAAATAGAGGCGCGGCAGCACCACGCGCACCGGGCCACCATGCTGGCGGGTGAGCGGCGCGCCTTCCCAGGAATGCGCCAGCAGGACCTCGTCCGCCACGAACTCGGACAGCGGCACGTTGGTGGTGTAGCCGTCATAGGAAGTGAAGGAGACGAAGCGCGCCTCCTCCTTCGGCCGCGCCATGGCGATCAGGTCCTTCGCCCGAACGCCCTGCCAGTGGTTGTTGTAGCGCGACCACTGGGTGACGCAGTGGATGTCGTTGACCAATTCGGTCTGCGGCAGGGCCATGAATTCCGGCAGGGTCAGGCGGACCGGGGCCTGGACCAGCCCCTCGACCCGCAGACGCCACTTGTCCGGCGAGACATCGGGCTGCACGCCGAGGTCGAGCACCGGCCAGTCCTTCACGAGTGTCTGGCCAGGGGGAAGGCGGTCGCGGCTGGGATCGAGCTGCGTCCCGGTCAGCAGGCGGCCGTCGCGGGCCCAGGCCTGCTTGGTCTCGACCAGCTTGTCCCGGATCCTGCCGGTCACGGGGACGGTCTCGTCTTCCTCTGCCATCGCGCTCTCCTGCATCTCCTTACGTGCCGATCACGGCGGCGGATGCAAGGGGGAGGCTCGAGCGGACCTACCCCCGGTTCCGCATCAGCCGCGCCTTGTCGCGCGCCCAGTCGCGCTCGGCAATGGCATTGCGCTTGTCGTGCTTCTTGCGGCCCTCGGAGACGCCGAGCACCACCTTGGCGATGCCCTTGTCGTTGAAATGGATCTGCAGCGGCACGATGGTGGCGCCGTCCCGGGCGATGGCGCCGATCAGCTCGTTCACCTGCTTCTTGTGCAGCAGCAGCTTGCGCGGCCTGCCCGGCTCGAACTTCGCCACCGTGCTGCCGGCCTGCCATTCCGGGATGGTGCAGCCGAACAGGTAAAGCGCGCCGTCACGCTCGCCCGCCCAGGCCTCGGACAGGGTGGCGCGGCCGGCGCGGAGCGACTTCACCTCCGGCCCCACCAGCACCAGGCCGGCCTCCATCGTCTCGCCGATGGTGTAGTCGTAGCGCGCCCGGCGGTTCTGCGAGGCGATGCCGTGCGAGATCAGGGTCTTCTTCTTGGGCTCGGCCATGAGGTCAGTTCAGGAGTCCGACGGAGATCATCGCCTCGCGCACCCGCGCCTTGGTCGCGGCGGCGACCGGGGCCATCGGCAGGCGGCAATGGTCGGCGGTCTTGCCAAGCAGGCTGGCGGCGTACTTCACCGGGCCGGGCGAGGTTTCGCAGAACATCGCGTCGTGCAGCGGCACCAACCGGTCCTGGATCGCCATCGCCTCGCCGATCCGCCCGGCGCGCCAGGCTTGGTGCATCTCGGCGCAAAGGCGCGGCGCGACGTTCGCGGTCACGCTGATGCAGCCATGTCCGCCAGACGCGCTGAAGGACACCGCCAGATGGTCCTCGCCCGACAACTGGATGAAGTCCGCGCCGCAGGCGCGCTTGGTGTGCAGCGGCCGGGCCAGGTTGCCGGTCGAGTCCTTCACGCCGACGATGTTCCGGTGCTTCGCCAGCCGCGCCATGGTCTCGACCGACATGTCGATCACGCTGCGCCCGGGGATGTTGTAGATAAAGAGCGGCAGGTCCGCCGCATCGGCGATGGCGGTGTAGTGCAGGAACAGGCCTTCCTGGGTCGGCTTGTTGTAGTAGGGCGTCACCACAAGCGTCGCGTCCGCACCGGCCTTCTTGGCATGCCGGGCAAAGTCGATCGCCTCGGCGGTACTGTTGCTGCCGGCGCCGGCGATGACGGGCACGCGGCCGCGTGCGGTCTCGACGCAGATCTCGACGACCCGCTTGTGCTCGTCGTGGCTCAGCGTCGGGCTCTCGCCGGTGGTGCCGACCGGGATCAGGCCTTCCGTCCCCTCGGCGATCTGCCACTCGACGAATTCAGAGAAGGCCTTCTCGTCCAGGGACCCGTCGGCACGCATCGGCGTGATCAACGCGACCATCGATCCCTTGAACATCTGGCTTTCCTCCGGAAGGGCCGGCTCTGCCCATCGTGGCCGGGCGCACGTGTCCCGGCATGGCAGGCGTAGCCGGGGCGGAGAACCTAGTCATCGGGGGTTCCAGGGGCAAGGGCGGCGGCGACCCGGACGCGCGGATCGGTCACACACCGGCACCGTTTTTGCCCTAATAAGCACCCATGCGCCGCCGCTCCCTGCTCGCCCTGCCCCTGCTCGTCCCTGCCACGGCCGTCGCCCAGCCGGCCGCCCTGGCGGGCGCCGAGGCCGCACGCCTCGCCGGCCGCCAGGCCATGGCCCTGGCTCAGGCCCAGCGCTGGGCGGAGGCCGAGGCGGCGGCGCAGTCCGCCGACCCGCTGATCCGCAAATACGTCACCTGGCTGCGCCTGCAGCAGCGTGGCCAGGCCGCCGGCGCGGCGGAGCTGATCGGCTTCGCCCTCGGCAACCCCGATTGGCCCGGCCAGGACATGCTCGGCCGCCGGGTCGAGGAAGCCTTGGCCTTCGACCCCGACGACGACCTGGCCACCCAGTGGTTCGCCGCCCGGGCGCCGCGCAGCCTGGACGGCTACCAGCGCCTGGCGGATACCCTCGCCCGGGCCGGCCGAGCCGCCGAGGCGACCAGGGTCCTCCGCACCGGCTGGGCCGAGGCGCCGCCCGATCCGGTAGCCGAGGCCGCCTACCTCACCCGCAACGCCGCCAGCCTGACCCCGGCCGAGCACGAACGCCGCTTCGACCGCTTGGCCCTGGCCCGCGACACCGCCGCGGCGGCGCGGGCGATGCCCTACCTGGACCCGGCCCGGCAGGGCAATGCCGCCGCGCGCCTCGCCTATGCCGCCGACCGGCCGGATGCCGACGCCCCCGGGATCGCCGCCGCGGCGCCGGCCGATGCCGGGCTGACGCTCGAGCGCGCCCGCTGGCTGCGCCGGCGCGAGCAGGACCAGGAGGCCGCCGGGGCCTTTGCCGCCGGTGCGCGGCTGATCCCCTTCCCCGCTCCGGATTCCGCCCGCGCCGCCTGGGCGGAGCGGCAGGTCCTCGCCCGTAAGCTGCTCCGCCTCGGCGACCCTCGCGCCGCCTACGGCGTCGCCGCCGGCCATGGGATTACGGCGCCCGGGGAAGCGCGGCAGGACGCCGAATTCCTCGCCGGCTTCATCGCGCTCCGCTTCCTGCGCGATGCCCCTGCCGCCGAGCGCCACTTCGCCCGGCTCGGCGAGAACAGCCGCAGCGTCATCACCCGCGCGCGCAGCCTCTACTGGCAGGGTCGCGCGGCGGAGGCGCAGGGCGCCGGCGGCCGGGCTCGGGAGCGCTACAGGGCCGCGGCCGACTTTCCCCTCGCCTTCTATGGCCAGCTCGCCGCGGTGACGCTGGGCGAGGACGGCGCGGCCCTCTCCGCCCGCATCGCCCGCGCCCCGGCGCCGCAGCCCTCCGCCGCCCAGGCCGAGGCCTTCGCGGCGCGCGAGCCGGCCCAGCTGGTGCTGGCCATGGCCGACCTTGGCGAGAGCCGCCGCGCCCGCCCCTTCCTGCTGCGGCTGGAGGAGCTCTCCGCCGACCCGGCGGAGAAGGTGCTGGCCGCCCGGCTGGCCCAGCGCATAGGCCGGCCCGACCATGCCGTCTGGGTCGTCCGCCGCGCCGGTGCCGGCGGATTGATGGCGCTCGCCGAGGGCTGGCCCGCCCCCTATCCTGCCCCGGCCGAGGGGCCGGAGCCGGCCCTGGTCTTCGGCATCACCCGGCAGGAAAGCAATTTCGACCCCGAGGCGGTCTCCTCCGCCAATGCCCGCGGGCTCATGCAGCTGCTGCCCACGACCGCGACCGGTGTGGCCAAGCGGCTCGGGCTGCGGCATCAGGTGGGGATGCTGACCACCGACCCGCCGCACAACATGCGCCTCGGCGCCGCCTATCTGGACCAGCTGCTGGTCCGCTTCGGCGGTACCCTCCCCTTCGCCATCGCCGGCTACAATGCCGGGCCGGGCCGGGTGGACGAATGGCTCGGCACCTATGGCGACCCGCGCGCCGGCGGCGTCGCCATGCTCGACTGGATGGAGCAGATCCCCTTCGGCGAGACCCGCAACTACGTCCAGCGGGTCATCGAGAACATGGCGATCTACCGCGCGCTCGACGCGCGGTCCGTGGGGCTGGAACACCCGATGACGCAGTGGCTGCGGGCGCCGGCCTGATGGAACCCCGCCGCCGCGTGGTCAGCGCCCGGGACGGGCTGCGCCTGGCCGCGCTGGACTGGGCGGGGCCGGCGCATGCCACGCCGCTGCTCTGCCTCTCCGGCATCTCCCGCTCCGGGCTCGACTTCGTCCATGTCGCCGAGCATTTCGCCGGGACGCGACGCATCGTGGCGCTGGACTATGCCGGGCATGGCGAGAGCGGGCGTGCCGCCTCCCCCGGCCGCTATGCGCCGCAGCTCGCGGTGGGCGACGTGCTGGACGCGATGGCGGCGCTCGGCCTGCACCGCGTTGCGCTGCTCGGCACCAGCTTCGGCGGCATCCTCGGCATGGCGCTCGGCACCATGCGGCCCGGCGTGCTGGCCGGGCTGGCGCTGAACGACACCGGCCCGGTGCTGCAGCAGGGCGGGCTCGATGCCATCGGCGAGATCATCGGCCGCGACACGGGCTTCGGCTCGCTGGAGGAGGCCGTGGCCTTCCTCAAGGCCCGGCTGCCGCCGCTCGGCATCACCGAGGCCGGCTGGCCCGAGGTGGCGGACCGCACCTACAAGCGCGGCGAGGATGGGCGATGGCACCCGCGCTGGGACATCCGCATTGTCGATATCCTGCCGAAGGACGGCGGTGCCGCGCCCGACCTCTGGCCCTTCTTCCGCGCCATTCCGCCGGTCCCGAGCCTGCTGGTCTGGGGGCAGGAGAGCTCGGTGCTCTCGGCCCGGACGGTCCAGGCGATGCGCGCGGCGCGGCCGGAGCTGGCGCTCTGCTCGCTGCCCGGCATCGGCCATGCGCCCGGCCTCGGCGAGCCCGCGGCGCTGGCGGCGATCGGCCGCTGGCTGGCCCGGATGCCGTGAGTCCCGGCCAGGACCTGGCCTATGCGGTCGCCACGCTCGGCGGCATCGGCCGGTTGCGGCCGGCGCCTGGCAGCTGGGGCTCGGCGGCGGTGCTGCCGGCGGTGCTGCTGGGCCCGCTGGCCTGCCTCGGCCTGGCGCTGCTGCTGACCGCGGCCGGTCTTTGGGCGACGTGGCGGCTGCTGGGCGACGACACCACCGCCGACCCGTCCTGGGTGGTGGTGGACGAGGGCGCCGGGCAATTGCTGGCCCTCGCCGCCTTGCCCGCGGGCGCCGGAGGCTTTGGCTTGCTGCTGGCCTTCCTGCTGTTCCGCATCTTCGACATCACCAAGCCCGGCCCGGTCGGCTGGGCCGACCGGCAGCACGGCGCGCGCGGCGTGATGCTGGACGACATCATCGCCGGCGCCCTGGCCGCGGCGCTGGTCCTGCTCGCCCGCGCCACCCTGCCGGAAGGACTGCTCTGATGCTGCCGCAAGCCACATTGGACGAGGCGCGCGACCTGCTGGCGCTGCTGCAATCGCGCGGGATGACCCTGGCCACCGCCGAGAGCTGCACCGGCGGGCTGATCGCCGCGGCGCTCACCGCCATCGCCGGCAGCTCGGCCGTCGTCACGCATGGCTTCGTCACCTATTCGAACGAGGCGAAGCGCGACCTGCTCGGCATCCCCTGGGGGATGATCGAGGGGTATGGCGCGGTCAGCGATGCGGTGGCGCGGCGGATGGCGGAAGGCGCGCTGGCCCGCAGCGGTGCCGGTGTCGCTGTGAGCTGCACCGGGATCGCCGGGCCGGGCGGCGCGATGCCGGGCAAGCCGGTGGGGCTGGTGCACATGGCCGTGGCCGTACCGGGCGAGACGCGGGCGCTGCGCCGGGTCTTCCCCGGCGACCGCACCGCCGTGCGTGCGGCCACGGTCGCCGAGGTCTTCGCGCTGGTGCGCGGGCTGCTCACTCCGCGCTGAGACCGCGCGCCGTGATCAGGCCGCGCCAGGCCGCGATCTCCTCGACGACCAGGGCGCGGGTCGCGGTCGGGGCGCTGGGGTCGACCTCGCCATCGGTCAGCTCCTCGAGCTTCGTCCGCACCGCGGGCTGGGCCAGGCTGCGCAGCAGCGCGGCATGGACCGCGGCGATGACCGGCGCGGGCGTCGCGGCCGGGGCGGCGAGGCCGGCCCATGTATAGCTGCGGAAGTCGGGAAAGCCGGATGCGGCCACGGTCGGGATCGCCGGGAAGCGGCCGCTGCGCCGGTCGGCGGTCACCCCCAGGCCGCGCAGCTTCGGGTCCTGCAGCAGGCCCATGGCGCCGACCGAGGTGCTGACCATGAGCGGCAGCTCGCCGCCCAGCACGGCGGTGATCCCGGCGACATCGCTGCGATAGGGTACCTGGCCCATCTCGATCCCCGCGGCGGCGCTGAACAGCTCCCCGGTCAGGTGGTGCGACGATCCCGGGCCGAGCGTGCCGTATTGCACCGCGCCCGGCCTCGCCTTCGCCGCGGCGACCAGGGCGCGGAGGTCGCGGTAGGGTCCATCGGCGCGCGCCACCAGCACGAAGGCGTAGCGCAGCGCGACGCTGATCCAGGCGAAGCTGTCCACCGGGTCGAAGCCCGTGGCCTTGCCGAAGGCGGCCGCGACGCCGTGGCTGCCGGTCAGCAGGCCGAGGGTATGGCCATCGGCCGGCGCACGGGCCAGGGCGGCGGAGGCGATGTTGCCGCCGGCGCCGGGACGCGGCTCGACCACCACCGGCCGGCCGAGCGCCTCGGCCAGCGGCGGCGCCAGGATCCGGCAGATGGTGTCCGCCGCGCCGCCGGCGCCGAAGCCGTGCAGCAGGGTGATGCTGCGGTCCGGCGCCCATCCCTGCCCCATCCCTTGGGCCCGCGCGACGGCGGGCGCGGCCAGCGCCGTGAGCAGCAGCCGGCGCGCCAGCGCCATGTCAGGTCAGCGCCTGGTAGACCAGCTGCCGCATGGCATAGCGGTACTGGATGCGGTCGGAAGGCCCCTGCAGCATCAGCACCGCGTAGAGCTCCTCCTTCGGGTCGATCCAGAAATAGGTGCCATAGGCGCCGCCCCAGAAGTAGTCGCCGACATTGCCCGGCACCGGGCTGCGGCCCTGCGCCGTGCGCACCGCGAAGCCGAGCCCGAAGCCGTAGCCGGTGACCGGCGCCGGGGCGAGGCCGCCGAAACGCACCAGCAGGCCGGGGCCGTATTGGGTACCCTCAGGCAGGTGGTTGGCGGACATGAGCTGGATGGTGCTGCGTGAGGCCAGCTGTGCCTCACCCAGCCGGCCGCCGTTCAGCAGCATCTGGCAGAAGCGGGCATAGTCCATGGCGGTCGAGACCATGCCGCCGCCGCCGGAGAACATGCGCGGCTTCTCCAGCGCATCGGGGATCGCCTGCCGGGCATTGGTGACCGGGTCGACCTGGGCGCGGGCAACGCGGTTCGCGGCCTCGGGCGGCGCCCAGAAGCCGGTATCCGCCAGGCCGAGCGGGGCGGAGATGCGGGCGCGGATGAAGGCGTCGAGGTCCTGGCCAGCGACCACCTCGACGATGCGGCCGACCACATCGGTGGCGTGGCTGTATTCCCAGGTGGTGCCGGGCTGGAACATCAGCGGCTGGGCGGCGAGCCGGGCGGTGAACTCGGCCGAGGTCAGGCTGCGGTCGGCGACCTTGGCGGCGACATAGGCCGACTGCACGGGATGCGGCGCCGGGCCGGGGCCGGGCAGCGCGCCATAGGTCAGGCCGGCGGTGTGCCGCAGCAGGTCCTGCAGGGTCGCCTCTCGCTCGACCGGCGCACCCTCGAGCCCGACCTTCTGGCCCTTGAACTCCGGCAGGTAGCGGCTGACGGGATGCCAGAGCATCACCTTGCCTTCCTCGGCCAGCATCATCAGCGCCAGCGAGGCGAAGGGCTTGGTCATCGAGGCGATGCGGAAGATCGCGTCGGCCGGCATCGGCGCGCGGGCTTCGCGGTCGCGGAAGCCGACCGGCTCATGCAGGGCCAGCTTGCCGCCGCGGCCGATGGCGACGACGGCGCCGGGGATGCGGCCGGCATCGACCTCCGACTGCAACCAAGCCGTGACGCGGCCGAGCCGGTCGCGCGATAGGCCGGCATCCTCCGGCCGGGTGGCGCGGGCGAGCGGGCCGGAATCGGTTGCAGCAGCGGCGGGGCGGATGAGCGAGGCGGTGGCGAGCCCCGCGGCCGCGGCGAAAGCGGCACGGCGTTCGAGCATGAGCGGCGTCGTCCCTGGACGTGGTTGTTGGCACGAAGCTTCATGCCCGCCCCCCTGGGGGTCAAGCATCGCCGAGGCGGAAGGCATCGGTGATGCGGCGCACCGTGCCGTCGGCGGCGACCAGCAGCACGTCGAAGCGCATGCCGGCGGTGCCGTGGCCGGGATTCTCCGCCAGCCAACATTCGGCGGCGGCGACGAGGCGGGCGCGCTGGCGCGGGCCGAGCGCATGGGCAGCCTCGGTCAGGCTCGGCCGCGCCTTCACCTCGACGAAGGCGAGCAGTCCCTCGCGCTCGGCGACGAGGTCGAGCTCGCCCGCCGGGGTGCGCGCGCGGCGGGCCAGCACGGTCCAGCCGTACGCGGCGAGGGCCGCTGCGGCGGCATCCTCCGCGCCGCGGCCAGTACGATCGGCGCGGACACCGCGTTGCTGCCGCGCGACATCCATTGGTGTCGTCATGGAGCCGGAGTGTGCCGCGCCACGACTGCCGATTTCGAGAAAAAGGTGAGAGGGGGCTTCGGGGAAGAGCATTCCTCTGCCCGCCGGGTGGTCACGCCGCGAGCGCCTCGCGGATGAGCCCAACGGCTTCCTCGATCATCGGCGCGGTGACGTCGAGATGCGTGCAGGCCCGCACCCGCCCGCCGAGCCCGCTGACCGCGACGCCCTGCATGATGAGCCTCTGCTGCAGCGTCGCCACGTCGATGCCGGCGCCCTTGACGTCGAAGAAGACCAGGTTGGTGTCGGGTTCCTCCACCACCACGCCGGGAATCTGCGCCAGGCCGCGGGCCAGCGCCTTGGCATTGGCATGGTCCTCGGCCAGCCGGTCGACATGGTGGTCGAGCGCGTGGAGGCAGCCGGCGGCCGAGAGCCCGGCCTGGCGCATCGAGCCGCCCAGCCGCTGCTTCCAGCGCCAGGCGGCGCCGATGAACTCGCTGCTTCCGCACAGCACCGCGCCGAGCGGCGCGCCGAGGCCCTTGGTGAAATCCAACCAGACGCTGTCGTAGCCGGCGACCATGTCCTTCGGCGCGATGCCGGCAGCGACGCAGGCATTCATCAGCCGGGCGCCGTCCATATGCGTCGCCCAGCCCTGCTCGTGCGCGATCCCGGCGACCGCGTTGAGCTGCGCCAGCGGCCAGACCGCGCCGCCGCCGATATTGGCGGTCTGCTCCACCTCCAGCAGGCGCTGCGGCGGGGTGTAGCGGGTGCGCGGGCGGATCGCGGCGCGGAGGTCGTCTGCGGAGAACATCCCGCGCGGGCCTTTCAGCCCCATGATCTGCGCGCCGGTCAGCGCGGCATGGGTGCCGCCCTCCGAGGTCAGGATATGCGCCGTCTCGTGCGCCACCACCTCGTCGCCCTTCTGGCAATGGGTGAGGATGGCGACGACGTTGCACATGGTGCCGGAGGGCAGGAACATCGCCGCCTCCTTGCCCATCAGCGCGGCCATGCGGTCGCAGAGGGCGTGGACGGTCGGGTCATCGCCATGCTGCTCGTCGCCGACCTCGGCGCGCATCATGGCCTCCTTCATCGCCGGGGTCGGGCGGGTCTGGGTGTCGGAGTAGAGGTTGATGCGGGTGCGCGGCGCGCCGGCGGGCGGGCGGGGCGGGGCATGGACCATGGCGGGCTTTCCTGAGATCGGCGCCAAGCTGCGACGGAAGGCGGCGCCGGGCAACCCGGCCGCCGCGTTCAGCGCGGCACCTCGAAATGCCGCGCCCAGGCGGCGGCCAGGCGAGGCCGGGTGGCGACGGCGCGTGCCAGGGCCTGGATGCGCGGGAGGTGATCGGGCATCCAGTCCTCGTTGCCCATCCAGCGGGACAGCACCGCCAGGGTGAGGTCGGCGAGCGAGAGCCGGTCGCCCAGCACGAAGGGGCCAGGCGCGGCGCCGGCCTCGATCAGCCGCCAGATCTCGCGCGACATCTCCACCGCCCGGTCACGGATCGAGGCAGGCTCGGCCCCGAAGCGATCGGGGTAGTCGTAGCGCGTGACGCAGGGATAGAGCTCGCTCGCGGCCAGCATCATCCAGCGCAGGGACTTGGCACGGTCGGGATCGTCACCCGGCGGCAGCAGCCCGGCCTCGGGGTGCCGGGCTTCCAGGGTCAGCAGGATCGCGGTGCTCTCGGTCACCACCGTGCCGTCGGGCAGGATCAGGGTCGGCAATCGGGCCATTGGGTTGATGCGGCGGTATTCCGCCGCCAGTTGGGCGTCCCCATCGATGGATACCGGGCGCAGCTCGACCTCGGCGCCGATCTCGGCCAAGGCCAGCTCGATCATCGCGGAACCGGAGCGCCGGTCCCCATAAAGGATGTATCCCATGCGGCGAGCCTGGAACGGCGGGGGCTCCGCGGGCAAACGCAAAGCCGTGATGGGCCGATCAGCGCGGCTGATGGCCGGCGGAGTCAGACCGAGGCGCCGCGCCGCCGGTTGCCCAGCCGCGCGATGACCCCGACCAGTGCCTCGATGGCTGCGCCGGCAAGAACCAGGCCGATGATCCCGCCGGCCACCACCGCCAAGTCGTACCAGGGATCTGGCAGGCCGGCGGCGGCCTGTCCCAGCCGACGGAACAGTCCCACAAGGTCGACCTGCGGCAGTGGCTGCGCGGTGGCGCCGGGACCGCCAAGATGGTCTGTGATGAAGCCGAGCACCGCCTGCAGCCAGCCCTGCTGCGTGGCGGAGCCGAGGAGGAGGATGAGGAAAAGCAGCCGGACACGCGAGCGCATGCCGGTCAATCTCGACCGCAAGCGGTAAAGGAAGGGTTCAGGCCTGGGGGGCCGGTGCCGCTCCGGGTGGGGCCGCCGGGCGGCCGTAGAGCTGCATGGCCCGCCGCTCGAAGGACCGGACCATCAGCCGCACGGCCTCGTTGAAGACGGTGCCGATGACGGCCTGCAGCAGGCGCGACTTGAACTCGAAGTCGACGAAGAACTCGACCTCGGTGCCATGCGCATGCGGGTGGAAGCGCCAGTGGTTGTTCAGGTAGCGGAAGGGACCGGTCAGGTATCGCACATGCACGTGGTGCGGCCGCTCCAGGGTGACCGAGCTGCGGAAGGTTTCCCGGAACATCTTGAAGCCGATGGTCAGGTCGGCGATCAGCTCGTCTTCCTTGCGGGATATCACCCGGGCGCCGACGCACCAGGGCAGGAATTCGGGGTAGCGGCGTACGTCGGCCACCATGTCGAAGAGCTGCTCCGGCGTGTAGCGGAGGACCTTCCTCTCGGCATGCGTCGGCATCAGGCGGCGGCAAGCCTGGCGGCACGCGCATCCCGCAGGGCGGCGAAGTCGCGGTCGGCGTGATAGCTGCTGCGGGTCAGCGGCGTCGCCGAGACCAGCAGGAACCCCTTGCCGCGGGCCATGCGGGCATAATCCTCGAACTCCTCGGGGGTGACGAAGCGGTCCACCGCGGCATGCTTCACCGTCGGCTGCAGGTACTGGCCGATGGTCAGAAAATCGACCTCGGCCGAGCGCAGGTCGTCCATGACCTGCAGCACCTCGATGCGCGCCTCACCGAGGCCAACCATGACACCGGACTTAGTGAAGATCGTGGGGTCGAGCTGCTTCACCCGGTCCAGCAATCGTAGCGAGTGATAGTAGCGGGCGCCGGGACGGATGGTCGGATAGAGTTTAGGGACAGTCTCCAGGTTGTGGTTGAAGACGTCCGGGCGCGCGGCGACCACCACCTCCAGCGCTCCGTCCTTGCGGAGGAAGTCGGGGGTCAGGACCTCGATCGTGGTGCCCCGCGCCGCGGCGCGAATCGCGCGGATGGTTTCGGCGAAGTGCTCCGCCCCGCCATCGGCCAAATCGTCGCGGTCGACGCTCGTGACGACGACATGCCGCAGCCCGAGCTTCGCCACCGCATCGGCGACCCGGCGCGGCTCGTCGGCATCGAGGGCCTTCGGCAGGCCGGTCGCCACGTTGCAGAAGCTGCAGGCGCGGGTGCAGGTCTCGCCCATGATCATCATGGTGGCGTGGCGCTGCGACCAGCATTCCCCGATATTCGGGCAGGCGGCTTCCTCGCAGACCGTGGTCAGCTTGTTGTCCCGCATGAGGGTGCGGGTTTCGTGGTAGATCGGGCTGTTCGGCGCCTTGACCCGGATCCAGGCGGGTTTCCGCTGGATCGGGTTGTCGGGGCGATGGGCCTTCTCCGGGTGGCGGAGGATCCTCTCCTCCGCCGCCAGGTTGGCCCGGTGGTCGATATCGATGCGGGTGGACATTCCAGATCAGCCCGGTGCGTTCGGCCCTAGATGTGGATCACCCGGCCGTAGGCATCAAGCACCGCCTCATGCATGGCTTCAGAGACGGTCGGATGCGGGAAGACCGTCTCCATCAGTTCCGTCTCGGTCGTCTCCATGGTCTTGGCAATGGTGTAGCCCTGGATCATCTCCGTCACCTCGGGCCCGGCCATGTGGGCGCCCAGCAATTCGCCGGTCTTGGCGTCGAAGACGGTCTTGATCATGCCCTCGGGCTCGCCCATGGCGATCGCCTTGCCATTGCCGATGAAGGGGAAGCGGCCGACCTTGACCTCATGGCCCGCCGCTTTCGCCGCAGCTTCCGTCAGGCCGACGCTGGCGACCTGCGGGCGGCAATAGGTGCAGCCGGGGATGTTCTTCGTGTCCATGGGGTGGACATGCATGCCCGCGATCGCCTCGACGCAGAGCACGCCCTCATGGCTTGCCTTGTGCGCCAGCCAGGGCGGGCCGGTGAGGTCACCGATGGCATAGACCCCGGGCTCCCCGGTGCGGCAGAGCTCGTCGACCAGCACATGGGTGCGGTCGACCTTCACGCCGGTGCCCTCGATCCCGATGCCCTCGACATTGCCGACGATGCCGACGGCCGAGATGACGCGGTCGGCGGTGATCTCCTGCACCTTGCCGTTCGCCTCGATCACCGCGGTGACCTCGTTGGCGCCGCGGCGCAGGCCCTGGATCTTGGCGCCGGTCAGGATCTTCATGCCCTGCTTGGCGAAGGCCTTCTGCACGAAAGTGCCGATCTCCGCATCTTCGACCGGCAGGATGCGGTCGAGCACCTCGACCAGCGTCACCTCGGCCCCGAGGTTGAGATAGAAGCTGGCGAATTCGGCACCGATGGCGCCGGAGCCGATGACGATCAGCCGCTTAGGCATGCTGTCCGGCACCATCGCCTCGCGGTAGGTCCAGATCAGCTTGCCGTCCGGCTCGATCCCCGGCAGGACGCGGGCGCGGGCGCCGGTGGCCAGGATGATGTGCTTGGCGGCGAGCTCGGCCACCGGCTTGCCGTCCTTGGTGACGGCCATCTTCCCCTTGCCGGCCAGCTTGCCTTCCCCGTCGAAGACCGTGACCTTGTTCTTCTTCATGAGAAAGCGGACGCCGTCCGAGAGCTGCTTGGCGACGGCACGGCTGCGCTTGACGATCTTGCCGATGTCGAACTTGATGTTGTCGGCGCTGAAGCCATAGGCGTCCAGCGTGTGCAGCAGGTGGTTGATCTCGCTCGAGCGCAGCAGCGCCTTGGTCGGAATGCAGCCCCAATTGAGGCAGATCCCGCCCAGGTGCTCGCGTTCCACCACCGCGGTCTTCATGCCGAGCTGGGCGGCACGGATGGCGGCGACATAGCCGCCGGGGCCACCGCCGAGGACGATGAGGTCGAAGGTTTGCTCGGCCATATTACGTCTCCTGCCCGGCGAGGGCGGCAAGCGCCGCGCCGCTGAGGCGTTGCAGGGTCCAGCCCTCCCGCGGGAGGGCACCGATGGAGCGGTAGAAGGCGATGGAGGGGGCGTTCCAGTCGAGCACGGACCACTCCATCCGGCTGCACTCCTCGGCCAGGGCGCGTCGCGCCAGCTCGGCGAAGATCGCCCGGCCGATGCCCCGGCCGCGTGCCGCGGGCTTCACGAAGACATCCTCGACATAGAGCTTCGGCCGGCCATCGAAGGTGCTGACGCTGTGGTACCATAGGGCGAAGCCGACCGGCGCGCCCTGCCATTCCGCGATCAGCGCCGCGCCCCGGCGGGGCTCCCCGAAAAGCAGGCGGCGGAAGTCCTCCTCCGTTGCCCGCACCTCGTGCAGCAGCTTCTCGTACTCCGCCAGCGCGCGGACGAAATGCAGGACCAGCCCGGCATCGTCCGGCGTCGCATCGCGGAGACGCAGCTCGCGCGACCGCGATGCGCCCTCGCCGACGCTCGGACGACCGGGCGCGGGCATCACAGCATCAGGCTCAGCGGGTCCTCGATCACGCCCTTCAGCGCCTGCATGAACTCGGCCGCCAGCGCGCCGTCGATGACGCGGTGGTCGACCGAGAGGGTGCAGGTCATCACCGTGGCGATGGCGAGTTCGCCGTTCTTCACCACTGGCCGCTTCTCGCCGGCTGCGACCGCCAGGATGCCGGCCTGGGGCGGGTTGATGATCGCCGAGAAGGACTGCACCCCATACATCCCCATGTTGG
This sequence comes from Dankookia rubra, assembly GCF_004355005.1. Taxonomy (GTDB): domain Bacteria; phylum Pseudomonadota; class Alphaproteobacteria; order Acetobacterales; family Acetobacteraceae; genus Paracraurococcus; species Paracraurococcus ruber_A. The sequence continues at coordinate 86,540 of NZ_SMSJ01000004.1, forward strand.
AGATGCTGAAGCCGCCACCCTGGAATTCCTCCGGCTTCAGCTTGTTGGCCTTGGCGCGGGACGCCAGGTCCTTCATCTCGTTGCTGATCGTCGACAGGCCCTTCTGGTCAGCCTTGCGGATGATGGGCGTGATCAGGCCAGTGGGCGTCGAGACGGCGACCGAGACATCGACGTCGTGGAACTGCAGGATCGCGTCATCCGTCCACATGGCATTGACGTTGGGGAAGCGCCGCAGCGTCGCCGCCACTGCCTTGATGACCAGGTCGTTGACCGAGAGCTTGAAGGCGCCCGGTCCCTCCTTCGCGGATTTCGCGTTGAGGTCCGCGCGCAGCTTCAGCAGCGCGTCGATCTCGAAATCCATCGTCACGTAGAAATGCGGGATGGTCTGCTTCGATTCCGCCAGCCGCCGCGCGATCACCTTGCGGATGGTGCTGTTCGGCACCGGGGTATGCGGTGCGGTCACCGCCGGGGCTGGTGCCGTCGGCCTGGGCGCCGGGGCAGCAGCGGGGGCCGCAGCCTGCGGGGCTGCCGCCGGCGTCGGCGCTGCTGCCGGACCCTTGGCCAGCGCCGCCTCGATATCCGCCTTGACGATCCGCCCGGCCGGGCCGCTGCCCTTCACGCCGGACAGGTCGAGCCCCGATTGCTGCGCCATGCGGCGCGCGAGCGGCGAGGCAAAGACGCGGTCGCCCGCATCATGCCCGTTGGCCTTCGGCGCCGGGGCGGGTGCCGCGCCGGTCGCGGACGGCGTCGGCATGGAGATCGGCTGTTCCGCCGCGCCGGCGACCTTCCCGCCGGCGGCCTGGACCGCTTCCATCGCCGGGCCGGCGCTGGCCGACTGCGCCGGCTCCGGCGCCTTCGCGCCCTGCGGCACGGGTGTCTGGGCCGCCTGCGGCGCGGGTGCCTTGGTCCCATCGCCCGAAGGCACCGCCTCGCCGGCCTCGACCAGCACGGCAATCGGGTCGTTGACCTTCACGCCCTGGGTGCCGTCGCCGACCAGGATCTTGCCGAGCACGCCCTCGTCGACGGCTTCCACTTCCATGGTCGCCTTGTCGGTCTCGATCTCGGCGATGATGTCGCCGGCCTTGACCTCGTCGCCTTCCTTCTTCAGCCAGCGCGCCAGCGTGCCCTCGGTCATGGTGGGCGACAGGGCGGGCATCAGGATGTTGGTTGCCATGGGTCCCGCCCCCTTACTTGTAGGTCACGCGCTTCACCGCATCGACGATCTCTGCGGTGGTCGGCAGGGCCAGCTTCTCGAGGTTCGCCGCATAGGGCATCGGTACGTCCTTGCCGCAGACGCGCACCGGCGGGGCGTCCAGCCAGTCGAAGGCCGCCTCGATCACCTGCATCGCCACCTCGGTGCCGATATTGGCATAGGGCCAGCCCTCCTCGACCGTCACCAGCCGGTTGGTGCGCTTGACGGAGGCCGCGATGGTCTCGCTGTCCAGCGGGCGGATGGAACGCAGGTTGATCACCTCCGCCTCGATCCCCTGTTTGGCGAGTTCGTCCGCCGCCGCCAGCGCCCAGGTCACTGCGATGGAATAGGCGACGATCGTCACGTCGCGGCCGGCGCGCTCGGTCTTGGCCTTGCCGATCGGGACGATGAAATCCTCGGCCGTCGGGCAGTCGAAGGTATGGCCGTAGAGGATCTCATTCTCCAGCACGATGACCGGGTTCGGGTCCCGGATCGCTGCCCGCAGCAGGCCCTTCGCATCGGCCGAGGACCAGGGCGCCACCACCTTCAGCCCCGGCACATGCGCGTACCACGACGCGTAGCACTGGCTGTGCTGCGCCGCGACGCGCGCCGCCGCGCCGTTTGCGCCGCGGAAGACGATGGGGCAGCCGAGCTGGCCGCCGCTCATGTACAGCGTCTTGGCGGCGCTGTTGATGATCTGGTCGATCGCCTGCATCGAGAAGTTGAAGGTCATGTACTCGACGATCGGCTTGAGGCCCGTCATCGCCGCGCCGACTGCCATGCCGGTGAAGCCGTGCTCGGTGATCGGGGTGTCGATGACGCGCCGCGGGCCGAACTCGTCCAGCAGGCCCTGGCTGATCTTGTAGGCGCCCTGGTACTGGGCGACCTCCTCGCCCATGAGGAACACCTTGTCGTCGGCCCGCATCTCGACTGCCATGGCATCGCGCAAGGCCTCGCGCACCGTCATCGGCTTGGTCGGGCCCCAGTCCTTCTCGGGCGCCGCCGCGGCCTCGCCCATCTTGGCCGCGCCTTCCTTGCGATCCGTCCCGCGCTGGGCGACCGTGCCGTAATCCTCGGCCTGCTTCGCCACCTCGCCGACCGCGGGGCTGGCCGCCGCCGGCGGCGCCGGATGCTGCGGCATGGCGGTGTCGGCGCCTGGCGCCGCGCCCTTGGAGGCCGCGCCGCCGCCGCCGTCGAGCTCGGCGATCGGCGAGTTGACCGAGACGCCCTCGGTGCCCTCGGCCACCAGGATCTTCGTCAGGGTCCCTTCATCCACGGCTTCCACTTCCATGGTCGCCTTGTCGGTCTCGATCTCGGCGATCACGTCGCCGGACTTCACCGCGTCGCCTTCCTGCTTCAGCCACTTGGCCAGCTTGCCCTCGGTCATCGTGGGCGACAGCGCCGGCATCAGGATCTGCACGCCCATCTCAGCGGGCCTCCTCGATGAGGATGTCGGTCCAGAGCTCTTTCTCGTCCGGCTCCGGGCTGGACTGCGCGAAATCGGCCGCTTCCTGGACGATCGCCTTCACCTCATCGTCGATCTTCTTGAGGTCGGCCTCGGTCGCGCCTTGCTCCAGCAGCATCTTGCGCGCCGTCTCGATCGGGTCGGACTGCTCACGCATCTTCTGCACCTCCTCCCGCGTGCGGTACTTCGCCGGGTCGGACATGGAGTGGCCGCGGTAGCGGTATGTCTTCATTTCCAGCAGGTAGGGGCCGTTTCCGGCGCGGCAGTGGGCAACGGCGCGCTCGCCGGCTTCCTTCACCGCCATCACCGACATGCCGTCCACCTGCTCGCCCGGGATGCCCCAGGGGGCGCCGTTCTTCGACAGGTCACGGGATGCGCTGGCGCGCTCCACGCTGGTGCCCATGCCGTACTTGTTGTTCTCGATGATGAAGATCACCGGCAGCTTCATCAGCGCCGCCAGGTTGAAGCTCTCATAGACCTGGCCCTGGTTGGAGGCGCCCTCGCCGAAATAGGTAAGCGAGACGTTGCGGCTTTCCCGGTACCAGTTCGAGAAGGCGAGGCCGGCGCCGAGAGAAACCTGGGCGCCGACGATGCCGTGGCCGCCATAGAAGCCCTTCTCGCGGCTGAACATGTGCATGGAGCCGCCCTTGCCGCGCGAATAGCCGCCGGCACGCCCGGTCAGCTCGGCCATGACGCCCCGCGCCTCCATGCCCGTGGCCAGCATGTGCCCGTGGTCGCGGTAGGAGGTGATGACCTGGTCACCCGGCTCGAGGCAGGCCTGCATGCCGACGACGACCGCTTCCTGGCCGATATAAAGGTGGCAGAAGCCGCCAATCAGGCCCATGCCGTAGAGCTGGCCTGCCTTTTCCTCGAAGCGGCGGATCTGCAGCATGTCGCGATAGGCCTGGAGGAGCTGGTCCCGCGTCATTGGGGCCTCCTTCGCCGTCCGCGTGCGGCGCTTGGCGCCCGCGGTTTCCGCTGCCTGGGCCATGCTGACGGCTCCCCTCTCGTCTCCGGTCAGCGTGATCTACGCAACCCGGCGCTCCGGGACAAGCGACAGCGAAGCGAAAAAAAGCTCGATGCTGCAACGCAATACGACGATTAACTCGATACAAGTTAACGGCTGCGTCTGGTATTACACCACCGCCTGGGAACCGTTGCGGGGAACCCTGCAGCGGCGCAAGGACCGCGAAGATTATCGCCCCTCATGCGCAGCTTCCCGCCCGTTCGAAAGGTACTGGCCCTCTCGCGATACTGCCAAGCTACAGGGAAGATGCCGCTGCCCGCGCCGGTCCGCTGGTTGCTTGCACCACTCTATGCCCTGATGTTCGCCGGCGGGGCGAAGTCCTTTGATCCCCAATCCGCTGCTCGGCGACCCGGCGCTGAACCGGCGCGGGCTGCACCGGGCCCGCAAGCGCCTGGCACGCGAGATGGTCCCGCCCATTGTGACGCCTTGGCTCGTCCTCGGCGACGTCGCGCCCGGCTTCGACGCGGTCTCCGGCTCCCACCACCCCAAGTCGCACCGGCGCGGTCTGGCGGAGGGTACGCACTGCCGCATCGCGATCCGGGTCTGTGGAAGCGGCAGACCCATCTTGCCTTGGCCCGGCGGGTGCTGCCGCCGTGGCCCGGGCGGGGCCATGCTGTGCGCAGCTTCCGGGCCGCGCAGGACCTGCTTGCCCCGGTGGCGCCGGGCGGTTGACGCAGCCCGGCGGCGCCGCCGGCGCGCTGACGTGGCCTACTGGAACAGCCGCTTGCCGGGCTCGTAGGGAATGACGATCTCGTCCTTGCCGACCAGGTTGAGCAGGGTCCGCGCCCGCTCATCAAGCTGGTCGCGATCGATCCGGTCGCCGCGCAGGCCGGTGACCCGCCGTTCCAGTGCGTCCCTGTCGGCCTCCGCCTTGGTCAGCGTGGCACGGGCCTGGGCGATGTCTGCCAGTTTCTGCTCGCGCGCCACCAGGCCGAAATCGCCCTGCTGGGAATTCCAGGCGAAATAGCCGCAGAGCGCCGCAAAGGCGACCGGCAGTATCGCGTCCCGCATCCGGCGCTTCAGCGCACGGCCAAACGACATGAACCCTCAACCCCAAGCTGTCCGGCGGCAGAGAATCAGCGCCGGAGCGTTTTGGCAAGCGGGATCGTATGCCAGGGCCCGATCGTGAAGCGACCCTGGCCCCAAAAGGCCGGAACAGTCCGGTTCAGCGGCGCAGGATGCCCCGGCCGGCATAGCGGGCGGCGCTGCCGAGTTGCTGCTCGATCCGGATCAGCTGGTTGTACTTGGCCAGCCGGTCGGAGCGCGAGAGCGAGCCGGTCTTGATCTGCCCGCAATTGGTGGCGACGGCCAGGTCGGCGATGGTCGCGTCCTCGGTCTCGCCGGAGCGGTGGCTCATCACCGCCTTGTAGCCGGCGCGATGCGCCATCTCGACCGCCTCCAGCGTCTCGGTCAGGGTGCCGATCTGGTTGACCTTGACCAGGATGGCATTGCCGGTGCCGGTCTCGATTCCCTGGCGGAGGCGCTCCGGGTTCGTCACGAACAGGTCGTCGCCGACCAGCTGGACCTTCGCCCCGAGCTTCTCGGTCAGCAGCTTCCAGCCGGCCCAGTCATCCTCGGACATGCCGTCCTCGATGCTGATGATCGGCCACTTGGCGCAGAGCGCCGCGAGATAGTCGACCATCCCTGCGGAATCGAGGCTCTTGCCCTCGCCTTCCATCCTGTAGACGCCGTCCTGGTAGAACTCGGTCGAGGCGCAGTCGAGGGCGAACATGATGTCCTCACCCACCCGGTGGCCGGCGGCCTCGCAGGCGCGGGCGATGAAGGACAGCGCCTCGTCCGCCGAGCCGATATTCGGGGCGAAGCCACCCTCGTCGCCCACGTTGGTGTTGTGGTGGGCGTCGTGCAGCTGCTTCTTCAACGCCGCGAAGCATTCGGCGCCGATCCGCACGGCATCGGCGGCGGTGCCGGCCGAGACCGGCATGATCATGAATTCCTGGATGTCGATCGGGTTGTCGGCGTGCTGGCCGCCATTGATGATGTTCATCATCGGCACCGGCAGGGTGCGGGCGAATACGCCGCCGACATAGCGATACAGCGGCAGGGCCAGGTCCTCGGCCGCCGCCTTGGCCACCGCCAGGCTGACCGCCAGGATGGCATTCGCCCCGAGCCGCGCCTTGTTCGGCGTGCCGTCCAGCTCGATCATCGTCTCGTCGATCCGGACCTGCTCCTCCGGGTCCATGCCGGAGAGGGCGTCGAAGATCTCGCCCTCGACATTCGCCACGGCCTTCTGCACGCCCTTGCCGCCGAAGCGGGACTTGTCGCCGTCGCGCAGCTCGACCGCTTCGTGCGCGCCGGTCGAGGCACCGGAGGGGACGATGGCGCGGCCGACGGCGCCGCTGTCCAGCTGGACCTCGGCTTCCACGGTCGGGTTGCCGCGCGAGTCGAGGACCTCGCGGGCGATGATGTCGACGATGGCGGACATGCGCGTCTCCGGGTCGCTTGGGGTGCGCCGGCCATAAGACGGTCCCGCGCCAGGGGCAAGGGGTTGGCAGGGGCATGTCACCGGCTTGGCAGCGTTCCGGGGCTAGGCGGTACCGCCGCCATCGCCGCCCGAATCGCCGGCGCCGGTGCCACCGCCGTCCGACAGGGCTCCGTCCAGGCCCGCGATAGGGCCCTGGTCGGTACCCTCGGGGACCTCCGACTGGCGCAGGGCGAGTCCCGCCATGGCCGCGGCGCAGGACAGGAAGGCCCAGAACGGGGCGAAGGGCGCCAGCCCCAGCACCGCGGCCCCGGCCAGGCCGAGGAAGGCGAGCAGCCCGCCGGCCAGCAGCAGCCGCCCGGCCGCGCGGCGCATCGGGCGTGCCCCGTCAGCCCCGCCTGGCGGCCTCGGCCATGGCGCCGAGCCGCGCCACCGCGGCCTCGAAGGCGGCAATCCGCTGGTCCGCGTCGGGCGCGCCGGCTGCCAGGGCGGCATGCGCCGCCTCCAGCGTGCCGAGCAGGTCGACCAGGGCGCTGAAGCTGCCCTGGGCGGGATCGTCCTCACGTTGCTCGGCGACGCTGCGGAAGATCGTGTAGCGTTCCCCGGGGCCTAGCCGCCGGTCGGCGGCGACGGCGGCCAGGAAGCGGGCCTGGACGGCATCCAGCCCCTCCCGCCGCGCCCGGAGGGCACCGCGGGTGCCCTGGCCCGGCTCCGTGCCGATCACCGCCCGCAGCAGTGCGGTGACGGCGGTCAGATGCGGCGCCGCCTCCGCCACCATGGCGGGCACGGTCACGCCGCCGGCAGTAGCCATGCGGTCCGGCAGGTCGGAAAGGGCGGCGATGCCGGCGAGGCCGGCGGCCTGCACCGGCTCGGGCGGCACGGTGCCGCTCGTCCGGCGGACCGCCTGCAGCCCCTCCGCGGCGGCGCGGGACAGCATGGCACCGGCGGGGCCGGAGCGCGGCTCGATCGCCTCGCCGCCTGCCAGTTGTGCCAGGCCGTGGGCATAGTCGCCAAGCGCGGTGAGGCCCGGCATCAGCACCTGGCCGGCGGCCTCGGCCGCGCCCGAAGCTGCCGGGGAAAGTCGCGGACCCCCGGCCTGGCGCCCGCCTGCGGCGAAGCCTATCGCGGCGTCCTCGCGCTGCGCCATGCGCTCGAAGGAATCCATCCGCAGGATCAGGGAATCGGCGTTGGGGTCGGCCGCTTCCAGCGCGTTGCCGAGGCGGAGGGCGAGCGGCGATGACGGGTCCTTCCGCGCGCCACCGGCGGCGCAGCCTATGGCCAGCAGGGGCAGGAGGAGCACCAGGCTGCGACGCAGGAGCATGAGGGTCTCGCCTTCAATCAGGCGGGCAGTGACGCCGGCCCCGAGCGTCACGTCAAGCTAACGACCCGTCATGATCGCTCCACACGGCCTTGCCTGGCCCTGCGGAGCGGGTCAGACCAGCCGCGCCTGGCGGATCGCGGCGCCGATGAAGCCGCGGAACAGCGGATGCGGCTCGAAGGGCTTGCTGCGGAGCTCGGGATGGAACTGCACGCCGATGAACCAGGGGTGGTCCGGGTATTCGACGATCTCGGGCAGCGCGCCGTCCGGGGACATGCCGGAGAAGCGGAGCCCCACCTCCTCCAGCCGATCCTTGTAGTTGACGTTCACCTCGTAGCGGTGGCGATGGCGCTCGGTGATGTCGGTGGCGCCGCCATAGACCTGCTGCACCAGCGTCCCCTCGCCGAGGCGGGCCAGGTAGGAGCCGAGCCGCATGGTGCCGCCGAGGTCGCCGGCCGCGTTGCGGCGTTCCAGCGCATTGCCGCGCAGCCATTCGGTCATCAGCCCGACCACCGCATGCTCGCAGGGGCCGAACTCGGTGGAGGAGGCGCCCTTGAGGCCGACCAGGTTCCGCGCCGCCTCGATCACCGCCATCTGCATGCCGAAGCAGATGCCGAAAAAAGGCACCTTGCGTTCGCGGGCGAAGCGGACCGCTTCCAGCTTGCCGGCGGTGCCGCGTTCGCCGAAGCCGCCGGGCACCAGGATGCCGCTGGCGCCCTCGAGCCGGGCGACGGCCTCCTCGTCGCGCTCGAAGACTTCCGAGTCGACCCAGTCCAGCTTGACCCGGACATTGTGGGCGATGCCGCCATGGGTCAGCGCCTCGGCCAGCGACTTATAGCTGTCGAGCAGGTTGGTATACTTGCCGACGACGGCGATGGTGACCTCGCCCTCGGGCTGCTGCAGGGAATGGACGATGCCCTCCCAGCGCCGCATGTCAGGCTCGCCATAGGCGCTCAGGCCGAAATGGCGGAGCACTTCCTGATCGAGGCCTTCCGCGTGGTACTGCAGCGGCACGCCGTAGATGGTGCTGGCGTCGAGCGCCGGTATCACGCTCTCGGGCCGCACGTTGCAGAACAGCGCGATCTTGCGGCGCTCGTTCTCCGGGATCGGCCGGTCGCAGCGGCAGAGCAGGATCTGCGGCTGGATGCCGAGGCCGAGCAGTTCCTTGACCGAATGTTGCGTCGGCTTGGTCTTCAACTCGCCGGCCGAGCCGATATAGGGAACCAGGGTGAGGTGGACGAAGAGGCTGCGCTGCGGCCCCATCTCGTTCGAGAGCTGGCGCATCGCCTCGAGGAAGGGGAGCGACTCGATGTCGCCGACAGTGCCGCCGACCTCGACCAGGACGAAGTCGTAGCCGTCGGTCTCGGCCTGGACGACTTCCTTGATCTTGTCGGTGATGTGCGGGATGACCTGGACGGTGCCGCCGAGGTAGTCGCCGCGCCGTTCGGCGGCGATGACGTCGGAGTAGATCCGCCCCGTCGTCCAGTTATCCGCCTTGCTGGCGTGCACGCCGGTGAAGCGCTCGTAGTGACCGAGGTCGAGATCGGTCTCCGCACCGTCGTCGGTAACGAAAACCTCGCCGTGCTGATACGGGGACATCGTCCCGGGATCGACGTTGAGATAGGGATCGAGCTTGCGGAGCCGCACCTTGTAGCCACGGGCCTGCAACAACGCGCCGAGCGACGCCGCTGCAATGCCCTTGCCGAGGGAGGAGACCACGCCGCCGGTGATGAATACGAACCGCGCCATGGGTGCCCTGCTTACCGCGTGCGGCGCGCCGCCGCTACCCGCAGTGTGAGGGAGCGGCCATGCATTCGCGGGGGATGTTGCAAAAGCCGGGCTTGCGCGGAGGCGCGACTCGGCGCTGCCGGGCCGCAGGCCTCAGTTCGTCGGGACGCTCGGGGCCGGCGGCGTGGCCGGCAGCGCGGGGGCGGTCGCGGCCGGCGGCGCTTCGAGGATCGAGCGCGGGCCGGTGGTGCCGCGGCCCATGATGGCGAGGGTCAGCGACAACGCGAAGAAGGCGGTGCCGAGAACGGCCGTGGTGCGGGTGAGCAGGTTCGCCGTGCCGCGCCCGGTCATGAAGCCGCCCATGCCCTGGGAGGAGCCGACGCCGAGCCCGCCACCCTCGGAGCGCTGGAGCAGCACCACGCCGATCAGGGCGAGGGTCACGAAGAGGTGAATGATGAGGAGGACGGTGGCCATGGGCTGCGCGAGGGTCCGGTACGGCGAGGCTGCGGGTTCTACAGGCTCGGCGCGCCGGAAGCCACCCTTCGCGGCGCGGGCCGCCCCGGGCGGGCCACGGCGGCCGCCCGCACCGCCTCCGCCAAGTCGTGGCTGGCCAGGTTCTTGGCCTTCGCCTCCACCTCCAGGTCCGCCCAGCCGAGATGGCCGAGGGCCCAGCCATTGAGGGCGTGGTTCCACATGCGGTCGGAGTGGCGGCGCAGTTCGCGGGCCGGGACGCTGGCGGCGCGGAGGACGGCATGGTCGGGCAGCCTGTCCGGGTCGAGGCCGCCGGGCAGCAGGTCCTCACGCGGGGCGCTCAGGTGACCGAGCGGACGGGTGCCGCGCCAGCTTGCCGCGACGTGAGCGATGCATGGGTCGTCGGGGGCGATGTGCTGCCCTTTGGGTGAAGCACCAGTGATGGTGCAGGTCGAGCACGATGAGCAATAGGTCCGCGAACGGCAGCAGGTCGTCGAGGCCGTAGGAGATCTCTTCGTTCTCGACCGTCAGCAGGTTGCGGGTGGCCTCCCACAGCAGGGCGAAGCCGCGGCAGAATCCCTCGGTGCCCGGGGCGCGGGCGCCGCCATGGATGTTGATGTGCGCGCCCATCGGGTGCCAGCCGCCGGCGAGGCCGAGCAGCCCCATGACCTCCGTGTGATAGTCGAGCTCCGCGACGCTGTTGGCGAGCGCCTGCGGGTTCCGAGTGGAAAGGACGCGGTACTGGCCGGGATGCAGGGAAAGCCGGAGGCCGGCCGCATGGGCCCGGGCCCCGATGGCGGCAGGCCGGTCTCGACCAGGTCGCGCAGCGCCGGCGCGTCATAGCGCGGGCGGGCGACCGGGTGGGCATAGACGGACAGCACGCTGCTGATGATGCGGAGGCAGCGATCGAGCGGTGGGGCAGCGGCGGCCTCCTCCACCTGCGCGGCGAGGGCGGCGAGATCGCCCTGGACGAGGCCGAGCAGCTTCGCGGTCGCTAGTGCTGCGGAAAGGCGGGCAAGCGCGGCGACAGTGGTGTCGCGGAGGTTCATCGCGGCGGCCGGGTGCGGGTCGCCGGGCGGAGGAAGCCATTTGCAGCACCAGCCGATTCGCATGCATGCGCGAATGCGGGGTGATGGGCGGCGTTTGCCGCGCGGCGGCCCACCCCTGCGCCGGACTGCCATCCACCTGGTAGGCTGCCATGGCCTACCGCGACCGCACCGGGAACCGGCGCGCCGGTACGCGTTGCCCTGCCGCAGCCAGGAGACGAACGATGACCCATCCCGCCCTTGTCCCGGGAAGCGTGGCCGTGATCACGGGTGGCGCCTCCGGCATCGGCCTGGCCGCGGCGACGCGTCTGGCCGGGCTCGGCCTGAGCGTCTGCATCGCCGACCTCGGCGGGGAGCGGCTCGCGCGCGCGGCCGAGGTCGTCGCCGCTGCGGCGCCGGGCGGAGCGTCGAGCGTGCTGGCGGTGGCCACCGACGTAAGCCGCGCCGAGGCGGTGGAACGGCTGGAAGCCACGGTCCGCGACCGCTTCGGCGGCACCGACGTGCTGATGAACAATGCCGGGGTGCAGCCCGGCAGCGCCCTGCCCGGCACCGCCGAGGCCTGGGAGCGAATCATCGGCGTGAACCTCTGGGGCGTGATCCACGGCACGCGGATCTTCATGCCCCGCATGGTGGCCCGCAAGCGGCCGGGGCTGATCATCAACACCGGTTCCAAGCAGGGGATCACCACGCCGCCGGGCGACCCGGCCTACAACGTCACAAAGGCCGGGGTGAAGGCGCTGACCGAGGCGCTGCAGCACACGCTGCGCAACACGCCGGACTGCAAAGTGACCGCGCACCTGCTGATCCCGGGTTTCGTCTTCACGCCGCTGACGGCGAATGGCCGGACCGAGAAGCCGGACGCCGCCTGGACGCCGGACCAGACGGTGGGGTTCATGCTGGAGCGGCTGGAGGCCGGAGATTTCTACATCCTGTGCCCCGACAACGACGTGCCGCGGTCGCTGGACGAGCGGCGCATCCTCTGGGCCGCCGGCGACATCGTGGAGAACCGCCCGCCGCTCTCGCGCTGGCATCCCGACCACGCCGAGGCCTTCAAGGACTTCCTGGACAGGGGAGCCGCGAGTTGAGCGCGCAGCGCCCAGTTGCCCCTCAGGCCTCCACCACGACGTAGGCGTCCTCGACCCGCACCGGGAAGGTCTCCGCCACATACGGCCCTTCCGCCAGGGCCGCCCCGCTTTCCACATGCGCCGCGTATTGCCGCACCTGCACCCGCTTCGGGTCGAACCAGCTCTTCCCCGTGCGGATGTCGAATTCCCAGTAGTGCCAGGGGCAGCGGATCATCTCCCCGCGCCGGCCGTAGTGGTAGACGCCCGGCTCCGGGCTCTCGACATGGCCGCTGACCAGCCCGGCGCAGAGGCTGCCGCCCTGGTGCGGGCAACGGTCGCTCAGCGCGAAGAACTCGCCGCCGAGATTGAAGACGACGATCCGCTTCCCCTCCGCCTCCACCAGCTTCCGCTCGCCCGGCGGAATATCGGCGACGGCGCAGACGACATGCTTGGGCACGGCAGACTCACAGAAAAAGGTGAGAGGGGGTCCGGGGGAGAGCATTGCTCTCCCCCCCTGGCCTTACAGTCGGTAGAGCGCCCGCGCATTCCCGCCATAAATCGCCGCCCGCTTCTCCGCCGGCACCACGCCCGGCATGGCCGAGCGCGCATCGTCGAAGTCCCAGTGCGGGTAGTCCGAGGCGAACAGGATCCGGTCCCAGCCGACCCATTCCATGATGTCGAGCAGGTGGGCGCCGCGCTCCGGCTCCTCCATCGGCTGGGTGGAGACCCAGATGTGCTGGCGGATCTGTTCGGAGGGCAGGCGCGTGAGGTGCGGCACTTCGGATTTCAGGCTCTTCCAGGCCTGGTCCAGCCGCCAGCCGACCGAGGGCAGCCAGGCGAAGCCGCATTCGATGAGGATGATCTTCAGGTCGGGGAAGCGCTCGAATACGCCCTCCACCACCAGGGAGATCACCTGGTTCTGGCAGGAGGTGGCGTGCTCCGAGACCTCCTCGATGTAGAAGCTCGGCCAGCCGCCATTGGTCATGGCCCAGCCGCTATAGCCAAAGGCATGGAAGGCGACGGGCAGGCCGGCCTCGGCAGCGGCCTCGTAGATCGGCCAGTAGCGCGGGTTGCCGGCCGGCTCGGCGGTCCGGCTCATCATCAGGACCTGGCAGAAATTCGGGTCGCCGGCGCGCTTGCGAATCTCGGCGGCGGAGGCGGCGGGGTCCTCATAGGGCACCACGATGCTGCCGCGCAGGCGCGGTTCCTTGCGCAGCCAGTGCTCGAGCTGCCACTCGTTCACGGCGTGGGCCATGGCGGCGGAGAAGGCGTTGTTGCGGTCGCCCTGCCCGCTCGGCTGCAGCGGGTTCAGCACCCCGATATCGGTGCCGTAGTTGTCCAGGAGCTGGAAGCGCAGGAAGTCGAGGTCGGAGGCCGGGGTGCCGCCGGTGGGCGGCCAGGCGTCGCGGCGGGAGGCCAGCGGCTGCGCCTTCGGGAAGGGCGGCTGCCCGCCGGTGAAGCCGTGCCGCTGGCGCATGCCCCAGGTCTGCAGGTGCTGCCACCAGCGATCCGACATGAAGGGCTTGAACTCGGTGATCGCCTTGGGCCGCGGATGGATGTCCACGTCGATCAGGCCGAGGGTCGCCGCGGCGGGCTTGCCGGGCACCTGGATGGGCTGGATGACATTCATGCCAAGGCTCCTTCCCGGAGGCGGTCGTAGGTGGCGAGCGCATTCTCGCGCATCAGTTTAGGCATCAGTGCGGACGGGATGCCGGGCGGCACCGCCGCGTCGCCATCGAATTGCCAATGCGGCCAGTCGGAGGCCCAGAGCAGCATGCGGTCCGAACGCAGGTGGTCGAGGATTCGCTCCACCTGCTCCTGCGGCGCGTCCAGCGGCTGGACGGTCAGGCGGACCTGGTCACGGATGATCTCGGCCGGCAGGCGGTCCACCCAGGGGATCTCGAAGCGGACGCCCTTCCAGGTCTTCGACAGGCGCCAAAGGAATGCCGGAAGCCAGGTGACACCGGATTCCAGCAGCACAACCTTGAGCTCCGGGTGCTTCACCAGCGCGCCTTCGGTCATCAGGCTGGCCAGGGTGCTCTGGAAGCCCTGCTGGTTGGCGGCGTATTCCTCGAGGTACCAGGAGGTCCAGCCGACCGAGGTCTGCGGGTGGCGATAGGCGCTGCCGGCATGGATGCCGAGCGCCAGCCCGTGCCGCACGCAGGCCTCGTAGATCGGCCAGTACTGCCGCTTGCCCAGCGGGTTCTCCCCCATTGCCAGCACCAGCACCTGGACGAAGCGGCGATCGGGGCCGAGCCGCTCGATCTCCTCGACCGCCGCCGCGACGTTCTGCATCGGCAGGACGATGGAGGCACGCAGGCGGTCGTCGCGGTCCAGCCATTCCGCCCGGGTCCAGTCGTTCAGCGCCCGGGTAAAGGCGACCGCCATGTCCTGGTTGAGGACGAGCTGCACGCCGTAGAGCGGGTTGAGGATGCCGGTCACGACGCCGAAGCGGTCCAGCACCTGGGCGCGGAGCTGGTCCACGGTCCCGGCGCCGCGGCCGCCCGCGCCTCGCCAGTCGGCGCGGATGGTCTTCGGCGAGTTCACCGGCCAGGACTGGCTGTCGAGCGTGGTGATCCCGCGCTCCCGCACCTGGTCGGCCCAGAAGGCGTCCATGTAGGGCGTCAGCGCCTGCATCCCTGGCACCATCGGATGCAGGTCGCAATCGATTGGGCGATAGCCGCTGAACATGCAGTTTCCCGTTCCCGCGGCCCTCCCGGGGGCCGGACTGGTATATCAGCCCGATCGGGGTGCTACGGCAAGCGCCGGCCTTGGTCGACCGACCAGGAGGCAGGCCGGAATCAGGGCAAGGCCTTGTCCGGCAATGGAAAGAGCGTGGCGAAGCGCGCCGCCAGCCCACGGTCGCCCGCGACCTCGACGATGCCTTCCGCCTCCAACGCCGCGAGCGGCACGCCGCCATAGATCGCGGCGGCGAGCACCGCGGGCGGGCCCGCCAGGATGAGGTCGGCGGGGTCCGCCGGGCCGGCAGCGATCTCGATGCGGCCCTCGGCGAGGTCCCCGGCGAACTCCCCTTCCCCCAGCCGGAAGCCGATCCGCGCCCGCAGCCCCGCCGCCCGGTCCGGGTCCAGCATGGTCCGGAGCGACAACAGGAAGGAGACCGCGCTGATCGGCAGGGTCGGGTCGTGCCGCGGCGACCGCGCCGCCCAGCGGCCGAGCGCCTGGAATATCGGCTCGCTCTCCAGCCCCCATTGGGTCAGCACATAGACCTGGACACCAGCGGGCGGCGCCAATTTCCGGCGAAGAAGGATTCCCACGGCCTCCAGCTCTTCCAACCGTTGGGCCAGGACGGTGGCGCTGATGCCGGGTAGGCTGGCCCGCAGGTCGCCGAAGCGGCGCGGGCCCAGCAGCAATTCCCGCATCACCAGCAGCGCCCAGCGGTCCCCCACCAGGTCAAGCGCATGGGCGGCGGCGCAGGCATCCTCGTAGCGACGAGGCCTCGGCTGCAACTCACTCCGTTTTTCTGACTTCATGGTAGCAATTTATAACTCGGAGGTGCAGGCTTGTCGAACGAACCGGGAGGATAGCCGCATGGCCAAACTGATCTTCGTCAACCTGCCCGTCGCGGACCTGCCGCGGGCGGTCGCCTTCTACGAAGCCGTGGGGGCGGAGAAGAACCCGCAATTTTCGGACGATACCGCCGCCTGCATGGTCCTCTCCGAGACCATCCACACCATGCTGCTGACCCACGCCAAATTCCGGCAGTTCACCACCAAGTCTATCCCGGATGCCAAGGCGACCTGCCAGGTGCTGCTCTGCGTCTCCGCCGAGAGCCGCGCCGAGGTGGACGGAATGGTCGAGCGCGCCGGCGCGGCCGGCGGTGGCATGGACCCCGGCCCGAAACAGGACCACGGCTTCATGTACGGCCGCAGTTTCGAGGACCCGGACGGCCATGTCTGGGAGGTCATGTGGATGGACCTGGCGGCTGCACAGGCCGCCATGGCGAAGGGCTGAGCCGATGGCGACGCTCGCACCCTGCGTCTGGATCCCCGGGAAGGCCGAGGAAGCGGCCGCTTTCTACCTCGCCGCCTTCCGGCGTGCCGGGCAGCCGGCCGAGATCCGCGGCCAAATGCGCATGGGCGCCGAGGGCAGCCTGATCGCCGTCACCGTCGTGCTCGCGGGGCAGGAGGTGATGCTGTTCAACCCGCCGCATGAGGTGGCGCATACCCATGCCTTCTCGCTCTTCCTCACCGGCGCGACCCAGGCGGAGGTGGATGTGTTGTGGGACGGGCTGCTGGAAGGCGGCAAGCCAGTGCAGTGCGGCTGGCTGACCGACCGCTACGGCATCTCCTGGCAAGTCGTACCCGGCCCCGTCGCCGACCTCCTGGCGAAGGCCGATGCATCCCAGGCCGCGCGGCTGAACCAGGCGATCCAGGGCATGGTGAAGATAGACCTGCCAACCCTGCAGCAAGCCTTCGAGGGATGACCCACGGGGAGACAGGGCAATGCGCGTAATGGTGCTGGTGAAGGCAACCAAAAACAGCGAGGCCGGCCTTATGCCCTCGCCCGAGCTTCTCGCGGCCATGGGTCGGTTCAACCAGGAACTGGCCGATGCTGGCATCCTGCTGGCAGGCGAGGGCTTGCATCCCTCCTCGAAAGGCAAGCGCGTGGCCTTCGACGGCGCGTCCCGCACCGTGATCGACGGTCCCTTCGCCGCCACCGGCGAACTCGTCGCCGGCTTCTGGCTATGGCAGGTCAAGGACATGGAGGAGGCGCTCGCCTGGGCGAAGCGCTGCCCCAACCCGATGCCCGGGCCGAGCGAGATCGAGGTCCGCCCACTCTTCGAGATGGCGGATTTCGGCGCGGCGCTGACGCCTGAGATCGCCGCGGCGGAGGCCCGGCTGCGGGATCAGGTGGCGGGGTGAAGCAAGGCCGGGGAGAAAGTATTCTCCCCGGACCCCTGGTCTATTTTTCCGAGACGGGCCTCGATTCGCAAAAGGAAGGGTAGGGCTTGGGGAGGAAATACTTTTCCTTCCCTAACCCTCCTCCTCCGGCTAGGCCGCCGGTGGCGTGATGCCCATGCGCGACAGCCGCGTCGCCGCCGCGGCGTTCACGGCATGGTCCGGCACCTCGCCCCGCGCCAGCGCCGTTACCTGCCGCACCGTGTCAAAGGCCTGGTGCTCGATCGCCGAGGGGGTCAGGCCGCCGACATGCGGCGTGGCGATCACCTTCCGATGCGCGGCCAGTGCCGGGGTCGGCATCTGGTCCGGCGCGCGGCCGACGTCCATGGCGACGCCGGCGAGGTGCCCGCCATCCAGCGCCGCCAGCAGCGCCGCCTCGTCCACCAGGTTGCCGCGCGAGGGGTTCACGAAGAACGCGTCCGGCTTCATCCGGGCAAAGGCGGCGGCGTCCATCAGGTTTTCGGTCTGCTCGTTGGCGACCGCCAGACAGACGACGAAATCGCTCCCGGCCAGCAGCCGCTCCAGCGGCACGTGGTCCAGCCGCGCATCATCCGGCGCCGCATGCGGATCTGCCACCAGCACCCGCATCCCAAGCGCCAGGCCGAGCGGCGCCAGGTAACGCCCGATCGCGCCATAGCCGATGATGCCGAGCGTCGCGCCGTTGAGCTGCCGGCCCATCCGCGCCGCCGGCACCTCTCCCCGCTGGTAGGCCGACGCCGCCTCGCTGACGCCGCGCGCCAGGTCGACCATCTGCCCCAGCACCAGCTCGGCGACCGAGGGAATGAAGCCCGGCGTCGCCTGGGTCACCAGCACGCCGGCCGCGCTGGCCGCGGCCAGGTCGACGTTGCGGATGTCCACGGCGCAGCGCAGGAAGGCGACCAGATCGGGGGCATGCCGGAAGGTCTCGGCCTCGCCCGGCGACTGCCGGTAGCTGACGATGGCCTCGCACCCCGCGGCAGCCTCGGCCAGCTCCCGCCCTGCCAGGTGACGGCCGGTCCCGTTCAGCCGCACCTCGGCGACCTGCCGCAGCGCCGCCAGGGCGCGCTCGCCGTAGTAGTTCGCCAGCGCATCGGCGGTATGGGTCAGGTAGACCTTCATGGCGCGCTCCCTCGTTTGTTGGCGCATCCCTCCCATGCCCCCGCCAGGGGCGCAACGCGGCTTGGCCGCGGCGGCGTGGCGTGTTGGATTGGCGACATGCCGCATCCGCTCCCCGCCATCCTGGCGCATCTCGACGAAAACGCCGCCGCTGCCGAGGCGCGGCTGATCGACTGGCTCCGCATCCCCAGCATCAGCGCCCAGCCGGCCCATGCCGGCGACTGCCTGCGCGCCGCCGGCTGGGTACGCGACGAATTGCAGGGCATGGGCTTCGCCGCCGAGGTCCGCCCGACCGCCGGCCATCCCGTGGTCGTCGGCCACCATCCCGGCCCGGGCCGACCAGGGGGAAAAGCTTCCCCGCACCTGCTGTTCTACGGCCATTACGACGTGCAGCCGGCCGACCCGCTGGCGCTCTGGACCTCGCCGCCCTTCGACCCCGTCGTGGTCGAGGGCCCGCACGGGCCGCGCGTGGTCGCCCGCGGCGCGGTGGACGACAAGGGCCAGTGCGCCATGTGGCTGGAAGCCCTGCGCGCCTGGCACTTGGTTGCCGGCGGCCCGCCCTGCGCGATCACCGTGCTGATCGAGGGCGAGGAGGAGGTCGGCAGCCCAAGCCTCGACCCCTTCCTCACCGCCAACCGGGAGGAGCTGAAGGCCGATGTCGCGGTGATCAGCGACACCGGGATGTGGGACATCGACACGCCGGCCATCACCACCAGCCTGCGCGGCATGGTCTATGCGCAGGTCGACCTGAAGGCGGCGTCCCGCGACCTGCACAGCGGCATCTATGGCGGCGCCGCGCGCAACCCGATCAACCTGCTCAGCCAGATCATGGGCGGGCTGCACGATGCCGACGGCCGTGTGCAGCTGCCCGGCTTCTACGACGGTGTGCGGGAGCTGACCAATGCGCAACGCGTCGAATGGGATGCGCTGCGGTTCGACGAGGCGGAGTTCCTTGGCGAGGTCGGCCTGTCCGTCCCGGCCGGCGAGCGCGGCCGCGGCGCGCTGGAGCGGATGTGGGCCAGGCCGACCGCCGACCTGAACGGCATCTGGGGCGGCTACACGGGCGATGGCAGCAAGACGGTCATCGCTTCGGAAGCGCATGCCAAGCTGTCCTGCCGCCTGGTCCCCGGCCAGGACCCGCAGAAGGTGGCCGAAAGCATCCGCCGCTTCGTCGCCGAGCGCCTGCCGGCCGACTGCACGGCCGAGGTCCAGGTCTTCAGCACCACCCCGGGGATCGAGGTCGCGGCCGACAGCCCCTGGGTCCGCGCCGCCCGCACCGCGTTGACGGAAGAATACGGCAAGCCCGCGGTGCTGATGGGCTGCGGCGGCTCGATCCCGGTGGTCGAGAGCATGCAGCGGCTGCTCGGCCTCGACAGCCTGCTGGTCGGCTTCGGGCTGACCGACGACCAGGTGCACAGCCCGAACGAGAAATTCGAGTTCCGCTGCCTGCACAAGGGCGCCCGAAGCCATGCGCGGCTGCTGGCGGAGATCGCCGGGCGCACCGCCTGAAACGGGCGGCGCGGGCCTGACCCGGGCTTTGCGGGCTCCGCCGGCGCGGGGTGCTGCCTAGGGCAGCACCTTGCCCGGGTTCATCCGCCCCACCGGGTCGAGCGCCGCCTTCAAGGTACGCATCAATTCCAGCGCGATCGGGTCCTTGTGCGTCGCCATGGCGTGACGCTTCGATTGGCCGATGCCGTGCTCGGCGGAGAAGCTGCCGCCGAGCGAGACCGCGATGGCATTGACCAGCGGCTCCATCTCCCCTGCCCGCTCGACCCAGGCGGCGCGATCGCCCGGCCAGTCCGCCGGCGCATGCAGCGACAGGTGGATGTTGCCGTCGCCGGCATGGCCGATCGCCGCCATCCGGCCCTCCGGCCAACGCGCCTTCAGCTCCCGCTCCGCAGTATTGACGAAGTCCGGCACGGCCGAGACCGGCACGGATGTGTCGGTGCCGACCGAGGGGCTGTCGCGCCGCGAGCAATCCGGGTAGTCCTCGCGGATCTTCCAGATCATCGCGCGCTGCGCCTCGCTCTCGGCGATGACGGCGTCCACCGCCTCCCCGCTCTCGATCGCGGCGCCCAGCGCGTCCTCGAGCATCTCGCGCAGCGGCACGCTCTCATGCGCCGCGGCTATCTCCACCATGACGTACCAGGGTGCCTCCAGCGGCAGCGGCATGCGCAGGCCGACGCCGTGTTTCGCCGCCATCTCCATGCAGAAGCGGGCGCAGAGCTCGAAGCCGATCAGCTCGGCGCCGCTGCCCATGACGCGGGAAAACAGCGAGAGCGCCGCGTCCGGGCTCGGCACCGCGACAAAGGCGCTCTCGACACGTTTCAGCGCCGGGACCATGCGCAGCGCCGCGGCGGTGATGACGCCCAGCGTCCCCTCCCCGCCGATGAACAGGTGCCGCATCGCATAGCCGCTATTGTCCTTCCGGACCCGCCGCAGGTCGTCGAGGACGCGGCCATCCGGCAGCACCACTTCCAGCCCCAGCACCAACTCGCGCGCATTGCCCCAGCGCAGCGTCCGGATGCCGCCGGCATTGGTCGACAGCATGCCGCCGATCTGCGCCGTGCCCTGCGCGCCCCATTGGATCGGAAACAGCCGCCCGGCCTCGGCCGCGGCCGCCTGCACCGTCTGCACCACGCAGCCGGCTTCCGCCACCAGGGAGAAGTCGCGCGCATCCACGTTCCGGATGCGGTTGAGCCGTTCGAGCGACAGCACCACCGCGGGCGGCCCGTTTGCCGCCGGCACTGCGCCGCCCGCAAGCCCGGTGCGGCCGCCGGCGGGGACGATGGACAGGCCCATGGCGCCGCAGCGCCTTACCACCTCCGCCACCTCGGCCGTGGAGCCGGGGCGGGCGACCGCCAGCGGCTGGCCGCGGTAGGCGCCACGCCAATCGACGGCATAGGGAGCGATGTCGTTGGCATCGCGGAGGACGTTCCTAGGGCCGACGGCGTCGGCCAGCATGTCGAGCAGACTCATTGTGGGGGCATCCTCCGCCGCGCCGGGCGCCGCTTCAACCCCCCTGGCCTGTCGGACCGCGCCGCGCTTCACTGCAGCCGACGGGTGAGGGAGATGCTGCGATGCACAAGGGAATGGGCGTATGAGCGACGGCGTGCCGCTGAGCGCGGATTATGTTGTGGTGGGCGCCGGCTCGGCCGGCTGCGCCGTCGCGGCGCGGCTCTCGGAGGACCCATCCGTCCGCGTCGTGCTGCTCGAGGCCGGGTCGCGCGACCGGAGCCCCTGGCTGCACGTCCCGATCGGCTATGCCAAGACCATGTATCACCCGACCCTGTCCTGGAACCTGGTGACGGAACCGGAGCCGGAGCTGGAAGGCCGCCGCGTCCCCTGGCCGCGCGGCCGCACCCTCGGCGGTTCCTCGGCGATCAACGGGCTGCTCTATGTCCGCGGCCAGCACGCCGACTACGACCATTGGCGCCAGCTCGGCTGCACCGGCTGGTCTTTTGAGGACGTATTGCCCTACTTCAAGCGGTCCGAGGACCAGGAGCGCGGCGCCTCCGACCTGCATGGCAAGGGCGGGCCGCTCGCCGTCTCCGACCTGCGCGACCGCAACCCTCTGGCGCTCGCCTTCATCGACGCCGCGGCCGAGCTCGGCTTCCCGCGCAACGACGACTTCAACGGGGCCGACCAGGAAGGCGCCGGCTTCTTCCAGGTGACGGCGCGCAACGGCTGGCGCTGCTCCTCCGCCTCCGCCTACCTGAAGCCGGCGCGCAGCCGGCCGAACCTCATCGTCGTCACCGACGCGCATAGCAACGGCCTGGTGATGGAAGGTCGCCGCGCCGCCGGCGTCTCCTTCACCCGGCATGGTGCGACGCTGACCATCAAGGCGGAACGCGAGGTGATCCTCTCGGCCGGTGCCATCGCCTCCCCGCATCTGCTGCTGTTGTCCGGAATCGGGCCGGCCGAGCACCTGCAGGATATCGGCGTACCTGTGGTGCACGATCTGGCGCAGGTCGGGCGCAACCTGCAGGACCATTTCCAGGCCCGGCTGGCCTTCCGGGTGAAGGGGCCGGGCAGCCTCAACGAGCGCGTCGCCAGCCTCTTCGGCAAGGCGATGATGGGCGCCGAATTCGCGCTCCGCCGCACCGGCCCGCTGACCGTCAGCGCCGGCACCGCGGGCCTCTTTGCCCGCGTGCTGCCGGGCAGCGGGACGCCTGACGTGCAGTACCACTTCCTGCCCTTCAGCACCTCGAAAACCATGCTGGAGTTGCATGACTTCCCTGGCATGACCATCAGCGCCTGCCAGCTCCGTCCGGAAAGCCGCGGCACCATCACGCTCGCCAGCCGCGACCCGATGCAGAAGGCGCTGATCCACGCCAACTACCTGGCGACCGAGACCGACCGGCGCTGCATGGTGGAGGGTATCAAGCTCGGCCGCCGCCTGGCCCAGGCCCGCGCCTTCGCCGGCATCGTCGAGGAGGAAATCGTACCCGGCGCGGCCGCCGCGAGCGACGACGACATCCTCGGCTTCATCCGCCGCACCGGCAACACGATCTACCACCCGAGCGGCACCTGCCGCATGGGTGGCGACCCGGCCAGCGTGGTAGACCCGGAGCTGCGGGTGCGGGGGATCGAGGGACTGCGGGTCGCCGATGCCTCGATCATGCCGACCGTGGTCTCCGGCAACACCAACGCGCCCAGCATCATGATCGGCGAGAAATGCGCCGACATGATCAAGGCCGCGGCAAAAGTCAGGCTGGCGGCCTGATCCGGCCCGCGATCGTCCCGCGTGGCGACACGCAGGACGTGGATCGCCGGCCCGACGGAGCCTAGCCCTTGAAACCGGCCATCGCCGATCTCCACTCGGCGGCAGCCAGGCTTTCCTCGATCGCCAGCAGCTCCGTCGCCAGCGCACCGCGCGGGTCGCGCTCCACGCCCTCGTCGATGCATCGCTTGGCCAGGCGCAGTGCGGCAGGGGGCGCCTTGGCGATGGTGGCGGCGATCTCCTCGACCGCAGCCTCCAGCGCCTCGGCCGGCACCAGCCGCGTCACCAGCCCGTGCGCCTGCGCCTCCTCCGCCGACAGCGCCCGCCCGGTCAGCATCATGTCCTTCGCCAGTCGCTTGCCGAGCACCCGCGGCAGCCGCTGCGTCGCGCCCACCGTGCCCCAGAGTGCCTCAGGCGTGCGGAAGCTGGCCGCCGTCGTCGCCACGACGAAATCGCAGGCGGCGACGATCTCGCAGCCCGATCCGACGGCCAACCCTTCCACCACGGCGACGACCGGCATGGGCAGCGCCTCGATCGCCGCATAGGCCGCGAAGCCCTTCAACCGCCGTGCCCGTACCTGGTCGTCGCTCATCCCCTGGCGCTCCTTCAGGTCGGCGCCGGCACAGAAGATCGGGCCGGCGGCGCGGATCAGCACCAGCCGCGCCGCCTCCGCCGCCACGCGCCGGCAGGCCGCGGCCAGCGCCTCTGCCATCGCCAGGTTGAAGGCATTGCGCGCCGCCGGCCGGTTCAGCCGCAGCGTCACCACGCCGCGCGCGTCCACTGCATGGTTCACCGTATCGTTCATCGCCGGATTCCCGCCGCATCGATCATCCTTTTGATGCCGCGCAGGTTCTCCGGCCCGTACTGCGCCGCAGCCAGGGCCAGCGCGCATGCCTCCTCCAGCAGCGCGTCCCGCGGCACCACGCGGTTGACCAGCCGCAACGCGCGCGCCTCCGCCGCATCCAGCGTGCGGCCAGTGGCCAGCATCTCGAAAGCGTCCTTGGGGCCGAGATGCCGCAGCAGTTGCGGCGCGACGAGCCGCGGCCAGATGCCGTGCCGCGCCTCCGGCCAGGTGAACAGCGCATCCTCCGCCGCCACGACCATGTCGCAGCCGAGCATCAGCGAAGCGCCCATCCCGACCACGCGGCCATGCACCGCCGCGACCACGGGCCGGGCCATGGCGCCCGGCGCGGCCAGCACCGCATCGGCCAGTGCCGCCCGCGCCTGCCAAGCTGCCGGGGCGTCGGTCAGCAGACGCCGTTCGTCGAGATCGCCCCCGGCGCAGAAGCCGGTACCCTCCCCGGCCAGCACCACAGCGGATACGGCCGCGTCCGCCTCCGCCGCCCGCAGCGCCTCCACCACGGCGGCAGAGAGCGCCATGCTGAGGGCATTGCGCTTCTCCGGCCGGTTCAGCCGCAGCAACAGGACAGGGCCGCGCATCTCACTCAGCAGGATCATGGCGCGGACGCTAGCGGCAGGTCCCGGGCTGTCAACGCGGCAAGGGAAGCAAAAGCAGGGAAAACGATATTCCCCAAACCTCCCGTCTAACTCTCTGCGTCTGCCCTTGCCACCTTCGAATCCAGGCGGCGGCCGAGGAGGTGCTCCGCGGCATGGCCCGCCGCACGGAGCGCGGCCAGGTCCAGTCCGGTGACATAGCCCATCGCGTCCAACGCAGTGGCCAGGTCCTCGGTGCAGGTATTGCCGGTGAAGCCCTCGCCATAGGCGATCCGCGCCGGATGGCCGCCCGTGCCGCCCAGCGCACAATCGGCATGGGTCAGGCCCGCTTCGATCGCCGCCAGCGTATTCGCCACCCCGGTGCCGCGGCTGTCGTGGAAATGCGCGATGAAGGTCGCCGTCGGCAGCGCGCCGTGCAGCCAGCCGATCAGGTCGCGCACCCGCGGCGGCGTCGCGCTGCCGATCGTGTCGCCGATCGCGATCCGGGTCACGCCCAGCGAGGCAAAGCGCTCGGCATCCTCCAGCACACGCTCCTGCGGCGTGCGGCCGTCAAAGGGGCAGTCGAAGGCGACGCTGATCGTGCCGACCAGGGTGAAAGCGTCGCGCCCCAACGCCGCCATCTCCGCGACATTCGCCCATTGCTCCTCGCGCGAGCGCTTCAGGTTGCGCTGCGAATGCCCCTCGCTGGCCGAGATCAGCAAGGAGATCTCCTCCGGCCCCCAGCCCGCCTCGCGCGCCGCCAGCGCCCGCTTCACCGCCTGGGGGTTCGGGCAGGTCGCCTTGAACAGCACGCCCGGCCGGCGGCGGACCCCGCGCAGCACAGCCTCGGCATCGGCAAATTGCGGTACCTGCCGCGGATGCGCGAAGCTGGTGATCTCGATGCGGCGGAAGCCGCAATCGGCGATCCGCTCGATTATCACGATCTTCGCCTCGGGCGGCAGGATGGTGTCCTCATGCTGCAGCCCGTCGCGGGCGAAGCATTCGCACAGCACGATGCCGGGTCCCTCCGGCGCCGCGCCCGCGGTGATCTCCTCCAGCTCGGCGGCGGTCGGCAGGTCGCTCATCGATTCAGGTCCTTGAGGATGGCGATGACGGCTTCGGGGTCGCGCGCGACATGCGCGCCGCCGGCGGCCAGCGCCGCCAGCTTGGCCGCGGCGGTTTCCCGCTCGGCGCCGGCCAGCGCGCCGGCATGGCCCATGCGCTTGCCCGGCGGCGCGTGCCGGCCGACGAGCATGGCGACGACGGGCTTCGGGCAGGATGGGATCGCCTCGGCCAGCGCATATTCCTTGTCGCCGCCGATCTCGCCGCAATAGGCGATGGCGGAGACAGCCGGATCGGCCGCGAGCGCCGCAAGCCATTCGTGCGGGTTGCGGCCGCAGACCGTGTCGCCGCCGATATGCGCGACGACCCGCTGACCAATTCCGGCCGCGGTCAGCAGCCGCGCCATGGTCAGGGTCAGCGTGCCGCTGCGGCAAAGCACCGCGACCGAACCAGGCGTGCAGAAGGACGGCGCGATGGAGCCAAGCAGCCCCAAGCCAGGCACGCACAGTCCGAGGGTGTTCGGCCCCACCATCCAGGATCCCGCCGCCCGCGCCGCCTGCGCCGCGCGCAGCCCGTCGTGCACCGGGACGTATTCCGCCGCGACCACGATGCTCGGGATGCCAGCCGCGGCGCGCACCGCATCCAGCACGCCCTCCGGCGGCGTGTAGATCACCGCGGCATCCGCCGGCTCCGGCAACGCACGGACATCGTCGTGAAGCGGCAGGCCGTCCACCACCTCCCCGCCGCGGCCGAGCGCGATGCCGGCGACCAGGTTGGTCCCGGCTTCCCGCATCGAGGCGACCTGGGCGGCGGCGTAGCGGCCAGTCGGGTTGAACACCACGACGCGACGGGGGAAGCTGCTGAGAAAGGGTGCGCTCATCACGGAGGGAACGGTGCGTCTCGCAGAGCATGATGGCAAGAGACTGCTGCACCAACACGGCGTGGCAATACCCCGCGGCACGCTGCTGCATGCTGCGCCTGCGAAGGATGCGCAGGGCATCTTCAAGGCGCAGGTGCTGGAGGGTGGCCGCGGCAAGCGCGGCTTGGTGCGCCGCAGCATGACGGGGGAGGCACCGCCGATCGCCGCCGCGATCCGTGCCGCACTCGGCGACGAGACCGCGCCATTGCTGCTCGAGGAAGCGGTGCCGATGGCACGGGAGATCTACCTGGCGCTCCGCATCGACGGCACGGCGCAATGCATCGAGCTGCTCTGCGCGCCGGAGGGCGGCGTCGAGGTCGAGCATGCGGCGTCCCTGCTGCGTTGCGGCATCGAACCTGAGGCGCCCGGCGTCCTGGAGACCGCCTATGCCGCGCTGCGCGCCGGCTTCGCACCCGACCTCGCGGCGCGGTTGGCGCGGCTGGCGCTGCGCCTCGCCCGCATCCTGCGCGACGAGGATCTCGACCTCCTGGAGATCAACCCGCTCGGCCTGCTGCCGGACGGACGGCTGGTCGCCTGCGACGCCAAGCTCGTACGCGACGACTCCGCGGTGTTCCGCCATGCGGCGCCCGCCCTGTCCGCAGCGCTCGAAGATGCGGCGCTGACGCCGCTGGAACGCCGTGCCCGCGACCAGGGCTTCCAGCTGGTGGAGCTGGAGGGCGGCACCGTGGCGATGATCACCGCCGGCGCCGGCCTCGGCATGCTGATGCTCGACCTGTTGGCGGATGCCGGGTGCCCCGCCGCCTGCTTCATGGACAATGCCAATGGCGGCCCGGCCGAGACCATGCCGGATCGCCTTGCCGCCGCCTTCGAGATCGCCGCGCGGCCGGAGGTGAAGGCGATCATGTTCTTCACCACGCTGGCCTCGCGCGGCCTGAAGGCCCGGGTCGATGCGCTGGCCGCCGCGCTGCGCGCCAACCCGCCGACCAAGCCCTTTCTCGCCGGCATCGCCGCTGGCCACGCGGCGCTGCGCGGCTATCCGCTGGACCAGGCCCGTGCCGACCTCGCCGCCGTCGGCGTCGCCGCGCTGCACGACAACCCGCACGACCTGGTGCGGGCAGTGGCGGCAGCGGTGCGCGGTTGAGCTATTCCGGCTCGATCCCCGCCATGCGCATGATGCGGCCGTATTTTACCCGCTCGCTGCGACCATAGGCGATGGCGGTGTCCAGATCCATCGCCACCGGGTCCATGCTCATCTCCCGCAGCCGTCGGCTGATCTCCGGCTCCTGCACCGCCAGGGTGACCTGCCGGTTGACCTCGCGCTGGATGGCCGGCGCGACCGCGCTGCGGATGCCCATGCCGATATAGCCGTTGGTCTCGAAGCCGTCGTACAGCTCGCGCATCGCCGGCAGGTCGGGGAAGCGGGCGGAGCGTGTCGGGCCGGTCACCGCCAGAGCGCGGAACTTGCCGGAGTTCAGATGCGCATCGGCTGCCACCATGTCGATGAAGCAGAACTGCACCTGCCCGGCCATCAGGTCGGTGATCGCGTTGCCGACGATCTTGTAGGAGACCTCCTCGAATTCCAGCTTCGCCACCCGCTTCAGCAGCGCCGCGGGAATGCGGGAGGAACCGTTGAACCAGGCCGAGTTCAGCTTGCCCGGCTGCGCCTGGATGGCGGCGAAAAGCTCTTCCGCCGTCTTCCACGGGCTGTCCGCCGCCACCATCAGGTAGCTCGAGGTCAGGCCGAAGACGCCGACCAGCGCGAAGTCGCGTTCCGCATCATAGCCCGGGTTGCGCATCAGATACGGATTGACCGAGAAAGTCGTCGTCGCGCCGAGCAGCAGCGTATGGCCATCCGCCGGAGCCTGCAGCACCGCAAGCGTGCCGACCACGCCATTGCCGCCGGCGATGTTCTCGACGACGAAACCCTGCCCCGTGGCCGCCTGCATCTGCCGCCCGACCAGCCGGGCGCAGATGTCGCTGGACCCGCCGGCAGCGAAGGGCACGACGATGCGCACTGGCCGCAGCGGCCAAGCCGCCGCCCTCGCCGGCCCGCCGAGCGCCGCAGCGCCACCGAGCGCCAGGATCCCGCGCCGTCCGATCATGCCGTCTCCTCCGAGTCTTTTCTTGGTTCATCAGCCTGCACCACCAGCCGCTTCGGCGCTACCAGGCGGTAGCTGCGGCGGACCAGTTCCGTCACCTCCGCCCAGTCCGGCAACAGGTGCAGCCGCATGCCGACCCAGCCCTTGGGACCGAGATAGGGCGGAGCGAAGAAGCGGTCGGCATCGGCTCCGACCAGCACCTGCTGCGCGCCGGGCGGCGCCTTGCACCAGACCGCAATGTCCCCTCCCGCGCCCGGCGCCATGGCGAAGATCTTCCCGCGCACCCGGAAGGTCGGCAAGTCCCAGGTCTCGCGCTCCTCCGTTTCCGGCAGGGCGAGGCAGAGCGCGCGCAGCCTGGCCATCGGCCCCGCCGCCATCCGGCTCAGACCCCGCGCAGGTCGAGCGCCATCAGCACCTCGTCCACATATTGCCCGGGGCCGAGCTTCAACCCGCGCGGGTCCGTGCCATAGGCGCGGAAGCCCAGGGCGACATAGAGCGCATGCGCCGCCACTGCCTCGGCGCTGACCGTCAGCCGCAGCGTCTCGAGTCCCGCGTCCCGGGCGACGGCGATCGTCCGTTCCAGCAGCAGGCGGCCGAGACCCTGGCTGCGCGCCACGCGGCGCACATAGACGCCCCAGACCTGGCCCTTATGTGCCAGCTTCCGCCGGGGCTCGGCATGCAGGCCGGCCATGGCCTGGGGTGCCGCCTCGCCCGGCAGCCAGGCGCCGAGGATCGCGTCCGGCGGGTCCTGCGGCATCCCGGCGGCGAAGCAAGCGACGTCACGCGACGCCTCCTCCTCGAAGGTCGCGCCGAAGGCGTCCGGGTGCAGCCGCAGCGCCTCAAGCCGGATCTCGCGGAAGGCGGCGGCCTCGGCCAGGGTGAAGGCACGGATGATGGGCGACATGCGGAGCCTCGACAGGGCGCTTGCGACCGGCATCATGCGCCGGCCCGCAGGTGCAAGAAACCATGATGACCCTTGGCTTCAGCATCCGTACCGTCACCACCCGCGTCGATGCCGCGCTCTGCGCCCGGGCCGCCAAGCCGCCTGCAGCCAATATCAGCGGCGTGGTGAACCACGTGCAGACCATGCGCGGGGGCTTTCGCGCCTTCGGCGGCCGGCTGGCGGTGGCGGGTCCCGCCTTCACCGTGAAGGCGCGACGCGGGGACAACCTGACGCTGCACCGCGTCATCGACCTAGCGGTGCCGGGCGATGTCATTGTCATCGACGCCGGCGGCCTCGGCACCGCCACCACGGGGGATCTGGTGATGCGCTGGGCTGCGCGCCGCGGCATTGCCGCGGTGGTCATCGACGGCGCCACCTGCGACGCGGCGCATCCCGACGATATGGAGCTCGGCGTCTGGGCGCGCGGCGTAACACCCTCCGGCCTCCACAAAGACGGGCCAGGCGAGATCGGCTGCCCGATCGCCTGCGGCGGCCAAGGGGTGATGCCGGGTGACCTGATCATGGCGGACGAGGACGGCGTGGTGGTGCTGCCGTTGGCCGATGCGGAAGCATCGATTGCCGCGGCCGAGCGCCACAATGCCAATGAAACCGCGGCGCAGGCTGCGATGGATGCCGGTCGCTGGGACCGTGGCTGGGTGGTGGAGGCGCTCAGGGCAAAGGGTTGCAAGGGCGCCTGACCGCCCGCACTGCGGCATAGGCCGGCTCGGCCACGAAGCTGCCGCGATCGTCGCCCGGCTCCGCCATGGCCGCCAGCCCCAGCGCCACGGCGAATTGCACGGCGCCGAAGGTGAGTCCGGTGAACAGCCAAAACAGCAGCGCCGGCCAGACGCCAGCGGAGGGCGCGCACAGCAAGGTGCCGACCCCGCCCAGATCGGACAATAGCAGCGCCGCGAGGAAGAGCGAGGCGATGCCGAAGCCGATGGCGACCTGCAGTGCGAAGAAGCGAAGGACCGGCATGCGGCATCAGCGCCGCAGCCGGCCCCGGGTTCATTCGCTGCGCGGAGTCGCGTGCGGCGCCAGCCAGCCCATGGTCGCATCGGGCTCGGCATCCGTCGTCGGCAGATAGGGCTTGATGTCGAGCAGCGGCGTACCGTTGGCGCAGTCGAGGTTGCGTACCCGCAGCACGCCGGGCGCAGCGAATCCCTCGAACCGCACTACCGAGAGCGCAATCGGGTTCGGCCGCACCGGTGCCCGCGTCGCAAAGATCCCGCGCCGGTCGCCGTCGAAGCGCGGCGAGAGCACCAGCGGCGCCGGTGCGGCGCGATCCATCCAATAGAGCAGGATGAGGTGGCTGAACCCATCCAGGCCCAGCAGCCCGGCCTGATATTCCGGCGCCACCACCGCGCGGCATTCCGGCAGCGGATCCGGCTGGCGGCCGTTGCGCGGGCAGTCGGCCGGGGTGATCCAGGGCGTCTCGAGATGGCCGATGGGCGTCACGCTGAAAGCGGCCATGGATGCCTCCCTTGGGAACCAGCACGGCCCGCTGTATTCTTTCCGGAACGCGGAGGAAAGTGGATGCCGGGATTGGGAAGACGCGCCCTGCTGGGCAGCTTGCTGGCGGCGCCGGCCCTGGCGCAGGCATCCTGGCCGAACCGCCCGATCCGCTTCATCAGCCCCTTCGCCCCGGGCGGTCCGCAGGAGGTGCCGGCGCGGATCATCGCCGAGCACCTGTCGCAGCGGCTCGGCCAGCCCGTGGTGATCGAATCGAGGCCGGGCGCGGGCAGCGCCGTCGGCACGCAGTTCGTGGCGCGCGAGACGGACGGCCACACCTTCCTTTTCACCACGACCTCCTTCGCCACCCTGCCGGCGATCATGAAGGATCCCGGCTTCGATCCCTTCGTCGATCTGGTGCCGGTGACGCTGGTCTCGGAAAGCTCCTTGCTGCTGGCGGCGCGGGCCGATGCGCCCTTCGTCGATGTCGCCGGGCTGCTGGCGGCGGCGAAGGCGCGGCCGGGGCGGATCAGCGTCGGCTCGGCCGGCATCGGCTCCTCCACCCACCTGTCAATGGCGCTGCTGCAGAACCTGGCGGGGATCGAACTGCTGCACGTGCCCTATCGCGGCGTGACCCAGTCCTTGACCGCGCTGCTGGCGGGCGACATCGATCTCTGGACCGGCGATCCCTCGATCCCGGCGGGGCAGTTGCAGGACGGCAAGGTCCGGCCGCTGGCAGTGACCACCGCGGCGCGCAGCCCGGCGCTGCCGAACGTGCCGGCGATCGGCGAGGCGGTGCCGGGCTTCGCCGTGCCCTTCTGGTTTGCCATGCTCGGCGGCCGTGCCACGCCGGCCGAGGCGGTGCCGATCCTGATACGGGAGATGGCGGCGCTGCGCGCGCCGGACAGCGCGCTGTGGCGCCGCATGACGGCGCAGGGCGCGACGGTCCTGCTGACCGGGCCGGAGGCGCTGGCCGCGCGGCTGCGGCAGGAAATCCCGCAATGGAAGCGGGTGGCCGCCGCCGCCGGGATCACCCCGGAATGACGGGAGCGGGCGGCGCGACCACCGCGCCGCCGAGCAGCGACTCGATTTCCGTCTCCGTATAGCCCGCCTCCGCCAGCACGCCGCGCGCGTCGGCCGAGAGGCGCGGCGCCAGGCGGATCTCGTCCGGCCCGGCGGCGGAGAAGGTGACGGGGCGGCCGAGGCCGGTCATCGCGCCCTCGGTCGGGTGGACCTCCTGGCGCAGCAGGCCGGTTTCCCAGAGATGCGGATCCTCCAGCAGCCCCTCGATCGTCGCATAGGGCATGGCGGGGATCTCGCGGCGCCGGAACTCCGCCGCCCACTCCGCGGTCGGGCGCTGCCGCAGCGCCTCGGCGCGCAGGGTGAAGTAGGCATCGACGTTGCGGAAGCGGGCGACGACGCTGTTGAAGCGCGGGTCGTCGCGCAGTTCCGGCCGGCCGATGGCGTCGAAGAAGGCGAAGGCCTGCGCATCGGTATTGGCCGAGACGGCGATGTAGCCGTCCTGCGTCGGGATCGGCCTGGCATCCGGGTTCATCACCCGTGGGTCGCCGGTGGCGCCCTCGGGGTCGAAGGTGCGCCTGAACATGTGCTCGGTCAGGACGAAATGCGCCATGCTCTCGTACATCGGGACCTCGATCGCCTGGCCCCCTCCTTCCCCTGGGCCGCTGCGCTCGCGGGCGAGCAGCGCGGCGGTGATCGCCTGGCTGGCGATGATGCCGGTGATGTGGTCGCAGAGCACGAAGGGGGCGTAGCGCGGTTCCCCGGTGACGCGGCCGAGCGCTGCGGCGAAGCCGGACATGCCCTGGATGATGGTGTCGTAGGCCGGGCTGTCATGATGCCGGCCGCGGCTGCCGAAACCGACGATGACGCAGAAGACGAGGCGCGGGTTGCGCGGCCGCAGCGCCTCCCAGCTGATGCCGAGGCGCTTCAGCGCGCCGCCGCGCATGTTGGTCACCAGCACGTCGGCCTGCTCGGCGAGCCGCGCCAGCACCGCCATGCCGTCCGCGGTCTTCAGGTCGACGGCGATGCTGCGCTTGCCGCGGTTGAAGTGGATGAACTTGGGGGACATGTCGGGCGAGGGTGCCGGGCCGCCGAGCTTGCGCAGCAGGTCGCCCTCGGGGCTTTCCAGCTTGATGACCTCTGCGCCCTGCTCGGCAAGCGTCAGCGTACAGGATGGGCCGACGACCACGGCGGTGAGGTCGAGGACCTTGACGCCGGACAATGGTCCCTTGGTCATGCCGCGCTCTCCGCCACGCATTCGAAAGCCTGCCGCCCGGCATCGTCCAGCGCCCAGAGCCGCGCCCGGCCCGGCGCCTCCAGGTGGCAGGCCAGCGTCGCCTGCCGTCCGACGAAGAGCGGCCGCCCAGCCCGCGTCGTCACCCGCCGCAGCGGCCCCGGCAGGTGCCGCTTGGCCAACTCCGTCAGCTTGGTCGTGGTGATGCCGCCATTGACGACGAGGGCGGGATAACCCTCCGTTTCGCGGGCGTAGTCGGCATCGTAGTGGATGCGGTGGCCGTTGTAGGTCACCGCCGAGTAGCGGAAGAGCAGCGTGGTGTCGGGCGTGAAGCCCTCGCGCACCGTGCCGTCCGGCAGCACCGGCGGTGCCGCCTCGGCCACGGCGGCGCCTGGCGTCGCCGCCTCCCGATAGACCAGGTCCTGCTCCTCCGCCACGCATTCGCGGCCGCCGCTCTCGATGCCATGCCGCACCGTGACGAAGATCATCCGTCCGCTGCGGCCGGTCTTCGGCGCAATGGCGGTGATGCGCGAGACGCGACGGACATCCGCGCCGATGGCGACCGGCGCCTGGAACCAGGTCCGCCGGCCGGCGAACATCCGCCGCGGCAGCGGCACCGGCGGCAGGAACTCGCCGAGCGCCGCGTGGCCATCCGGCCCCAGCCCGGATTGCCGCGCCAGCGGCCCGAACAGCGCGGCGTGCCAACCTTCCGGCATCGGCGCGCCGTGACGGATGGTACCCGGGTCCTGGTCCAGGAGGGCGGCGAGCCGGCGCAGCAGCACCAGGCTCGCCTCGTCCTCCGCCACCTCCTCGCGGCCGATCCAGCCCTGCAACGCGGCCTCGTCCATGCCCGCCCTCCCCTTTCCGCCGAGTCTCCCGGCCGTGGGACGGGCTGTCAAACCGCGCTCGCCGTTTCCGCAGGGTCACCATCAGGCTGACGACGACACGACGGAGCGAGATCGACGGCGGGCACGGGAGAGGCTGCGACACCGCATCGGATCGTCGTCGTGGGCGGCGGCGCTGGAACTGGTGACCAGGCTCGGCAATACGCTCGGGCGTTCGGGGAAGGCGCAGGTGACGCTGGTCGAGAAGGCCCGCACGCATCTCTGGAAGCCGCTGCTGCATGCGGTCGCCGCCGGCAGCCTCACCGCGCGCAGCATGAGCTGAACTACCTCGCCCAGGCACATTGGCCCCGCTTCACCTACCGCTTCGGGGAGATGATCGGCCTCGATCGCGAGAAGCGGGAGGTGCTGCTGGGCGCGACGAAGGATGACGAGGGCCGGCAGATCACCCCGCCCAACGCCGTCCCCTACGACACGCTGGTGGTTTCGATCGGCAGCGTCACCAACAACTTCGGCACTCCGGGCGCCGCGCAAGTCGCGGTGCCGCTGGCGACGCCGGAACAGGCCAGCCGCTTCCACCGCCGCCTGGTCAATGCCCGCCTGCGCGCCGATAGCCAGGCGGAGCCGGTGTGGCCGGGCCACTGCACGTGGCGATCACCGGTGCCGGCGCGACCGGCACCGAACTGGCGGCGGAGCTGCACCGCACCGTCCGCGCCGTGGTGGCCTAGGGCCTCACCCGCATCGACCCCGAGAGCGATATCCGCATCCGTCTGGTCGAAGCCGCGCCGCACATCCTGCCGGCACTGCCCGAGCGCATCTCCATCGCCACGACGGAGCTGCTGATAAAGCTGGGGTCGAGGTCCTGGCAGGCCGGCGGGTCAGCGAGGTGCGGGAAGACGGAGCCGGTCTCGCGGATGGCGAATTCCTGCCCGGGGAACTGGTCGTCTGGGCCGCCGGGGTGAAGGGGCCGAAGGTGCTGGAGGACATCGCGGGACTCGAGACCACGCGGACCAACCAGCTGCTGGTCGAGCCGACGCTACAGACCACGCGCGATTCGGATATTTTCGCCATGGGCGACTGTGCCGCCTGCCCACGGCCGGACGGCCAGGGCTTCCTGCCGCCACGCGCCCAGGCGGCGCACCAGCAGGCCTCGCACGTGATCGGGCAAATCAACCGGCAGCCGACGGGCCAGCCACTGACGCCCTTTGTCTACCGCGACTTCGGCTCGCTGGTCTCGCTCGGCAAGTACCGCACGGTCGGCGGCCTGATGGGCTTCCTGGTCGACAAAAGCATGTTCATCGAGGGGTATTTCGCCCGACTGATGTATCGCTCGCTCTACAAGGTGCACCAGTCGGCGCTGCACGGGCATCGCCGGTGGCCTGGCGGACTCTGGCGAGTCTTCTCACCTCCCGCATGGAGCCGGGAGTGAGGCTGCACTGACTGGACGGATGTCGCCCTGACCCTGTCGGGGCAAACTCCGTCCAGGTTTTGTTAAGCTGGCGATTCACGTCCTGCGTGTCTTCACTCAGGACGATCGAGGCTGGCCGCCGCTTCAGCGCGGCTGCACCTGCGGGTTGCCGCCTGGGGTGCCCGGCGGCGGAATGACCGGCGTCGTGTTGGGTGCCGGGACCGGCGCCGGAGCCTGGATGCCGGGGTCGACGCCGGCCGGCGGCCGCACCACGCCAGCGGGCGGGGTGGCGGGCGCGGCGGCAAGCGGGGGTGCCGGCACCGCGGGACGCGGCGCTTCGCGCGGCGGCGCCGGTTGCGCCAGGGCATAGCCGGGCAGCAATGCCAGGGCCGCCATCCATCGCCAGTGCAGTCGCATGCCTTGCCTCCGCTTCGGGAAGGCAACGCCTGCGACAGGGCGGCGGTTCGCCGGCCGGGGTGCCGTCCATCGCATCAGGACGCGGCGCACACCGCGCCGCTGCCGATCAGCGCGGCGATCTCCGCCTCGGCATAGCCCGCCTCGGCCAGGATCGCGGCGCTGTCGCCGCCGAGCCGCGGCGAGGGCAAGCGCTCGCCGGTCGGCGTCGCCGAGAATTTCACCGGCGCCACCATGCGGGTGAGGCGGCCTTCGGTCGGGTGGTCCTCCGCCTCGAAGAAGCCGGTCGCCGACAGGTGCGGGTCCTCAAGGATCGTCTCCAGCGTGTGCACCGGCGTCACCGGCAGGTCGGCCGCTTCCAGCAGCGCCATCCATTCGGCGCTGGTCCGCGTCAGGAATTCCTGCGCCAGCATGCCGAGCACCGCGTCGATATGCACGGTGCGCGTCGCATGGCTGGCGAAACGCGGATCGGTCGAGACCAGGTCGGGCCAGCCGACCGCGGCGCAGAAGTTCCGCCACTGCCGGTCGTTGTAGATCATGGTGCAGACGAAGCCGTCCCTGGTCCGGTAGGGCTTGCGGTCGGGCGAGAGCAGCCGGCCATAGCCGCCGGCATCGAGCGGCGGGTCGAAGACCTTGCCGCCGAGGTGGTCGCCGAGAACGAAGTTCAGCATGGTCTCGAACATCGGCACCTCGACCAGCTGCCCCTCCCCGCTGCGGAGCTGGTGGACCAGGGCGGCATTGATCGCGCTGGCCGCCATCAGCCCGGTGATGCGGTCGGCCATGGCCAGCGGCACGTAGCGCGGCTCGCCACCGCTGACATGCGCATTGAGACCGGCGATTAGCGCGGCGCCCTGCATCAGGTCGTCATAGGCGGGACGCGGGCCATACGGCCCGTCCTGCGCAAAGCCGAGCACGCTGGCATAGACGATGCGCGGATTGGCCGTCCGCACCGCGGCGTAGTCGAGGCCGAGCCGCGCCATGGCGGCGGGGCGGATGTTGGTCACCAGCACGTCGGCGGATTTCGCCAGGCGCAGCAGTACCGCCCGCGCCGCCGGCGTCTTGAGGTCGAGCGAGATGCTGCGCTTGCCGCGGTTGATGGTGATGAACATGCAGCCCATCCCCGGATTGCGGCCGGGGCCGATCAGGCGGACCACGTCGCCCTCCGGCGCCTCCACCTTGGTCACCGCAGCGCCCATCTCCGCCAGGACCTGCGTGCAATAGGGCCCGACCAGCACGGTGGTGAGGTCGAGCACGCGGATTCCCGCGAGTGGTCCTGGCATGGGCACGTTTCCCCGATGGCGGCGTTGGGCGGGAGGATACACGCCGGAGCGGATCGCCGAAGGGCTCGCCGGCATGAATCCGCTCCGCAAACATCGCGCCCGCGAGGCCGCTACTTGTGCCGGGCTTCGGCCAGGTGGTCGAATCGATGGACATAGCTGCCGAGGCCCTGGGTCAGGCTGCGCAGCTCGATGATGAAATCCTGCAGTTCGGCGGCCGGCACCAGCGCCTCCACCGCGTCCCAGCCTTCCCAGCCCTCCTTCGCCGCATAGCCGAGGATCTGGCCGCGCCGCCCGGTCAGCAAGCGCTGGGCGTTCGGGGTATATTCTGCCGGCACCGTGACGGTCACCGCCTCGATCGGCTCCAGCAGCACCGGGTCGGCCTTGGCCAGCCCGTCCTGCATCGCCTGGCGCGTGGCCGTGGCGAAGGCCATGTCGCTGCTGTCGACCGAATGGAAGCTGCCGTCCAGCAGCGTCACCGCGACATCAACCACGGGATGGCCGAGCGGGCCCTTTTTCGTCGCCTCCTCGGCCGCCTCCCCCACCGCGGGAATGAAGCGGCGCGGCACGGCGCCGCCGACCACCTTCTCCTCGAAGGCGAAGCCGGCGCCGCGCGGGCGCGGTTCGATATGCAGCTTCACGTCGGCGAACTGGCCGTGGCCGCCGGTCTGCCGCTTCAGCCTGGCATGCTGGGTGATGGGCTGGCGGATGGTCTCGCGATAGGCGATCTGCGGCCGCACGGTGCGCAGCTTGATGCCGAGCGCGCCGGACAGCCGCTCCACCGCCGCGCGCAGGTGGATCTCGCCCTGGCCATGCAGGATGGTCTGGGCGCTTTCGGGGTCCAGCACCACGCCGAGCGCCGGGTCCTCCTCCGCCAGCCGCTGCAGCGCGCCGGACAGCCGCACCTCGTCCTTGCGGTCGTCCAGCACCACGGCCAGGGCATGCACCGGGGCGGCGGGCCGCGGAAAGGCCAGCGGCGGCTCGGTGCCAAGCGTCGCGCCCGTTGTCACGCCTTCGAGCCGGCCGAGCGCCACGATCTCGCCGGTCGCCGCTTCGGGAACCTTTTGCGCCTCGCCGTTTGGGAAGCGGTGGATGCCGCCGACCCGGTGGCCGTCGAGCTGCGCGCCGTCCTTCACTTGGCCGCGCCAGATCCGCGCCCAGGACAGTCGCCCGGCATGGCCGGCATGCAGGGTGCGGAAGATCTGTGCCAGCGGCGCGCCCTCGGGCGCGATGCCGCGGCGGGCCGCCGTCTCCTGCGGGTCCGGCACGTCGTGCCGCAGCGCCTTCCACAGCCGCTGGACGCCGTTGTTGTGCTCCGCCGCGCCGAGCAGCACGGAAACGACGGCCCCGCTCGCCTCGCTCGTGTGGAGCGGGCGGTAGATCTCCTCGAGGTCCGGCGCCAGATCCTCCAGCACCTTCTCGAGCAGCGCGTCGTCGTGGTCGGCCAGCGCCTCCAGCAGCTCGGCCCGCGCCTCCGCCTCGCGCTCGCGCATCGCCGGCGGCAACTCGATCCGCTCGGAGGCGGCGCCGCGGCGGTAGCGATAGGCGCGCTCGGAGACGACGTCGACATAGCCGGTCACCGTCTCGCCCTCGCGGATCGGCACCTGACGCAATACCAGCTTGCGGCGGGTCTGGCCCTGCAGTGCCGCCAGCGTGTCGCGCACCCGACCATCCAGCTGGTCGATCTTGTTGACGAAGACCAGGGCCGGGACGCCCTGGTCCTCCAGCATCCGGAAGACCGGGCCGAGCCCGGCGGCGCGGCCGGGCGCGGCTTCGGCCACCACGACCGCCAAGTCGCAGACCGCGAGCGCACAGGCCGCGTCGTGCGCGAATTCGATCGAGCCGGGACAGTCCAGCAGCGACCAGGCATCGCCCATGAGGCCGGCATGGCCGAGGCGGAGCTCGGTCCCCATGCCGCGCGGGCCGCCGCGCCGCGCCGCGCCGCCGGCGGCGCCCAGCAGCGCGTCGAACAGGGTCGATTTCCCGCTGCCCTGCGGGCCGATGAGCGCGAAGGATCGGGGCCTCGCCCCGCCGGGTTGTCTGCCGCTGGCGTCAGGCATGGTGAACTGCCCTCCCTTTCGGGGCAGGCCGTCGCGGCGCGCAAGCCGGGCACCGCAGGCGGGCCAGCCCGGGTCGTTGTCGACCCTTGGTTGCCGCGGGCATCCCGGCGCCGCCGGGTGGAGCCCGGGCACCGCGCGTGGGCGGCAGCCTAGCGAGATCGGTGGGGCGAATGCCACCACGCCGTCGCGGCCGGACCGACCGCGCCGGCGTATCCATCCTCGAGCAACCCTTGGATGGTTTATTCATGCAGCGATTGCATGGTCAGAGGCGAGCAATCGGCGAATTTCACGCTGGTATTTTGCTGCGATGCAGCATCATGCTGCAACGCAACATCGCAATGGCGAGGTTCACCATGAAAATCAACCTGCATGTCCCGGGCGTCCAGACCGAAGCCGCCCTGTCGAATTCCATCCTGCCTGTGGTCGGAGCCGCGATCCTGCTGACTGGATTGGCCGTCCTGCCGGCCTCGGCCCTTTTCCTGGCGGCGCTGACCGGCGCGACCGGGCTGGGCGTGAGCCTGGCCGAGCTGCGCCGGCACGGCGGCCCGGACGTTCCGGCGCTGCCAATCCTGACCGAGCGCTGAGCCGCCCGGGCTGTCCGTCTTCCCGTCCATCGCCGATACTCGGTGACCGGAACGGGAGGAGGCACAGCCATGGCCGAACTGCGCGGGGGCAATCTCGGCCCCTATGAGCTGAAGGGCCGCGTCGCGGTCGTCACCGGCGGCAGCAACGGCATCGGCGCCGCGACCGCGCGCCGCCTGGCCGATGCTGGCGCCACGGTGGTGGTCGGCTACAACGAAGGCGCCGGGCGGGCCGCGGCGCTCACGGCGGACCTGCCCGGAAGCGGCCATCTGGCACTGCGCTTGCCGATGGCCGACAGCGCCGCGTTGCAGGCTGCCGCGGCCGAGGTCACCGCGAAGCTCGGTCGCTGCGACGTGCTGGTGAACTCGGCCGGCACCACGCGCGCCGTGCCGCATGCCGACCTCGACGCGCTGGACGACGACCTCATCGACCGGGTGCTGACGATCAACGTGCGCGGCCCGATCGCCACCATCCGCGCCTTCCTGCCGCTGCTGAAGGCCAGCGGCGACGCGGTCATCGTCAACATCTCATCCTTGGCCGCGGTCAC
Source organism: Dankookia rubra (assembly GCF_004355005.1). Taxonomy (GTDB): domain Bacteria; phylum Pseudomonadota; class Alphaproteobacteria; order Acetobacterales; family Acetobacteraceae; genus Paracraurococcus; species Paracraurococcus ruber_A. Next base: position 126,282 of record NZ_SMSJ01000004.1, read on the forward strand.
CGGCACCGGCAGCAGCATCATCTACGGCGCGTCGAAGGCGGCGATCGACACGATCGGCCTGTCGCTGGCGCGGGTGCTGGGGTCGTCCGGGATCCGCGTGGTCTCGATCTCGCCTTCCGCGGTGCTGACCGACTTCGTCCCGGGCCGCAGCCGCGAGACGGTGGAGAAGGCGGCGCTCGCCTCGCCGCTGCGAACCCTGACGGAAGCCGACGACGTGGCGCTGGCGGTGATGTCGGTGGTGACGCATCTACGGCTGACCACCGGCGTCGCCATCCTGGTCGATGGCGGCAAGCACCTGTAAGTAAGACAGGCCGGGGTAAGGGAATTCTCCCCGGACCCATTATCTATTTCCCTCAGCCGAGGGCCACCGCGCAGAAAAAGGCAGGTCGAGGCGAAATGCCTTTTTCCCGGACCTTGCCCGGCTACCTCGCCGCGCGCGGCACCGCCACGCGCTTCAGCGCCTCCGCCACCGCCAGGTACGCCACCACCAATGCCATGATCACCCCCAGCAGCGCACCCGGCAGCGGCGCGAAGCCCAGCACCGCGGCGAAGGGACCGAGCGCCAGGGCCAGCGCCGCGGCGAGCGCCCCGAGCGAGGTCGCCGCCAGCACCGGATGCGGCCGGGTGGCGCGCCAGGCCGGGCCCGCGGTGCGGATCAGGAAGATCACCAGGATCTGCGTCACCATGCTTTCGACGAACCAGGCGGTGCGGAATTCCTCCGGCGTCGCACCATAGCCCCAGAGCAGGATGCCGAAGGTCGCCAGGTCGAAGACCGAAGACAGCGGCCCCATCACCATGGTGAAGCGCAGCACCTGCCGCATGTCCCAGGCATGCGGCGCTGCCAGATCGGCCCGGTCCACCGCGTCAAAGGGAATGCCGAGCTCGGAGACGTCGTAGAGCAGGTTGTTCAGCAGAATCTGCGCCGGCAGCAGCGGCAGGAAGGGAATGACGAGGGAAGCGACCGCCATCGAAAGCATGTTGCCGAAATTGGAGGAGGTGCCCATCCGTACGTATTTCATCACGTTGGCATAGGTCCGCCGCCCCTCCTCCACACCCTCCGCCAGCACGCCGAGATCGGGCGCGAGCAGGATCAGGTCCGCCGCGGCACGCGCCACCTCGGTCGCCTCCTGCACCGAGATCCCGGCATCGGCGGTGTGAATCGCCGGCGCGTCGTTGATGCCGTCGCCGATGAAGCCGACCGTGTGGCCACGCGCCTTCAGCGCCAGCAGGATGCGGCGCTTCTGGTCGGGCGAGACGCGGGCGTAGAGATCGACCTGCCCGACCCGCGCCGCCAGCGCATGGTCGTCCATCCCGGCAATTTCCTCTCCGGTCAGCAGGCCCTGCGCGGGCAGGCCGAGCGCCTGCACCAGATGCCGCACCACCGGCGCCGCATCGCCCGAGACGATCTTGGTGCGGATGCCGAGCTCGGCCAGCCGCGCCACCGCCGCGGCGGCGGATCGCTTCGGCGGGTCGAGGAAGGCGCAGAAGCCGAGGAAGGTGAGGTCCCGCTCCGCCTCCGGCCCGTCCACCACCTCGCCTTCCGGAACGGCGCGGGTGGCCACGCCGAGCAGCCGCAGCCCTTCCGCCCCGCGCGCCTCGGCCGCTGCCAGCAGCGCGGCACGGTCGAAGGCGTTGCCCTCGGCGCCGGTACAGGCGGCCAGCACGGCTTCCGGCGCGCCCTTCACCACCAGCAAGCGCTGGCCTTCGCCCTCGGCCAGAACGGAGGATCGTCGGCGCTCGAAGCCGAAGGGCAGCTCGGCCAGCAGCCGCCAGCCGGCAGGCAGCGGCTGCGCCGCCAGGATCGCCGCATCCAGCGTGGTCGGCTGGCCGCTCGCCAGCCCTGCATTCAGCGCCGCCATCCGCAGCACCTCGGGCGAGGTCGCATCGGCGAGCGCGATCCGCGCCTCGGTCAGCGTGCCGGTCTTGTCGGTGCAGAGCACGTCCATCGCGCCGAGGTCGTGGATCGCCGCCAGCCGCTTCACCACCACCTGCTTCGCCGCCATCCGCATTGCGCCGCGCGACAGCGTGACGGTGGTCACCATCGGCAGCAGCTCCGGCGTCAGCCCGACCGCGAGTGCGACGGCGAACAGGAAGCTCTCCAGCGGCGGGCGGTGGAAGGCCAGGTGCGCCAGCAACACGAAAAGCACCAGGAAGACCGTCAGCCGCAAGATCAACAGGCCGAGCCCGCGCAACCCGCGCTCAAAGGCCGTCGCCGGCCGTCGCGCCGCCAGCGCCGCGGCGACGCCGCCGAGCCGGGTCGCCGACCCGGTCGCCACCACCAGCATGGTCGCCGCACCCGTGACCACCGCGGTGCCGGAAAAGACGGCATTCGTCGCCTCGGCGAGCGTTGCGCCGGCGCCGGCGCCCGGACGCTTGGCGACCGGATAGGGCTCGCCGGTCAGCAGCGCCTCGTTCACCTGCAGGCCCTGGCCGTCGAGGAGGACGCCATCGGCCGGGACCAGCGCGCCGGCGGCCAGTTCCACCACGTCACCGGCGACCAGCGCTTCGACCGGCACCCCCTGGGGGCGGCCGTCCCGCCTCGCGATGGCGCGGACCGCGACGCTGTCGCGCAGCGCCCCCGCAGCCTGTTCCGCCCGGTGCTCCTGCGCCACGTCCATGGCGACCGAGACGGCGACGATGCTGAGGATGATGCCGAAGCCGGGCCAATCGCCGGTCAGGCCGGACACAAGCCCGGCGACGATCAGGATGGCGATCAGCGGTTCCGCCATGCGGCGAAGGATCTTGCGGCCGATCGCCGCCGGGGCGTGATCGACAACGGCGTTCGGGCCATCCACGGCGCGACGGCGCTCCGCATCGGCAGCGGCGAGGCCCCACGGCCCGCTGCCGAGGCGCGCAAGCAGTGCCTCGGGCGCTTCGGTCCAGAAGGTCGCGGTCGCGCGATGGTCATGCACGGGCACGGCGGAAGAGTGCAGCATGGGCACAGGATGGAACGCCAGGGTTTAAGGCGCCTTGATCCAGCACAGGGCGCAACGAATCAGCCAGGAACGCTGCCGGTCACCCACCGTTGGGCCGGCATGACCCTGACTCGCGCGCTGATCGCGCAACGCCTGCCGGAAAGCCGGGTCCCCGCCCGACCGCCCCAGACCGTCCCCGAGAACCTGTTGCGCGCCAGTCTGGCGGGCGCCCTGTGCAGCCGCCGCGCCGGCGACCTGCCACGCATCTTCGCCTTCGGGTCGCTGATGTGGGAAAGACAGGTGCTGCCCGGCGCCTTGCCGGAGCCGGCTCGTCTCGGCGGCTTCGCCCGCCGTTGGCACCTGCGCGACATCCACAATCGCGGCGTGCCGGAGGCGCCGGGGCTAACCCTCGGGCTCGAGCCGGAGCCTGGCGAATGCTGCGACGGGCTGCTCTTCACCCTGCCGGATGATGCGCTGCTCTGGCCGGTCTGGCGGCATGAAATGCTGCCGGGCTTCTACCGCACCGAATGGGTCACAGTGGTGCCGCTGCCGCAAGGCAGGCCGGTACGGGCGCTGACCTTCATCGCCGATGCCGCCCACCCGCTCCATGCCGGCCCCTTGCCGGAGCCGGCCCAGGCCCGCGTGCTGGCCACGGCGGTCGGGCCGCAGGGACCGGATGCCGAATACCTGCTCTCGACGCAGGAGACCTTGCGCCAGGCCGGGCTGGAGGACCGGCAGGTCGACCGTCTCGCCGGCATGGTCGGGCGGCTGCTGGCGGTCGGCTGACTGGCACGCGCTCTGCTTGGCACTCGGCCCATGCCGCCGAGGAAGCCGTCAATGCCCCGCACTGTCCAGGTCGCCGCCCGCCCCGAGCCCATCGCCGTGGTGCCGGAAGAAACCGCGCTGATCGTCGTGGACATGCAGCACGCCTACCTCTCGAACGGCGGCTATCTCGACCTCTGCGGCTTCGACGTAAGCGGCTCACCCCCGGTGATCGAGGAATGCGCCCGGGTCATCGCCGCCTGCCGCGATGCCGCCATACCCGTCATCTACCTGCAGAACGGCTTCTCCCCCGACCTGCGGGAGGCGCCCGGGCCGGCGGCGCCGGTCTGGCACAAGTCGAACGCGCTTAAGTTCATGCGGGCGAACGATGCCTATGCCGGCAAGCTGATCACCCACGGCACCTGGGACCACGAGATCGTGCCGGAGGTGGCGCCGCGGCCGGGTGAGGTGGTGGTGGGAAAGTCGCGCTACAGCGGCTTCGCCGGCACGGCGCTGGAGCAGATCCTGCGCGCGCGCCGCGTCCGCACCGTGCTGGTCATCGGCGTCGCCACCAATGTCTGCGTCGAGAGCACGATCCGCGATGCCTATCACCGGGAGTTCTTCCCGGTGATGGTATCCGACGCGACGCTGGGAGCGGGGCCCGGCAGCCAGGCGGCAACCGAGTTCAACGTGCGGGCATTCTTCGGCTGGGTGACCTCGGGGGCCGAGCTGCGGGCGGCACTGGGCGGCAATGCATGAAAGAAAGGCCGGGGAGAAGGTATTCTCCCCGGCCCCCTCATCTACTTGCGTGGGTTCGCAGGCTACTTCTGCAGAGCCTGGACGACCTCCTGCGTGACCTTCTTCGCGTCGCCGAACAGCATCATGGTGTTGGGGCGGAAGAACAGCTCGTTGTCTACGCCGGCATAGCCGCTGGCCATGCCGCGCTTGATGAAGAAGACCGTCTTGGCCTTCTCCACGTCGAGGATCGGCATGCCGTAGATGGCGCTGGACTTGTCGGTCTTGGCCGCCGGATTGGTCACGTCGTTGGCGCCGATGACGAAGGCGACGTCGGCCTCGGCGAACTCGGGGTTTATCTCCTCGAGCTCCTTGACGTCCTCGTAGGGGACGTTCGCCTCGGCCAGCAGCACGTTCATGTGCCCGGGCATGCGGCCGGCGACGGGGTGGATGGCGTATTCCACGGTGGCGCCCTCCTTCTTCAGCAGGTCGCCCATCTCCCGCAGCACCTGCTGCGCCTGCGCCACCGCCATGCCGTAGCCCGGCACGATGATGATCTTGGCGGCGTTCTTCATGATGAAGGCCGCGTCCTCCGGGCTGCCGGCCTTGACCGGGCCATGGTCCGCGGTGGCGCCGCCGGCGCCCGCGGCGCTGGTATCCGTCCCGAAGCCGCCCAGCAGCACGTTGATGATGCTGCGGTTCATGCCCTTGCACATGATGTAGGACAGGATGGCGCCGGACGCGCCAACCAGCGCGCCGGTGACGATCAGCAGCAGGTTGCCGATGGTGAAGCCGATGCCCGCCGCCGCCCAGCCGGAATAGCTGTTCAGCATCGAGACAACGACCGGCATGTCGGCGCCGCCGATCGGGATGATCAGCAGGAAGCCGAGCGCAAAGGAGAGCAGCGCGATCAGCCAGAACAGCACCGGGTTGCCGTTCATGACGAAGGCGATGATGAGCACCAGCAGCAGCACGCCGAGCGCCGCGTTCAGCTTGTGCTGCTGCGGGAAGATGATGGGCGCGCCGGACATTCGGCCATCGAGCTTGGCAAAGGCGATGACCGAGCCGGAGAAGGTGATGGCACCGATGGCGAGGCCGAGCGACATCTCGACCAGCGAGGCGCCGTGGATATGGCCATGCGTGCCGATGCCGAAGCTTTCCGGGCTGTAGAAGGCGGCCGCGGCGACGAAGACCGCGGCCATGCCGACCAGCGAGTGGAAGGCGGCGACCAACTGCGGCAGCGAGGTCATCTGGATCCGCTTGGCCACCACCGCGCCGATGCTGCCGCCGATCGCGATGCCGGCCAGGATCAGGATGATGCCGCCGGGCGCCATGCCCGGGCGGAACAGCGTCGCCACGATGGCGATCGCCATGCCGATCATGCCGAACTGGTTGCCCTGCCGCGAGGTGGTCGGGTGGGACAGCCCGCGCAGCGCGAGGATGAAGAGGACCGCCGCGACCAGGTAGGCGAGCGTCGAGATCGTCGCCATGGCGTCAGGCCTTCTTCTTGGTCTGGAACATCGCCAGCATCCGGCGCGTCACCAGAAAGCCGCCGAAGATGTTGACCGAGGCGAAGGTCACGGCGAGGAAGCCGAAGATCCGCGCACCCCAGTTGTCTGCCGTGCCGGCGGCCAGGATGGCGCCGACCACGATGACCGAGGAGATGGCGTTGGTCACGCCCATCAGCGGGCTGTGCAGCGCCGGCGTGACGTTCCAGACCACGTAGTAGCCGACGAAGCAGGCCAGCAGGAAGATCGTCAGCAGGAACAGGAAAGGATCGGCCGCGGCGGCCCCGTGCTGCACGGCGGGCACGATCTGCGTCTCCGCCATCAGCCGCGCCTGTGCGGCGAGCGCGCCGGCACGGTCGGCCAGCGCCTGGGCCTGGTTGGCCAGGTCGGTCGGGTTCATGGTCTCGTCTCCTTCGGCGATGCCGGCCGGTTCAGGCTTCCGGGCCTGCCGGCCCTCCAGCCATCAAGCGGCATCGGGTTGAACACGTCAGGCGGCTTTGGCGGGTGCGAGGCTCGGGTGCACGACGGTGCCGTTGTGGGTCAGCAGGACGCCCTTCACAATCTCGTCCTCAGGCGGCAGCTTCGGCGCCTTGGCCTCCTTGTCCCAGAAGGTGGTCAGGAAGGTCAGCAGGTTGCGCGCGAAGAGCGCCGACGAGGCGCCGGCGATGCGGCCCGGCCAGTTGTTGAAGCCGATGATCTTCACCCCGTTGTCGGTGGTGATGAACTGGCCCGGCTGGGTCAGCGCCACGTTGCCGCCGGCATCCGACGCGATGTCGACGATCACCGAGCCCGGCTTCATCGAGGCGACCATCTCGGCCGTCACCAGGGTCGGCGCCTTGCGGCCCTGCACCAGCGCGGTGGTGATGACGATGTCCTGCTTGGCGATGTGCGCGGCGACGACCTTGGCCTGCTCGGCATAGAACTCGGCCGAGAGCTGCTTCGCGTAGCCGCCGGCGGTCTGCGCCTGCTTGCTCTCCTCGGACTCGTAGCCGACATAGGCGGCGCCGAGCGACTTGATCTCCTCCTTCGCCGCCGGCCGCACATCGGTGGCGGAGACCCGGCCACCGAGCCGCCGCGCCGTGGCGATGGCCTGCAGCCCGGCGACGCCGGCGCCCATGACGAAGACATTGGCGGCCGAGATCGTGCCGGCCGCGGTCATCAGCATGGGGAAGCCGCGGTCGAAGGCCGCCGCCGCTTCGATCACGGCACGGTAGCCCGTGAGGTTCGCCTGGGAGGAGAGGATGTCCATGCTCTGCGCCCGGGTGATGCGCGGCAGCAGCTCCATCGCCCCGGCCTCGATGCCGAGCTGGGCATAGGTCTGCGCCATCTCCGGCGAGGCTTGCAGCTGGCCGAGCATCAGCGCGCCGCGCGGGATCAACGACAACTCGTCCACCGGCCCCTCCCCGGTGCCGAGCGGGGCGCGGATCTTCAGCACGATGTTGGCGCCGTTCAGCGTGGCGGCGGCGTCCGGAGCGACCTCCGCCCCGGCGGCGGCATATTCGGCATCCGGGATGCCGGAGGGCAGGCCGGCACCGGCCTCGATCGCCACGGTGCAGCCGAGGGCGATGAACTTCTTGACCGTTTCCGGCGTGGCCGCGACGCGAGTCTCGGCGGGCCGGCGCTCCTTCAGGACAGCCAGACGCATACGGGGTCCCCCCTCTTCAGCCTGATAGATGCGGCGATGCATGAAAGCGGGCAAGCCCGCACGGGCTGCCGCTGTGTTGTCGCCTGATACAATGCGCGCGAAAGCTTGACCATGGGGGTCGGGCAATCCGCCCCGGTCGCGCCCGGCGGCGGCTTGTTTCGCTGGCCCGGGTGATCGCCCGGCGCGCCCCCGTGTTCTTCCCGCAGGGCCCGAGCCGGGCCGGAGGGGAAGGCAGGATGGCATCAGTTGCAGCAGGGATGGCCGCACCCGGCATCGCCGCCGTGGCCAGGGAGGCGACTGAAGGCCCGGCGCGGCCGCCGATTCCGAAGCGGGTCGTGGCGGCGACCGTCGCCGGCAATGCGCTGGAGTTCTACGACTTCGTGACCTACGCCTTCTTCGCCGTCTATATCGGCCAGGCCTTCTTCCCGGCCTCCACCCCCTTCATGAGCCTGCTGCTCTCGGTCGGGGTCTTCGGCGTCGGCTTCGTCTTCCGCCCGCTCGGTGGCGTGCTGATCGGCGCCTATGCCGACCGGGCCGGGCGTAAGCCGGCGATGCTGCTGACCATCCTGATGATCACCGTCGGCACCATCGGGCTCGCCCTGACGCCCTCCTATGCCAGCATCGGCATCGCCGCGCCGCTGATCGTGGTTTTCTGCAGGCTGGTCCAGGGGCTGGCGCTCGGCGGGGAGGTCGGGCCGGCCAGCGCCTTCCTGATCGAGATCGCCCCGCCCGGAAAGCGCGGCCTCTATTCTAGCTGGCAACTCGCCAGCCAGGGCATCGCCGCGCTGATGGCGGGGATGATCGGCACCGGTCTCTCGTTGGTCCTGTCGCATGACGACTTGGTCGCCTGGGGCTGGCGGGTGCCCTTCCTGCTCTGCCTGGCGCTGATTCCGGTCGCGGTCGTCCTGCGGCGGACCATGCCGGAGACGCTGGAGCACGGGCCCGCCGCGGCGCCCGCGCGGCGGCTGCGGGACCATGCGAAGCTGATCGGGCTCGGCGTGCTGCTGATCCTGGGCGGGACGGTGGCGACCTATGTCGGCAACTACATGACGACCTATGCCATCGCCACGCTGCACTTCCCCTCCACGATCGCGCTCGCCGCGACGGTGGTGGGCGGGCTCGGCACGCTGGTCTTCTCGCTGTTCGGGGGGTGGCTGAGCGACCGGGTCGGCCGGCGGCCGGTCATGCTGGTGCCGCGCATCCTGCTGGCGGTCCTCGCCTGGCCGCTCTTCCTGCTGCTGACCGCCTATCCCAGCGCCGCGACGCTGTTCCTCGCCACCGGCACCATCACCGCGCTGACCGCGACCAGCAGCAGCGCGGCGCTCGCAGTGATCCCGGAACTGCTGCCGCGGGCGATCCGCGCGACCGGGCTGGCGGTGGCCTATGCGGTCGGCGTCTCGCTCTTCGGCGGGACGACCCAGTTCGTCATCACCTGGCTGATCGAGGCGACGGGCAATCCGACCTCCCCCGCCTGGCACGTGGCGCTAACCAGCCTGGTCACGGCCATCGCCATGTGGACCCTGCCCGAGAGCCGCGACCGGGTGCTGGAAAACTGAAACCGCCACCGAAGGCGTCCCGACCGGGTCAGGGCGCCTTCCGGCCAGCTTGCGTCGCGCCGGCGCTTCACGTCCCGGGTGCTGCCACCCAGAACCGTCGTAGGCCGAGGCTCACGCCATCGGCGCCGGCACCTTCGCTTCCGCCAGCGCCGCCGCCTGGCGCTCGGCGACGCCCTGCTCGGTCAGGTCGCCGATCATCTCCATGAACAGCCGGTGCCAGTTCATCTCGCAGCGCAGCCGCAGGAAGACGCTGCCGAGGCCGACCGCCGCACGGTCCATCAGCGGGAATTCGCGGGGGATCTTCACCCCGCCGGTCCGCTTCAGGCCCTCATGCACCTTCTGGGCGATCTTCCGCCCATAGGACATGTCGTCGGAGAACTGGATCGGCCGGACCTTGTCCTGCACCAGCGGCTCATAAAGGAAGGCGGCCCAGAGGTTCAGGACCTCCATCGTGTCCTTCGACAGGTTGCGGAAGCCCCAGATGCGGTAGGCCTCGGCCGCCTTCTCGTCGTCGTGGTCGCGCACCGCCTCGTACAGCATGATGACGCCGCCGACGAAGCTGGGTGGGAAGACCCGGATGGTGCCGAAGTCGAACAGGTTGATGCCCTGCTGGTCCGGCCGCACCTGGTAGTTGCCGAGGTGCGGGTCGCCATGGATGACGCCGTAGCGGTAGAAGGGCCGGTACCACGCCCGGAACAGCCCCTCGGCATAGGCCTGCCGTTCCTCGACCGGCGGGTCCTCCGCCAGGCGCTTCACCAGCGGACGGCCTTCCAGCCAGGTCATGGTCAGCAGGCGGGTGGTGCAATAGCCCTCGATCGGGGTCGGCACCGCGACATGCGGCTGGTCGGCCAGCATCAAGGCATAGAGCCGCTGGTGCGCGGCTTCGCGGAGGTAGTCCAGCTCCTCGCGCAGCCGGTCGCGCAGCTCCTGGTAAACCTCGCCGTTGTCGAGCGCGCTGTCCATCCGCTGGTAGAGGTTCATCGCCAGCTTGAGTTGGCGGAGGTCGGCCTCCACCACGCTCGGCATGTCAGGGTATTGCAGCTTGCAGGCGACCAGCATGCCGTCCGGCAGCCGGGCCTTGTGCACCTGGCCGAGCGAGGCGGCGGCTGCGGCCTCACGGCCGAACTCGGAGAACTTGCTCTCCCAGCCCGGGCCCAGCTCGCCGGCCATGCGGCGGCGGACGAAGGGCCAGCCCATCGGCGGCGCATTGGCCTGCAGCGTCTCCAGCTGCTCGGCATATTCCTCCGGCAGGGCGTCCGGCACCGTCGAGAGGAACTGCGCCACCTTCATCAGCGGGCCCTTCAGCCCGCCGAGGATCTGCTTCAGGTCCTCGGCATGCGCCCCCTTGTCGGTCTTGAGGCCGAGGAAGCGCTGCCCGGCGACGCGCGCGGCGATGCCGCCCACGGCGCCGGAGGTCTGCACCATCCGGCGGACCTCGCCGAAGATGGTGCTGTCGGGGTTACGGCCGCTCATGCCGCGGTTTCCAGTTCGTCGATGAAGCCGGCGATCACGTCGAGCCCGCGCTGCCAGAACTGCGGGTCGGAGGCATCGAGCCCGAAGGGCGCCAGCAACTCCTTGTGCCGCAGCGTGCCGCCGGCTTTCAGCAGGTCGAGGTATTTCTCCTCGAAGCCCGGCACCGCCTTGTCGCGGTACACGCCGTAAAGGGCGTTCACCAGGCAGTCGCCGAAGGCATAGGCATAGACATAGAAGGGGCTGTGCACGAAGTGCGGGATGTAGGCCCAGTAGACGCCGTAGTCCTCCGTGAAGTCGAAGGCTGGACCCAGGCTCTCCCGCTGCACCTGCATCCAGAGCCCGGCGATCTGCTCGGCGGAGAGCTCGCCCTTCCGGCGCTCCTCGTGCAGCAGCGTCTCGAAGCGGTAGAAGGCGATCTGCCGCACCACCGTGTTCAGCATGTCCTCGACCTTGCCGGCCAGCATCAGCCGGCGCCGCTGCGGGTCGCGCTCGGCATCCAGCAGGCCGCGAAAGGTCAGCATCTCGCCGAAAACGCTGGCAGTCTCGGCGAGCGTGAGCGGCGTCCCGGACAGCAGATATCCCTGCCGGCCCGCCAGCACCTGGTGCACACCGTGGCCCAGCTCATGCGCCAGCGTCATCACGTCGCGCGTCTTGCCGTGATAGTTCAGCAGAAGATAGGGGTGCGCCGAGGGAACCGTCGGGTGGGCGAAGGCGCCGCTGGCCTTCCCCGGCCGCAGCGCCGCGTCGATCCAAGGCTTCTCGAAGAAGCGGCCGCCGATCGAGGCCAGCTCCGGGCTGAAGGCGGCATAGCTGTCGAGCACCGTCTTCACCGCCTCCGGCCAGGCGATGCTGCGGTCCACCTCACCCGGCAGCGGCGCGTTCCGGTCCCAGTGCTGCAGCTTCTCGAGGCCCAGCCACTTCGCCTTCATGGCGTAGTAGCGGTGCGACAGGCGCGGGAAGCTGGTGCGAACCGCGGTCACCAGCGCATCCACCACCTCGTCCTCGACCATGTTGGCGCGATTGCGCGAAGAGCCGGGGCGCGGGTAGCTGCGCCAGTTGTCGAGGATCTCCTTGTCCTTGGCCAAGGTATTGGTGATCAGCGAGAACAGCCGGATGCGGCTGCCGAAGGCCTCCGACACCCCCTTGGCCGCCGCCGCCCGCACCGCGCGGTCGCCGTCCGACAGGCGGTTCAGCGCCGCCGAGACGGTCACCTCCTCCCCGGACACGGTCACCGTCATGCCGGCGATGGTCTCGTCGAACAGACGGTTCCAGGCGGAGCGGCCGGTGACTTCCTTCTCGTGCAGCAGCTTCTCGAGCTCGTCCGAGAGCTGGTGCGGCCGGAAAACCCGAAGGTCGCGCAGCCAGGGGCCCCAGCGGCGCAGCGCCGCACTGCCGGCCAGCTTGCGGTCCAGCTCCGCATCCTCCAGCCGGTTCAGCTCCAGCGTGAAGAACAGCAGGTGGGAGGAGATGACCGTCACCCGCTCCTGCAAGGTCTGGTAGAAGCGGCCGTTCGCGGGATCTTGGGCATCGCCGGCGAAGACCAGTTGGCCGTAGCTCATCGCCCGGCCCAATACCTCCTCGATCCGCTCGTAGCCGGCGATCGCCTCCGCCAGCCCGTCGCCGCCCAGCCCGGCCAGCCGGCCGGCGAAGCGGGCGGAGAAGGCCTTGCCATCCGCCTCCGCCTGGTCGAGATCGACGGCGAGCCGGGGATCCTCCGGCGAGGCATAAAGGTCGGAAAGGTCCCATACCGGCAGCTTCGCGCCGCCGGCGGCCTCCCCGGCATCGAGGGGCGAGAAGGCGGTCTGGGAGACCGGGCGGGGTCCCGCGACCGCGGCAGCATCGGCCGCGGCACGGGTCGGGGTCGGAATGGGGGCGGATGAGGTCACGTCCTCCATATAAGGTCCCGGGTGGCGTGGCCAAGCCGCCACGGCACCGGGAACGGGCATGCGAGGGGGGAGAATGTCGGGGACGGAGACGCTCGCCATGTCAGGCGCGGCACGCAAGACCACGCGGCTGTGGGAACCCGCGGCCGGCGGCTGGACCAGCCTGCCGGGCATGCTGTTCGCCCTGGCGCGGAAGCACCCCGAAAGGCCGATGTTGCGCTACTGGCGAGACGGCGGCTGGCAGCGCTTGGCCTGGGGCGACTTCGCCCTCCAGGTGGCCCGCGCCGCCGCCTGGCTGCGGGCGAAGGGGATCGTGCCGGGCGACCGGGTGATGCTGGTGTCCGAAAGCCGGCCGGAATGGAACGTGGCGGATGCCGCCGTCATGGCGATCGGCGCCGTGACGGTGCCGACCTACACCACCAATACCGTCGCCGACCACACGCACATCCTGCGGGATTCCGGGGCGCGGGCAGCTATCGTTTCCTCCGCCGCGCTCGCTGCCCGGGTCGCGGAAGCGGCGGCCGGCGCCGGCGGGCTCGACCTGCTGGTCTGCCTCGACGGCGCGGACGGCACGCAGACGCGGCACTGGGCCGAGGTGATGGCCGGGCCCGGCGACCTGCCGATGCTGATGGCAGAGGTGGAGGAGATCCCGGCCGGGCGTCTCGCCTGCCTGATCTACACCTCCGGCACCGGGGGTACCCCGCGCGGCGTCATGCTGCCGCACCGCGCCATGCTGGCGAACCGGGAGGGCGTGCGCGGGCTGATCGAACGGCTCGGCGTGGAGGGCGAGCCCTACCTCTCCTTCCTGCCGCTCTCGCACAGCTACGAGCATACGGTCGGCTGCTTCCTGCTGCCCTCAATGGGGATGGAGGTGGTCTATTCGCGCGGCGCCGAGCGCCTCGCGGCGGAGTTCCAGGAGATCCGGCCGGCCATCGTCACCGCCGTGCCCCGGCTGTTCGAGGTGCTTCGGGCGCGCATGCTGGCGCAGGTCGAGAAGGAGGACGGCCTCAAGCGCCGGCTCTTCGAGCGGGCGCTGTCCCAGGGGTTGCGACGGATGGACGGGCCGAGGCTCGGGCTGGGGGAGCGGCTGCTCGACCCGATCCTTGACCGGCTGGTGCGGGACAAGGTGCGGGCGCGCTTCGGCGGGCGGCTGAAGGCGCTGGTCTCCGGCGGGGCGCGGCTGGATCCCGACCTCTCCGGCTTCTTCATCGCCCTCGGCCTGCCGCTGATCCAGGGCTACGGCCAGTCCGAGGCCGGGCCGGTGATCAGCGTCAACCTGCCCTGGGACAACCACCGCCACACCGTCGGCCCGCCGCTGAAGGGGGTCGAGGCGCGGATCGCCGCGGATGGCGAGCTGCTGATCCGCGGCGACCTAGTCATGGACGGCTACTGGAACAACCCGGAGGCAACCGACCAGGCCCTCCGCCCCGGCCCCGACGGCGCCACCTGGCTGCATACCGGCGACGTGGCGCGGCTGGAGCAGGGCCGCATCACCGTCACCGACCGCAAGCGGGACTTCATAAAGACCCTTGGCGGCGACATGGTCAGCCCGGCCAAGCTGGAAGGCCTGCTGATGGCCGAACCGGAGATCGCCCAGGCGGTGGTGGCCGGGGAAGGCCAGCCCGGCATCGTCGCCCTGCTGGTTCCGGCGGATGGCTGCGCCGAAGCCCTCGGCAAGGCGGTCGCGCGGGTCAATGCCCGGCTCTCGACCATTGAGCGCATCCGCCGCTGGGTCCCGCTGCCAGCCGCCTTCTCGGTGGAGAACGGCATGCTGACGCCCACCATGAAAGTGAAGCGGCGGGCGGTGCTGGAACGCTTCGACGGGGAGATCGCCGGGCTTTACCGTTGAGCCCATGTCAACCACCGCCAACACCGCCGATGCCGCCTACTGGAACAGCCCGGCGACGCGGGTTTGGGCCACCGGCCATGCGCGCATCGATGCCATCTTCGCTCCGGTCCTGGCGGCGGCGCTGGAGGCGGCGGCGCCGCGGCCCGGGGAAAGGGTGCTCAACATCGGCTGTGGCAGCGGTACCTCGGTGCTGGCGCTGGCCGAGGCGGTGGGACCGGGTGGCCAGGTGCTGGGCGCCGACATCGCCGCGGAATCGGTCGCGGTGGCGCGGCGGCGGGTCGCCGAGGCAGGGCTGGCCCAGGCCGCCATCTTGCTGGGCGATGCCGGGTCCCACCCCTTCCCGCCCGGCGGCTTCGACCTGCTCTTCTCCCGCTTCGGGGTGATGTTCTTCGACCCGCCGGCCGCCGCCTTCCGCAATCTCCGCGCCGCGCTGCGGCCGGGCGGGCGGTTATGCGCCGCCGCCTTCCGCGCCGCCGCCGAGAATCCCTGGACCACCGCGCCGGCCGGGGCGATCAGCCACCTCGTGCCGCTGCCGCCGCCCGCCCGGCCCGACGCCCCCGGCCAGTTCGGCTGGGCGCGGGAGGCTCATGTGCGAGCAATCCTGGACGGCGCCGGCTTCACCGACATTGCCCTCGTGCCGCGCGCGCCTGAGCCGGCCGGATTGCCCTTCGCAATGTGATCTGCGATCCCCTTGGCGGGACGCCGCGCGCGCATCCAAGGTACTTTCGACGCGCCGGGCGATCATCCGGGCCCGAGCAGCGACTGGAACGATCCGGCGGGCCGCATGGCCGTCGCCGGCACCAAGGGGAGGGCCAAAGCATGGACGGCACGCTGCTCCGCGGCGGCATACTATCCGGCATCGCCGTGGCGCTCGGCAGCCTCGCCTTGCTGATCGTGCTGATCTACTGGTCGACCCGCAACCGCGGCCCGCGCCGGCCGGTCGACATGGCCCGGCACCAGGAGGCGCTGCGGAACTTCAGGCTTCGCTACGCCGCGGAACCGCTGCCGAAGCGATGGTGGGGACGGAACTGACCGGGGCCTGGCTCAGCGGCTGCAGCAGCAGCCGGCCGAACCGCTGTTCCGCCGGGGTGCGCCAACCTTCGACGCCGATCACCACCGCCTCCCCGGCCGCCGGCGCGGCGCGGTAGCTGCCGAACAGACGGTCCCACCAGGGCAGGCAGAAGCCGTAGCAGCTATCGGTCTCCGCCCTCACCTCGGAATGGTGGGTCCGGTGCATGTCGGGCGTCACCAGCACCAGGCGCAGCGCGGCCTCCATGCGCGGCGACAGGGCGATGGCGGCATGGTTGAACATGGCCGTCGCGTTCAACAGGACCTCGAAGCCCAGCACCGCCAGCGGCGGGGCGCCCAGCGCGGCCACGGCCGCCATCTTCACCCCCATCGAGACCAGGATCTCGACCGGGTGGAAGCGCAGCGCGCTGGTCGCGTCGAGTTCCGGGTCGGCATGATGCACCCGGTGCAACCGCCAGAGCAGCGGCACCGCATGGGTCACTCGGTGCTGCCAGTAGATCAGCAGGTCGAGCAGCAGGATGGCCAGCGGGACCGCAAGCCAGGCCGGGATGCCGACCGCGGGAACGAGGCCGAACCCGCGCGCTTCGGCCCAGGCCGCCGCGCCGACCGCCGCGGCCGGCGCCACCGCCCGCACCAGCAGCGTCCCGGCAAAGGCAAGGCCGATATTACCCGGCCAGCGCCGTGGGCCGAGCGGCCTCGGGCGGCCCCAGGGCAGCAGCCACTCCAGCGCCAGCAGTGTCAGCAGGACGCCGAGGAATACGCCGAGGCGGATGGCAGGCGCTTGCTCCAGCATGACGGCAGGATGGAGCCGCCCCGGCGACGGCGCCAGCCCTAGGTCAGATCTTCGCCTGGCGCGGGACATTCACCTCGCAGCGCCAGCGGCTGAGGGTGAAGGCCGGGTGCTGCGAGAGCCATTGCGCCGCGACCATTTGGCCCTGGGCGGCGCAGGCCATGACGGAATGGATCTCGGTGAGCGGACGCTCCTCCCGGCACTCGGTCGGGGAAGCGGCGAGGCAGACCAGCATGACGAGTTCGATCAAGGGTGGGGGTTCCATCCAGGGGGCGACAGGCGGATCACACGCATCTCCCCCGTCAGGAGGCATGGCTTCGCGCGCCGTTCGATGCTGCGTAGCACAACGGAGAATTCACGCAAAAGAGATGACAGCAGCGGAGCGTCAACCGGCCCCATTCAGGGTCCAATGGCCTTCGAAGCGGCGGTCGCGGTTGTCGATCGCCAGAACGCGCAACTCACCGCCCGGTCGCCCGGCCAGGGTGAAGCCGAAGGTCGGATTCTCGGCGATGGAGATGTCGGAGGCGACCTCCAGCACCGGCGCGCCGGCATAGGTCACCCGCAGGCTGCGGATGAACTCGGCCGGGATCGACAGGCGCGTCAGCTGGTCCATCTGCAGGCCGGAGGTATTGGGATGGCTGATCGCCACCTGCACCGGCACGGCGCGATCCGGGCCGGGCGACCCCTCCGGCAAGGTCAGGCGCATGCGCCCCATCCGTTGCCGCGCCGCCTCCAGGTCGCCACCCATGGGGGCGGAACAGCCGCCAGCCGCCTTGACGAAGCGGGCGGCCTCCAGCAGCCGGGCGTCATCGGTCTCCGCCACCACATGCAGGTTGGTATAGGCGTCTACCCGCACCCGCGTGGTCAGCGCCCGCAGCGCGCCCGGCTGGCCGGCGCGGACGGTGGCCGCCAGCGGCAACGGGTTCTCGTCGATCACCAGGTGGATGGCGGTGACGCGCGGTGCCAGGTCCGCCGAGAGGGCGAGGCCGACCGGCACCAGCGCCGCATCCAGCGCCCGCGGCGGGACGCTGAGGTCGAGCGCCGCGCCGGCGGGCTCGACCGGGCGGTCGCCGAAGATCGCCTGCTTCAGGTCGCGCCAGCGCTCCGCCCGGCGTGGGGTATCCGCCGGCTCGATGCCCTGGGCGCGGGCGATGGCCGGGGCGGCCAGGGCGGCGAGCAGCAGGGGGCGACGACGCATGGCGGCTACTCCCATTCCAGTTCGCGGTAGGCGGCGGTGACGTTACGGCCGTGATAGGCCTCGCCCAGGCGCCAGCGGGCGGCTTCCTCCGGCGCGACGCGGGCGGGCGCCTCGGCGATGCCGATGCCGGCGGCGATGGCGGCGCGGGTGCCGTCGCGCAATGCCAAAAGGTAGCGGGTGAGGTCGGCCGCGCCGGCCGGCCAGGGGACGGCAGGCGGGCCATGGCCCGGCACGGCGCGCAGGGCCTCTTTCGCGCGCAATGCCTCGAGCTCGAGCATCCAGCCGGACAGGCTGCCGTCGAGCGACGGGATGCGGCGGACGAAGAGCAGGTCGCCCGTCCAGAGCGTGCCCGTTGTGCCGTCCAGCAGGCTGAGGTCGTGGTCGGTATGGGCCGGCGGGTGCGCCTGCAGCGCCAGCACCCGGCCGCCGAGATCGAGGTCCAGCCGGTCCTGCACCAGCCGGGTCGGCGCCAGCACGGCGCTGCCGGCGGCCGCCTCGCCCATCTCGCGCTCCAGCATGCGCCGATAGAATTCGCCACGCTGCGCCAGGGCCGCCGGCAGCCTGGAATGGGTAACAACCTCCGCGCCGCAATCGGCGAAGGCCGCGGCGCCCATGGCGTGGTCCGGATGGACATGGGTGAGGACAAGATGGCGGATCGGCAAGGGCGTGACCGCTTCGATCGCCTGCCGCAGCAGTCGGCCATGCGCCAGGCTGCCGCCAGGGTCGATCACCGCGACCGCGTCGCGGCCAATGACGAAGCCGGTATTGGCCAGGGCGTCGAGGTTCGCCGCCGAGGCATCCTCATCGAGGCCGGGAAGGACGAAGAGGCCGGGGGCTACCTCGATCGGTCGCGTCGCCGGGGCGGCAGCGGCCAGCAGGACCGCGCCCAATCCCAGCAGCACGCCGCGGCGGGACGTCGCGGCGGGCCTTGCAGGCGTCAACCGGTCCGGTTCAGACCGCCATGCCATCGGGCATGCCGGTCACCGGACCGCCTCAGACCGTCGCGCTGGCGTAGGCGTTGATCTCGAGTCCAAGGCAGATCTCGGTGATGCGGGGGGTCTTCCAGGCCATCTCGCTTCTCCTTCTGGACGTGACGGGAACGCGAGACTGGCGGCGCGGGCGCGCATCGATCAAGCCTGGCAGCCTCACGTCCGCGTGGGCACCGCCTCTACCCGCACGGCGCAGTACTTGAATTCGGGGATCTTGCCGAAGGGGTCGAGCTGCGGGTTGGTCAGCAGGTTAGCCGCCGCCTCGCGATAGGCAAAGGGAACGAAGACCAGCCCCTCCGGCAGGGCAGGGTCGGCGCGCGCGGCCAACTCGATCGCGCCGCGCCGGGTCTCCAGCCGCAGCCGCTGGCCGGGAGCGAGGCCGCGCCGCGCCAGTTCGGCCGGCGCGAGGGAGGCGGTCGGCTCCGGCTCCAGCGCGTCCAGCATGCCGGCGCGGCGGGTCATGCTGCCGGTGTGCCAGTGTTCCAGCTGCCGGCCGGTGGTCAGCACCAGCGGGTAGCGCTCGTCCGGCATCTCGTCCGGGTCGCGCAGCCCGGCGGTGACGAAGCGGGCGCGGCCGCTGGCGGTCGGGAAACGGTCGCCGAAGACGATCGCCTCGCCGGGCCGGTCCGGGCTGTGGCAGGGATAGGTGACGCTGCCCTCCCGCTCCAGCCGGTCCCAGGTGATGTTGGCCAACGAGGGCGTCGCCGCCGCCATCTCCGGGAAGACCTCGCGCGGATGGGCATAGTCCCAGGGCAAGCCGAGGCGGTTCGCCATCTCGACGATGATATCGAGATCCTGCCGCACGCCCTCCGGCAGCGGCAGCGCGGCGCGGCCCATCTGCACCTGGCGGTTGGTATTGGTGACGGTCCCGTCCTTCTCCGGCCAGGCGGAAGCCGGCAGCACCACATCGGCCAGCGCCGCCGTCTCGGTCAGGAACAGATCCTGCACCACCAGGTGCTCGAGCTTCGTCAGCGCCGCCCGGGCATGCGCGACGTCCGGATCCGACATCGCCGGGTTCTCGCCCATGATGTACATGCCGGCGATCTCGCCACGCTCCATCGCCTGCATGATCTCGACCACTGTCAGGCCCGGGGTTGGGTCGAGCCTGGCGCCCCAGAGGTCTTCAAGATGCGCCCGCGCAGCGTCGTCATCGGTATGGCGGTAGTCGGGGAACATCATCGGGATCAGCCCGGCGTCCGAGGCGCCCTGGACGTTGTTCTGGCCGCGCAGCGGGTGCAGCCCGGTGCCCGGCCGGCCAACCTGGCCGCAGAGCAGGGCGAGCGCGATCAGGCAGCGGGTATTGTCGGTGCCATGCGTCGACTGGCTGATGCCCATGCCCCAGAGGATCATCGCCGTTCGCGCCCGGGCGAACAGCCGGGCGACCCGGCGGAGCTGCTCCGCCGGCACGCCGCAGAGCGGCGCCATGGCCTCCGGCGTCAGCGCCGCGACATGCTCGCGCAGCGCCGCGAAATCCTCGGTATGCGCCGCGACGTATTGCCGGTCGTAGAGGCCTTCCTCGATCACCGTATGGAGCATGGCGTTGAGCATCGGCACGTCGCGGCCGGGGGCGAAGCGCACCACCTCCTGCGCGTGGCGGTCGAGCGCGCTGCCGCGCGGGTCGAGTGTGACGAGCGCTGCGCCGCGCGCCGCCGCCTCCTTCAGGAAGGTGGCGGCGACCGGATGGTTCTCGGTCGGCCGGGCGCCGATGACGACGATCACCTCCGCCTCCGCCGCCGCCATGAAAGGTGCGGTGACGGCGCCGGAGCCGATGCCTTCCAGCAGCGCGGCGACCGAGGCGGCGTGGCAGAGCCGGGTGCAGTGGTCGATGTTGTTGGTGCCGAAGCCGGTGCGGACCAGCTTCTGGAACAGGTAGGCCTCCTCGTTCGAGCCCTTGGCCGAGCCGAAGCCGGCCAGAGCGTTCGGCCCGCTCCGGTCGCGGATGCGGGCGAGGCCGCCGGCCGCCAGCGCCAGCGCCTCCTCCCAATCAGCCTCGCGGAATTTCGTGCGTGCGAGGCGAGGATCGAGGCAATCCGCCGGATCCTTCGGCGAGATGCGGACCAGCGGCCGCGTCAGGCGGTCCGGATGCGCCAGGTAGTCGAAGCCAAAGCGGCCCTTGACGCAGAGCCGCCCCTGGTTGGACGGTCCGTCGCGCCCGACCACCTCCTCGATCGCGCCGTCGCGCACGCGGAAGCCGACCTGGCAGCCGACGCCGCAATAGGGACAGACGCTGGCGATCTCCGTGGCGGGTGCCGCCGCGCGATGCCCTGCCCCGTCCAGCACCGATTTCGGCAGCAGCGCCCCGGTCGGGCAGGCCTGCACGCATTCGCCGCAGGCGACGCAGGAGGACGCGCCCATCGGGTCGAGCAAGTCGAAGCTGACCGCCACCTCCATACCCCGCCGCGCCAGGCCGATGACGTCGTTATGCTGCACCTCGCGGCAGGCCCGTTCGCAGAGGCCGCACTGGATGCAGGCGTCGAGTTGCACCGCCATCGCGGGGTGGGACATGTCTGGCGCAGGTGCATGCGGTTCGGGCGCGAAGCGCGAGCCGCTGAGCCCGAGCCGCTGTGTCCACTGTCCGAAGCCGGCAGACGCGTCGCGCCCGGCCGCGCCCGGCTGGTCGGCCAGCAGCAGTTCGAAGACCATCCGCCGCGCGCGCTCGGCGCGCTCGGTCGCGGTGCGCACCGCCATGCCCTCCCGCGGCTGGCGGATGCAGGATGCCGCGAGCACCCGCTCGCCCTCGATCTCCACCAGGCAGGCGCGGCAATTGCCGTCCGGCCGGTAGCCGGGCCGCGGGCGGTGGCAGAGATGCGGGATCTCCGTGCCCTCGCGCGTGGCGACCTCCCAGAGGCTTTCGCCCGGCGCGGCCGCGACCTCCCGCCCGTCCAGGGTGAAGCGGATCATGCGACCGCCTCCGGCATGTGACGCAGCAGCGTGCGCACCGGGTTCATCGCCGCCTGGCCGAGGCCGCAGATTGAACCGTCGGCCATCGCAACGGCGAGTTCCTCGAGCAGCGCGCGGTCCCAGCGCGGCGCCTCGAGCAGCGCCGCCGCCTTCGCCGTGCCGACGCGGCAGGGCGTGCACTGGCCGCAGCTTTCCTCACGGAAGAAGCGCACCAGGTTGCGCGCCGCCCCGGCCAGGTCGTCCTGGTCCGACAGGACCACCACCGCGCCCGAGCCGATGAAGCAGCCCTGTGCATCGAGCGTGCCGAAATCGAGCGGCAGGTCGGCCAGGCGTTCGGGCAGTATCCCGCCCGAGGCGCCGCCCGGCAGGTAGGCGACGAAGCGATGGCCGGCCAGCATGCCGCCGGCGAATTCCTCGACCAACTCGCGCGCGGTGACGCCCGCCGGCGCCAGCTTCTCGCCCGGGTTCCGCACCCGGCCGGAGACGCTGAAGAAGCGCAGACCCTGCCGCCCGCGCCTTCCCATGGCGGCATGCCGCGCCGCGGCCTCCCGGTGCGCCAGCAACTCCGGCAACAGCCAGAGTGTCTCGACGTTGTGGATCAGGGTTGGGCGGCCGAACAGTCCATGCTCGCCCGGGAAGGGCGGCTTGTGGCGCGGATATCCGCGGCGGCCTTCGAGGCTCTCCAGCAGCGCCGTCTCCTCCCCGCAAATGTAGGCGCCGGCGCCGCGGCGGAGATGGATCGGCATGCGCGCCAGCCCGGCCTCGGCCAATGCCGCGATCTCGGCTCCCAGCATGCGGCGCAGATGCGGGTATTCGTCGCGCAGGTAGATCCAGCAGGCCGCGGCGCCGATCGCCTCGGCGGCGATCAGCATGCCTTCCAGCACGCGGTGCGGCTCGGTCTCCAGGCAGTAGCGGTCCTTGAAGGTGCCGGGCTCGCCTTCGTCCGCATTCACCACCAGATGCCGCGGCCCCGGCTGCGACATGACCAGCCGCCACTTGCGCGCGGCGGGGAAGCCGGCCCCGCCGAGGCCCCGCAGCGCCGCTGCCTCAAGGGTCGCCAGCATCTGCCCATGTCCCGCTGGGCCGTGCTGCTGCGCCAGGCGCAGCGCGGCATAGCCGCCACGCGCCCGGTAGGCCGCCAGCCCCGGCGGCATCGGCAGCACCGGCGGCCCGTCGCGCACCGCGGCCGCCAGGCGCGCCGGCGTCGCATGCTCCACCAGTTCATGCCCCAGCGCCGCGGCGGGCGCGCGATGGCAGGCTCCCATGCAGGGCGCGGCGACCACGCGGGCACCGCCGGGCGGCGCGGCACGCAGCGCATCCAGCAGGCGGTGTGCGCCGGCCATGGCGCAGGGTAGGCTTTCGCAGATGCGGATCGTCAGCGGCGGCGGCGCCGGGGCCGCATCCTCCAGCACCTCGAAATGGTGGTAGAAACTGGCGACCTCGAAGACCTCAACCGGTGCCAGCCGCAGCAGGTCGGCCAGGGCGACGAGGTGCCCGGTGCGCAGGCAGCCATGCCGGTCCTGCAAGGCGTGCAGATGCTCGATCAGCAGGTCGCGCCGCAGCGGCAGCGCGCCGATCGCCGCCAGCACCGCCGCGCGCGCCGCATCCCCGGCGACCCGGCCGCGCGGGCCGGTCCTCGGCCCACGACGTCCCTGCCGCGTTGCCGCGGCATCCCCATCAGCCATTCCGGCCTTTCCTCCCGCCACGTCCCCGCGCAACTCAGGGGAAGCAGCGCAGTGTTGCCTCCGCTTGTGCCCGACGCAACGCCTCCACCGCCGCGCGGGTCTGCGGCGGGTCGCGGAATTCGGCGCCGCGTTCACCGAGGTTGCCGGCCTGCATGCGCAGCACCGTGTCCGCGGCCTCGTAGCTGGCGAAGGGCAGTTGCTCGGCGATGGTGTCGATGCTGCAGGCGCAGCGTTCCAGCGCCAGCCGGGTGTTGCCGTTCGCCGCCATGCAGCCGAGCACGTAGTCGGCCCGGGCCACCGTCGGATAGCCGTGCGGGTCGTCATGCGCCTGCGCCGGCAGCGTCGCCAGCAGCAGCACCCCGAGCGCCAGCCGCTTCATAGCGGCACCGCCGCGGCGAAGGTGATCTCCTCGCGCACCGCGCCCTCCGCCAGTTCGCCGAAGATCGTATGGATCCAGCCCGGGACGGCCTCGGCCAGCACGAAGCGGTAGCGCTGATCCTGGTAGCGGCCGGCCCGGGGCTCCCCGATGAAGGGGTGCAGCGTGACCTCCGCCGCGTCGATCTCGCGTCCGTCGAAGGCCAGCATCAGGTGCCGCGGCGGCGCGGCCTCGGCCAGCGCGCGGCGGATGCGGTTGCGGAACCAGTCAGGCGCGCCGCCGGTTGCCGCGCTGAGCTCACGCGAGACGCGGTCGAGCGCGAATAGCAGCAGCGGATTGCCGCGGAAGCCCCGCGCGGTCGGGTAGCGGATGGCGCGCGGCCCGGTCAGGAACTCCGCCGCCACGTCGCGCCGGCCTGGCTCCTCCCCCGCCCGCACCGCGAGCCGGATCGTGTCGTGCACCGGTGCCTGCCCCGCCGCCGCCCGCAGGAAGTCATAGTCCAGCCGGACCGGTGGATCGAGCGCCGCGAGATGCGGCGTCTCGAACAGCAGCACCTGTGCCCCTGACAAGGCCGGGGACAGTGCCGGCGCCGGCTCGGCCGCAAGCGGCAGCGGCAGCGGCAGCGCGCCGAGCAGCGCGATCAATCCGCGTCGCTTGGTCATTCGGTTCTCCCTTCCTACCCGCCGCTTCCGCTTGCCGGTATGCCGGACAGAGAATTCGCAGGGCATGGTCCAGGTTCCAACAGGTCGCGTCCAGCCGCATCGCGGGGTCGCGTGTTGTCGAACACGTGCGCGGCACCGGCAGCGCTGGTCGCTTGTGGAGCATCCTGCCGACCCAATAGCTTCGGAGGTGGGTGGTGCTTCGAATCATCATCCATCCGGCGGCGAAGGCCGTCGGCTAGCGAGACAATCGCGCGTCCGTGCCAAACGGCCGCAGGAGGAACGACAAGATGTTGCGACGCGTTGCCCTGGCCTGCGCGCTGGCCGTGACGGCCACGGGCGCTTCCGCCAATCCGGAACTGCTGCGCATGCAGCGCGACCCCAATCAATGGGTCATGCCGAACGGCAACTATGCATCCTGGCGCTACAGCGAGCTGAACCAGATCACCCGCGAGAATGTCGGTAACCTGAAGCCGACCTGGCAATTCTCCACTGGCGTGCTGCGCGGCCACGAAGGCGGCCCGCTGGTGGTGGGGGAGGTGATGTACATCCATACTCCCTTCCCCAACCGCGTCTTCGCGCTCGACCTCAACAACCCGGGCCGCGTGCTCTGGCGCTATGAGCCGACCCAGGACCCGACCGTGATCGGCGTGATGTGCTGCGACACGGTGAACCGCGGCCCGGCCTATGCGGATGGCAAGATCATCCTCAGCCAGGCGGACACCACCGTCGTCGCGCTCGACGCCAAGACCGGCAAAGAGGTCTGGAAGGTGAAGAACGGCGATCCGGCGAAGGGCGAGACGGCGACGATGGCGCCGATGGTCTTCGGCGACAAGGTGCTGATCGGCATCTCGGGCGGCGAGTACGGCATCCGCGGCCATGTCACCGCCTACAACCTTGCCGATGGCAAGCAGGCCTGGCGCGCCTATTCGGTCGGGACGGATGAGGACATCAAGTTCGATCCGCAGAAGACCATGTCGATGGGCCAGCCGGTCGGCGCCAACAGCTCCATCAAGACCTGGGAAGGCGACCAGTGGAAGATGGGCGGCGGCTCCACCTGGGGCTGGTTCAGCTACGACCCCGACCTGAACCTGATCTACTACGGCTCTGGCAACCCGGGCACCTGGAACCCGGTGCAGCGGCCCGGTGACAACAAGTGGTCGATGACCATCTTCGCGCGCGACGCGACGACCGGCGTGGCGAAATGGGTCTACCAGATGACCCCGCACGACGAGTGGGACTACGACGGCGTCAACGAGATGGTTCTGGTCGACAACCTGCAGGTCGGCAACCAGCGCGTCGCCAAGGCACTGGTCCATATGGACCGCAATGGCTTCGGCTATACGCTGAACCGCGAAAACGGCCAGCTCATGGTGGCGCAGAAGTTCGACCCGGCGGTGAACTGGGCGACGCATGTCGACATGGAAACCGGCCGGCCGCAGGTGGTCAGCCAGTACTCCACCCGCGCGCAGGGCGAGGACAACAACACCAAGAACATCTGCCCCGCCGCGCTCGGCACCAAGGACCAACAGCCCTCCGCCTGGTCGCCCAAGGCCAGCCTGCTGTTCGTGCCGACCAACCATGTCTGCATGGACTACGAGCCCTTCCGCGTCTCCTACAGCGCGGGGCAGCCCTTCATCGGCGCGACGCTGTCGATGTATCCGCCGCAGGGCTCGGACAATTTGGGCAACTTCATCGCCTGGAACCCGGGCAGCGGGAAGATCGCCTGGTCGAAGCCCGAGCGCTTCTCGGTCTGGTCCGGCGCGCTGGCGACCGCCGGTGATGTCGTCTTCTACGGCACCCTGGAAGGCTACCTGAAGGCAGTCGACACCAAGGACGGCAAGGAGCTGTTCAGCTACCGCACGCCGTCCGGCATCATCGGCAACGTCAATACCTTCACCCACAAGGGCAAGCAGTATGTCGCGGTGATGTCCGGCGTTGGCGGCTGGGCCGGCATCGGCATGGCAGCCGGCCTGCAGGGCGAATCCGAAGGGCTGGGCGCGGTCGGCGCCTACAAGTCGCTGTCGGACTACACCCAGCTCGGCGGCGTGCTGACCGTGTTTGCGCTGCCGAACTGACGCCTCCCCCAAGGGCCGGCGCCATGCGGCGCCGGTCCGCCCGGAGCTTCCGCATGAAGACAGTGTTCGCATTGACGCTCGCGCTGCTGGCCATGGTGCCCGCGGCGCGGGCGGACGACGAGAAGCCCTACAAGGTCGAGAACGGCAAGGTGGATCAGGCCACCTTCAACGGCTATCGCCGCTACGGCAATTCCTGCCTGCAATGCCACGGGCCGGACGGCGCCGGCAGCAGCTACGCGCCGAACCTGACGGAATCGCTCAAACACCTGTCGCACGAGCAATTCGCCGAGACGGTCATCAACGGCCGGCAGAATATCAGCAGCTCGCAGCAGAACGTCATGCCATCCTTCGGGCATGTCGAGGACGTGGTTACCTATCTCGACGACATCTACGGCTACCTGAAGGCGCGGTCGGACGGTGCGCTCGGCCGCGGCCGGCCGGAACGCATCGGCCGATGAGGCGGCTCGCGCTGCTGGCGCTGCTACTGAC
The DNA here is from genome assembly GCF_004355005.1 of Dankookia rubra. Classification (GTDB taxonomy): domain Bacteria; phylum Pseudomonadota; class Alphaproteobacteria; order Acetobacterales; family Acetobacteraceae; genus Paracraurococcus; species Paracraurococcus ruber_A. The sequence goes on from NZ_SMSJ01000004.1 coordinate 152,802, forward strand.
GGCGTCGGCCGCGGCCCCGGTGGCGGCGCAGACCGGCGATCTGGTGGCGACCGACGCGCTTCGGGTCTGCGCCGACCCGGCAAACCTGCCCTTCTCCAACGACCGCGGCGAGGGCTTCGAGAACCGGATCGCCGCGCTGCTCGGCCAAGCGCTGGACCGCAAGGTGGACTATGTCTTCTTCCCGCAGGTGCAGGGCTTCGTCCGCAACACGCTGCGGGCGGGGCGCTGCGACCTGGTGATGGGGACGGTCGCCGGCGACGAGCTGATGCAGAACACCAACCCCTATTACCACACCAGCTATGTCATCGCCTTCCGCGGTGACCGTCCGGTACCCGAACGGCTGGATGATCCCGCAATGAAGGCGCTCCGGCTCGGCGCCATTGCCCGCACGCCACCGATCGACCTGCTGCTGCGCAACGGGCTGATCGGCAATACCCGCTTCTTCCCGCTGGCGGTCGACACGCGGCACGAAAGCCCCGGCGCCGAGCTGCTGCGCGCGGTGGCGGATGGCGAGCTTGACGCCGCCCTGGTCTGGGGGCCTATCGCCGGCTACCAGGCCAAGGTGAAGGGCCTGCCACTGACGCTGCGGGCGCTGCCGAGCGAGCCCGGCACGATGCGGATGGATTTCCGGATCACCATGGGCGTCCGCGGGCAGGAGCCGGAATGGCGCCGCCGCATCAACGCGGTCATCCGCAGCCACCAGGCCGAGATCGACGGCATCCTGCGCGACTACGGCGTGCCGCTGCTGGACGCCGAGGGGCGTCTGCAGGCGCCGTGAGGCGGCGCGCGCTGTTGCTCGCCACGCCCGTGCTGGCGGCAGCGGAAGGCTATCGGATGGAGGACTACCGCGCGCCGGTGCCGGATGCGGCACCCGGCGCCCGGACCATCGACACGACCGAGGCCGCCCGTCTGTTCGACCGCCATGCGGCCGCCTGGGTCGACGTGCTGGCCGCGCCGCGTCGGCCGGAGGGGCTGCCGGCCGATGCGCTCTGGCGGCCGAGCCCGCGGCTCGGGGTCCCCGGCAGCCTTTGGTTGCCGGAGGTCGGGCGCGGTGCGCTCTCGCCGGAAACGGAGGCCTGGTTCCGCATCGGACTGGAACGCGCGACGCAGGGCGACCGCGACCGCCCCGTGGTCTTTTACTGCCTCGCCGATTGCTGGATGAGCTGGAACGCGGCGAAGCGCGCGGCGGCCTGGGGCTGGCGACAGGTGCTGTGGTACCGCGACGGCATGGATGGCTGGGAAGCCGCCGGGCTGCCGACCGAGGAGCTGCACCCGGCGCCCGGCTGGCGTTGATCCTCCGCGCCGCTCGCCCGCGCTATTCCGGCGGCATCGCCGCCCGCAAGGCCCTTGCATAGGCGCCGAGCCGCGCCTCCAACCGCACCGGCGCCTCGCAGGCGTAGCGCAGGGTGCGCTCGGCATCGGTATAGGATTTGGCGGCGAAGAAATGGCGCTGCGTCAGTTCTTCCCGTGCCTCGGCCGGTGCCGTGCGCAACTCCGCCTCCAGCCCGCGCACCTGCTCGGCCAGGTCGCGCTGGCGGCGGGCGAAGCGGCGGAGCTGCTCGATGATCGCGTCGCGCTGCCGGTTGGTCTCGGCCAGCGTCCCGGTGAAGGCCAGCGGCAGCAGCCGGCGGCGGGCGGGGGCGCCCATCGGCGCGGCGAAGTCGCGGATCGCAGCGAGGCCGGTCGCTTCCTCCACACCGCGCGGCGCGATCCGCGCAACCAGCGCCGCGACATCCGGCTCAGCCCGCCAGTCGCCCTCCGGCACGCCGGGCCAGAGCACGCCGGCGGCGAGATGCGGGACCAGCCTCTGCACGCAGGGCCAGTCCGGATCGGCCTGCGGCTGCGCCGCCGCTACGGCCGGCAGCAGCGCTGCCAGCAGCAGCGCCCAGCGCGTCACGGCTTCACCACCACGCCCCAGGGGGCCTGCCCCACGGGGACGCTGCGCAGCACGCGCATCGCCTGGATGTCGATCATCGACAGGTCGTTGCTGACGCCGTTGGTGGTGAAGACCCGGGTGCCGTCGGTCGAGAGCGCCAGGTTCCAGACCCGCTGGCCAACCAGCAGCATGCGCTCCACTTGCCGGCTCGCCACGTCCACCACCGCCACCCGGTTGGCCGGACCCAGCGCCACGAACAGCTTCGTCCCGTCGCCCGACAGCACCATGCCGACCGGCTGGACCGCTTCGGCCGGAACGCCGGGGATGCTGAAGCGCACCTCTCCCAGTGCGCGCCAGTCATCCGCGCCGATCAGGGTCAGTGTGCCGCCGATCTCGGAGGAGACCCAGAAGCGTTTGCCGTCCGGCTCCCAGAGCGCGAAGCGCGGCCGGGCGCCGACCAGGACATTGGCCACGATCTTCCCGCTGTCCACCTCGATCACATGCGCCATGCTGGTGGTCTCGGAGGTATTGACCACGTAGCGCCCGTCAGGGCTGAGGCCGAGTCCCTCGGGCTCCACCCCCACCGGGATCTCCTGCAGCACCAGGCCGCGGTCGACATCGACCACGGTCACCATGTTGTCGTCCTCGTTGGCGACGAAGAGCCGGCGGCCGTCCGGGTGCAGCGCGGCGCGCTCGGGGTCGGACCCGCTCGGCAGGTGCCGCACCACGCGCCAGGTGGTGGTGTCCACCACGTCGATACGGTCGCTGTCGCCGACACAGACGTAGAGGTGCCGCCCGTCGCGCGACAGGACGATTCCGCGCGGGCGTTCGCCGACCTTGACGGTGCGGACCAGCTTCAGCGTCCCGCCGTCCAGCACGGTGATGGTGTTGTCCTTCTCGTTCGAGACCATGATGGTCTCGGCCCGCGCCGTCGCGCAGCAGAGCAGCAGGGCGAGGATCAGGGCGCGCGGCATTGCGTCTCCGGCCGGTCGGTGCCGAGCGTGTCGAGTTCGGAAAACCGGTGCTGGAAGCCCGGTTGCGGAGAGACGGCGACCAGCGCCCGGGGTGCCGCCAGCAGCACCGGCTGGCGCAGCTGCCCGTCCCAGTCGCGGAAGGACAGCCGTGCCCCCTTGAAGCCGGCCAGCTCGAAAGCCGGGCTGCGCAGGAAGGCGACGATGCGGGCCGGGTCGGTGGTGCCGGCGCGCACCGCGCCCTCTCCCACCGCGCGCAGCGCCAGCCAGGCTGCCTGGTCGAGCGGCGTCATCGGCCGCCCGGCCTGGGCGCGGAAGCGGCGCTGCAACTGCGTGGCGCCCCATTGCTCGTGGACCGGCGACCAGATGGTCGGCGTGAGGCCCTGCGTGCCGGCGACCGGTCGCGGGTCGGTGGTGCGCCAGGCCAGGCTGTCGCCCCAGGTGCCGCCCTCGTCCGCCACCACCAGGATGTCGTAGGCGGGCGCCCCCTGGGTGAAGCGCGCCGCCTCGGCGGCGATCGACATGTGGCCGGTATCGGTGCGCTGCGCGCCGGGCTCATGGGTCCAGGGTTTGTCGAGCACGATGCGCAGGCCGAATTTCCGCGCCGCGCGCCGCACCGCCTCGGCATAGAGCAGGTCGCCCGGCGCCGGCCCGACCGCGAGGAAGATGTTGCGCCAGCGCTTGACCGCCAGGTACTGCGCCAGCGCATCGGCCAGCATGGCGCGGCTCGGCAGCACGTGCAGGATGTTGCGGCGGCAGTCGGCGTTGCGCAGGGCATCGTCGGGGGCGGCGATGTTCAGCAACACCGCCCCTGGCTCGGCGGCCGCCTGCAGCAGCAGCTCCGCCGGCAGGTCGGCGACCACCAGGCGGATGCCGGTGGCGAGCAGCGCGCGCAGTGCCTCGAGCGCCGCCTCGGGCTCCTCCGCGCGGCGTTCCCCCAGGGTGAAGGACTGGCCGGTGAAGCGGCCGGTGGTGGCATTGTCGGCGAGGCCCAGCCGGGCGCCCTGAACGCCCTCATCCGCCGGAGGCGGCTCGATCAGCGTGCTGGCGACCGGACGCGGCGGGCGAAGCGAGAGATAGCCGATCGGCAGCGGCGCCGCCTGCGCGGCGGCCGCCAGCGGCAGCAGCGTTGCGGCCAGCACGGCACGGCGCGCCAGTGGAATCGCCATGCCTTTCCCTCCCGCGGCCTGGCATCCTGCCGCTCCGCCACGCGTAGTCTGCCGGCACATCCCGACGTTGCGGAGAACCCATGCGCTCAACACGCCGTGCGGCCTGGCTGCCATTGCTTCTCGCCTTCGCCGCCACCCCGGCCCTGGCCGCGGACCGGATCGCGGTCTTCGACCCGGAATTGCTCGACACGTCCGGCGAGGGCATCCGGCCCGACCAGCAGCAGCGCCTTGCCATGATCGGCCAGGACCTGCGCCAGGCGCTGGCCGCCTCCGGCCGCTATGTCGTGGTCGAGATCGCGCCGCAGCGCGCCCGACTGGCGGAAGGCCCGGCGCTGCGCGGCTGCGGCTCCTGCGCGGCGGAGGCGGCGGCGGCGCTCGGCGCCGACCTTGCCCTGATCACCGTCGTACAGAAGGTGAGCAACCTGATCCTCAGCATCACCCTGTCGGTGCTGGAGGCCGCGCCGTCCGGCGCGCGCCGCGCGGTCTACAGCGCCGAGATCCGCGGCAACACCGATGAGAGCTGGCAGCGCGGGCTGCGGTGGCTGCTGCGCCACCGGCTGCTGGCCGCGCCGGAGGCGAAGCCGTGACGGCGTCACGCCGTCATTTCTGGGTTGCCAGATAGGCGATGATGTTCTGCCGCTCGGCCTCGTCCTTGATGCCGGCCAGGATCATCCGGTTGCCCGGAACATAGGCCTTCGGGTCCTGCAGGTAGGTGTCGATCGAGGCCTCGTCCCAGGTCTTGCCGGCGTTCTTCATCGCCTGGGAGTAGTTGAAATTCGGCACGGCACCGGAGGCGCGGCCGACCACGCCGTGCAGGCTGGGCCCGACCTTGTTCTGCCCCTCGGCGACGGCATGGCAGACGGCGCAGCGGCGGCTGAAGGCGGCCTTGCCGGCCTCGGCATCGCCCGCGGCCAACGCGCCGCCCACCGGCAGCAACAGGGCCATCGACGCCGCAAGCATGGTCACTGGTCGCATCCGCTTCCTCCCTGATCGTCCCAGAAGCGTTAGGCTAGCCGCGTCGCCCAGGTTCCCCGGGTGACGCGATCCTGTCCGCCGGCCTCCACTTCCATCAAGCGGCAGGGTGGATTATTGGTTGCACCACCAAAATTCCACGGAGCGACGTCGCATGAAAGCCCAGAGCGTTCTCGATACGATCGGTGGCACACCGCATATCCGGCTCGGCCGCCTCTTTCCCGACGCCGAGGTCTGGATCAAGTCCGAGCGCAGCAATCCCGGCGGCTCGATCAAGGACCGCATCGGCATCGCCATGATCGAGGCGGCCGAGGCCGAGGGCCGGCTGAAGCCGGGCGGCACCATCATCGAGCCGACCTCGGGCAATACCGGCATCGGCCTGGCCATGGCAGCGGCGGTGAAGGGCTACAAGCTCATCCTCGTCATGCCCGAGAGCATGTCGGTCGAGCGCCGCCGGCTGATGCAGGCCTATGGCGCGACCTTCGACCTGACCCCGCGCGAAAAGGGCATGAAGGGCTCGATCGCCCGGGCCGAGGAGCTGGCGGCGGCCACGCCCGGCGCCTGGATCCCGATGCAGTTCGACAACCCGGCCAATATCGCCGTCCATGCGAGGACCACGGCGCAGGAAATCCTGGCCGACTTTCCGGAGGGCATCGACGCGCTGATCACCGGCGTCGGCACCGGCGGCCACATCACCGGCTGCGCCCAGGTGCTGAAGGCCAAGTGGCCGCGGTTGAAGGTCTTCGCGGTGGAGCCCACGGCATCGCCGGTCATCTCGGGCGGCGCGCCCTCGCCGCATCCGATCCAGGGTATCGGCGCCGGCTTCGTCCCGGGCAACCTGCATACCGACCTGCTGGACGGCGTCGTCCAGGTGACGGCCGACGCCGCCAAGGACTATGCCCGGCGCTCGGCCAGCGAGGAGGGGTTGCTGGTCGGCATGTCCTCCGGCGCCACGCTCGCGGCGATTGCCCAGAAATTGCCGGAAATGCCGGCCGGCGCCCGCGTGCTCGGCTTCAACTACGACACCGGCGAGCGGTATCTCTCGGTGCCGGACTTCCTGCCGGCGTGAAAGGCCGGGCGGCGGCCCCCCAGCCGCCGCCCGTCCGATCACATCCCGAGCGCGCGGCGGTAGAGGTCGAGCAGCGTCTCCTGCTCCTCCACCTCGGCCGGCTCCTTCTTGCGGATCGAGATGATCTGCCGGACGACCTTGACGTCGAAGCCCGCCGACTTCGCCTCGGCGAAGATGTCCTTGATGTCGCTAGCGAGGGCCTTGCGCTCCTCCTCCAGTCGCTCCACCCGCTCGATGATGCTTCGCAGCCGGTCGACCGCGATGCCGCCGACTTCCGGGTCCGGATCAGCCTCCTGCCGGGCGCGGCTCGCCCGGGCCTCGTCTTCCACGTCACTCATCGCTGCGGCCCCCTATGCGAAGGGGGGCGGGTTTACCGGTCGCGGCGCGGGGCAGCAACGGCAAACCGCCATCCGGTCGGGGGCCGCTTCGCTCAGTGGCCCGGATTGGCGGCGAACTTCGCCTTCTGCTCGGCGCTGGCCTCCTTCTGGTACTGCGCCTGCCATTCCTTGTAGGGCATGCCGTAGACAATCTCCCGCGCATCGGGGTCGGCGAGGGTGATGCCCTGCTCCGCCGCGCCCTCGCGGTACCAGCGGGAAAGGCAATTCCGGCAGAACCCCGCCAGGTTCATCATGTCGATGTTCTGTACGTCGGTCCGCGTGCGCAGGTGCTCGACCAGCTTGCGGAAGGCGGCGGCTTCCAGCCGGGTGCGGGTGGCGTCGTCGAATTCGGGTGCAGCCATGCTCAGGTCCTCCAGTCTTGCCGGTCATTTGGGGCCGGCCGGGGTGGTGCGACAAGGCGGCGCGAACGGCATTCCCAGGTAGCGGGTCGCAGGCCGGGTCCGCAACCACGGGAGGACGCCCATGCCGACCGCCGGATTCGACTTCGCCGTACTTCGCCGGGCGCTGGAGCACGGCGACGCCGCGACGCTCGTCGCGCTCTATGCCGAGGATGCAGAGATGACCATCGTCGACCGCAACCGCCCGCCCAGCGCTCCGCTGCGGCTGCTGGGACGGCCGGCCATCGCCGGCTTCTGGCGGGATGTCTGCGCCCGGGAGACGACCCATGCAGTGGCTGAGGAAGTGGTCGGGGCGGACCGCATCGCCTTCGTCGAGCACTGCGCCTACCCGGACGGCTGCAATGTCGTCTCGGCAATGACGCTGGATGTGCGGGAAGGGCGGATCGCCCGCCACCTCACCGTGCAGGCCTGGGACGAGGTGATTGGCTCGGCTGGCTGAGGAAGCTCGATAGAGCGGACCGCTTCAGCCCTTCGCGCCTACGGCGCCCCGGCCATCGGGCCACGTCAGTCCGCGTATTGCCCCGCCGCCTGGATGATCGGCCGCCAGCGCGCCACCTCCTCGGCCAGGAAGCGGGTGTGGAAGGCCTCGGTGGCGCGATCCTGGCTGGCCGGCTCGGTCACCAGGTCGGCCAGCCGGGCCAGCAGCCGTTCCTCCCGCAGGGATGCCCGCAACGCCTCGGACAGCCGCGCGCGGATCTCGGCCGGGGTCGCCTTCGGGGCATAGAGGCCGTGCCAGGTGCTCATCGCCAGGCTCGGCTCGCCCGCCTCGGCCGTGGTCGGCAGGTCGAGGCCGGGGACGCGCTGCGGCAGGGTCGCCGCGTAGCCCTTGATGCGGTTCTCCCGCAGGAAGGTCGCCGTATTGGTGGCCTGGTCGCAGAACAGGTCGATCCGACCCGCCATCAGCTCGGTGATCGCCGGCGCGCTGCCGCGGAACACGACGGAGGTCAGCGCGGTGCCCGCCGCATGCTGCAGCAGCATCCCGCAGAGCTGGTTGGCGGCGCCGAGGCCGGAATGCGCCAGCGTCAGCTTGTCACCCTCCCGCTTGATCGCCGCCATGACGCCGGCGAGGTCGGCGGCCGGGAAGTCCGGACGCGCCACCACCGTCATCGCGGCGTCGGAGGCTAGGCCGAGCGGCGCGAAGCTGCCCTGCACGTCGTAGGGCAGCTTGCGGTACAGCGTCGCCGCGCTGGCATGGCCGATATGGTGGAACATCAGCGTGGTGCCGTCGGGCCGGGCATTGGCGACGCGGGCGGCGGCGATGGTGCCGCCGGCGCCGGTCACGTTCTCCACCACCACCGCTTGGCCGAGGTCGTGGCCCATCCCCTCTGCGACCAGCCGGGCGATGACGTCGGTCGGCCCGCCGGCGCTGAAGGGCACGGTGATGGTCACCGGCCGGTCCGGCACCCAGGCAGCGCGCGCGATGGCGGGGAGCGCGAGCGGCGTGGCGAGCAGCGTGCGGCGGGAGAGCATGGGGCGTTTCCTTCCGGATCAAAGCAAGCAAGGTTGGGGAAAAGGCATTCTCCCCAAACCCCTCATCTATTTTTCTGAGTCGGGCCCCGACTCGGAGACGGGAAGGCCAGGGGCAACATGCATGTTCGGGAAGGGAACACTTTTCCCGCCCCGGCCTTCGTCCTCAGTCGTTGGCGCCGCGGATGGCGGCGATGACAGCCCCCGTCACCTGCTCGGTATCCGCGGTGCCGCCGACGTCCGCGGTCATGACGCCGTCGGCGCAGACGCGTTCCACCGCCGCCATCAGCCGCGCCGCCGCCGGTGCCTCGCCGATATGCTCCAGCATCATCGCCGCGGTCCAGAAGGTGGCGACCGGATTGGCCACGCCCTTGCCCGCGATGTCGAAGGCCGAGCCATGGATCGGCTCGAACATCGACGGGAAGCGGCGGGAGGGGTCGAGGTTGGCGGTCGGCGCCACGCCGAGCGACCCGGCCAGCGCGCCCGCCAAGTCGGACAGGATGTCGGCATGCAGGTTGGTCGCGACCACAGTGTCGATGCTGGCCGGCTTCTGCACCATTCGGGCAGCCATGGCGTCGACCAGTTCCTTCTCCCAGGTCACGCCGGGGTAGTCGCGGGCGACTTCGGCGGCGACCTCGTCCCAGAAGACCATGCCGTGCTTCTGCGCATTGGACTTGGTGACGACGGTCAGCTTCTTCCGTGGCCGCTTCGCGGCGATCTCGAAGGCGGTCTTCATGATCCGGGTGACGCCGGCGCGGGTGAAGATCGCCGTCTCGGTCGCGACCTCCTCGGGGTGGCCGCGATGGGCGCGGCCGCCATGGCCGGCATACTCACCCTCGGAGTTCTCCCGCACGATCACCCAGTCGATGTCGCCGGGCTGCACGGTCCGAAGCGGGCTGGTCAGGCCGGGCAGCACGCGGGTCGGGCGGATATTGGCGTATTGGTCGAAGCCCTGGCAGATCCGCAGGCGCAGGCCCCAGAGCGTGATGTCGTCCGGCACCTGCTGGTCGCCAACCGCGCCGAAGAAGATGGCGTCGAAGCCCTTCAGGGTCTCGAGCCCGTCCTCGGCCATCATCCTGCCGGTCTCCCGGTAGTAGTCGGTGCCCCAGGGGAAGTCGGTGACGTCGAGGCGGAAATCGCCGCTGCGCTCGGCGAGCGCGTGCAGGACGCGGAGGCCGGCGGGGATGACTTCCTTGCCGATGCCGTCGGCGGGGATGGCGGCAATCCGATGGGTGCGCATGGGGACTCCTGGGACTCGGGGTGGCGGTGGCATGCTATCTGGCATGGAAGACGAGACAGGCCTGCGGGTCCGCCCCGCGGCACGAGCCGACCGGCCGCGCGAGAGCCTGGCCCAGGCCGCCTATGCGGCGCTGAAGGCCAGCATCCTGGAGGGGCTGCTGCCCCCGGGGCATGAGGCCGTGGAGCAGGCCATCGCCGACCAGCTCGGCATGAGCCGCACTCCGGTGCACGAGGCGGTGCTTCGACTGCAGCACGAGGGCTTCCTGCAGGTCCTGCCGCGCCGCGGCGTCCGCGTGCTGCCGATCGACCCGACCGACCTGCGGGAAACCTATGACGTGCTGGTCGCGCTGGAAGGCGCCGCGGCGGCGCTGCTGGCCGGGCGTGGCGCGGCCGGCGCGTCGGCCTTGACCACCATGGCCGAGGCGACCGAGGCGATGCGCCAGGCCCTGGCCGCCGGCGACCGGACGGGCTGGGCGGCAGCCGACGAACGCTTCCACCGCACGCTCCTGGAGGGCGGCGGCAATGCCAAGCTGGCGCGGCTGGCACAGACTGCGGCGGACCAGGCGCAACGCGCCCGCAGCGCCACGGCAGCCCTGCGCCCCGACCCGACCACCTCGATCGCCGAGCATGCGGCGATCCTGTCCGCGCTGCGCGACGCTCGGCCCGATGCGGCCCGGCTGGCGGTGGCGGCGCACCGGCGCCGCGCCAGCCAGGAGATCCTGCGGGTGCTCGGGGCCCTGCCGCTCGGCTGACCGCATGGTTCCTGGTTCACTGCCGCCCATGCACAGCTTCTTCCATACCACGAGAAACTTTACAACCCACCCCTGGCGCGGCATCCCAGGGGAAGGGACAAACGCCCGGGAGCGGGAGGACGGCATGACGAGCGGAACCGGAACCGGGCACTGGGACGATGCGACGGCCCGCGCCGCCCTGCTGCGGCTGTTCGAGGCCGGGGTGCGCGCCGCCGACCCCTTGACGGTCCTTGCGCCACATCTGCCCGAGCCGCCGACCTCCGGCCGCGTCGTGGTGGTCGGCGTCGGCAAGGCGGCGGCGAAGATGGCGCTCGCGGTGGAGCAGGCCTGGCCGGCGGTGCCGCTGTCGGGCCTCGTCGTCACGACCCATGGCGCCGACCTGCCCGACCCGCCGGCGAACCGCCGCATCCCCGTCCGTTTCGCCAGCCACCCGGTGCCGGACGCGCATGGCGCCGCAGCGGCGGCCGAGATCCTGGCGGCGGTGCGCGGGCTGACGGCGGACGACCTCGTGCTCTTCCTCGTCTCCGGCGGTGGGTCGTCGCTCTCCACCCTGCCCGCCCCCGGGCTGACACTCGGCGACCTGATCGCGGTCAACCGCGAGCTGCTGAGCTGCGGCGCGCCGATCGACCACATGAATTGCATCCGCAAGCACCTCTCGGGCTTCTCCGGCGGGCGGCTGGCGGTGGCGGCCCACCCCGCGCGGGTGGTGACCCTGGCGATCTCCGACGTGCCCGGCGACGACCCGGCGGTGATCGCCTCCGGCCCCACCCTGGCCGACCCCACCACCTTCGCCGAGGCCCGCGGCCTGGTCGCGCATTACCGGATGCGGCTGCCGGACGCCGCGACCCGGCACCTGGCGGAAGCCGCCGAGGAAACGCCGAAGCCCGGCGACCCGCGCCTGGCCGGGACCGAGCTGCGGATGATCGCCACGCCGATGGCTTCGCTGCGCGCCATGGCGGCGGAGGCGACGGCACTCGGCCTGAAGCCGCTGATCCTCGGCGACGCGCTCGAGGGCGAGGCACGCGAGCTCGGCCGGGCGCTCGGCGGCATCGCCCTCTCGGCGGCGACGCACGGCCTGCCGGTGGCGCGGCCGGCGGTGCTGCTTTCGGGCGGCGAGACCACCGTCACCATCGACGGCCCGGCCGGCGAGGGCGGCAGGGGCACCGAGACGCTGCTCGGCATGGCCCTGGCGCTGGCCGGCACGCCGCAGGTCTGGGCGCTCTGCTGCGACACGGACGGCATCGACGGCAAGTCGGATGCCGCCGGCGCCATCGCGGCGCCGGATACCCTGGCCCGTGCACGGGCCAGGGGGGTCGATCCGCGCGCCGCGCTGACGGGGCACGACAGCACCGGGCTATTCCGGGCCCTGGGCGACCTGGTGGTGACCGGGCCGACGCTGACCAACGTGAATGACGTGCGAGCCCTGCTGATCGGCTGAGGCCGGCCCGCGCGGCCGGCGCCGACCGACACACAATTCGGTGAAACCTTAACCCCGTCGCGGCATTGAGGCGGCAGCAGGCCGGAAAGGCCGTGATCGCCGCGACCTGCACGGCAGTTTCGGCTTAACCTTAATACTTAAGGATTTTCTTAAGTCTATCCGCCACAGCTTAATCCCCATAAGCTGTGAGGCATGAGAGACGCCATCCTCGACGACCTGCTGAACCGCCGCGGCACCGGGGCGAAGATCGCCACCGCCCTCGGCATCACCCCCGCCGCCGTGTCGCAATGGCAGCGCGTCCCGGCCGACCGGGTGACCGAGCTCGCCCGGCTGCTCGAGATGCCGGCCTGGCAGCTCCGGCCCGACCTCTTCCCCGCGCCGGAAGGCAAGCTCCGCATGGCCCCCCGCATCCCGCTGCGGCGCCGCCGCCGCACCAAGATCGTCGCCACCCTCGGCCCCGCCTCCTCCAGCCCGGAGGTGATCGAGCGGCTGTTCCGCACTGGCGCCGACGTCTTCCGGCTGAACTTCAGCCACGGGTCGCATGCCGACCATGCCGAGCGCATCGCCACCATCCGCGCGCTCGAGGAGAAGACCGGCCGCCCGATCGGCATCCTCGCCGACGTCCAGGGCCCGAAGCTGCGGGTCGGCCGCTTCCAGGGCGGCCGGGTGCAGCTGCAGACCGGCCAGCCCTTCCGCCTCGACCTCAACCCGACCCCCGGCAATGTCAGCCGGGTCCAGCTGCCGCATGTCGAGATCATCCAGGCGGCGCAGATCGGCACCTCGCTGCTGCTCGACGACGGCAAGCTGCGGCTGCGCGTCACCCGCGTCCGCGGCGACCACCTCGAGACCGAGGTCGTGGTCGGCGGCGCGCTGTCGGACCGCAAGGGCGTCAACGTCCCCGACGTTGCCCTGCCGATCCCGGCGCTGACCGAGAAGGACCGCGAGGACCTCGACTTCGTCCTGCCCCTCGGCATCGACTACATCGGCCTGAGCTTCGTCCAGCGGCCGGAGGACGTGGCCGAGGCAAAGGCCGTCGCTGCCGGCCGCGCCCTGATCATGGTGAAGATGGAGAAGCCGCAGGCGGTCGAGAACCTCGACGCCATCGTGGCGCTGACCGATTGCGTCATGGTCGCCCGCGGCGACCTCGGCGTCGAATGCCCGCCCGAGGAAGTGCCGCTGATCCAGAAGCGGATCGTCCGCGCGGCGCGCGCCGCGGGCAAGCCCGTGGTGGTGGCGACGCAGATGCTGGAGAGCATGATCGCCTCCCCCTCCCCGACCCGGGCCGAGGCCTCGGACGTGGCGACGGCGGTGTTCGACGGCGCCGACGCGGTGATGCTCTCGGCCGAGACCGCCGCCGGCCAGTACCCCTACGAAGCCGTCAACATGATGGACCGCATCGTGGCGCGGGTGGAGCAGGACCCCGACTGGCGCCGGCAGACCGACACGGCGCGGCCGGAGCCCGAGCCGAACAGCGCCGGCGCCATCGCCGCCGCGGCGCGGCAGGTGGCGCACACCATCCAGGCCCAGGCGATCGCCACCTTCACCTCGACCGGCAGCACCACGCTCCGCGTCGCGCGCGAAAGGCCGGACTGCCCGATCCTCGGCCTGACCGCCAGCATGGAAAGCGCGCGGCGCCTGGCCGTGGTCTGGGGCGTCCATCCGCTGCTGACGCAGGAGCCGCACAGCATGGGCGACATGGTCTCGAAGGCGCTGCGGGCGGCGCAGCAGGAGGGCTTCGCCAATCCGGGGCAGGAAGTCGTGGTGACCGCCGGCGTTCCCTTCGGCACGCCGGGGACCACCAATGCCCTGCGCGTGGCGACGCTGAAATAAGTCGCTTCCGGCATTACGTGGCGGAAAGATAAGCCGGGTCGTGCGTTGCCGCTGGCGACAGGGCTGGTGGACCCAGGGGGGTCCGCCAGGCTTGCCGCCAGCCAGGGAACAGCGACATGACCATCACCCGACTTGCCGGAGCGGCCGCGATGGCCGCCAGCCTCGGCCTCCTTGCCGCCTGCCAGAGTCAGACGCCAGCCTACACGCCGCAGCCGGGCGCCAGCGCCGCCGCGCCAGTCGTCCCCGGCACCGCTCGGATCATGGGCGGGTCGAGCAATGCCGACATCCAGCGGGTGCAGCAGGGCAGCGGCGCCCAGGCGCCGATCGTGCCGGGCACCGGGCGGATCATGGGCGGCATCAGCAATGCCGAGGTCCAGCGCACCATGCCCGCCGGCACGGGCGTGGAGGCGCCGATCAAGCCGGGCACCGGCCGGATCATGGGCGGGATCAGCAATACCGAGGTGCAGCGCGCCGGCGGCGGCGCCCCCCCGCCAGGTGGGCCCGCGCCGCGCTGATGCCAGCGCCCCGGGGTGACCCCCGGGGCCGCCGCGCGGATCAGGCGCCTTCCAGCAGCCGGATCTTCAGCGCCCGGAAGGCGTGCCGGGCGCGGGAGGCACGCGCCTCCTCCAGCAGCGCCTCGAGCGCGTGGCCGATCTCGCGCAGCCGCGGCTCGCCGAGCCGCTGCGCCTCGACGAACATCGAGCGCTCCTCCGACCCGGCATGGTGGTCCACCGCCGCCTGCAGGGCGCGCAGGTGGTCCTCGAATTCCGGACTCGCGGTGTTCAGCTTCAGGGTCATGGCCAGCAGGTCGGCCAGCTGCCGGTGCTCGGCATGGGCGACCGCGACATCCTCGCTGACCGGCTGGACCGCCGGGTAGAAGAGCCGGTCCTCGATGGTTTCGTGGATCTCCAGCTCCTCGGCCAGGGCCCGCATCAGGTCGCGACGTTCCGGGTTTTCGCGCGGGATGGCGAGGATGCGCGCGAACATCCGCCGCAGCAGGGTGTGGTGCTCGACCAGCACCTCGTCGGCCTTCCGGCCGCGCGGGCCGCCCTGCGGACCCGCGGCGCGGGCGGCCCGGGCCGCCGTCACCACCGCGTCCCCCGGCTCCTGCTCCCGGCGCAGCTCGACCATGCCGTCGCGGATCCGCACGGCGTAGCGCGGCTGCGGCGTGGTGGAGGGGCCATCGGTCGGCCGGCCGGTTTCGAGGCAGTAGCGCGAGCCGTGCCAGGGGCAGACAAGCCGCCCCTCCAGCACCCAGCCCTGGTCGAGCGGACCGCCGGCATGGGAGCAGCGCGCCCCCATCGCATGCACCCGCCCGCCATGCAGCACCAGGGCGATGCCGATCGCCTGCCGCGTGTCGGCATCGGCGACCTCGACCCGGCGCGGCCGGTCCTCCGCCAGGTCGGACAGCGGCAGCACCGCCTGCCACTCGCGCGGCTCCGGGCTGCGGTCGGCATGGTCCACCCCGACGCGCCGGCGATAGACGAGATGCCCGCCGAGATAGCCGCCGGCGGCCATGCAGCCGAAGGCAGCCGCCGAGGCGAGCCGCCCCTGCCCGCGCCGGCCGCGCCCGCGCAGCGCCAAGGACAGCAGGTTCAGCCCGAGCGCGGTGCCGTTCGCCAGCGCATGCACCAGGCCCAGCCGGCGGTCGCGGCCATCGGTGTATTGCCAGTCGGCCATCCCCGTCGCCGCGGCGGCGACCGCGCCCAGCGCGCCGGCCCGCAGCGCGGTATCCGCCGCCTCGGCCGCCCGGCGGTCTCGCACCAGGCCGAGCGCCGCCAGCAGGTCGAGCCCGAGCGCCAGGGTCCAGCTGCCGATCGGCAGGGTCACCAGCATCGGGTGGACCGGGTGGCCGTAGCCGGTGCCGTGCAGCGCATTGCCCAGCCGCCGCGCCGGCCGGCCGATGATCTGGGCCGGCCGGGCCAGGGCATTGCTGATGGCATAGCCCGGCGGGTCGAGCGCCTCCGCCGCCTCGATCCGCCCGATCAGGGCCTCCGCCCCACGCCGCCGGCCGCGCGCCATCGGATTTCTCCTCCCGGGCGCATCGCGGGGGTGCGAACCGCCATGCCGGCCTAAAGCGGTGGCGGCATGGCGGTTCGCCGCCTGGGCGCGGGGCGCAACCGGAGCGGGGAAACAGGATCGTGACCGGTCCGAGGCTCCGCCACGGCGCGGCGGCGATTGACCCCGGCACCCCAAGCGGGCGCCATGCCCCGGCCTTTCGGGGGCTTGGGGGAGATATCGTATGCTTGGGTCGTCACGCCGGCCGGGACCGGCCATGCTCGTGCTGTGCTCGACCTTCCTGGTGCCGCTGGCCGGTTGCGGCCTGACGGTCGAGCGCACGGCCCGGGTCGACAGCCTGCAACGTGACCTCGCCACCTCGCAGGCGGAAGGCGGCGCGCTTCGCCTGCGGGTCAGCGAACTCGAGCGGACGGTGGAACAGGAACGCCAGGCCGCCGGCGACCTCTCGGCCATCGAGGCGAAGCTGGCCCAGGCCCGCGCCTCCCTCGCCGCCGCGCAGCGCGGCCGCTGGACCGCCGAGGCCGAGGTGAAGCGGCAGCGGGACCAGCTCACCGCAGAGGAGCAGCGGCTGGGCGGCCTGCAGACCGAGGCGGGGCAGCTCGAGCAGAGCCGTACCGAGCGCGCCGGCAGCCTGGTCGAGACCGAGCGCCGGCTCGGCCTGCTGCAGGACCAGGCGGGGGCGGAGGACCGCCGGCTCGGCGGGTTGCGCGACCAGACCGGCCAGACCGAACGCCGGCTGACCGAGCTGCGCGACCAGGTCGCCGGCCAGGATGGCCGCCTGGCCGCGCTGACCGAACGCATCGCCGCCGAGGACCGCCGGCTGGCGACGCTCCGCGGCGAGGCCATGGCGGCCGAACAGCGCCTGACCGGCCTGCGCGAGCAGGCCGCCGGCGAGGACCGCACCCTGGCCGGGCAGCGGGAGCGCGTGGTGCAGGAGGAGGCGCGGCTGCAGGCACTGCGCAGCACCATCACCGAGGCCGAGCGCACCGTCGCCGAACGCCGGAACGCCGGCACCGAGGCGGAACGCCGGCTGGCCACGCTGCGCGAGCAGACCGCGGCGGCGGAGCGCAGCCTGACGGAGACGAACGGCCGGCTGACCCGCACCACCCAGGCGGCCGATGCCGCCGACCAGCGGGTCAAGGGGCTCGAGACCCGCGCGGCCGAGCTGGGCCGCGGCGGCACCGAGGCGGAGCAGCGGCTGGCCGGCCTGCGGCAGAGCGTGACGGCGGCCGAGGCGACGCTCGCGGAACGCCGCACCGCGGTCGGCCAGGCCGAGGCCGAGCTGACCCGGCTCGGCACCGCGCGCGACCAGGCCCAGGCGACGCTGCGCGAGCTGGAACAGCGCAGCGCCGCGCTGCGCGGCGAGATCGGCGCTGCCGAGAAGCGGCTCGCCGAGCTGCGCGACGGCACCGCCGCCGAGGAGCGGCGGTTGCAGACCGCCCGCGCCGAGGCCGCCGCCGCCGACCAGGCGCTGGTGCAGCGGCGCAACGCGCTGGCCGAGCTCGACACCCGCGCCCGGACCATGGAAGGCGAGGCGCGGCAGGAACAGGCCGCGCTCCGCCGCGACCTCGAAGCCCTGCGCGGCGAGGTGACCGGTCTGGAGCGTCGGCGCGAGGCGCTGAACGGCGAGATCGCAACCACCCAGGCGAGGCTGGAATCGCAGCGGCGCGACCTGGCCGACATCACCGCCCGGCTGGCGCGTGAGCGGGCGGAGGGCAGCCAGGCGATCCCGACCGCGGCGCCGGAGGGCGGCGGGCCGGCCGGCAGCCGCTGAGGGACGATCTTCCCCTCCCCGAACGCCGGGCTTCCTTTCCCCGAGTCGGCACCCGCCGCGCGGCGGGTGCCGGACGCAGACGATAGATGGATGGCTGCCGCGCGACGTTCCGGCCTGCCGCCCGCAGGGCCGAGGCGCCGAATGGCGCCCGCCGCCGGTACGGCGAAGCCAAGCGGTGCGGAGGCACGGCGCCCGGCGCCTGGGGCGCACGAAGGGCTAACCTCGTGCGCTCGGCATCAAGCGGCCGGGGGAGAATACCCTCTCCGCCAGGCCTTTCCGGTTACGCCTTCCCCGCCCGCTCCTTTGCCAGCAGCGCCCGCTTGCGCGGCACGCCCCAGCGATACCCCGTCAGGTCGCCATCCTTGCCGACGACCCGGTGGCAGGGCACGGCCAGCGAGACATGGTTCTGCGCGCAGGCCCGGGCCACCGCGCGGACCGCCTTCGGCGCGCCGATCGCCTCGGCCATCTGGCCATAGGTCCGGGTCTCGCCCAAGGGAATCGCCACCAGCGCCTCCCATACCCGGCGCTGGAAGGCGGTGCCGCGCAGGTCGAGCGGCAGGGCGAGCGCGGCCTTGGGCTCCTCGAGGAAGGCCACCACCTCGCGCACCGTCGCCGCCAGGGCCGCGGCCGCCGGCTCGACCCGCGCCTTGGGAAAGCGGCGGCGGAGGTCGCCCTCGAGCGCCGCGTGGTCCTCGGCGAAGCCGATGAAGCAGACGCCGCTGTCCGTCGCGCCGACCATCAGTGGGCCGAGCGCGCTCATCGCCGTCGCGGTGCGGATGGTCTCGCCCTCGCCGCCCCGCCGCGCCGCGCCGGGGGTCATGCCGAGCACCCGGCCCGGCGCCTCGTAGACCCGGCTTTCGGAGCCATAGCCGGCGCCGGCCACGGCCTCGGCCACCCGGTCGCCGGCGGCAAGCGCTGCCTGCAGCCGGCGGGCACGGACGGATTCGGCATAGCTGCGCGGGGTCACGCCGGTGATCTCCTTGAACAGCCGCAGGAAATGGTGCCGCGCATAGCCGGCGCGGTCGGCCAGCGTCGCCAGGCTGGGGATGGTCTCGCTGGCCTCGACCAAGTCGCAGGCGGCGCGGATGGCGGCGGCATGGATCGTGGCGCGCTCGCCGCGCGGGTCGCAGCGCTTGCAGGCGCGGAAGCCGGCCGCCTCGGCCGCGGCGACATCGGCATAGAAGCGGACGTTGCGCCGCAAGGGCGGGCGGGAGGGACAGCCGGGGCGGCAATAGACGCCCTGGGTCGTCACCGCATAGAGGAAATCCCCGCAGGCGGGGGACGGATCGCGCGCCAGCAGGGCATCCCAGCGGGCGGCATCGTTATCGGGGATGGGGGCCATGTGCGTCATGGCGCCACTCTGGCCCCGGGCCGGGGCGCCGGCCATCCGGGGATTGCCCCGGCACGGCCGGTCCGGAGCGACCCGCCGGCCCGGGCCGTCCCGGCGATACTATTTCGAGGCCTGCACCGCCGCGGCGGCGGCCACCAGGCCGAACACCCAGGGAAGCACGTTGAGGATCTCGTTCACGTCCGTTGTCCTTCACCGGTGGAACCGCATGGGCCCGCCTTCGTCCCGCCCCATTTGGGCCGCTGGAACATTACTCGCCAATCATGTTTCCGGATTGCTGCCATGCAGCGGATGAATGCCGGTAATCCGGTCCCCGCGCCGCGCCGGGAGACCGGCCGCGGTCAGGTCGTGTCGCCCTCGGCCTTCCGGCGCTGCTCCTTCAGCCGCTCCGCCCCGCCGGGCATGCGCGGGTTGATCGCCAGCGCGGCTTCCAGGCTGCGCAGCGCGCCCATCGCATTGCCGGCCTCCTCCTGCAGCGAGGCCAGGCTCATCAGCGCCGCCCAGTGGCGGGGCTCGAGCCGCAGCACCTCCTGCAGGTCGCGCGCCGCGGCGGCGGTGTCGCCGGCCCGGGCATAGGCCTGGGCGCGCAGGTACCAGGCATCCGGGAAGTCGGGCTGCAGGGTGATGGCGGCGTCGAAATCCTCCAGCGCCTCGGCCGGCAGCTGCGTCTCCACGTTGCGGACGCCGCGGCGGAGCAGGAGGTTGGTCGAGGGCGTCGCGGCCTGGGCCCAGAGCGTGCGGATGCGTGCCTCGACCAGCGCAGCGCCGCCCTCGTCGGGCGCGGTGCGCAACGCCTCGAAGGCGCGGTCGAGCTCGGCCCTGCGCGCCTCCGCAGCCCGCGCGGCCGCGCTTTGCGGCCCCGGAGCATGCGCCGGGGGGGCGGCAGGCGCTTGTGCCAGGGCGACGTGGGGCAGCAGGAGCATCAGGGCGAGGAGCCGGCGCATCGCTGGAAGGTCGGGCGCCCCGTCGCCGCTGGCAAGGGTCGTGCGGGACTGCCGAAGCCGGGCATGTGGAAGCACGCCGCCGGGCTGCGCCCTCTCCGGCGATCCGCGACGCTGCGGTTCACGTCGTCGGGCCGCGCCTTCCGGCGATCGGCGCCGGGCGCCGCAGCCTCAGCCGCGCCCGAGCGTCAGCCCCGCCTCCCGCACGATGGCGCGGAACTTGGCGACCTCGGCGGCGAGGAAGGCGCGGGTCCCGGCCGGCGTGCCGGGCCGGGCCGGGTCCACCCCGGCCTGGGCCAGGCGCTGCGAGGTATCGCCCTCGGTCAGCGCGGCGCCCACCGCGCGGGACAGGGTATCGGCGATCTCCGGCGGCAGGCCGCGCGGCGCCGCCAGGATGTTCCAGGTGGTGATCTCGAAGCCCTTCAGCCCGACCTCGTCGAGCGTCGGGATCTCCGGAAACAGCGGGTGCCGCGTCAGCGAGGACACCGCGAGGCCGCGCGAGAGCCCGTCGCGCACATGGGTGGCGACCGAGGCCAGCACCTCCAGCGAATAGTCCACCTCGCCCTTGGCCAGGGCCTCCATCACCGCCGAGCCGCCGCGATAGGGGACGTGCTCGGCCTTCAGGCCGCCCGCGCGCATCTTCAGGTATTCGCCGGTCAGGTGGCCGATGCCCCCGGCCCCGCTGGTCGCCCAGGTATAGCCGCCGGGCTTCGCCTTCACCGCCGCCAGCAGGTCCTGCGCCGTCCGGAAGGGCGAGGCCGCGGGGACGACGAGGACGATTGGCCCGCCGCCCACCACGGCGATCTGGGTGAAATCCTCGACCGGGTCGTAGGGCGTCGTCTGCGGAAAGGCGGCCGGGTTGGTGCCGAGCGCCGAGGCCGAGGCCAGCAGCAGCGTGTAGCCGTCCGCCGGCCGGTGCCGCACCCATTCCGCCCCGACCGAGCCGCCGGCACCCGCCCGGTTCTCGACGATCAGCCGGGCCTGGGCGCCGAGCTTCGGCGCCATCCGCTCGGCCATGATGCGCGCGGCGATGTCGGTCGATCCGCCGGCGAGAAAGGGCACCACCACGGAGATCGGCCGGTCCGGCCAGGCCTGCGCCCGGGCGGTGCGAATGACGGGTGCCGCGAGGACGGCGGAGAGCAGCAGGCGGCGCGGCAGCGTCATGCGAGGTTTCCCGGACGGGTCTGCCCGCGACATGGCGCGAAAACGGCGCGGCGGCAAATCGCAGCGGTGCGCGGCACCCTGGCGCGGCTGCCGCGTTGGCGGGCCGTTGCCCCTCGCGTTCCGGAGACACCGATGCCGACTGAACGCAGCCCTTATCCCGTCCTCGCCACCCTCGCCGCGGCCGGCGGGCTGGCCCTGCTGCTGACCGGGCGCGGCGGCGCCACCCCGGCCCGTGCCAGGACCCGTCCCGGGACCGCCGCCGATGCACGTCCGCCGGCCAGGGCCAGAGCGGCGCCGGCACCGCATGGGCGCGGCCATGGCGCCGCCAGCCCGACCGAAATCCCGGCCCGCGGCTGGTGGGACATCGTCAAGCGCACGGCCTCCGAGGTCTCCAGCGACCGGGTGATGTCGGAAGCGGCCGGCATCACCTTCTACGCCCTGCTCGCGCTCTTCCCGGCGCTCGCCGCGCTGATCTCGATCTACGGGCTCTTCGCCGACCCGACGACGATCAACGACCACCTGGCGACGCTGTCGGGCGTCATACCCAGCGGAGGGATGGACATCATCTCAGACCAGGTGAAGCGCATCACCGCCAAGGGCAACGGCACGCTCGGCTTCGGCGCGCTGATCGGCCTTGCCACCTCGCTCTGGTCCTCGAACCAGGCAATGAAGGCGATGGTCGATTCGCTGAACATCGTCTACGACGAGCAGGAGCGGCGCGGCTTCTTCTACCGGCTCGCGGTCACCATGGCCTTCACCCTGGCCGCCATCCTGTTCATCGTGCTGGCCATGGTCGCGGTGGTGGCGGTCCCGGTGGCACTGAACTTCATCGGCCTCGGCGGCACGCTGGACACCCTGCTGCGCCTGGCGCGCTGGCCGGTGATGCTGCTGGTGATCGGCGTCTTCCTTGCCTGCCTCTATCGATACGGGCCGAGCCGGGAACGGGCGCAGTGGCGCTGGGTGAGCTGGGGCAGCGCCTTCGCCTCCTTCGCCTGGATCGCCTTCTCGCTCGGCTTCTCCTGGTACGTGACGAATTTCGGCAACTACAACGAGACCTACGGCTCGCTCGGCGCCGTCATCGGCTTCATGACCTGGATCTGGCTTTCCTCCACCGTGGTGCTGGTCGGCGCGGAGCTGGATGCGGAAATGGAGCACCAGACGGCGCGCGACACCACCACGGGCCCGGAGCGGCCGATGGGCGCCCGCGGCGCGAAGATGGCGGATACGGTGGCGGGGTAGCGCCCCCGCCGCGGTTGGTGCCGGCTCAGTTGCCGCGGCTGGCCCGCAAGCTCCGCGTGCTGGTCGGCTCGGCCTCGCCCACCGACAGCACCCGATCGCAGCCGTCGAGGCGCCGCGGGCTGGACTAACAGACCGGCCGCGCCTCCCGCAGGCGGAGCCGGGCGGCGGCGAGGTAGAGATCCTCGGCCGAGAGCACCATGGCCAGGCTTTGCGTATTGTGCTGCTTGCCGCGGGCATCCTCGGCCGCCCGGCAGGCGGCGGCATCGGCATCGGCGATCGCGGCCTCGCAGACGGCGCGCCCGGCCGGGTCGAGGGCGCTGCGCAGCGCGCGCTGTCCGGACTCGGCCGTGCTGCGGGCAAGCGAGGCGCCAAGCGCATCCGAGGCATGATCGGCGGGCTGCACCGGCGGCGCGACCGGCCTGGCCGGGAAGATGCGGCCCGGCAGGCTCACCCGGCCAGCGGCCAGCATGCCGAGGATACCGAAGCCGGCGCCCAGCGCGACGGCATAGAGCGGGGTGTTCCAGCGCTGGCGCATGGCGAGCCGATCCAGAATAAGAGATTAGCCGATCCATAAATCAACTTTTGGGCCAGGGCTGGCTCCCCGAAATCATGTTCCCGCAGCCAAATGATTGGCATCCGAATTCTTCTCCCCGGCCAGCGCGCCCAGCCGCGCCTGCCAGGCGATCGCCATGGCCGGAGTCCAGTCGGCGCCCAGCGCGTCGCGCACCACCGCCCGGAGCAGGTTGAAGAAGCCGTCGAAGAGCGCGAGCGGGACGCCGATGTTCAGGTGGTTCATTCGCTCGATGCCGACCAGCCCGGCCAGCCGCCCGCCGCCATCGAGCAGCGCCTCCACCGCGACGGCCAGCATCTGGCCGCGGACATGACCGCCCGGATCCATCAGGAACAGCGCCTCGGCCTCGGGATGCAGGGCAAAGAGGCGGCCATAGACCGCCGCCGCCGGGTCGGCGCAGCGGGCGGCGAAACACTCGAGGCTCTCGGCCACCGGGTCCTGGTCCATGCGCGCCTCCATCGTCCGGCGCAGGCTAGGGCGGTTTGCCTTCGGAGGTGAACGCGCCACCGACTTCGCGCATCGCCTGCAGGCCAGAGTCTGGCAGCATGGCGGTCCCGCCCTGCCGCGCTCCGCCCCATCGCGCCCGGTTCAGGCCGTCAGGCGCCCGACGATGCGGCGGGCCAGCGGCAGGGCGAAGACCGCCGAGGGGAAGGCGAAGGACCAGGCCAGCATCCAGTTCTTCAGCCAAAGCGGGACGAAGCCCGGCGGGAAGCCGACGCTGTTCGCGGTGATGAGGAAGGAGACGCAGAATGCCATGAAGAAGGTCATGACCAGCGGCACCAGCACCGGGGTGTAGCGCTCGGGGATCATGCCGCCTTCGCGCGCCGCGCCGCGCCGACCGCCGCCGGCTCCGGCCCGCCGGCCATCCAGTCCAGAAGCTCGACCGTATGGACCACCGGCAGCGCGTCGCCGCCGAGCTGCGTCAGGCAGCCGATATTGCCGGCGGCGATCAGGTCGGCGCCGGTGCGGTTGAGGTTGTGCAGCTTGCGCGCCTTGAGCTTCCCGGCGATCTCCGGCTGCAGCAGGTTGTAGGTGCCGGCGCTGCCGCAGCAGAGATGCGGCTCGGCCGGGTCACGCACCGCGAAGCCGGCCTTGGCCAGCAATTGCTTGGGCAGGGCGGTGATCTTCTGGCCGTGCTGCAGGCTGCAGGCGGAGTGGTAGGCGATCGTCAGGCCGGGCTTCCCGCGGGTCGGCGCATAGGCGAATTTCTGCAGGGCTTCCGAGACGTCCATCGCCAGCGCCGCGACCTTCTCCGCCGCCGCGGCATCCGGCTCCTCCCGGAACATGAAGCCGTAGTCCTTCACCGTCGTGCCGCAGCCCGAGGTGTTGATGACGATGCCGTCCAGCCCCTCCCCGTCCAGCTCGCGGCTCCAGGCCGCGATGTTGGCGCGGGCCAGGCGCATCGCCGGGTCGTGGTCGCCCATGTGGTGGTTCAGCGCGCCGCAGCAGCCCTGTTCGCGGGTGATCACCACCTCGACGCCCATGCGGGTCAGCAGGCGGATCGTCGACTCGTTGATCGAGGGCGCCAGGACCTGCTGCGCGCAGCCGGTCAGCAGCGCGACGCGGCCGCGGCGCTGCCCCTGCGCCTTGTGCACCTGCGGTGCCTGCATCGGGCTGGCCGGCGGCAGCGCGCCAGGCGCCAGCGTCAGCATGGCCCGCAGCCGCTGCCCCAGCACATGCCCGCCCGGCACCAGCCCGGCCAGCGGCCGGCCGAGCCGGGCGCCGGCGACGGCGGCGCGGAACCGCGCGGGATGGGGCAGCACGGCGGACAGCACCCGGCGCAGGGCCCGCTCGTGCCAGGGGCGGTCGTAGGTCTCCTCGATATATTTCCGGGCGTGGTCGACCAGGTGCATGTAGTTCACGCCGGAAGGACAGGTGGTCATGCAGGACAGGCAGGACAGGCACCGGTCCACATGCTTGACCACCTCGGCCGTCGCCGGCCTGCCGCTCTCGAGCATGTCCTTGATCAGGTAGATGCGGCCGCGCGGGCTATCGAGCTCGTCGCCCAGCAGCACGAAGGTCGGGCAGGTCGCGGTGCAGAAGCCGCAATGCACGCAGGTCCGCAGGATCGTGTTGCTCTCCCGGGTATCCGGGTCGGCCAGTTGCTCGGGCGCGAAATTCGTCTGCATGAATGGGGATATAGGCGGTGGCGCGGAAGGGGGGAACCTCGCCTGCCCCGGCCAAAGGTCGGGAAGGGAAAAGTATTCCCTCCCCGGCCTTCACCCTCCCTTCCGGTGGGTTGGCGCTCGCCACGCGGCGGGCGCGCTTACGGCAACGGAGCGGGATCCAGGGCGGATACCGTCGCCCCGGCCTTGCCGTTCGTCCCTCAGGCGAAGAGGTAGTCCACCCCCGCCACCAGGTGATCGACCCCCTCGACGGTGAAGGCTTCGCGGTGCCCGGCGCCGTCCACCACCCGGTAGTGCCCCTCCCCCAGGTCGCGCAGCCTTGCGTCCGGGCCGAAGCCCTCGAAGCGGATCAGGTCGCCGGCATGGAAGCCGGTGATGCGGTCGCCGCGGAGGCTGCCGGCCTGCTCGACAAAGGTGGTCTGGCCGCTGCCGCTCTCGAGCCAGTCATGCGTACCGGTCAGGGCGAAGAGGTTGACCCCACCGCCGCCGGCCACGTGGTTGTGCCCCGCCCCGCCGGTGACAGTCAGGTTGACCATCGCCTCGGCCGTCACGGTATTGCCGCGGCCGCCGAGCTCGACCTGCGCGGTCGAGAGATGCCCGTCATAGGTCGAGTTGCCGCGCGGGACGGAGAAGGGGTAGATCGCGTAGGGCAGCAGGCTGTTGGCGGCGATCCGGTCGTCGAGCGTATCGGCGCCGATCGCCGTCAGCCGCAGCGTCGCCTGGCCATGGGTGGTGATCGCGGCCGTCCCACCGGCATTGTCGCCGGCAAAGGACCAGAGCGCGGTATCGCCGTGCGCGAGCACCAGGCTGCCACCCCCGGCGCCGACCACGTCCACAGTCTTGCCCTGCCCGGTGCCGGTGAAATCGGCATGCACCGTCTGGAAGGTCGCCAGCAGCCAGGCATCGCCATCGGCCCGGTGCGGGGTGAAGTCCAGCGTGCCGGAGCCGGTCCAGCTGCCGAGGTTCTGGATGCGGGCGAAATCCACCCCTTCCAGCCGCACCGGCGCGGTGAGCACCAGGTCGTCCGGCCGGCCCGTGGTGAAGGCATCGGCCGCGATCGTCGCGGCAGCGAGCGTGCCGACCACCTCCTCCCGGATCAGCACCACCCGGTCGGGCAGCGCCGTCACGCTGCCATCCGCCGCCACCTGCTCCGGGTGCAGGACCAGCCGCGCCTCGTGCAGGCCGGGCGTCGTCGCGCTGAGCACCACGTCGACCTCGCCCCGCCCGGTCTGCGGGCCGATGTCGCTGAAGGCGGCGGGCACGAAGAACCGCATGTCGGGGTCGCCCTCGACCGCGAACCGCACGGTCAGCGCATCGGCGGGCGGCGCGGCGTCGTTCATCACGGCGACGCCGAAGGTCCGCAGCAGGCTGCCGGCCTCGACCTGGCCGAGGTCGAGCACCCAATTGTCGCCCTCGGCGCGCAGGCCCGCGGGGCCGCTCATCTGGCGCAGGACAAGCTGCGGCGGCGGGCCGAAGGGCGCTGCGGCGGCGGGATCGTCTGGCATTTTGTCCATCCCCATCCGGCCATATGCCGGCGGTGGAATCACAGCCAGACGAAGGTGGAATGTATACGCATCGCCGCGTGATGCGCGCGGAGGTGATTCCGGTTACCGGAGATTGCGGCGGCTCAGTTCCGCAGCTGGTCCCGGGCCTCCGCCGCGCCGGCGCGCAGCAGCGCCGCCATCGCCTGGGCCAGGCAGTCGTTCAGCCGGTCGGTCGCGGCCACCCGCTCCGGCTTCGGGGCGCGCTCGAGATCCACCTGCTCGGTTTCCGCCCAATAGCGCATCAGGTCCCAGCGCCGCAGCAGCGGCACCTGGTGCGCCGCCGCCACCAGCCGCAGCGCGTCGAGATAGGGATCGACATTGGCATTGGCCCGCAGGAACCGGGAAAATTGCGGGTCGATCAGCACCGCATCGGCACCCGCCGCCTTCACCGCGTCGAGCCCGGTGTTCAGCGCCTCGACCATCTCGTCGACCTCGAGGCCGCGCACCGCGCTGACCGTGCCGGTGGCCCAGAGCACGAGCTGCGCCGGGGCCTTTGCCATCTCCTCGGCCAGCAGCGCCCCGGCCTCGGCGGTGTTGATCCCGCGCCGGCCGCGCACCACGACCTCGAAGGCGACGCCGGGGCGGCGGGCGGCCAGCAGCGCCTGCAGCCGGGCCGGCCAGGCGGCCTCCGGCCCGCTGGTGCCGGGGCCGAGCACGGAGATGCCGCCGACCACCAGGATCCGCAGCGACCTGCCCGCCACCGCGCGGACCGTGGCCGGCAGCGGCGCGCCGGCGTCCAGCAGCTCGGGCGGGGAGATGCAGGCACGCGTCTCCGCCCGCGCCGCCGGGGCGAGCAGCGCAACAAGCAGCAGCATCCCGGGGAGCCGTGCCATGACCATTACGCTGCAGTCGTAGATGACGACGCCGGTACCGGCAAGCCGGCGGCGCGGGCGGCCGCCCTCCCCCCGCCCGCGGGTTCCCCCCGCTGGCGGTACCAGGCCGCGACCGCACCCACCGCGACGAGCGCCGCCAGCCCGGCCAGGTTGACCGCCAGCTGCATCGGCCCGCGATCCGACTGCTCCAGCGCCAGCCGGCCGAGGAAGGACAGGAAGATGCCGGTGCAGAAGACCGGCAGCCCGTGCTGGCCCATCAGCAGGAAGGGCGCTGCCGGCCGGCCGCGCAGCCAGGCGGCGTCGCGGGGCACCGCATGGCCCAGCAGGTAGGCCAGCGCCAGGATCGAGACGAGCCGCAGCGGGTGCAGCGCGCTCTTGTCGATGGTGGTCAGCACCACGCCGACCTGCTCCGGCACCAGGGCCAGCCATTCCGGCGCCTCGAAGGCCACCAGCATCGCCACGGCGCCGAAGGCCAGCAATGCGACGCAGCCGCCGACCAGCCAGCCCCGGTAGGGCACCGCCGGCGGGATGCCGCGCCTGCCGTCCGGGCCCGGCGGCGCATAGCCCAGCACGGCGCCGGCGAGGAACAGCAGCTGCCAGGCAAAGGGGTTGAAGAACCAGCCGCCGTCGATCCAGTTCGGCAGGTTCAGGTCGAGCAGCCGCGCCGCGGCGTAGAGCACCGCGGACAGCGCCAGCAGCAGCACCGGCCGGCGCAGCAGCGGCAATGCCGGGACCAGCAGCACCAGGAGCGCGATATAAAGCGGCAGGATGTCGAGGAAGGCCGGCTGGTAGCGCAGCAGCAGGGCCTGCAGCAGCGCGACATAGGGCTGCTCCCGGAAGGGGTCCAGGTGTAGCTCGTCCAGATAGGCCGGGTTGTCGAGCAGGCCGGCGGAATAGCCGACCTGCGCGGCAAAGACGACGAACAGAAAGATGTGCGCGACATAGAGCGCCCCGGCCCGGCGCAGCAGCGAGGCCGCGGCGAAGAGCCAGCCGCGCCGGTCGAGCGCCGCGCCGTAGGCCAGGCCGGCTGCATAGCCGGCCAGCAGCACGAAGGCCTCGGTCGCGTCGCAGAAGGCGATGTTCCGCAGGGTCAGCTCGCCGAGGCGATTGCCCGGGATGTGGTCGACGAAGATCGAGAAGAGCGCCAGGCCGCGAAACAGGTCGACCCGGAGGTCGCGGCCCGTGCCGGTTGCCCCGCTGCCCCGGATCAGCCCCCGCATGCACGACCTCCGGCCCCCGATGGGCACCCGACACGATGGGCGCCGCGAAAGTTGCGGTGCGCGCCGTGCTTTGCAAGTCACGTTGTGCGCCGCACGCGCCGGCGGCCGCTGGCGCTGCCCGCGATCCTTTGGCAGGGTCGCGGGATGCGCCGCCTTGCCACCATGTTCTCCCCCCTGGTTGTCCCCCTGGCCGCCCTGCTGCTGCCGACCCTGGCCGCCGCCCAGCCCTGCCCGCCGGCGCCGCTTCAGCGCGCCAGCCTGCCGGCGACCCGCGTGACCGTGGCGCATGGCGCGCCGCTGACCATCGTTGCCTTCGGCTCCTCCTCGACCGAGGGCGCCGCCGCCTCCGGCTCCGAGGCCACCTACCCCGCCCAGCTCGAGGCGCGGCTGCGCGCCGCCCTGCCCGGCCTGCCGCTGGTGGTGCTCAACCGCGGCAAGGGCGGCCAGGAGGTGCCCGAGATGCTGGCCCGGCTCGAAGCCGACGTGCTGGCCGAACACCCCACCATGGTCATCTGGCAGGCCGGCGCCAATGCCGTGCTGCAGGGCATGCCGGCCGAGGAGTTCCGCGCGGCGCTGGCCGGCGGCGTCGCCCGGATCCAGGCGGCCGGCGCCGACGTGCTGCTGATGGACAGCCAGCGCGCGCCCCGCATCCTGCAATCCCCGGGATTCGAGCGGCTGGACGCAGCGATCGACGGGCTGGCCGAGGCGACCTCGGCCGAGCTCTTCTCCCGCGCCGCGCTGATGCGGGCCTGGGAGGCCGCGGGGACGCCCTCGGCCGAGATGATCTCGCCCGACGGGCTGCACCACAACGACCGCGGCTATGCCTGCGTCGCCGCGGCACTGGCCCGCACCATCCTGGCGGCGGCCGGCCCGGTGCCGGCCCCGGCCCAGGTGGCGAAGCGGTAGGTCGGCACCGCCCCCGGCGCCGCCGGAGGCCCTGCCGGCGGCCGGGCCAGGGCAGACCAGGGAAGCCGACGCCCTATTCGGCCGCCAGGGTCTCCGGCGGCACCGTTATCGCGTGGTTCGGCCGCGGCAACAGTGCCAGCCGGGCATCCAGCCGGCCCTGCACCATGTCGCGGAACAGCGCCCGGTTGACCGGGCCGGTCTCCGGCACCCGGTCGAGGAAGTCGCGGAACAGCGCGCGGTAGCGCGCCGCCTGGCGGACGAAGCGCTCATCGACCTGGAAGCAGGCCATGTCCTCGGGCGTCGCCGGCAGCAGCCGCAGGATCGCCAGGCCGAGTTCGGCCCCGGCCGGCAGCGGCAGCTCGACCGCCCCCCGGCCCTCGGGGCCTTCCGCGGTGCGCCAGCCGAAGGCCAGCCGCCACATCGCGGCCATGACCGCGGCCAGCTCCCGCCCGGTCATGTCCCATTCCGCCACCAGCCGGGCGAGGCGGGTCTCGGTCGCCAGGGCCTGCAGCGTCTCTGCCTGACGCCGCCCGGCATTGGCTTGGCCCAGCTGCAGGCGGACCTGTTCCTGCAGCAGGCTGGTCTGCTCCCGGCTTTCGGCCAGCATGGCCTGCAGCACCAGGTGCCGGCTGTCGCCGGCCTCGGCTTGCCGCAGCAGCGCCCGGCGGAGCTCCGCCAGCTCGGCCCGCTGGGTCGCCCAGGCCTGGGCCAGCAGCGCGGCGCAGCCCGGCAGCAGCAGGCCCGCGGCGAGGCTGACCCAGCCGGCCGGGCCGAGCGCCAGCAGCGCCTGCGGTCCGTCTAGGGCCAGCAGCACCAGCGCGGCGCCGACCGGCAACAGGGCGGCAAGAAGCAGGAGGCCGAAGCCGATGGCGCGTGCGAGCAGGCGCAAGGCGAGCAGCCCTCCGATGAGTCACTTGAGAGTGATTTCAGATCACCTTCAATTTACAGATTGCAAGGCGGATTTCCAGCGCCGCGCCCCCCCAGTGCGCGGCGATTTCCGCGTCTGTGGCCGCAACGCCGCGGTCCCCTGGCCGGCGGCCGTTTCCGTGGGCGGCGCTGCGATGGCGACCCGGCGGCGGACCCCGGGGAAAACTGCCGCATGATGCCTCGTGCTCCGCAGGCCGGCGATCCGCTACTCGCCGTCCCGCTTGGCGATGGCGTCGCCATCCTGTGCCGCCGAATCGGCGGCGTGCCACTTACCCTTTCCGCCGTCGCGGCCGCCGATGGCAGCGCCGCCCTTCCGGTGCGTGACGGCATCCCCCGGCCGGCCCCGGCCGACCGTGTCCTGCACGGCCTGCTGCGCAGGCGCCCGCCCGCCACGGCACCCGCCCGGGGCGGAGCCGGACGGGCCGCATCGCCTCTGGAACGGCGCTGGGCGCCTCGTCGCCGCGGACCCCAGGCGCGGGCCGCTTCCAGCCGCCCTGCTCCTGCAGCTCGCCACCGCCAAGGCCCGGCTGACCGGGCCGATGGGCAGGACAGGCCGGCACCGCCTGCTGCTGCGGGGCGAATGACCACCGTTCCCGCTCATGCGGCTCTGGCCTAGGCTGGCGCATGCGGCGATTCGGCCGTCGCACGGGGGATGGCAGCGCATGACCCAGCTGATCAACGCCCTGGCGGAGCGCGGCCTGCTGCCGCTGGGCGCCTTCCTGCTGGCGATGCTGCTGCTGGCCAACGAGCTGGGCTACCGGGTCGGCCGCTGGCGCGCCGCGGCACGGCTGGAAACCGTCGAATCCAACATGGGCATGCTGACGACCGGCATGCTCGGCCTGCTCGCCTTCACCCTCGGCCTGACCATCTCCATCGCCGAGTCGCGCTACGAGGCGCGGCGCGACCTGGTGGTGACCGAGGCCAATGCGATCGGCACCGCCTGGCTGCGCGCCGGCCTGGTGCGCGGCGGGGAAGGCCCCGAGATCCGCCGCGAGCTGGAGGACTATACCCGACTCCGGCTCGACTATACCCGCGCCGGCCCGGACCCGGAGGCCGAGGCGGCGTTGAACGCCGCCACCAATGCGGCGCAGGCCAGCATCTGGACCTTGGCCCAGGCGGCCGCGCTGCGCGACCCCAGCCCGCTCATGGCCGGCCTGGTCGCTTCCCTCAACGAGACCTTCGACGCGGCGTCGTCGCAGCGCTTCGCCTATGAGAGCCGCGCGCCGGCGCATATCCAGTGGCTGCTGCTGATCGGCTCGCTGCTCTCGGTCGGCGCCATCGGCGTGCAGCTCGGGCTCGGTCCGCAGCGGCACCTGGTGCTGAGCGTGCTGCTGATGGCGATGTGGACCGGCGGCATGCTGCTGATCACCGACCTGAACCGGCCGCGCCAGGGCAATATCCGGGTCGACCCGGCGCCGCTGGTCTGGGCGCTGCAGGGCTTCGCCGGCAGCGCGCCGACGCCGCCGCCGAAGCCATAGGGCGACGGCCCGGCCGTCCTTATATGATGCGGCACGGCGCGATTCGGCGCCGGGCAAGGATTCCCCCAATGGCACGCAAGCCGTCCCGCCCCCGCCCGGTGGACGCCGCCATCCTCCGGCTGATGGCGCTCGTCGCCAAGGGCGTCGCGCCGCACCGCATGGCGCGCGAGGTCGAGATCATCGCCGGCGAATGGGCCGCGGCGCCCGAAGCCGACCCCGCCGAGGTCCGCGACCGGCTGGACCAGCTGCGCGAGCTGATCGCCGCCGGCGTGGCCGATGCCGAGGAGCAGGTCTTGGATGTCGATACCAGCGAGCCCGCGGCGGTGAAGCAGGCCGCCGCGACCCTCGCCGCGCTGCGGGCAACGCAGGAGGCGACGGCGCGGGCCTTGGAGGCGGCCTGAGGCCGGCGCGCCCGCGGGGCGGTCAGAGCCCGGCCCGCATCCGCCCGGGGTTCAGGATCCCCTTCGGGTCGAGCACCGCCTTCACCCGCCGGCCGATCGCCGCCAGCGCCGCCGGCTCCTCCGGCAGCACGGCCACCGCGGCGCGCAGCGGCTCCGGCGCGCGGAACAGGGTGAAGCTGCCGCCCGCCGCCTCGGCCGCGGCGACCACCCTTGCATGGGCCTCCGGCGTCGCCGGCCCGGCCAGCCAGACCAGCCCGCCGCCCCAGTCGAGCAGCGCCCTCGCCATCCCCGCGGCGGCCACGACCTTCGGCCCCGCGGTCGGCCGGACGGAGACGCGCCAGATGGCGTCGTCGGGCGCCGCGCCGAGCGGCCCGGCCTCGCGCACCGCGGCCCAGAGCGCGCGGCTCTCGGCATCCTCGATCACCGCGACCTCGCCCAGCGGGGCCAGGTCGGCGCGCAGCCGCCCGGTGCGGTAGGCGACGGAGTCGGAGAATTCCTCGATCCGCAGCAGCGCCAGCGGGCCGGGCCGGCCCTCCGTCCCGCTCGGCAGCACCGCGGCGCCGGAGACGCCGAAGGGGCTGCCGAGCCCGGCCGAGAGCACCCTGACGCCGGCCGCCAGGTCCGCCACCCGCACCGCGACGGTGCCGGAGGAGGCCGGCCCGGGCAGCACCTTCAAGGTCACCTCGGTGATCACGCCGAGCGTGCCATGGGCGCCGGCCAGCAGCTTGCAGAGGTCGAGCCCGGTGACGTTCTTCAGCACCCGCCCGCCGCTGCGGAAGACCTCGCCGGTGCCGCCGGCGGCGCGGATGCCCATGACGTGGTCGCGCATGGCGCCGCCGGTGATGCGGCGGGGGCCGGAAAGGTTGGTCGAGACCAGCCCGCCGATGGTCGGCGGCAGGGCCGCGCCGAACAGGGCGGAGAAGCTCGGCGGCTCGGCGATCAGGTGCTGCCCGCGCTCGGCCAGCGCCGCCTCGATCTCCGGCAGCGGCGTGCCGGTCCAGGCCGAGACGATCATCTCGGACGGGCTGTAGAGCGTGATGCCGGACAGGCCGCGGGTCGTCAGCGTGCGGGCGGCCTGCACCGGGCGGAGGAAGGCGCGCTTGGTGCCGTTCCCCTCGATCGCCAGCGGCTCCCCGGCCGCGGCCGCCGCGGCAATGGCGGCGGAGAGGTCGGCCTCGGTCGCCGGGGCCAGGACCTCGCCTTGCACCCCGCCGCTCATGCCGCGTGCGGCAGGACGCGGGCGGCGAAGGCCGGGTTGTCCTCCAGCGGGAAGACCTTGGCCGGGTTCAGCAGCCAGTCCGGGTCGAAGGCGCCCTTGATGGCGCGCTGCAGGGAGAGCTCCGGCGCGGTGAACTGCACGCCCATCAGGTCGCGCTTCTCGACGCCGACGCCGTGCTCGCCGGTGAGGCAGCCGCCGACCTCGACGCAGAGCTTCAGGATATCGGCGCCGAAGGCCTCCGCCGCGTGGAAGCTCTTCGGGTCGTTGGCGTCGAACATGATCAGCGGATGCAGGTTGCCGTCGCCGGCATGGAAGATGTTGGCGACCTGCAGGCCATAGCTTTCGGACATCTCGCCGATCCGCCGCAGCACGAAGGGCAGCTGCCCCGTGGGGATGGTGCCGTCCATGCAGAGGTAGTCGGGGGAGATGCGGCCGACCGCGCCGAAGGCGCCCTTGCGGCCCTTCCAGATCGCCAGCGACTGCTCGGCGCTCTCGGCCACCTTGACGCTGATCGGGTCGAAGCGCTCGCAGATCCCCTTCAGCTTGGCGAGCAGGCTGTCCTGCTCGGCGACGCTGCCCTCGACCTCGATGATCAGCAGGGATTCGGCGTCCAGCGGATAGCCGGCATGGGCGAAGGCCTCGCAGGCATGGATCGCCGGGCGGTCCATGAACTCGAGCGCCACGGGGATGATGCCGGAGGCGATGATGGCATCCACCGCCTCGCCGGCGATCTCGTTGCTCTTGAAGGCGGCCAGCATGGCGCGCTGGCCCTCCGGGCTGTGCAGGATGCGGACCGTCACCTCGGTGATCACCGCCAGCATCCCTTCGCTGCCGGTCAGCAGGCCGAGCCAGTCATAGCCGGCGGCGTCCAGGTGGCGGCCGCCGACCTCGAGGATCTCGCCCTCGATCGTCACCAGCTTGAGGCCGAGCAGGTTGTTGGCGGTGACGCCGTATTTCAGGCAATGCGCCCCGCCCGAGTTCATGTTGACGTTGCCGCCGATCATGCAGGCGAGCTGGCTTGACGGGTCGGGCGCGTAGAAGAAGCCGTCGGCGGCGACATGGTTGGTGATGCCGAGGTTGGTGACCCCGGCCTCCACCATCGCCAGGCGGTTGTCGTAGTCGACCTCGAGGATGCGGTTCATCCGCATCAGGCCGATCACCACCGCATCGGCCAGCGGCAGCGCGCCGCCCGAGAGCGAGGTGCCGGCGCCGCGCGGGATCACCCGCACGCCGTTCTGGTGGCAGTAGCGCAGGATCGCGGCGACCTGCTCGGTCGTCTCCGGCAGCACCACCGCCAGCGGCGGCTGCCGGTAGGCCGAGAGCCCGTCGGTCTCGTAGGGCTTGAGGCGCAGCTCCTCGCTGATCACGCCGTCGCCCATCGGGCCGGGCGGCAGGATGCGCTGCAGGGCGGCGACGATCTCGGCACGCCGGGCCAGCACCTCCGGCTTCGGGTCGGGCAGCCTGATCACCTGCGTCACTCCTGCGGCCATGTGCAACCGGGCGGAAAATGGGCCGGCCGATGCCGCCCGGCAAGCGCCCGGCTTGCCCCTGGCCGGCGGGGCGGGCAGTTTCCCCGCCAATTCGATTGGAGATGCGCGTGCCCCGCTTCCGCCCCCTGGTCCTCGCCGCCTGCCTCGCGCTCGGCTTCGCCGCGTCCTTCGCCGCCCCCGCCGCGGCGCAGATCCGCGAAGGCGCCTACGGCGTCGAGGGCACCAACCCGGACGGCACCAACTACGACGGCGAGTTCCTGCTGCGGACCGGGCCCGGCGGCGCCTGGGTGGCGACCTGGCGGGTGGCGAGCGAGAACATCATGGGCCTCGGCCTGATCCAGGCCGGGGTGCTGGCGGTATCCTTCGTGGTCAATGGCCGGCCCGGCGTCGCGGTCTTCGAGGTCGAGCCGGACGGCCGGCTGCGCGGCAGCTGGACCACCGGCGGCGGCCTGGGGACGGAGATGCTGACGCCGAAATAGGCCGGGCGGGGCTGGTCCGCCGCGGCGGCGGCCGGGGCAGCGGGTTTTCGGACAATGCCCGGGGCGGGGCGGGGCGGGCCGGCAGGCCAGGCCCGGCCGGCGCGGCAGGATTGGCGTTTTCGGACAAAGTCCGGCGGCGGGCCGGCGCGTCGACCTGGCGCTTCCCCGCCTACCCGCGCGGCTCGGCGAGGGGCACCCGCCTCCGGACCGGTCGATCGGCGTTTCGGACGAAGCGCCGCGGCGGCCCTGCAAGCCGGCCGTGGGGCGGCACCGCCACCGGGGGTCCGCCCGGCGGCGGGCGGGAGCGCTCGTGGGGGACGCTGACGCACGCGGCTGCCTCTGGACCGGAAGTGCCGATGCTAACAGGAAAATTATCCTTTAGACAAGCCTCGGTCCGGCCACGCAGAAAGCCCGCCGCGGCGGGGCCGGCGGCGGGTTGCGGAACCCCGGTCGGTCCGGCGGAATGCCCCGGCCGTTCCCCGAGTACCCGGAGGCCGGCCGGGACGGCCCGGCAGGATCAGCCCTGGCGGGCCTTCAGCCGGGGGTTCTTCTTGTTCAGCACGTAGATGCGGCCGCGGCGGCGCACCACGACGCAGTTCTTGTCCCGCGTCTTGGCGGACTTCAGGCTGTTGCGGATCTTCATCTGACTGGACCTTGGTACGCCGAGCGGCAGCGAAAGAGAGGCGGTGCGTCTAAGGAAAGGGGGCCGGCCTGTCAACCAAAGCCGGGCTATTCGGCCGCCTGCCGGAGAAAGCCGTCGCGGGTCTGCGGCAGCTTCCGCCCGAGGATCCGCTCCGCCACCTGGGTCCGCAGCACCTGCGCCGTGCCGCCGGCGATGGCGAACATGCGGGCGTCGCGGACGAAGCGCTCCATCGGGTTGTCGCGGCTGTAGCCGGCGGCGCCCCAGACCTGCAGCGCCTGGTTGGTGACCTCGATCGCCGTGTCCGCCGCCAGCACCTTGGCCTGGGCGGCGGCGAGACGGTCGGGGAAGCCGTCGGCGCCATCGCCCGGCCCGGCGCTGCGGGCGGCGCGCCAGATCAGGGCGCGGGAGGCCTCGAGCCTGATCGACATGTCTGCCAGCATCCAGGCGAGGCCCTGGAACTCGGCGATGGGACGGCCGAACTGCCGGCGCGCTTGGGCATAGTCCATCGCCCGGTCGAAGGCCCCGGCGGCGATGCCGAGCGCGGCCGTCGCGGCGCCGACCCGCTGGCCGTTATAGGCCTCCATCAGCCGGCCGAAGCCGCGGGCGAAGCCGCCGGGCGGCCGCAGCACCATCGAATCCGGCACCTCGAGGCCGCGGAAGTGGATCTCCGCCTCCGGCATCCCCTTCAGCCCCATGGACGGGATGCGGCGATGGATGACGAGTCCGGCGGGGTCCCCCTCCCCGCCCCGCACCACCAGGAAGCCGCCGATGCCGAGATCGACGCCGTCCTCGAAGGCGCGGGCGAAGACGAGATGGAGGCGGGAGACGCCGCCGCCGGTGATCCAGTGCTTCACCCCGTCGATCACCCAGGCATCGCCGCGGCGGACGGCGCGGGTGGTCATCTCGGTCGCCGCCGAGCCCGCCTCGGGCTCGGTGATGCAGATCGCCGGCTTGTCGCCGGCCAGCACCAGCCCGGCCGCCAGGCGCTGCTGCGCCGGGCTGCCATAGGCCATGACTGCGCCGATCGCGCCCATGTTCGCCTCGACCGCGATGCGGCCGCAGACGGCGCAGGCCTTCGCGAGTTCCTCGATCACCAGCACGGCGTCGAGATAGGAGCTGCCGGCGCCGCCGAAGGCCTTCGGGATGGTCAGGCCCATCAGCCCGGCCTCGGTCATCCGGCGGACCATGGGCCAGGGATACCGCTCGGTGCGGTCGGTCTCGGCGGCCTGGGCGGCGGCCTCCCGCGCCAGCTCGCGCGCGCGGTCGCGCAACCTCGCCTGCTCCGGCGTCAGCCCGTCCATGCCCGTTTCCTCTTCCCCGTCCCGTCCCCGTTACGCGCCGTTCATCGCCGCCGCAATGGCCGGCGCGAGGTCGCGGAACTCCGCCGCGCGCGGGCTGCGGGCGCGCCAGGCGAGCGCCAGGCTGCGGCCGGACGTCGCCTCGGCGCCGTCCTCGCCTTCCAATGGCCGCACCTCGACCGGGGTGCCGGCCAGCACCCCGCCCTCCACCGCCAGCCGCGGCACCAGCGTCACGCCGAGCCCGCTGGCGACCATCTGCACCAGGGTATGGAGGGAGGTGGCGGCGAAGCCCTCCTCCCCCGGCAGGGTCCCGCGCGGCAGGCCGCAGGCGTCGAGCGCGTGTTCCCGCAGGCAATGCCCGCCCTCCAGCAGCAGCAGCCGCTCGGCGGAAAGCGCGCCGACCGGCACCCGGTCCCGCGCCGCCAGCCGGTGCCCGGCCGGCAGGGCCGCGAGAAAGGGATCGGTGGCCAGCGCCAGGGTCTCGGCATCGCCGCAGGCGCAGGGCAGCGCCAGCAGCAGCAGGTCGAGCCGCCCGGCCTCCAGCTGCGCCACCAGCCGCTCGGTCTGGTCCTCCCGCAGCCAGAGCCGCAGCCGCGGGAAGGCCGCCCGCAACGCGGGCATCAGCCGGGGCAGCAGGAAGGGGCCGATGGTCGGGATGATGCCGAGGCGGAGCGGGCCGGAGAGCGGGTCGCGCGCCGCGGCCGCGGTCTCGGCCACCGCCTCCAGCGCGCCGAGCGCCTGGCGGGCGCGCTCCACCACCTCCAGGCCGAGGAGGGTAAAGACCGGGCGCTTGGCGGCGCCGCGTTCCAGCAGCGCGGCATCCAGCTGGCGCTCGAGCGCGATGATCCCGGCGGAGAGGGTGGATTGGCTGACCGCGCAGGCGGTGGCGGCCCGGCCGAAATGGCCGTGGTCGGCCAGGGCCAGGAGGTAGCGGAGCTGTTGGGGCGACGGGAGGGTGATCATATGCCGTTCTGGTTGCGGCCGGCCGGACGGGACGGACCGGTGGGCGGCCGCGCCTCATTATCGGATTTATCGATCATTATACCCAAAACTATTCATTGGCCAGAAACGGCAGCGCTGTCCATATATGGTGCAGCGCAGCAGCGTTCCCGCTTCGGGTCCCCCTGCCGTGCCCTGAACCACCAAGAGGATGCCCGCATGCTGACCGTTGGCGACAAGTTCCCCTCCTTCAAGCTCGCCGCCGTGAAGGCCGGCCCCGAGGGCCTCGGCGGCCCCGGCAAGTCCTTCACCGAGATCTCCTCCGAGTCGGACGCCGGCAAGTGGAAGATCGTCTTCTTCTGGCCGAAGGACTTCACCTTCGTCTGCCCGACCGAGATCGCCGCCTTCGCCAAGCTGTCCGGCGAATTCGCCGACCGCGACACCGTGGTCTACGGCGTCTCCACCGACAGCGAGTTCGTTCACCTGAACTGGCGCGTCTACAACGACGACATCCGCGACCTGTCGATCCCGATGCTGGCCGACATCAAGCGCGAGCTGTCCGCGGCGCTCGGGATCCTCGACAAGGAGGCCGGCGTGCCGCTGCGCGCCACCTTCATCGTCGACCCGGACGGCACCATCCAGTGGGCCTCGGTCAACGGCCTGAACGTCGGCCGCAACCCGCAGGAAGTGCTCCGCGTGCTCGACGCGCTGCAGACCGACGAGCTCTGCCCCTGCAACTGGACCAAGGGCGAGGAAGCCCTGGACGCCCAGAAGCTCTTCGAGAAGGCGGCGTAATTCGGTTCGGTCCGCGCCGCAGGAAGCCGCCACGCCAACCCTTCCTGCAGTGCGGAACGGGGGGCAATCAGCCCCCCGTAGGCCCCCGCTCTCCCGCGCCGGTGGCACGGGAGAGGGTAGGTCGAACGGATCGGCGATCCGCGCCTAGGTCCGCTCCGCCCACCCCGACAACCAGCCCCTGAAGGAGCCCGCCATGTCGCTGGAAGCCCTCCGCAATGCCCTGCCGGAATACGCCAAGGACCAGAAGCTGAACCTCGGCAGCCTGGCCGCCGAGACCGCCCTGACCCCGCAGCAGCGCGCCGGCACCTTCGTCGCCTCGGCGCTCGCCAGCCGCAACCCGGTGGTGATCAAGGAGATCGTCGGCGAGTTCGGCCCGCAGCTGAGCCCGGAGGCGCTGAACGCCGCCAAGACCGCGGCCAGCATCATGGGCATGAACAACATCTACTACCGCTTCACCCACCTGGTGCATGGCGACTATGCCCAGATGCCGGCCAAGCTGCGGATGAACGCCATGGCCCGTCCGGGCGTCGAGAAGGTGGACTTCGAGCTCTGGTCGCTCGCCGTCTCCGCCATCAACGGCTGCGGGATGTGCATGGAGAGCCACGAGAAGGTCATCCTGCAGCACGGCACCAGCAAGGACGCGGTGCAGGCCGCGGTGCGCATCGCCGCCGTGGTGCACGCGACGGCCGCGACGCTCGACGGCGAGGCCGCGCTCGCGGCCTGACGTTCACCCGGCCTTCACCCGGCTGCGCCATGGTCCCCCGGACACATGGGGCGGCCGGGTGGATGGACGGGAATGCGCAGCCGCGGCGGGTGACGGACCGGGAGCGATTCCTCACCTTCGCCCTCGCCGCGGCGGAGATCCTGCTGGAGGTCTCGCCCAGGGGCCACATCCTGTTTGCCGCCGGCGCGCTGCAGAGCCGGCTCGGCGCGCCGGCCGAAAGCTGGGTCGGCCGCCCGGTGCGGGACCTGCTGGCCCGCGGTGACCGGCCGGGCTTCGATCTTGCCTTCGCCGGGCTGCAGGCACGCGACCGCCTGCCCCCCATCTGCTTCCACCTGGCCGATGCCCGCCGCACGCCGATGTCCTGCGCCGGGCTCCGCCTGCTCGGCCAAGATGCCGATCGCATCTGCCTGACCTTCGCCGCCATGCCCTGCCAGGCGGCGGCGGCGCTCCCCTCGGGCCCCGTCGCGCTGCGCGATGCGGCGGAACTGGCGGCGCGGGACGCCGGCAGCCCCGGCACGCTCGGGCTGATCGAGCTGCGCGGCGAGGAAGGCCCCCTCACCCCCTCCGCCGAGATCGCCGAGCGGATCCGCGAGACCATCGCCGACGGCCTGGCGCCGGATGCGGTGGCGGGCGAGCTCGCCGCCGGCCGCTACGGGCTGATCTCCGGGACGCTGGACGACCTCGACGACCTCGGCGCCCGCATCGCCGCGGCGGCGGGGGACGGCGCCTCGGTCGCCACCCGCAGCCTGCCGCTGGCGGCCGAGGGGCTGACGCCCATGCAGGCCTCCCGGGCGCTCCGCCACGCCCTCGCCTGCTTCACTCGCGACGGGCCGGAAGCGCTGGACCAGGCCGGCTTCGCCGATGGCCTCTCCGGCTTCGTCACGGAAGCCTATGCCCGCGCCGTCTGGCTGCGCCGCGCCATCGCCGAGCGCCGCTTCCGCCTGGCCTTCCAGCCGATCGTCTCGCTCTCCGACCGCGCGCCGCACCATTTCGAGGCGCTGCTGCGGCCGGAGCCCGAGGCCGCTTCGCCGGTGCACGGCGTGCAGGAATTCGTCACCTTCGCCGAGACGGCGGGCCTCTCGGAGGAGCTGGACTGGGCGGTGCTCACGACCGTCTGCGCCGCGACGCGGCGGGCGCGGCAGACCCGCATCGCCGCCAACCTCTCGGGCCTCACCCTGCAGAGCCCGGCCTTCCGCGACCGCCTGCTCGTGCTGCTGGATGCCGAGCCGCTGCTGACCCACCGCCTGCTGATCGAGATCACCGAGACCGCCGAGATCGAGGACGAGGCCGAGGCGGTCCGCACGGTGGAGGCGCTGCGGGCGCGCGGCCTGCCGCTCTGCATCGACGATTTCGGCGCCGGTGCCGCGGCCTTCCGCTACCTCCACGCCTTCCGCGTGGACTACGTGAAGATCGACGGGCTTTATGTCGCAGCGGCGCTGCGCAGCGACCAGGATCGCGGCATCGTCGCCGGCATGGTGGACCTGGCCCGCACCGTCGGCGCCCGGGTGGTGGCCGAGCGGATCGAGACCGAGGAGGAAGCGGCGCTGATGCGCGAGCTCGGCGTCGATTTCGGCCAGGGCTGGCTTTATGGCAAGCCGGGGCCGCTGCCGGGGGGCGAGTGACCCGGCCGCCTCAGCCCCAGTCCGCCCGGACGTAGCGGTAGCCCTGCCCGTCGCGCGCGATGTGCCCCGCGGCCGGGAAGGGGAAATGGTAGCCGATCACCTGGATGCGGTCGGTCGCCACCTTGTCCAGCACCCGGCGGCGCGTCGCCTCGGCCGCCGGCGCGTCGAACTCGAACAGCGACTGCATCCCCGGGCGGCGGGCAAACAGCTCCGGCCGATGGGTGGTATCGGCCAGGACCATCATCTGCTGCCCGGCATCGGCGACGCGGAAGATGCAATGCCCCGGCGTATGGCCGAAGGCGGCCACGGCGTGGATGCCGGGCGAGACCTCGGCGCCCGGGGCGAAGCGGCGGGTGCGGTCGCGGTAGGGGGCGAAACGGCGAGCAACATTGGCGAAGTTGACCCGCTGGCCCTCCGGGCTGCGGCTCTCGT
The DNA here is from genome assembly GCF_004355005.1 of Dankookia rubra. Classification (GTDB taxonomy): domain Bacteria; phylum Pseudomonadota; class Alphaproteobacteria; order Acetobacterales; family Acetobacteraceae; genus Paracraurococcus; species Paracraurococcus ruber_A. The sequence continues at coordinate 194,513 of NZ_SMSJ01000004.1, forward strand.
TGCCGGCATCGCTCCACCAGGCCCATTCAGGCTCGGCCACCGCCACTTCGGCATTGGGGAAGACCGCGCTGCCGTCCCGCGTCGTCAGGCCGTGGATATGGTCCTGGTGGCAGTGGGTGATCACCACCAGCCCGACCTTGGCGGGGTCGAGGCCCGCGGCCGCCATGTTGGCGCCGAGCAGCCCGGCGGTCGGCGCCATCTGGCCGCCGGTGCCGGCATCGAAGGCGACCAGCAGCCTGCCGGTATCGACGAAGGTGACGGTATAGGGCCCGTCATAGGTCGCGGTCGGCAGGAAGCTCTCGGCCAGGGTCGCCTGCACCTCGGGCAAGGGCGCGTTGCGCACCAGGCCCTCGGCGCTGCGGCGGCTGAAGCCGTCGAAGACCGTCGTGACGGTGAAGCCGCCCAGCATGAACCGGTACCAGCCCGGCGCCTGCGGCAGGGCGGTGGACGCCGCGCCCTGGGCCATGGCGCGGCCGGCCAGGGCGGGGGCGGCGAGCGCGGCGATCAGCGCGGCGCGGCGGGTGGTCTCCATTGGGCATCCTCCCTGGCCCGGCGCGCCCTGACGTCGTCGGGCCGCCGCCGGGACGGATATGTTGGGCCGGCGATTCACGCCCTGCGCCTTGCGGCCCAGGACGGTCGCGGGCCGGTTGGGCCGGTTGGGCCGGTTGGGCCGGTTGGGCCGGTTGGGCCGGGGAGGATGCGCCAGGCCGGCGCGCTACGCCACCCGGTGCGGCGGGGCGGTGTGCTTGATCAGCACGGCGTCGAGGTTCTCCAGCGCCCGGTTGCCCATGGCGTCGCGCACCTCGATCGTCGCGCTGCCGAGATGCGGCAGGAGCGCCACGTTCTCGAGCGTGAGGTAGCCTGGGTTCACCTTCGGCTCGCCGTCATAGACATCGAGCCCGGCGGCGCGGATATGCCCCGACCTCAGTGCGGCGATCAGGCTCTCGTCGTGCACCGAAACGCCCCGGCCGCTGTTCACCACGATGCTGCCCGGCTTCATCTTGTTGAGGCGCGCCGTGTTCAGCCAATGCCGGTTGGCATCGCCGCCGGGGACATGCATCGAGATGATGTCGATCGCACCGAGGAAGCTGTCCTCGTTGTCGTGGTAGATGGCGCCCTGCTCCACCTCGGGCGGCAGCTTCTGGATGTCGCGGTAGTGGATCTCCATCCTGAACCCACGGGCCATGGCCGCGAGTTCCCGGCCGATGCGGCCGAAGCCGAGGATGCCGAGCTTCTTGCCCTCGAGCGTCACGCCCATGAGCTGGGTCGGCGCCCAGCCCTTCCACTGGCCCGCGCGGACCATGCGCTCGCCCTCGCCGGCGCGGCGGGCGGCCATCAGCATCAGGGTGAAGGCGCATTCCGCGGTGGCGAAGGAGAGCACCTCCGGCGTGTTCACCACGACGATGTTCCGCGCCTTGGCCGCAGCGATGTCGATATGGTCGAAGCCGACCGAGAAGGTGGCGATGACCTTCACGCTGTCCGGCAGGGCCTTGATGCAGGCGGCGTCGAACTTGTCCCCGGCGGCGCCGAGGATGCCGGCGGCGCCGATCTCATTCGCGCGGCGGGCGATCTCGGCGCCATCGGTCGACCAGGGATCGTCGTTCGGGTTCAGGCGGGCGTCGTAGTCGCGGCTGGCGCGCGCCTCGATGGCATCGGGCAGCTTGCGGGTGACGAGCAGGATCGGCTTGGCCATGGTGGACGGTCTCCTTCGGGCGGCCGGTGTACCAGCGTGTCCGACCCAGAGAAATAGAGGGGGGTCTCAGGTGGCCTTGCGTCCCGCCCTTCCCTTGCCTTGCGCCCGCCCCCGGGGCACCGTCCCGCCCCTGAATCGGGAAGGAGCGTCCCCATGGATCTCGGGTTGAAGGGCCGCCGCGCCCTGGTGATGGGTGGAACCAAGGGCCTCGGCCGCTCGATCGCCGATGCGCTGGCGGCCGAGGGCGCCGGCCTCGTCATCAGCGGCCGCGACCAGGGCCGGCTGGACCAGGCCGCTTCCGAGCTGAAGGCGGCCGGGGCCGCGGCAGCTTCCGGCGTCGTCGCCGACGTCGCCAGCAGCGCCGACATGGACTGCCTGGCCGAGGCGGCGGTGGCCGCGCTCGGCGGGGTCGACATCCTGGTGCTGAACCATGGCGGCCCGCCGCCCTGCACCGCCAGCCAGATCACCGAGCCCGCCTTGCTGGAATGGTTCCAGCACATCGTCGTCTCGCCGATCCGGATCACCAACGCCCTGCTGCCGGCGATGCGGGAACGGAAATGGGGCCGCGTCATCGTGGTCGGCAGCACCGGCATGCAGCACCCGATCCCGACGCTGGCGCTGTCCAACACGCTGCGCGCCTCGATCTGGGGCTGGCTGAAGACCCTGAGCGGCGAGGTGGCGAAGGACGGGGTGACGATGAACGTGCTCGCCCCCGGCACCATCCTGACGGACCGCGTGACCTCGACCACCACGGTGCGGGCGAAGGCGAAGGGCGTCTCCTTCGATGAGGCGCTGGCCGAGGCCGCCGCCGAGATCCCTGCCGGTCGCTTGGGCACGCCGGCGGATTACGGGCCGATGGGTGCCTTCCTGGCGAGCGAGAAAGGCGGCTACGTGACCGGCAGCATGATCCGCGTCGACGGCGGCCGCGTGCGCGGGATGGTGTGAAGGAAGGCCGGGGAGAAGGCATTCTCCCCGGACCCCTCATCTATTTCTGTGAGTCCGGCACCCTCCGCGCGGCGGCAGCCGACTCACAAAAAGGAAGGGTGGGGTTCGGGGAGGGAATACTTTTCCCTCCCCGACCTTCGGCACGAGATTCGCTAGGACCTATTCGCCGCAGGAGCCTTCGATGCTGCCCAACCTCACCCCCGACGTCGCGCTGGCGGAGCAGCTTTTCGCCGAGTTGCGCGCCCGCAGCTTCGACGGCACCGGCATCACCCGCGAGGCCTATGGCCCGGGCGAGCGCATGGCGCATGCGTTGCTGGCCGAGGCAGGCGATGCGCTGGGGCTGGAGCGCAAGGTCGACCCCGTCGGCAACATGTACCTCACCCTGCCCGGCGCCGACCGCGCGACGAAGCGCGTCATCCTCGGCAGCCACCTCGACAGCGTGCGGCAGGGCGGCAACTACGACGGCGCCGCCGGCGTGCTGGCCGGGCTCGCCGCCGTCGCCGGCATGAAGCGGGCGGGCTTCACCCCGGGCCGCGACGTCACCGTCATGGCGATCCGGGCCGAGGAGGCCGGCGCCTGGTTCCCCACCAGCTACCCCGGCAGCCGCGGCGCGCTCGGGACGATGCGGCCGGAGGAACTGCAGGTGAAGCGGCTCGACAGCGGCCGCACGCTGGCCGAGCACATGCGGGACGAGGGCTTCGATCCCGGCTTCGTCGAGGCGGGCCAGCGGGCGGTCGGGCCGGACGACGTCGCCGCCTTCCTCGAGGTGCATATCGAGCAGGGCCCGGTGCTGGATGCCGAGGGCATCCCCATTGGCATCATCACCGGCATCCCCGGCAGCCGGCGCCTGCGCGCCGGGCGGGTGATCGGCGAATGGAACCACTCCGGCGCCACGCCGCGGAAGTACCGGCGCGACGCGGCGATCGCGCTGGCCGACCTGGCGGTGGCGATGGACGAGGCCTGGTGCCTGCTGGAAGCCCGCGGCCACCGCATGGTCTGCACCTTCTGCGTGCTGGCGACGGCGCCGGAGGCGGGTTTCACCAAGATCCCCGGCGAGGCGCATTTCCAGCTCGATGTCCGCAGCGTCAACCTGCATTCCTGCGACGCGCTGTTCGAGGTTCTGTACGACAAGGTCGCCGAGATCGAGGCGCGGCGCGGCGTCAGGTTCGAGCTGGGCTCGGAGGCGGGCAGCCGCGCCAGCCCGATGGATGCCGGCGTGCAGGCCGGCCTGGTGCGGGCGGCGGAGGCGCTGGGGGCGAAGTACCTGGCGATGGCCTCCGGCGGCGGGCATGACGCGGCGGCCTTCGCCCAGGCGGGCGTGCCGGCGGGCATGCTCTTCGTCCGCAACCAAAACGGCAGCCACAACCCACATGAGGCGATGCGGATGGAGGATTTTGCGGTGGCCTGCGCGGTCGCGCAGCGGTTCGCGGCGGAGTATGGGGCTTGAGCGCGAAGCTCGCCGTCGATATCGGCGGCACCTTCACCGACCTCGCCATCGAGCGCGGCGCCGAGCGCTGGACCGCCAAGGTCCTGACCACGCCGGCCGCGCCCGAGCAGGGCGTGCTGGACGGCGTCGCCCAGGTGCTGGCCAAGGCCGGGATGGCGCCCGCCGACATTATCCTCGTCATCCACGGCACGACGCTGGCGACCAATGCGGTGATCGAGCGGAAGGGGGCCAGGACCGCGCTCCTGACGACCGACGGCTTCCGCGACGTCCTCGCCCTCGGCAACGAGAGCCGCTACGACCAGTACGACCTGAACATCGAGCTGCCGCAGCCGCTGGTGCCGCGCCGCTGGCGCCTGCCGGTCAGCGAGCGGCTGGACAATACGGGCAAGGTCCTGCTGCCGCTGGACGAGGCGGCGGTCGAGGCCCAGGTCGCCTTCATGCGGGCCGAGGGGATCGAGGCGGTCGCCATCGGCTTCCTGCATGCCTTCGTCAACCCCGAGCATGAAAGGCAGGCCGCGGCGATCGTCCGGCGGCTCTGGCCCGAGGTGCCGATCTCGCTCTCCTCCGAGGTCTCGCCCGAGATGCGGGAATGGGAGCGCTTCAGCACCACCGTCGCCAATGCCTATGTCCAGCCGAGGATGGCCAGTTATCTCGGCCGGCTCGAGGTCGGGCTGCGCGACGCGGGCCTTGCCTGTCCGCTTTTCATGATGCTCTCGGGCGGCGGGCTGACGACGCTCGAGACGGCGGCGCGCTTCCCGATCCGGCTGGTGGAGAGCGGCCCGGCCGGGGGCGCGATCTTCTCGGCGCATGTGGCGCGGGAGCGCGGCCTCGAGCGCGTGCTGTCCTTCGACATGGGCGGCACCACGGCGAAGGTGTGCCTGATCGACGACTTCCAGCCGCAGGCGAGCCGGGCCTTCGAGGTGGCACGCGTCGGCCGCTTCAAGAAGGGCTCCGGCCTGCCGCTGCGCATCCCGGTGATCGAGATGGTGGAGATCGGCGCCGGCGGCGGCTCGATCGCCGCGGTGGACAGCCTCGGCCGCATCACGGTGGGGCCGGAGAGCGCCGGCGCCGATCCGGGCCCGGCCTGCTACGGCCGCGGCGGGGTGAAGCCGGCGGTGACGGATGCCAACCTGGCGCTCGGCCGCTACGACCCCCTGGCCTTCGCCGGCGGGTCGCTGCGGCTGTTCCCCGAGGCCTCGCGCGACGCGCTGGCTGCCGAAGTCGGCGGCAGGCTCGGCCTCTCCGCCGAGATGGCGGCGCTCGGCGTGGTCGAGATGGTGGACGAGAACATGTCGAACGCCGCCCGCGTGCATGCCATCGAGAGCGGCAAGGGTTTCTCCGGCCGCAGCATCATCGCCTTCGGCGGCGGCGGCCCGGTGCATGGCTACCGCGTGGCGGAGAAGATCGGGGTGAAGCGGCTGCTGGTGCCGAGCGGCGCCGGGGTCGGCAGCGCCATCGGCTTCCTCCGCGCGCCGGTCGCCTATGAGGTGGTGCGCAGCCTCTACCAGCGCTTCGCGAGTTTCGACGTCGAGGCGGTGAATGCGCTGCTGGCGGGGATGGCGGCGGAGGCCTCGGCCGTGGTCGCCAAGGGCGCCTTCGGGGCGGAGACCAGGGAAAGCCGCATCGCCTACATGCGCTATGTCGGCCAGGGGCACGAGATCTCCGTCCCCCTGCCGCCGCGCGACATGACGGCCGAGGACGTGCGGACTATTCGCGCGCTCTACGACCAGGAATATACCCGCTTCTACGACCGCCCCGTGCCGGGCAGCGACGTCGAGGTCCTGAGCTTCGCGGTGACGGTGGCGACGCTGGTCGAGCCGGTGGAGCCGGCCGCCGCGGCGCATGCCGCCCCTGCCCCGGCGCCGATCCGCCGGCAGGCGGTGCGCGACACCGTCACCGGCGAGGTGGCGGACTGGCCGGTCTATGACCGCGCGGCGATGGCACCGGGCGCGGTGGTGCCCGGCCCCTGCATCGTGGCGGAGGCGGAGACGAGCACGCTGGTCGGCCCGGGCTGGACCTGCGCGATGGACAGCCTCGGCTATCTCGACCTGACGCAGGAGAGCGCGTGATGAAGGACACCAGCACGCAGGACACCGGAGCCCTCGCCAAAATCCAGCGCCAGATCCAGTGGAACCGCCTGATCGCGGTGGTCGAGGAACAGGCGCAGACCATGATCCGCACCGCCTTTTCCACCACGGTGCGCGAAGCCGGCGACCTCTCGGCCGGCATCTTCGACCTGCAGGGCCGCATGCTGGCCCAGGCCGTCACCGGCACGCCGGGCCACGTCAATTCCATGATGGAAAGCGTTGGCCATTTCTTGGCGAAATTCCCGGCGCACACCATGCAGCCCGGCGACCACTACATCACCAACGACCCCTGGCTCGGCACCGGCCACCTGCACGACCTGACCGTCGTCACGCCGGCCTTCCGCAACGGCAGGATCGTCGGCCTTTTCGCCAACACCGCCCATATCATCGACATCGGCGGGCTCGGCATGGGGCCGGAGGGACGCAGCGTCTTCGAGGAAGGCCTCTACATCCCCATCGTCAAGTGCTTCGACCGCGGCGCGCCGAACGAGACCTTCTTCGACTTCCTCCGCGCCGGCAGCCGCACGCCGGTGGAGCTGGAAGGCGACGTCTACAGCCTCTGCGCCTGCAACGATGCCGGCGCCAAGCGGCTGGTCGAGATGCTGGACGAGTTCGACATGGACAGCCTCGACCCGCTGGCCGGCTTCATCTTCGACAGCTCGCTGGCCGCGACGCTCGAGGAGATCCGCAAGCTGCCGCAGGGCACCTATGGCGGCTCGATCAAGTCGGACGGCTACGAGTTCGAGGTGACGCTGCAGGCCTCGATGACCATCGCCGCGGACCGCATCACGGTGGACTATGCCGGCACCTCCGGCCTGTCCACGCGTGGCATCAACGTCCCCCCGGCCTATTGCCGCGCCTATGCCTGCTTCGGCATCAAGTGCGTCGTGGCGCCCGAGATCCCGAACAACTGGGCCAGCCTCTCGCCCTTCCACATGGTCATCCCGGAAGGCTGCATCCTGAACGCGCCGCGTCCCTACCCCGTCAGCGTCCGCCACGTCGTCGGGCAATTGCTGCCCGACCTGATGATGGGCTGCCTGCACCAGGCGGTGCCCGATCGCGTCAATGCCGAGGGCTCCTCCGCGCTCTGGAACCCGCCGCTGCGCGGCGGCTCACAGGTCTCCGGCCAGGCCGCCGAGACCGAGGATTTCGAGATCATCACCTTCAACTCCGGCGGCACCGGCGCCCGGCCGGCCAAGGACGGCCTCGACGGCATCGCCTTCCCCTCCGGTGTCCGCACCATGCCGGTAGAGGCGACCGAGAACGTCGCGCCGGTGATCTTCTGGCAGAAGCAGCTTCGTCCGGATTCCGCCGGGCCGGGGCGCACCCGCGGTGGCTTCGGCCAGGTCATGGAGATCGGCGCCAAGGACGAGGCCGAGTTCGCCGTCAACGCCATCTTCGACCGCGTCGCCAATGCGCCGAAGGGCCGCGAGGGCGGCGGCGACGGCGCCACCGGCTGGGTCGGACTCAACGACGCCAACGGCACGCCGCTGCGCACCAAGGGCTTCCAGGTGATCCCGAAGGGCCGCCGCCTGCTGTTGAAGCTGCCCGGCGGCGGCGGCATGGGCGACCCGAAGGCGCGGGATCCGGAGCAGGTGAGGCGCGACGTGGCCGACGGCCTTATCTCGAAGCAGGCGGCCCGCGACCTCTACGGCGTCGAGGCCTGATCGCACCGGCGCTGCCGCCTCTGCCATCCTCCTCAGAAACGAGGAGGCGACGTCCGATGCGGTTGCGGCTGCAGGCGACGACCGAGGAGGGCGGGCTGCGCGCGGCGGAACGGCCGCGCCTCACGCAGGCGTGGGCGGCGGTGCGGGCCGCCGCCACACGCGACGGTTGCACCTCGCGCTGCCGTTGACTTAGCCTCCCTAACAAGGATCAAGCATCCACGTCCCGGGAGGACACCCAGCATGCACCTCGCCCGCGCCGCCTTCGGCGCCCTGCTCGCCTGCACCGCGGCGCCCGCCTTCGCGCAACGGCAGAACCCCGCCGCCGGCATCGACCAGCAGCACATCATCGCCAATGCCGCGACCGGACGCGACTGGCCGAGCTACGGGCTGAACTTCTCCGAGAACCGCTTCAGCCCGCTGCGCGGCCTGACCACGGACAACGTCTCGAAGCTCGGCCTCGCCTGGTCGACCGATCTCGGCTCGAAGCGCGGCGTGCAGGCGACGCCCGTGGTGGTCGGCGGCGTCATGTACGTCACGGCCTCCTGGTCCGTGGTGCATGCGATCGACGCGCGCAGCGGCAGGACGCTCTGGACCTTCGACCCGCAGGTGCCGCGTGCCCATGGCGAGAAGGGCTGCTGCGACGTGGTGAACCGCGGCGTCGCGGTGCATCGCGGCAAGGTCTACGTCGCCTCCTACGATGGCCGCCTGTTTGCGCTGGATGCCGCGACCGGCGCCAAGCTATGGGAGAAGGACACCATCCTCGACCGCGCCCGGCCCTATACCATCACCGGCGCGCCGCGGGTCTTCGCCGGCAAGGTGGTGATCGGCAATGGCGGCGCCGAATACGGCGTGCGCGGCTACCTCACGGCCTATGACGCCGAGAGCGGCGAGCAGAAGTGGCGCTGGTTCAGCGTCCCCGGCGACCCGGCCAAGCCGCCCGAGGACGAGTCCATGGCCCGCGCCATGAAGACCTGGGACCCCGCGGGCAGGTGGTGGGAGGCCGGCGGCGGCGGGACGATGTGGGACACCATGTCCTACGACCCCGAGCTGAACCTGATGTATGTCGGCACCGGCAACGGCTCGCCCTGGAACCGCAACCTGCGCAGCCCCTCCGGCGGCGACAACCTTTATCTCGGCTCCATCGTCGCGCTGAACCCGGAGACCGGCCAGTATGTCTGGCACTACCAGGAAACACCCGGCGACAACTGGGACTATACCTCGACCCAGCCGATGATCCTCGCCGACCTGACCATCGAGGGAAAGCCGCGCAAGGTCGTCATGCACGCGCCGAAGAACGGCTTCTTCTTCGTCATCGACCGCACCAACGGCCAGTTCATCTCCGCCCGTCCCTTCACCGAGACGACCTGGGCCAGCGGCTATGACAGCGAGGGCCGGCCGATGGAGAACCCGGCGGCGCGCCCGGTGAACGGGACCTTCGAAGCGATCCCGACCGCCTATGGCGCGCGCAACTGGCACCCGGTGTCGTTCAACCCGCAGACCGGGCTGGCCTACATGCCGGTGCACGGCGTGCCGCTCTCCCTCACCTCCGACCCGGCCTGGCGGATGAACGCCAACGTGCCCGGCGGTTTCCAGAGCGCCTCCGGCTGGAACCTAGGCTTCCTGCTGAATGCCGAGCAGCCCAAGGCCAAGCCCTTCGGCCGCCTGGTGGCCTGGGACCCGGTGCGGCAGCAGGAGGCCTGGTCGCGCGACCTCGGCGGGCCCTGGAACGGCGGCACGCTGACCACCGCCGGCAACCTGGTCTTCCAGGGCACCGCGGACGGGCGCTTCCTCGCCTATGACGCGCGCGACGGGAAGCCCTTGTGGGAGGTGCCGGTCGGCTCCGGCGTGGTCGCGGCGCCCTCGACCTGGGAGCTCGACGGACAGCAATACGTCTCCGTCGCGGTCGGCTGGGGCGGCGTCTACGGCATCGTCCAGCGCGCGACGGACCGCGTCTCTCCGGGACGGGTCTATACCTTCCGCCTCGGTGGCACCGCGGCCATGCCGGCGGCGGTGCGGGCGGAGGCGCGGCCCTTGATCGGCGGCGTTGCCTACCGGAAGGAGGACGTCGAGGCCGGCACCGGCCTTTATGTCGCGAACTGCGCGGGCTGCCACGGCACCCCGGGCGTGAACAGCGGCGGCAACGTGCCGAACCTCGGCTATACGACGCGGGAGACCATGGAGGCGCTGCCGAAGCTCGTCCTCGACGGCGCCTTCGCCGAGCAGGGCATGCCGCGCTTCGACGGGCGGCTGGACGAGGCGAAGCTGCTGCAGATCCGCGCCTTCATCCTGGGCACGGTGGACAGCGTCCGGCCGCGCTGAGCCATCCGGGGGAGGATCCGCCATGCGCCGACTTGCCCTGCCGCTCTGCCTCGCGCTGCTCGGGCTGGCGGCCTCCCTGCCGGCCCGGGCGCAGTCGGCGCTGGTGATCGTTACCAGCTTCGGCCCGGCCTCGGCGGCGGATATCGTCGCGCGGCTGCTCGCGGCGGAGTTCGCCCCCTTCCTCGGCCAGCCCGTCGCGGTGAAGAATGTCAGCGGCGCCGCCGGCACCATCGCGGCGAACGAGGTGGTGCGGGCCCGCCCGGACGGCCAGACGCTGCTCTTCACGCCGATCGGGCCGGTCGCCATTCAGCCGAGCTTCATGCGCAATGCCGGCTACACCGCGCGCGACCTGGCGCCGGTCTGCATGGTGAACCGCGCGCCGCTGATCATGATGACGCCGCCGGGCAGCGGCCTGCGCACGGTGGCCGACGTCGCGGCGCGGGCCCGCGCCGCGCCGGCGCCGATGCCCTACGCCTCGACCGGCATGGGCACCACGCCGCATCTTTCCATGGTCACCTTCGCCCGGGCGGCGGGGGTGGCGCTGGACCATGTCGTCTATCGCGGGCCGGGCGACGTGATGGTCGCCTTCCAGCAGGGGCAGGTGCAGATCTTCAACGACCACCCCTCCTCCCTCAGGGCCAATGGGCTGCACGCCATCGCCGTGCTGAACCCCGAGCGGGTGCCCGACTTCCCCGAGGTGCCGACGATGCGCGAGCAGGGCTTCGACGTGAATTTCGCGATCTGGCACGGGCTGTTCGCCCCCGCCGGCACCCCGCCCGCCACCATCGCCCGCATGGAGGCCGCCTGCGCCCGCGCAGTGACCTCGGACGCCATGCGCGTCGGGCATGAGCGGATCACCACGCCCATCGTCTTCCAGGGCGCCCGCGAATTCGCCGCGACCGTCGCCGCGGATTCGGAGCGGATGCGGACGATCATCGAGGAAGGCGGCCTGCGCCAGGCGGAGTAGGCGCCCGGCTTGCTGGCTTGGCTGTCTGGCGTCGGCGCGGCGCGCGGGCCATGATCGGCCCTCGTTCTGCCGAAGGTTACGCCATGGCCCTGCGCTGCGATCTCATCATCCGCGATGCCACGCTGTTCGACGGCACCGGCGCGCCGCGCCGGGTCGGCGATGTCGGCGTCACCGGCGACCGGATCGCCGCGGTCGGCGACCTCGGCGGGGCGAGCGCCGACCGGGAGATAATCGGCACGGGAAAGGCCCTCGCGCCGGGCTTCATCGACGCGCATACGCATGACGACCGCGCCGTGCTCTCGGGCTGCGAATGCCTGCGCTGCAAGTCCTCGCAGGGCGTCACCACCGTGGTCGTCGGCAATTGCGGCGTTTCTCTCGCGCCGCTGACCCAGGCGAAGGGCAAGCGTCCGCCGCCGCCGCTCGACCTAGTCGGCGACAGCGGCTTCTCCTTCGACAGCTTCGCCGAATACGCCGATGCCGTCCGCCGCACCCCGGCGGCGGTGAACACCTATGCCATCATCGGCCACCAGACGCTGCGCTACCGCGTCATGGGCGACGACCTCTACCGCCCGGCCAGGGACGCCGAGATCGCCCGGATGCGCCAGCTGGTCGCCGAGGCCCTGGCCGAGGGCGCCTCGGGCTTCTCGACCGGCCTCTACTACAAGCCCAACATGCATGCGACGACCGAGGAGGTGATCGCCGTCGCCGAGCCGCTGCGCGCCGCGGGGGGCATGTACTTCACCCATATGCGGGACGAGGCCGACCGGGTCTGCGCCTCGATCGAGGAGACGCTGAAGATCGGCAAGCAGGTCGGCGTTCCCGTCTGGATCAGCCACCACAAATGCTCGATGCCGGAGAATTACGGCCGCAGCGTGCAGACCCTCGCCCTGCTGGAGGCCTCCGCCTCCCTGCAGGAGGTCGCCTACGACATGTACCCCTACCCCGCGGGGTCCACCGTGCTGATGCCGGACCGGCTGCGCGACGATGTCCGCGTCATCATCACCTGGTCCATCCCGCACCCGGAATTCGCCGGCAAGGACCTGGCGGAGGTCGCGCGCGGCTGGAACATGGACCAGCGCGCCGCAGCGGAGAAGCTGCTGCCCGCCGGCGCCATCACCTTCCAGATGGACGAGGAGGACGTCCGCCGTATCATGGCGCATCCGATGAGCGTCATCGGCTCGGACGGCATCCCGCACGACGCCCATCCGCATCCCCGCCTCTGGGGCACCTTTCCGCGCGTGCTCGGCCTCTATTCCCGCCAGCTCGGCCTGCTGAGCATGGAGCAGGCGGTGCACAAGATGACCGGCCGCACGGCGTCGCTGTTCGGCATGGTCGACCGCGGCGTGCTGCGCCCCGGCGCCTATGCCGACCTCGTGCTCTTCGACCCGCACAAGGTGCTGGACCGCGCCACCTTCGAGGACCCGAAGCAGGAGAGCGACGGGATCGAGGAGGTCTGGACCAATGGTCGCCCGGTCTTCCGCGCCGGCCAGGGCCTGACCGGCGAAGCCCCCGGCCGGCTGATCCGCCGCAACCGCGACTGAGCCCGGCATGCCGCGCGAGGAGGATACCGGCCCCGCCCCGGGGCCGCTGCTGCAGCGGGGCACGCTGTCGCGCGGTGCCGTCGCCGGCGGCATCGGCCTGCTGGCGCTGGGCGGCCTCGCCTGGCTGCGGGCTGACAACCGCCCGGAGCCGCCGCTCGAGGCCTACCGGCGCATGGGGCTGACGGCCGGCCCGCCGGCGCTGCGGCGCGACCTGCTGGTGGAATTCCCCGCCGGCAGCGCCCCCGCCCCGCTGGTCCGGCGGCTGGAGGGGCTGGGCTTCGCCTGCCGCCCGGCGGAGGCCGCCTGGACCTGCCTGCACGTCGCCCACGGCGAGGGCCGCGCCGTCTGGGAGGCCGAGGTTACCCTGAGGCTGGCCGAGGTGGCGCTGGCCGGGCTGGAGGTGCGCTTCCGCGAGGCGGCGCGCTGAACGCGCAACGAAAGTCGTTGTTTGTCTGTTTCGGCACCTTGCCACGACTTTGCATTCGATACATCATGCCTCTTGGCTCGCGGGAACGATCCGGTGCGTCCATTCTCGCCGGCGCGGCGGACGACATCACGCAAGGGCGGGTTTTGACGACCTTGGCGCCGCCGGTCAGCAGCGTGGCGGCGGTCGCGGTCATGCTCGGGCTGATCGCGCCGCCAGCGCATCGGGCGACTGACCCGGCGCGGGTTTGCAAGCCGCGGCGGCTGCGGTAGTCCGGTTCCGGAAAAACGACCGGGACACCGCATGCCGACCGCCGCCGAACGCATCGCCGAGTTCCTCGCGGGACAGGGCATCGACCGCGCCTTCTGCGTGCCGGGCGAGAGCTACATCGCGCTGCTCGACGCGCTGCATGCCCACAGGTCCCTCGATCTCGTCACCTGCCGCTCGGAGGGCGGCGCCGGCTTCATGGCGGTGGCCGATGCCAAGCTGACCGGACTGCCCGGCGTGGTGCTCGTCTCCCGCGGCCCCGGTGCCTGCAACGCCTCCATCGCGGTGCACACCGCCGAGCAGGACGCGACGCCGCTGATCCTCCTCGTGGGCCAAGTTGAAAAGCGCGACCTTCGGCGCAACGCCTTCCAGGAGATCGACTACGCCAACATGTTCCGCGGCGTGGCGAAGTGGGTGGGCGAGCTGACCGATCCCGAGCAGGCGCCGGAGTTCATCGCCCGCGCCTTCGCCGCGGCGATGGGCGGCGTCCCCGGCCCCGTCGTGCTCTCGCTGCCCGAGGACGTGCTGGCCATGCCATGCCGGGCGCCGCTGATGCCGGCGACCCTTCCCGCCCCCGTGCCGCCGGCGCCGGCCGACGCCGCGCGCCTCGCCGCCCTGCTGCGCGGCGCCGAGCGGCCGATCCTGCTGGCCGGCCACGGCTTCGAATCGCCCGAGGGCCGCGCCGCGCTGCTGCGCTTCGCCGAGGCCTGGGAGCTGCCCGTTGCGGTCTCCTTCCGCCGCCAGGACCTCTTCCCCAACCGCCATCCGCTCTATGCCGGCGACCTCGGCCTCAGGAACCCGGATGCCCAGCGCGCCGCCTTCGCCGAGGCGGACCTGGTGCTGGCGCTCGGCACCCGGCTGACCGACATCACCACCCAGGGCTGGACCTGGCCCGCCGCCGGCCAGCGGCTGGTGCATGTCTGCGCCGACCCGCGCTTCCTCGGCTGGCTCTTCCCGGCCGAACTCGCCATCGCCGCCGACGCGCGGGCGACCATCGACGCGCTGGCCGCCGAGGCCCCCGCGGCGCCGGCCGGCCGCGCCGCCTGGAACGCCCGGCTGCGCGACATCCACCTCTCCGATTGCCAGGTCGCGCCGCGCCGGTTCGAGGACGGCGTCGCCTTCGCCGAGGTCGCCAAGCTGATCGAGCGGATCGCCCCGGCCGATGCCATCGTCACGCTGGATGCCGGCACCTTCGGCGCGCCCTTCTACCGCAAGGCCACCTGGACGCCGCCGCAGAGGCTGCTGGTCCCAGTCTCCGGCGCCATGGGCTTCGGCGTGCCGGCCGGCGTCGCCGCCGCGCTGCGCCACCCGGACCGCCGGGTGATCGCGCTGGTCGGCGACGGCGGCGCGCTGATGACCGGCGGGGAATACGCGGTCGCCGTCGCCCGCGGCGTGCCGCTCAAGCTCGTATTGTCGGACAACGGCAGCTACGCCTCGATCCGCATCCATCAGGAGCGGGCGCATCCGGGGCGGGTCTCCGGGACCTCGCTCGTCAACCCGGATTTCGCCCGGTGGTGCGCCGCCTTCCGGGTGCCGGTGACGATGGTCGAGACCCAGGACGACCTCCCGGCGCTGGAGGCGGCGCTGCGCGCGCCCGGTGCGGCGGCGATCGTCGTGCGGACCTCGCTGCGGGCGGTGCTGCCGGGTCCCGTCGCGGCAGCCTGAGGGCAAGCGACGCCTGGGTGGCACCACCCGGGCGCCCTCATGTGCCCGGCTGCGCGGCGCGCCGAACCTCGCGGCGTCGGCCATGACGGGCGTCGAAGGGGTTGGCGTCGACCGCGAGAGGGCGCGAATGCCCGGACGCGCAAACCCGCTCCGCATCCGGCAGGCTCAGCGCCGCCGCCTTCCCCGTCGCACGTAAGCCGCTGCAATTCCCGCACGCCGCCCGCCCCTGGCCGGCCGAGGCCCCAGCCACCCCGATCCCCGGGCGGCAGGGTCCGGCGCAGGCCCGGAGCGCGTGCCGGGCACTGCCTTGCAATTGCAAATGAGTCGCATTATCAAAATCGACATCATCCCGTCGGGAGCCTCCCCGTGCGCCGCCACGCCTGTCCCACCGCTCTCCTCGGCCTGTTGTCCGTCGCCCTGGCCGGACCTGCCGCCGCACAACAGGACGCGGCGGATGGCACGATCCGGCTGCCGGAGATCCCCGTCTCCGGACGGCCGGTGCTCGGCGCGCCTGCCCCGGTGCGCGGCTTCGTCGCCACCGAGGCCACCGCGGGCACCAAGGACGCGACCCCGCTGCTGGAAGTGCCGCAATCCGTCTCGGTCGTGCCGCGCAGCACGATCGACACGCTGCAGGCGCAGACGGTCGGCGAGGCGGTCCGCTACCAGGCGGGGCTGCGCGGCGACTCCTATGGGCCGGACCCGCGCGCCGACTTCCTCCAGCTCCGCGGCTTCGACGCGGTCGACAACGGCCTCTACCTCGACGGGCTCCGCTACAGCACCGGCTTCGCCGCCGGATCGCTTGAGACCTACGGCCTCGACCGCTTCGAGATCATCCGTGGCCCGGCCTCGGTCCTTTATGGCCAGATCCAGCCGGGCGGCCTGGTCAACCAGGTCTCCCGCCGCCCGACCCTGACGCCGCAGGGCGAGGTCCGCCTCTCCGCCGGCGATTTCGGCCGCGTCCAGGCGGCCGGCACCAGCAGCGGGCCGATCGACCGCGACGGCGTCTGGTCCTACAGCCTGACCGCGCTGGGACGGTTGGCCGACAGCCAGGTCGACAAGGTCGGCAACGACCGCGTCTTCGTGGCGCCGGCGCTGACCTGGCGGCCGGACAACGACACGCGGCTGACGGTCCATGCCTATTATCAGCGGGACCGCACCCAGGGCGCGCAGTTCCTGCCTTATCGCGGCACCGTCACGGAGACCGCCTTCGGCCGCATCCCGACCCGCCGCTTCGCCGGCGAGCCGGGTTTCGACAAGTACGACATCACCCAGTGGGGCGTCGGTACCGAGTTCGAGCGCCGGCTCGGCGAGGCCGTCACCATCCGGCAGAACCTCCGCTGGGCGCATTCCGGGATCAACTGGCGGCAGACGGTGGCGACCGGGCTCGAGGCCGACGACCGGACCCTGTCGCGCATCAGCTACGTCACCAACCCGGATATCGACCGCATTCAGGTCGACAACCAGGCGGAGATCCGCTTCGCCACCGGCCCGCTCGGCCACAAGGTGCTGACCGGCTTCGACTATTCCACGGTGCGGATCGCCAATCCGCAGGCCTTCGGCAGCGCGGCGGGCCTCGACGCCTTTCGCCCGGTCTACGGCTCCCCGGTGCCGCTGCCCGCGCCCAGCCTCAATACCCGGCAGAACACCGCGCAGTACGGGCTCTATGCGCAGGACCAGGTCCGGCTCGGCGAGCGGCTGGTGCTGACCGCTGGCGTCCGGAATGACTGGGTAAACAGCGACACGCTCGACCGTATCGGCGGCACCACGCAGCGCCAGCGGGACACCGCCACGACGGCGCGGGTCGGGCTCGTCTACCTCGCACCCGGCGGGCTCGCCCCCTATGCGAGCTGGTCCACCTCCTTCCTGCCGACGCCCGGCACCGATGCCGCCGGCCGGGGCTTCCGGCCACGCACGGGCGAGCAGTTCGAGGTCGGCATCAAGTACCAGCCGCCCGGCGGCGAGAGCTTCGTCCAGGCCGCCGCCTTCCAGATCACCCAGGCCGACAGCCTGACCACCGACCCCAACAACCCACTTTTCCAAGTGCAGACCGGCGAGATCCGGGTGCGCGGGCTCGAGCTGGAAGGCGTCGGCCGGCTGGCCCGCGGGTTCAGCCTGATCGGGTCCTTCACCTATCTGGACCCGACCATCACCAAGGGCGCGGCGGAGGAGGTTGGCAACCGGCCGGCCGGCGTGCCGGCCTATGGCACCGGCCTCTATGCCGACCAGAGCTTCGACGAGGCCTGGGGCCGCTTGGCCGGCCTCGGGCTGGGCGGCGGCATCCGCTTCCTCGGCAATACCACCACCGGGAACACGGCGCACAACGTGGTGCCGTCCGTCACCCTGGTGGATGCGGCGCTGCGCTACGACCTCAGCCGCTTCGGCCGCGAGCTCGAGGGAACCCATGTCGCGGTCACCGCCAACAATCTCTTCGACACCGCCTATGTCGCCCGCTGTACCAGCGATGCCGCCTGCTTCTACGGCAACCGGCGCACCGTGCTGGCCAGCTTGGTCAGGCGCTGGTAGGGCGGCGGTGTCGCTGCGCGCCTGGTCGCGGCTGCACACCTGGTCGAGCCTGGCCTGCACCCTGTTCCTGCTGCTGCTCTGCCTCACCGGCCTGCCGCTGATCTTCCATGAGGAGATCGGCCGGCTGACCGGCGCGGAGATCGAGGCGACGGCCCTGCCGCCGGGCACCCCGCCCGCCGACCTCGACCGCGTCGTCGCCGCCGCCCGCGCGGCGCGGCCGGGCGAGGTGGTGCAGTACCTGATCTGGGAGGACGACCCGGCAATCCTGCGGCTCAGCCTGGCGCCGGCCGCGGATTCGCCGCCGGATGCGCTGACGACCGTGCTGGTCGACGCGCGCAGCGCCGCCGTGCTCGGCCAGCCGCGCGACCGGGAGGGCTTCCTCTACTGGATGCTCAGGCTGCACACCGACCTTTTTGCCGGCATCCCCGGCAAGCTGTTCCTGGGCGCGATTGGGCTGCTTTTCGTGCTGGCGACGGTTTCCGGCGCCGTGCTCTACGGACCCTTCGCGCGGCATGGCCGGTTCGGCGCGGTGCGGGCGGGCCGTACGGCGCGCCTCCGCTGGCTCGACCTGCACAATATCCTCGGCGTGGTGACGCTGAGCTGGGTGCTGGTCGTCGGCGCCACGGGAGTGGTGAATGCCCTGGCCGAGCAGGTGCTGGCGGTCTGGCGTGCCGACCAGCTGGCGGCGATGACGGCGCCCTGGCGCGGCCAGCCGCCGGTCGAGGCGCCGGGCCCGGTCCAGGCAGCGGTCGAGGCCGCGCGGCAGGCGGCGCCCGGGATGGAAATTTTCTTCGTCGCCTGGCCGCAGACGCCGTTCTCGAGCCCGCACCACTACGCGGTCTTCCTGCGCGGCGGCACGCCGCTGACACATCGCGTCCTGATGCCGGCGCTGGTCGATGCGGCGGAGGGCGGGTTGACGGACCTGCGGCCGATGCCGTGGTACGCGCAGGCGCTGCTGCTCTCCCAGCCGCTGCATTTCGGCGATTACGGCGGGCTGCCGCTGAAGCTGGCCTGGGCGGTGCTGGATCTGGTCACGATCCTGGTGCTCGGCAGCGGGGTCTGGCTGTGGTGGCGCCGCCGCCGGGGCACCGCGGCATGAGCCGCGGCTGGCCGATCCCCGCCGCGCTCGCGGCCCTCTCCGCCGCCGGACTGGTCGCCGGCCTGATCGGCGACGGACCCTGGGACCTGGTGGCGAGTCTCTCCCTTCTCCTGCCGCTCGGCGCCGCCTGGTGGGCGGGGCGGCGGCGCGGGTGACGGCGCGAGGTGAGCGGGGGTGGCGGCTGCCGCTGCCGCCGGCGGCAGCAGCACGGGGTCCCACCGGCCGCAGGATCCCCTGCCCCCGCCGCGGGCGGAAGATCCCGTGGCGGGGGCCGGGTGCGGCCCGCCGCCCGCTTGCCACCCCGTCATGCCGGTCCTAATCCGGCTGGACGGAGGAGATGTCCATGGACCAGCAGCCGTTCGCCACCGATCCGCATGCCGAGATCCGCGAGGAGGTGGCCAAGCTCTGCGCCCGCTTCCCTGGCGAGTACTGGCGCCGGGTCGACCGCGACCGCGCCTACCCGACCGAGTTCGTCCAGGCGCTGACCGAGGGCGGCTGGCTCGGCGCGCTGATCCCCGAGGAATATGGCGGGGCCGGCCTGCCGCTTTCCGCCGCGGCGGCGATCCTCGAGGAGATCCACCGCTCCGGCGGCAATGCCGGCGCCTGCCATGCGCAGATGTACATCATGGGCGCGGTGCTGAAGCACGGGAACGCCGACCAGAAGAAGCGCTACCTTCCCGGCATCGCCTCCGGCGCGCTGCGGCTGCAGGCCTTCGGGGTGACCGAGCCGACCAGCGGCACCGACACGACGGCGCTGCGCACCGTGGCGAAGCGCGAGGGCGACCGCTACATCGTCAACGGCCAGAAGATCTGGACTAGCCGGGCCGAGCACTCCGACCTGATGCTGCTACTGGCCCGCACCACGCCGCGCGGCGAGGTGACGAAGAAGACCGACGGGCTCTCGACCTTCATCGTCGACATGAAGGCGGCGCTCGGCAATGGCCTGACCATCCGTCCCATCCGCACCATGATGAACCACAACACCACCGAGGTCTTCTTCGACAACATGGTGGTGCCGGCGGAGAACCTGGTCGGCGTCGAGGGCAAGGGCTTCCGCTACATCCTGGACGGGATGAACGCGGAGCGGCTGCTGATCTCCTCGGAGTCCATCGGCGATGCCAAGTGGTTCATCCAGAAGGCGGTGGACTACAGCAAGGAGCGCGTGCTGTTCGGCCGGCCGATCGGGCAGAACCAGGGTGTCCAATTCCCGATCGCCAAAGCCTATGCGCAGATGCGCGCGGCGGAAGCCGTGGTGAAGCAGGGCTTGGCGAAGTTCGAGGCCGGGCTGCCCTGCGGCGAGGAGGCCAACATGGGCAAGATGCTCGCGGCCGATGCCGCCTGGGCCGCCGGCGAGGCCTGCATCCAGACCTTCGGCGGCTTCGGCTTCGCCGAGGAATACGACATCGAGCGCAAGTACCGCGAGGCGCGGCTCTATCAGGTGGCGCCGATCAGCACCAACCTGATCCTGTCCTATATCGGCGAGCACGTGCTCGGCATGCCGCGGTCCTACTAGGCCCCGGTTGGCGGCGGCGGCGGCGCATGGCTATCCTTCGCGCGGCAGCGGCCCGGGACGAGGCCGCGCCCCGGAGGACCGCCGTGCATCGTCGCCACCTGCTTGCCGCCGCGCTCGCCGCGGCCCCGCTTTCCGCTTCCCTGGCGCAGGGCTTCCCGGCGCGCCCGATCCGCATCGTCGTCGGCTTCCCGCCCGGCGGCGGCTCCGACCTCGTCGCCCGGCCACTGGCGCAGAAGATGCAGCCGGTGCTGGGGCAGTCCATCCTGGTCGAGAACCGCGGCGGGGCGAACGGCAATCTCGGCCTAGCCGAGGTCGCGAAGAGCGCGCCGGACGGCTATACGATCGGGCACGTCAACAACAGCGTCATCGCGGTCAACCCGCTGCTCTACGCCAACCTGCCCTTCGATGCGGCGCGCGACTTCACCCCGGTCGGCACCGTCACTGCCGGCGCGCTCTTCGTCATGGTGCCGGCCGAGCTGCCGGCGCGCGACCTGCGCGAGTTGGTGGCGCTGGCCAGGGCGAAGCCGGGCCAGCTCAACTTCGGCTCGGGCGGCGCCGGCGGCGTCACCCATCTCGGCTTCGAGCTGCTGCGCAAGCAGACCGGCGTCGAGATCGTCCACATCCCCTATCGCGGCAGCGCGCCGGCGCTGCAGGACATGCTGGGCGGCCGCATCCAGCTGATGATCGACGGCTTCAACCTGGCCAAGGCGCAGGTCGATGCCGGCCGGGTCCGCGCCATTGCCTTCCTCGGCCAGGACCGTCATCCGGCGCTGCCGAACGTCCTGACCGCGGTGGAGCAGGGCTTCCCGGGCCTGGTCGTGCCGGGGTGGCAGGGCTTCATCGCCCCAGCCGGCACGCCGGAGCCGGTGCTGGCGCGGCTGGAGGAGGCCTTCCGCATGGCGGTGGCCGACCCGGAGATCCAGGCGAATTTCATGGCCCAGGGGACGCTGGCGGTGTTCCGCGGCCGGGCCGAGATGGCGCGCATGATCCGCGAGGAGACGGCGCGCTGGGCCCCCATCATCCAGGAGCTCGGCATCCGGCTCGACTGAGCCGGGGCCTGGCAGGAAAGGCAGCGCATGACCGGATCGAAACCCTTGGCGGGCCTGCTCGTCGTCTCCATGGAGCAGGCCGTCGCCGCGCCCTATTGCGCCTCGCGCCTCGCCGATGCCGGCGCGCGGGTGATCAAGATCGAGCGCGAGGAGGGCGACTTCGCCCGCGCCTATGACGCCGTGGCGAAGGGCCAGTCGAGCTACTTCGTCTGGCTGAACCGCGGCAAGGAAAGCCTGTGCCTCGACATCAAGGCGCCGGCCGACAAGGCGCTGCTCGAGCGCCTGCTGAAGAAGGCCGACGTGTTCATCCAGAACCTCGCCCCCGGCGCCATGGCGCGGGCCGGCTTCGGGTCGGCCGCGCTGCGGGCCAAGCACCCTCGGCTGATCACCGTCGACATCTCGGGCTATGGCGAGGAGGGCGAGTACGCCTCGATGAAGGCCTACGACCTGCTGGTGCAGGCGGAGAGCGGCCTCGCCCATGTCACCGGCCGCGCGGAAGGCCCGGGCCGGGTCGGCGTCTCGGCCTGCGACATCGCCTGCGGCATGCACAGCTACGCCGCGGTGCTCGAGGCGCTGATCGAGCGCGGCATCACCGGGTCAGGCAAGGGCATCGCGGTCAGCCTCTTCGACGGCATGGCGGACTGGATGTCGGTGCCGCTGCTGCAATACGAGGGCACGGGGAAGAATCCGCCGCGGATCGGCCTGGCGCATCCCTCGATCTGCCCCTACGGCGCTTTCGAGACGAAGGACGGCCAACTGGTCCTCATCGCCATCCAGAACGAGCGGGAATGGGCCAGCTTCTCCGAACATTTCCTGGATGAGGCGGGGCTGCCGCACCGCGACGGCTTCCGCAGCAACAACGAGCGCGTGGCGAACCGGCCGATGGTGGACGCGCACATCGCCCGGGTCTTCGCCGGGCTGACCCGGGCGGACTGCGCGGCGAAGCTGCGCCGGGCGAATACCGCCTATGGCTTTGTCAATGACTGCGAGGGCTTGCGCACCCACCCGGCGCTGCGCCGGGTGGAGGTCGAGACGCCGAAGGGGCCGGTGGCAATCGGCGCGCCGCCGGCGGTGCTGTCCGACGGGCCGCGGGCGCTGGGGCCCGTGCCGGCCATTGGCCAGCATTCGGCGGCGATCCGGGCCGAATTCGCGGCGGGGTAGGCCAAGCAAAAGGGGGGGAGGAAAGGTATTTCCCTCCCCACGCCATTCTTGGGTCCCGTTCCGCCGCGCGGCGAACGCACGCCCCATAAGCCAGCCAAGGCCTGGGCGCGTCGCGTCCAACGGGAGGATCCAGACTCCACAGCCTTGCTGCCCGTTTTCGACTCCGAGGGCTCCCCCAGCGGCTTGCGTTCGAAGGTGAACGCGGCACCGCTATGGATCGTAGCCTTCAGAACGGATTCAGGCGTCAGGGCGTTCACGCCCTCCCGCCATCGGCTTTAGCGCCGGCCGGCGGCCGGCAGCGGCAGCGGTGCCTCCGCCACCTCCAGCAAGCCCCGCCTCGGTACCGCGCCAGTGCGGGCAGCGATCGTCGCGGGACCGGACCGCAGCACCGGCGTTCCCATCATCAGCAGCGGCTGGCCCGGGCCGCTTCGGGCCTTGCCCCGCGTTGCCATGGCGACGATCTGGAAGCCATTGGTGCCGATCGGCCGGGAGGCGACCACCTTGCCATCGGCCCAGGCCGCGATCATCGCCTCCCGTCGCTGCTCCTCGGCCAGGCGGACCGCCATGGCGGGCCAGGCGGCCATGACCTGCTGGCGATAGGGCTCGCCGCGTTCCGGCGTCGAGGAATGGTAATTCGCCGCTGCCTGTTCCCAGCTGCCGGCCTGGGCCTGCAACCGCTTCAGGAAGAGCCCGGCATACCGCGCATTCGCCACCGGGTCGAAGGCGGTCTCGAGATTGGGGAAAGCATCCGGGTGGTGCTTCAGGTTCACCTGCAGGCAGCCAACGTCGATCACCGTCACGCCGCGTGCGCGCAGCGCATCGACCGCGGCGATCGCCTCCGCCTTGCTGTCGAAATAGCGGCCCTGGCCTTCGGCATTGATGGTCCAGGGCCAAGCGGTGACGCTACGGCCGCTGGCATCGGGGCGGCCGGATTCGACCTTGCCGATGGCATGCAGCAGGCCGGTGGGCACCTTGTGCTCGCGCTCGGCCGCCTGGATGGCTTGACGGCAGAGCTGGCCGGGATCCGTTGCGACGGCCGCGGCAGGCGTCCGGGCCGGTCGCTCCGCCCACGCCCCAGGGGCGGCAGACGCCAGGGCCAGACAAGCCAGGGCGGGGGCGAGAACGGCGGCAAGACGCATGCGGTGGTCTCCTCGGGGGCGGTGATCACCCCGGTTATTCGCTTCATATATCAAAGGGTTCTGACCGAAAGGCATCACCGAGGCAGGAGCTGCAATGAATTATGGTGCAGCGCAAAATAACCCTTGCCAGATGCCGGGAGGGCACCTAACTTGTGCATCGCAGCAACACGGCGTTGCCGGGTTGTCTGCTTTCTTGGACGTTTCCTCCCTAAACTCGGCGGTGCCTCTGGCACCGCCTTTTTTTTCGCATGCTTCGCGCATGCGCGGTGTCACCGGCCTGTGAGGCAGGTCACGTTCCCGTCGGACTCGGCGAAGTTGCGGTTCTTTCGGGCGGGTCTCAGCCCAGCCCGGACCAATCCGCCAGGGCCAGCCCGGCGATCACCTTGGTCAGGTCGGCCTGCAGTGCCGGCATCCGCGGCAGTCGCTCGATCCGTGCCTCATCCATGTAGAGCGGCCGGGCGATCTCGACCTGCAGCGCGTGCACCCCTTCCCGCGGCCGGCCGTAATGCCGGGTGACATAGCCGCCGGCATAAGGGTCGTTGCGCCGAACCCGGTATCCGAGGCTCGAGAGCAGCTCCTCCGCCAGCCGGGTCGCCCGCGGCGCGCAAGCGGTGCCATGCGCGTCGCCAAGGACGAAATCCGGCGGGCTGCCGGAATGCGTCGGGTGGGTCGGCATGGAATGGCAATCGATCAGCAGGCAATAACCGAATTCGTCGCGCGTTTCGGCTATCAGCGCGGCCAGCGCGGCATGGTAGGGCTGCCAGTAGCGGCGGATGCGGTCCTCCGCCTCCTCGAAGCGCAGCTTGTGGCGATAGACCGTCTCCCCGGTCGCCACCACCCTGGCAATGGTGCCGAGGCCGGCGCCAACCCTGGGGCTCGCGGTGTTCACCCAGGCGGGCAGCGGACCGTCGAACATGCCGGGGTCGAGTTCCCAGGGTTCCCGGTTCACGTCGCAGAAGACCCGCGGGAAGGTCGCCGCCAGCAGCGGCGCGCCCAGCTCAGGCGCGGCCGCAAAAAGTTCGTCGACGAAGCCGTCCTCCGACCGTCGCAGGGCGACCGGGTCCAGCCGCGCCGCGGCGACGAAATCCGGCGGATAGGCGCGGCCCGAATGCGGTGAGGCGAAGACCAGCGGCGCGGTCCGCCGCGCCGGCCGCGTCAGCGAATAGGGTAGCGGCTCCGCGGCGCAGGGCGGGGCGGGGGTGATTTCCAGGGGAAGGTCCATCGGCACGCCGGATCAAGCCACAGGCTGCGGCCCGTGTCATCAACCCGCATCATTCACATCAATAAGGCGGTTGTTGGAGGCTTGCCGACCCCGCACCGCCGGGTTAGATACGCGGCCCCGGGCGATGGGCGCATAGCTCAGCGGTAGAGCACTACCTTGACACGGTAGGGGTCACAGGTTCAATCCCTGTTGCGCCCACCATCGCCTCCGGGCTTTCCCGCACATCCACGGCTTTTACGCGGTTGGGACGCGCGTCGGCGCGGGGATTGCCCCCGCGCCGCGCCCTGCTCAGGGCCGCTCGTTCGAAAAGACGATTGTCCCGCTGGCGGAGAACATCCCGCCGACACCGTGGCAGACCGAGACCTTTGCCCCCGGCACCTGGGCCGGCGCGGCGCCGCGCATCTGCCGCACGCTCTCCTGCAGGGCGAACATGCCGTACATGCCGGTATGGGTGTAGGACAGGCCGCCGCCGGTGGTGTTCAGCGGCAGCTTGCCGCCCGGCCGGGTATTGCCCTCGCGGATGAAGCCCGCCGCCTCGCCCGGCTTGCAGAATCCGAGGTCTTCCAGCCCGTACAGCGGCAGGTGCGCGAAGGCGTCGTAGATCATCATATGGTCCACGTCCTTGCGGTCGATCCCCGCAGCCTCGATGGCAGTGGGCCCCGCGACGCGGAAGGCGCGGGATGAGGTGAAGTCCTCCATCTGCGAGACCATGTTGCTCTCGACCGATTCGCCGGTGCCGAGGATGTAGACCGGCTTGGTCGGGAAGTCCTTGGCGCGGTCGGCCTTGGTCAGGATCAGCGCGCCGCCGCCATCCGTCACCAGGCAGCACTGCAGGATGCGGAAGGGATAGGCGATCATCCGGCTGTTCAGCACGTCGTCGACCGTGATCGGGTCGCGGAACATGGCGCGCGGGTTCTTGCCGGCCCATTCGCGCTGCACCACCGCGACCGTCGCCAGGTCCTCATGCGTCACGCCGTACTTCTTCATGTAGCGCAGCACGGGGATGGGGAAGAGCGTCGGCGGGCCGAAGGGGCCGTAGGGCATCTCGAACTGGCCGTTCAGCCCTTCGGGCTCGGCCGGCCGGGGCGTCGCGTTGATGCGCGACTTGCCGCTCTCGCCATGGGTGATGAGGATCGTGTTGGCATAGCCGGCATGGATCGCCGCCGCCGCGTGGCGGACATGCAGCATGAAGGAACAGCCGCCCACGCCGGTGCCATCGACCCATTTCGGGGTGATGCCGAGGTAGTGGGCGATCTGCTGCGGCATCATCGGCCCGACGCAGGCAACGCCGTCGATGTCGGCGGGCTTCAGCCCGGTCTCGGCCATCGCGTTCAGCGCCGCATCCGCATGCAGCATGATCTGGGACATGCCCGGGATGGCGCCGAGCTGCGTGGTTTCCGCAGCGCCGACGATGGCGATCTCACCGCGACCGAGCATCAGACGCCTCCCTTCGCGGGACGGAACAGGGGCAGCGTGATGTCGTCGTCCATCGGCGTGAAGGCGACCTGGAGCGGCATGTCGAGGACCAAGGCCTCGGGCGTCTGCTCGCAGTCCACGATGTTCGTCATCATGCGCGGGCCTTCCTCGAGCTCGACAACCGCGATCGCGTAAGGCGGCGTGAAGCCGGGCACGGGACGGTGGTGGATGACATAGCTGTGCAGCGTGGCGCGGCCCGAGGCCTCGAAGACCGTGACGTTGCGCGTGCCGGTATAGGGACTGAAGGGGCGGGGCGGGAAATACGCCTTTCCGGTATCGCCGCAGCGCTGCAGCAGCAGCTTCCCGTCCTTGGTGCCGTCCCAGAAATGCTTGGTTTCTGGCGTCGGCTTCGGCTTCGCCCTGCCGGGTGCGAGCATGCCCGTTTCCTCCTTGGTTTCCAACGGAGGAAGCCTGCCACGGCGCGCGCGGCAGGGCGAGGGGGGCGGCGCAGGAATGCCCCGCCCCGGGCCGCCGCTACATCGCCGGGTACCAGCCGTCGTTGATCATCGCGTAGCCATCGCCGCGGCGGACCAGGTGCAGGAAGCCGGGAAAGTGCATGTGCATCCCCGCCACCGCCTGGCCGTCCGTGGCCACCATGTCGAAGACCCGGCGCCGCGTCGCCGCGGCCTGACCTGGGTCGATGTCGAAGGCCATGGTCACTTCCGGGCGGGGGATCTGGATCTCCGGCACGTGGATGATGTCGCCCCAGATCAGCAGGCTCTCCTTGCCCGAGTTCACCATGTAGCCGCTGTGCCCCGGGGTGTGGCCGGGGAAGGGCATTGCGGTGACGCCGGGAAAGACCTCGCCGCCGGTATGGGTCCGGGTGCGGGACTTGTAGGGCGCGACCTGCGTCCGCCCGGCCATGAAGTTGCGCGCGCGGCTCATCTCGTCCGCCTTCGCCATCGCCGCGTCGTCGTGCCAGAAGGCCAGCTCAGCCTCGTGCATCACCAGCTCGGCATTCGGGAAGAGCGGCCGGCCCGCGGCATCCGCGAGGCCGTTCGAGTGGTCGGGGTGCATATGCGTCAGCAGCACCGTATCGATCTCGGCCGGTGCGACGCCGATCGCCGCCAGGTTCTCGAACAGCTTGCCGCCGGTCGCTGCCATCGCGGTGCCGCAGCCGGTGTCGATCAGCGCGGTGCGGCCGCCGCTGCGGATGACGAAGGTGTTCACCGCAGTGCGGCGCGGCACCGGGCGGAAGCTGTCGCGCAGCAGCTGCGCCGCCTCCGCTTCCGGGATGTTCTGGATAACGGCCATGGAGCCATCGAGGTAGCCGTCGCTGACGGTGCAGACGGTGATGTCGCCGATCCGGCGGTGATGCACCGCCGGCACCTGCTTCTCCGGAATTGCCATGGCCGTTTCCCCTTGCTTCGTCGGGGGAGCCTAGGCCAGCCCGGCCGGCACCGCCTACCCCCGCCGGACCTGCGCCAGGAACTCCCCGGCCCGGCCGCGCAGCGTCGCCGCATGGCCGGTCAGGTCATTCGCCGCATGCAGCAGGGCGCCAGAGGCCTCCCCCGTTTCCTGCGCCGCGCGCTGCACGTCGCCGATCCGGTGGTTCACCGCCCCGGTGCCCTCGGCCACCTGGGCGGCGCTGCGGGCGATCTCGCGGGTTGCGGTACCCTGTTGCTCGACCGCCGCGGCGATGGCGCCGGTGACCTCGTTCATCCGCTCGACGGTGCCGCCGATGCCGCGCAGCGCCGACACCGCTTCCCCGGTCGCCGCCTGGATGGCGTGGATCTGCGCGCCGATCTCCTCGGTCGCGCGGGCGGTCTGGCTGGCCAGGGTCTTCACCTCGCTCGCCACCACGGCGAAGCCCTTGCCGGCCTCCCCGGCGCGGGCCGCCTCGATCGTCGCGTTCAGCGCCAGCAGGTTGGTCTGCCCGGCGATGTCGCCGATCAGCCGCACCACGTCGCCGATCCGCTGCGCCGCCCGGGCCAAGCCCTGCACCGTGCCGTCGGTGGCCCGCGCCGCTTCGGCCGCCTCCCGCGCCACCGCGGCGCCGTCGGCCACCTGGCGGGTGATCTCGGCGACGCTCGCCGCCAGTTCCTCGGCGCTGGCCGCCACGGCCTGCACGTCAGCCCCGGCCCGGCCGCTCGCCTCCGCCACCACGCCGGCTTCCCGGCCGCTGGTCGCGGCGGTGCCGGACAGCGCCTGGGCCGCGCCGTGCACCTGCGCGGCGGCGGCGGCCACCGCCTCCACCACCCCGCCGATCTCCGCTTCGAAGCTGTCGGCCAGCCTGGCCTGCGCGGTCGCCAGCGACCAGGTGAGCATGGCGGAGACGTAGCGCCCCTGCGCATCCCGGATGGCGCAGACATGCAGGTCGAATACCTCCTCCCCCACCCGGATGCGGCTGCGGTGCGGCAGGCGCGACGGGTCGGACAGCAGGGCGCGCTGGTGTTCCGACTGGCCGTGCAGCACGTCGATGCTCTGGCCGACCAGCGCCTCCGCCTTGACCGGCAGCACGTGTTCGATCCGCCGCAGCAGGTCAATGCTGAAGGGATTGCAATATGTGATGCGGAAGTCGTCCTGCGGGTCGGCGGTCATGATGCCGTTCGACATCTGCTCCAGCATCTGCTGCTGCGCGAAGGCCTGCCGCACGGTGCCGCGCAGCGCCTCCAGCGCCCCGGCAATGGCGCCGATCTCGTCCCGCCGGTCGCGGTCGGGCACCGGGGTTTCGGCATTGCCGCCGGCGATGGTGCGAATGGTCCCCGCCAGGCGCCGCAGCGGCGTGCCGATTGCCCGCGCGGTCAGCCAGCCGGAGGCGACCAGGATCAGCGCCACCGCCAAGCCGATCCAGAGCACCGCCGCAGCGACCCGCTCGGCCGCCGCGGCGCTCGCCGCGATCCGCGCCGCGGCCAGGTCGCCGAGCCGCTCCCTCGCCTCGACCAGCGCCGCTTCCAGCCGCTGGCGCGCCGGGGTGCTGTGCTCTGTCCGCGCCTTCTGCATCGCCTCGGCCAGCCGCACCACCTCGAGCGCCGCCGTCGCGGTGCCCTCGGCGATGTCGGTGATGCGCTTCAGGTCGGCCGCGCCCGGCCCCTTGTCGGTGACCCCGGCCAGGGCGCGGGCATGCACCCGCAGCTGCGCCGAAGCCCGGCGAACCCGGCGCGCCTGGGCCTCGTCACCGGTGGCGAGGTAGCGCTGGCTGCCCAGCCGGATATCGCCCACCGCCTGGTGAAAGGTCATCAGCCGCTGCCGCGCCTCCTCCCGCTGCGCCTCGGGCACGTCGATCTCGACCATGCTCGAGACCGCCTCGAAAGCCTGGTCGTATTCGCCGATGCGCGGAAAGAGGCCGGTGTCGCGCTGGACGATCAGGTCCCGCCGGAAGCGCGCCTGATCGCCAATCGAGGCCGCGTAACCGGCCAATTCGCGCCGGGCGAGGTCCAGCGCCCCGGCCACCGCGGGATCGTCGGCGCGCTCCGCCGCCGCCCGCAGCCGGTCGCCCGCCCGGCCGACCTCCTGCTGCATCCTGGCCGCCAGCGCATCGACCGCCGACGTCGCCTGGGACAGCTGCACGTCGCGCAGCGCCATGGCGGCGCGGGCCACGTGCAGCGCGGCCTCGTGCGCCGCGGCCTGGGCCTGCACCGCCTGGCGCTCGGCCTGCTGCTGCGCCCCGGCCGCCGCCAGCTGCCCCTGGACCAGCAGGACCAGCCCGCCCAGCAGCAGGATGGCCAATATGGCGCTTGCCGCGAGCTTGCGGCCGACCGACAGGTTGCGGAACAGGCGCATGATGGGTCCTCCTGCCCGGGACCCTGCACCGGCCGGGGTTAAGCCGGCGCAAACGCTCCCCTCTCGACAGCACGCGACCGCCGCGCCACCGTCCGCGCCAAGACTGGTCGGGAACCGGGACGATGCTGTTCGACTTCGAGACACTGTCCGCTCAGGACCGCTACAAGCTGGTGGTATCCTCCGTCGTGCCGCGGCCGATCGCCTGGGTTGTGACGCAGGACGCGGCCGGCACGGTCAATGCCGCGCCCTATTCCTTCTTCAACGCCTTCTCCGACGATCCCGTGGTGATCGGCTTCGGCGCCGGGCCGCGTCCCGCCGGCGCGCTGAAGGACACCGCGGACAATATCCGCCAGACCGGCGAGTTCGTGGTGAACCTGGTGCCCGAGAGCGCCATCCACGGCATGAATGCCACCGCCATCGACTTCCCCCCGGGGGTGGACGAGCTGGCCGAAGCGGGGCTGAGCAAGACCGCCTCCAGCAAGGTCAAGCCGCCGCGCATCACCGAAAGCCCGGTCGCGCTGGAATGCGTGACCTTCCAACTGATCCCCGCGGGGCACCACACCATCGTGCTCGGCCGGGTCATCGCCATGCACATCAACGACGACTGCATGCTGGACGCCGCGAAGTTCTACGTCGACACGCCGAAGCTCGGCCTGGTCGGCCGCATGCACGGCCGCGGCTGGTATACCCGCACCACGGACCGGATCGAGGTGCCGCGGATCTCGGTCGCGGAGTGGGAGGCGAAGAAGGCGGCCGAATAGCCCCGCCCGACTCGGGACGGGCCCGGGCGGTTGCGCGTGGCGGCGCCGCCGGGTCAGCGGGTTCGCGGCTCCGGGTGGTTCCGCCCTGCAGCGATCTGCTTTAAGGGGCATTTGAGAACCTTTCGCAAATGACCCCTGCCCCTTCCGTTATCGCCGCCGAGCGCCTTGCCGCGGCCCCGCCGCGCGCCCGTCCTCCCCGCGCCGGCTGGTCCCAACTGGCCCTGCCGCTGGCCGGCCTGGTCGCGGCGCCGTTGCTGGCGGTGCTGGTCTCGGCCGCGGTGCCGGCGGGTGCGGTCTGGCACCACATCGTCAGCACCACCCTGCCGGAGATGCTGGCGAATTCCGCCCTGCTCTTCCTGCTGGTCGGCCTGATGACGGCAACCGCCGGCGCGGTCTCGGCCTGGCTGGTCACCGCCTGCAGATTTCCCGGCCGCGGGGCGCTGGAAGTGGCGCTGCTGCTGCCGATGGCGATGCCGGCCTATGTCTGCGGCTATGCCTATACCTGGCTGCTGGACGTCGCCGGCCCGGTGCAGACGATGCTCCGCAGCGTCACCGGCCTGCGCTGGGGCCAGTACTGGTTTCCCGAGATCCGCAGCCTGCCGGGCGCCGCGCTGATGCTGGCGATGGTGCTCTACCCCTACGTCTACCTGCTCTGCCGCAACGCCTTCCAGCAGCAGAGCGTCTGCCTGCTCGAAGCCTCTCGCACCCTCGGCCATTCGCTGGGATCCTGCTTCCTCCGCCTTGCCTTGCCCATGGCCCGGCCGGCGATCGTCGCCGGGATGGCCCTCGCCCTGATGGAGACCTTGGCGGATTTCGGCACGGTGCAGCATTTCGCGGTCCGCACCTTCACCACCGGAATCTACGAGGCCTGGTTCGGACTCGGCGACCGCGGCGCCGCCAGCCAGCTGGCCGCCTGCCTGATGGGTCTGGTGGCGCTGCTGCTGGCGCTGGAACAGGTCAGCCGCGGTGGCCGCCGCTTCCACCCGACCACCAACCGGAACCCCGTGCTGCGGCCGGTGGCGCTGCGGGGCTGGAAGGCCGCCGGCGCCTTCGTCCTCTGCGCCCTGCCGGTCGGGCTCGGCTTCCTGCTGCCGGCCGGCACCCTGCTGGTGCTGATGCTGCAGGTCGGCGACCCGCTGGAGCCCGCCCGCTTCCTGCCTTTCGCCCGCAACAGCGTGGTGCTGGCCGGGCTCGCCGCGGCCGCCGCGGTCACCCTCGCCGGCTTCCTCGCCTGGGCGGCCCGGCTGCACCCGCAGGCGCCGCAACGCCTGGCGGTGAGGGTCGCCGGGCTCGGCTATGCCATCCCCGGCTCGGTCATCGCGGTCGGCACGCTGGTGCCGCTCGGCCTCTTCGACAATGCGCTCGACGGCTGGATGCGGGCGCGGTTCGGCGTTTCCACCGGGCTGCTGCTCTCGGGCGGGGTATTGGCACTGGTCTTCGCCTACCTGGTCCGGTTCCTGGCGGTGGCGCTCTCGGCGGTCGAATCCGGGCTCGGGCAAGTGAAGCCATCGCTGCGGCATGCGGCGCGGGTGCTAGGCGCCTCGCCGGCCGGGGCGGTCTGGCGGGTGGAGCTGCCGCTGGCCCGCGGCAGCCTCTTCACCGCCTTCCTGCTGGTCTTTGTCGATACGATGAAGGAATTGCCGGCGACGCTGATCGTCCGGCCGTTCGATTTCGATACGCTGGCGGTCAGGGTCCATGGGCTCGCCGCGGACGAAAGGCTGGCGGAGGCCAGCACCGCCGCCCTGCTCATCGTCGTAACCGGCCTGCTGCCTGTGCTCGCCCTGACCAGGGCGATGCGGCGGGCCTGACGAGGACCCGAATGTACTTGACGAGGAATATGTAACGACGTTCACACTATTGTGGGTTGGCAGCGCAACGCCTCGCAACGCTCCCGGCCATGCGGCATTAGTCAAATTCCCGATCCGAACCGGGCGGCCGCCGTCCATTGCGAACCGGGCCCGCTCCCCCTCCCCTTGATCGAACGGCCGTTCCCGATGCCCAGCTTCGCCGCGCTCTTCGACACGGAGGCCCTGGCGCCGCACGGGGTCTGCCTGCTCTGGCGGCCCGAGTTGCTCTGGCTGCACGTGATCTCGGATGCGGTGACTGGCCTTGCCTATTGGTCCATTCCGGTGGTGCTGACCATCATCGCGCTGCGCCGGCGCGACATGATCTATCCTTGGGCGCTCGAGCTCTTCGCGGTGTTCATCCTGGCCTGCGGCGCCACCCATTTCCTGTCCATCTGGACGTTGTGGCGCCCGGATTACGGCTTGCAGGGCGCCGTCAAGGCGGTCACCGCCGTCGTCTCCCTGGTGACCGCCATCGCGCTCTGGCCGCTGCTGCCGAGGCTGCTCGCCCTGCCCTCCAGCGCCTCGCTGGCCAATGCCAATGCCCGGCTGACCCGCGAGGTTGCCGAGCGGCGCGAGGCCGAGCAGCGCGCCCGCGGCAGCGAGGCGCGGCTGGCCGGCTTCTTTGCCCACCAGGCGGATGCGCTCTTCGTTGTCCGGGCCGGGCGCGATGCGGCCGGCGATACGTCTGCGGGCGGCTTCGCCTTCGAGACGGTGAACCCCGCCTTCTGCCGCATGTTCGCGGTCACCCGGGAACGGATCGAGGGCGCCGGGCCGGACCGGCTGCTGGCGAGCGAGGGGGCCGCGCAGCTCGACCGCGAATTCGCCGAATGCTTCCGCACCGGCCAGCCACGCAGCTGGGAAAGTGCCACCACCGGCCCCGACGGCACCCAGCACTGGCACACCGTGCTGGTGCCGCTGCCCGCCGATGCGGATGGCGTGGTGCGGCTGCTCGGCAGCCTGCGCGACGTGACCGAGTTGCGCCGGCTGCAACTCGACCTAGTCGAGACCGCGCGCCGCGCCACCATCGGCGCCATGTGCGCCGGGGTGGCGCATGAGATGAGCCAGCCGGTCAACATCATCGGGCTCTGGGCCGACCGCGCCCGCAGCACGCTGGATGCCGGCCATGTCCGGCCGCGCCGGGCGATGGAGGTGGTGCTCGACCAGACCCGGCGGCTCGGCGCGCTGCTGGAGCGGATGCGCGACCTGGCGCGCAACCCGATCCCGGGGGACGAGCCCTTCGACGCCGCCGCCGCGGTCTCCGCCGCAGTCGAGGTCGCCCGCCGCGCCTGGGCGCTCGACCGGATCGAGGTGGTGCTGGAGCCGCACGCCGAGGCGCCGGTGCGCGGCCGGCCGGCCCAACTGGAACAGGCGGTGCTGCACCTGCTGGAGAATGCCCGCGACGCCGTGCTGCAGCGCCGGCAGCGGGAGGCGGAGGCGCCGGCCCGCATCACCGTGTCCATCATCGGCAACGCGATTCCGGACAGCGTCACCATCGCAGTGCGCGACACCGGCGGCGGGGTGCCGACGACCATGGCCGGCCACATGCTGGAACCCTTCGTCACCTCCAAGGATCCCGGCCAGGGCACCGGGCTCGGCCTGCCGCTGGCAGTGGGCATCGCCCGCGGCATGGGCGGCCGATTGGCCTGGGCCAATGCCGCCGAGGACCGGCCGGATTCGGGTGCGGTCTTCCGGCTGATCCTGCCCCTGGCGATCCCCGGTCCGGCGGCAGGCACGACGGCATGAGCATGGGCGCGGGCCTTAGCGTGCTGATGGCCGAGGACGAGTGGCTGGCCGCCGAGGTGCTGGCCGAGGCGCTGGCGGATGCCGGCTTCACCGTGCTGACCGCGCCCGATGGGCTGGCGGCGCTGGAAATGGCCGCCGGCGGCACGCGCTTCGACCTGCTGCTGACCGATCTGCGGATGCCGCGGATGGACGGGCGGGAGCTGATCGCCCGGCTGCGTGCCGAGCGACCGGACCTGCCGGTCGTGGTGATGACCGGTTTCCCGCCGCCGGACGGCGCAGACGCGCTGCATGGCGGCAAGGCGCCGCTGCGGCTGCTGACCAAGCCGGTCGAGATCGCCCCGCTGGTCGCGGCGCTGCGGGCGGTCGCCGGATTGACCTGAGCCGGCCCGAACCGGCGCGCCGCTGCCGCGCTTGGCTCGCTTGCACCCGCCGGCGTCCCAGGCCAGGGCGGGACCCGAAGCGGGAGCGGGCGTGGCGGCACGGTGGAATTCCTGGAGCGATCGGGCTGCGCGGCGGGCGGGATTGCTGCTCGCGGTGCTGGCCATGCTGCCGGGCTGCGGCGCCCTGCTGCCGCGCCCGATCGGCATCGACCAGCGGCTGGCGGCGCTGCCGCAGCGCGGCCTGGCACTGCAGGCGCCGGTCAGCATCCGCTGGAACGACCACCTGGTCCCCTGGATCGAAGCCGGCAGCGATGCCGACCTCGCCTATGCGCTCGGCCTGGTGCATGGCCACCTGCGCGGGGCGCAGGTCGCGCTGCTGCGGATGGTCAGCCGCGGCCGGCTGGCCGAGATCGCCGGACCATTGGCGACCGATATCGACCACGCGCTTCGCATCCTCGACTTCGGCCGGGCCGCGCCGGCGATCGAGGCGGCTTGGCCGGCGGAGACGCGCGCCTTCGTCGGCCGCTTCGTCGAGGGGCTGAACCACGCCGTGCTGCACGGGCCAAGGCCGCGCGAGTTCAGCCTGCTCGGTCTGCGGCCGGAGCCCTTCACCACCGCCGACATCCTGACGATCGGCCGGCTGGCCGGGGCGGACATCAACTGGCTGTCCTACTTCTCCCTGCTCGCGGAGCGCGGCAGGCCGGGGTTCGGCTGCCGTTGGCAGCGCACGCTGGAGGCCGGCACGGGCACCGCCGGGCCGGCCAATCCCGGGCAGGCGGCGCTCGGCGCGATCTTCGCCGGCCTGTCGCGGGCTGGCAGCAATGCGGTGGCGATCGCGCCGTCGCGCAGCGCCTCGGGCGCGGCGATGCTGGCCTCCGACCCGCATCTCGGCCTGTCGCTGCCCAATCTCTGGATGCTGGTGGGCATGAAGTCGCCCTCCTTCCACCTGGTTGGTATGATGGTGCCGGGCCTGCCGATCATCGGGCTCGGGCGGAACCCGGAGGTCGCCTGGGGCGGCACCAACCTGCGGGCGGCGTCGTCAGACCTGTTCGACGTCTCGCGCCTGCCGCCCGAGGCCTTCGCGGAGCGGCAGGTCACCATTCGGCAGCGGCTCTGGTTCAGCGCGACGCGGCGGGTTCGGGTGACGCCGCAGGGGCCTGTGGTGACGGATGCTGCCGTTGTGCCGGGCCGGCCGGGCGAGCCGATCGCCCTGCGCTGGGCCGGGCAGGAGCCGGCGGACGA
The DNA here is from genome assembly GCF_004355005.1 of Dankookia rubra. Taxonomy (GTDB): domain Bacteria; phylum Pseudomonadota; class Alphaproteobacteria; order Acetobacterales; family Acetobacteraceae; genus Paracraurococcus; species Paracraurococcus ruber_A. The sequence goes on from NZ_SMSJ01000004.1 coordinate 230,413, forward strand.
GATCACCGCCCTGCTGCGCGCCGCCCGCGCCCGCAGCGGGGCGGAGTTCCGCGCCAGCTTCGCCGGCTTCGCCGTCTCGCCGCAAAACATGCTCTATGCCGACCGGGCCGGGCAGATTGGCCGGGTGACGGCAGCGGTGCTGCCGTCGCGGGCCGGCTTCCCCGCCGGCGACCCGGTGTTGGATGCCGGCGACCCCGCGGCGACGGCGCCCTGGCGAAGGCTGTGGGATGCGAGGGACCTGCCGCGGCTGGAGGACCCGGCGGATGGCGTGCTGGCCTCGGCCAACGAGAACCCGGCGCTCTGGGCAAAGGATGCGCCGCCGATCGGTTATTTCTTCTCCGATGGCGACCGGGTGGCACGGCTGCGGGCCATGGCGCTGGCCAAGCCGAAGCTGACGCCGGCGGACCTCGCGGCGATGCAGGTGGATACCGTGGCGCCCGAGGCAGCGGCGCTGGCGGCGGGGCTGCTGGTAAGGCTGGACGCGCTGCGCGGCGGTGCGCCGAAGCCCGAGATGCTGGCGCCGCTCCGCGGCTGGGACGGCGACTATGCCGCGGATAGTCGCGCGGCGCTGGTCTTCGAGTTGCTGCTGGCGCCACTGGCGCCCGCCCTGCAGCCGGAGGCCGGCGGGCGTGGGCCGGAGTCGAGCTGGAACTTCCTCACCACCTTCCTGCTGCGCGACCTGGATGCGCTCCCGCCGGCACGGCGCGAGGCAGTGCTGCGCGACGCTGTCGCCACCGCCGCGCCGCGCGCCGCCCGCTACCGGACCTGGGGCGAGGTCCACCGCCTGCGCGCGGCGCATTGGCTGGTGAACCTGCCGCTGCTCGGCCGCGCCTTCGTGCTGGACAGCTTCCCCGTCGGAGGCTCGCGCGAGACGCCGATGAAATCGGGCCATGGGCTTGTTGCCGGGCCGCACGAGGTGAGCTTCGGCTCCATGGCACGGCAGGTCTCCGACATGGCCGACCCGGACGCCAATTGGTTCACCTTGTTCGGCGGCCAGGATGGCTGGCTCGGCAGCGCCGCCTTCGCCGATCAGGTGCCGCTCTGGCGCGAGCGCCGCGGCATCCGCCTGCCGCTGCGCCCGGCGACGGTCGCCGCCGAGTTCCCCCGCGTCACGGTGCTGCGCCCATGACCGGAAGAGGGGTTTCGAAGGGAGGCTCCGCACCCTTCGCGGGGTCCGGGGCTGCGCTCCGGGATGCTGCCGTCCCCTTCGACGCGACCCCCCTGCTCCGCGCCGCCGCTGCGCTCCGGCTTCGCCGGGTCGAGCGCCTCGACCCGGCCGCAACCCAGGCCGCGCTGCTCCGCCGCCTGCTGCGCCGCGCGGCGGGTACGCATTTCGGCCGGGCGCATGGCTTCGGGGGGATCCGCGAGGTGGCGAACTACCAGTCCCGCGTCCCGCTGCGCCGCTACGAGGATTTCTGGCGCGATTGGTGGCAGCCGGCCTTCCCGCGGCTCGACAGCGTCACCTGGCCGGGGCCGGTGCCCTATCTCGCGCTCTCCTCCGGCACCACGTCCGGCAGCACCAAATACATCCCGGTCACCCGTCCGATGGTGCGGGCCAACCGCGGCGCGGCGGTAGACGTGCTGGCCTGGCACCTGCGCCACCATCCGCGCAGCCGGGTCTTCGGCGGGCTGTCATTCATGCTCGGCGGTTCGACCGCGCTGGACCGCGTCGCGCCGGGCGTGCGTCAGGGCGACCTCTCGGGCATTGCCGCGGCCGAGGTGCCGCGGCTGCTCCGGCCCTGGGGCTTCCCGCCGCCCGACCTGGCGCTGATCGCCGACTGGGACCGCAAGCTGGAGGTGCTGGCCGAGCGCACGCCGGCGGCGGCGGTGCGGATGCTGTCGGGCACGCCGTCCTGGCTGCTGCTGCTGCTGGAGCGGCTGGCGGCGCGGCTCGGGATGCCGCCGCTGCCGGGACTGGAGTTGCTGGTGCATGGCGGCATTGCTTGGGCGCCCTACCGCGACCGTCTCGCGCCCTTCCTGCCGGCGGGCTGCGCGACGCGGGAGGTCTACCCGGCCAGCGAGGGCTTCTGCGCCATCGCCGACCGCGGCGAGGGCGAGGGTCTGCGGCTGCTGCTGGACCGCGGCGTATTTTGGGAGTTCGTTCCCGTGCGCGAGCTCGATTCGCCGAGCCCGACACGGCACTGGGCGGCGACGATCGAGACCGGGACCGACTATGCGGTGATCGTCACTAGCTGCGCGGGGCTCTGGAGCTACGTGCTGGGCGACACCGTCCGCTTCGTCGAGCGCGCGCCGCCGCGGCTGCTGGTCACGGGGCGTACCTCCTACGGCCTCTCGGCCTTCGGCGAGCACCTGACAGGAGAGGAGATCGATCGGGCGCTGCTGCAGGCTGCGGGCGCGCTCGGGCTCGGCATCGCCGAATACACCGTGGGGCCGGTCTTCGGCGCGACGCGCGGCCGCCATCGCTGGCTGGTCGAGCCGGCGGCGGCGGCCGATCCAGGCCACGGCGCGCGGCTGGCGCGCGCCCTGGACGCGGCGCTGATCCTGGCGAATGACGACTATGCCGTGCACCGCCGCGGCGGGCAGCTCGACACGCCTGAGGTCACGCTGTTGCCGCCTGGCGCCTTCGCGCGATGGATGCGGGCGCAGGGCAAGCTCGGCGGCCAGCACAAGGTTCCGCGGGTGCTGGCCGACCCGGCGCGCTTCGCCGCGGCGGCGAAAGGATTAGGCGGCTAGTCCTTGCCGCCCCCGGCCTGCTCCGGCGCCGAGGCGCTGTTGAGCTGGATGTAGTTCTGGATGCCGATCAGCTTGATTAGGTCGAACTGCCGCTCGAGGAAGTCGACATGCTCCTCCTCGTTGTCGAGGATGCGGCGGAACAGGTCGCGGGAGACGTAGTCGCGCACGCCTTCCATGTAGGCGATGCCCTCCCGCAGGTCCGACATCGCCTTCTCCTCGAGGCGCAGGTCGCATTGCAGGACTTCCTCGACCGTCTGCCCGACCAGCACCTGGTCCAGCCGCTGCAGGTTCGGCAACCCGCCGAGGAAGAGGATGCGCTCGATCAGCCAGTCGGCGTGGTGCATCTCCTCGATCGACTCGTCGTATTCGTGCTTGCCGAGCTTGGTGACGCCCCAATGCCGCAGGATGCGGGCATGCAGGAAGTACTGGTTGATGGCAGTCAGCTCGTTGGTGAGCTGGGTGTTCAGGAACTCGACGACCTTGGGGTCGGACTTCATCACTCGTCTCCCGGCGCGGCATGCATGCAGCGCCTCCACTGCCGGGCTTTACCACGCCAGGCACCTCACGATCAGGGGAGGCCGGCCGGATTGGCCGCCGGCGCGTCCTGCGCCTCGCGGATCATCGACAGGATCATCCGGGTGCAGGTGCCGCACTGCGCCTTGCAGTCGCAGGCGGCGTAGACGTCGCGCGGGCGCCGGGCGCCCTGCGCCACCGCCTCGTTCAGCTTCGTGTCGGTCAGCGCGTTGCAGAGGCAGACGATCACGGTCGCGGCTCCCCTCAGCGCCAGCCGGCACGCTGCAGCAGCTGCAGCGCCGGGGCGGCATTGGCATTGGTCTTGTCGGCATCCACCGGCTCGGCGCGGAAGCGGCCCATCGCCTCCAGCGCCGGGTGCAGCGGCGCGTCCGGCACCGCCGGGTATTCCATGTTGCCCAGGGCCAGCATCGCCTGGGCATGGTCGCCGGTGAGGAAGTCGAGGAAGCGCGCGGCGCTCGCCTTGTTCGGCGCGGTCTTCACCAGGCCGGCGCCGGAGATGTTCACGTGGGTGCCGCGGTCGCCCTCCCCCTGGTTCGGGAAGATGACGCCGATCCGCTTGAACAGCGCCTGGTCGTCCGGCTTCTGCGAGGCGCCGAAGGCGGCGAGGTAGTAGGTATTGGCCAGCGCCAGGGTGCATTGCCCGGCGGGGATGGCGCGGAACTGGTCGCGGTCGCCGCCCTGCGGCGGGCGGGCCAGGTTGGCGGCGATGCCGCGGGCCCAGGCCTCGGTCTTCTCCGGCCCGTCGGCCGCCAGAACCGAGGCGGCAAGGCTGATGTTGTAGGGATGGTTGGAGGAGCGCACGCAGAGCCCGGCGCCGGCCGGGCCGGCCAAGTCCTCGTAGCGCGTCAGGCCTTGTGGCGCGCCCTTCTCCTTGTCGTACATGACGACGCGGGCGCGCTGGGAGATGGCGAACCAGAGTCCCTCCTGCGAGCGCAGCGCCGCGGGTATGCGCTTCCCGACCGCATCCGATCGATAGGGCTGCAGGATGCCGGCGCCGGCGGCGCGGGCCAGGCGCGCGGCGTCCACGGTGATGAAGACGTCGGCCGGGCTATTGGCACCCTCGGACCGGATCCGCTCGATCAGCTGGTCGGCATCGCCCTCGATCAGCCGGACCCGGATGCCGGTTTCCTTGGTGAAGGCCTCGTAGAGCGTCCGGTCGCTGTCGTAGTGGCGGGAGGAATAGAGGTTGACCTCCTCGGCCCGGGCTTGCGCAGCGACGGCGGTGGGAAGCAGGCCGATCACGGCGAGCAGGCCGAGCAAACGGCGCTTCGGACGGGCGGTCATGACGTCACTCCGGGCGGGTCGACGTCGCTGATACAGATAATAAGAACCATTCGCAAGTGCCTCGCGCCGCATCGCGCCTGAAGCTTGCCCATTCGGGTGGGCGCTGCGCCTTGCGCTGGCGCAATTGCGAGGCGATCGCGGCAAAAGGTCCGGCAGGGGCCGTCGGCCGGCCGCTTGACGGCGCGGAAGCCCGGTCGGGAAGCGAAAGGATATGCCCCCCCCCGAACCCCTGCTGCTTCGGAAATGGGCATTCGCCGCGTGGCGAGTGCCCACTCCGAACAATGGTGAGGACCCGGGGAGAATACCTTCTCCCCGGCTTGTCTAGACCTCGCCGCGCGCCATGCGACCGGCAATGTGCTCCGCTTGGCGGATCGCCAGCGCCACGATCGTCAGCGTCGGGTTGCAGGCGGCCCCGGACGTGAACTGGCTGCCGTCCGAAACATAGAGGTTGGGCAGGTCATGCGCCTTGCCCCACTTGTCCACCACGCCGTCCCTCGCGTTCGCGCTCATGCGGTTGGTGCCGAGGTTGTGGGTGCTGGGGTAAGGCGTGGTCTCGAAGGTGCGGGTGGCGCCCACGGCTTCGTACAGCGCGCGACCCTGCTGATAGGCATGGTCGCGCATCGCCAAATCGTTCCTGTGGTCGTCGAAGTGCACGGAGGCGACCGGCATCCCGTTCCTGTCCTTCACCTTGGAATCCAGGGTGATTCGGTTGCGCTCCTGCGGCAGGTCCTCGCCGACGATCCAGAGGCCCGCCATCCGGTCATAAGCATCCATCGCCGAGGTAAAGCCGCGGCCCCAGGCGCCGGGTTCCAGGAACGCCGCCATGAACGGCACGCCGAGCGACAGCGTCTCCAGTTCGTACCCACCGGCGAAGCCGCGCTTCGGGTCGTGCCGCGATTCGTCGCGGATGATGCCGGCCATCGTCGTGCCGCGATACATGTGCACCGGTCGGTCGAAGACCGCGTAGACGCTGCCGGTGGTGTGCCGCATGTAGTTGCGCCCAACCTGGCCGGAGGAATTGGCCATGCCGTCGGGGAATTTGGCCGAGGCGCTGTTCAGCAGCAGGCGGGGACTCTCGATGCTGTTGCCGGCGACCGAGACGACGCGGGCGCGCTGGCGCTGCTGCCGCCCCTCTGCATCGGCATAGACCACGCCGGTCGCCCGGCCCGCGGCGTCGTGCTCGATGCGGATCGCCATGCTGTTCGGCCGCACCTCGAGCCGCCCGGTCTCCTCGCCGGCCGGGATCTCGGTGTAGAGCGTGCTCCACTTCGCCCCCATCTTGCAGCCCTGGAAGCAGAAGCCGAGCTGGTGGCAGGAGGCGCGGTCGGCCCGGGGCTCCGAGTTGATCGCCATGTTGCCGGTGTGGAATTCCTTGTAGCCGAGCTTCTTCGCCCCGGCCGCCAGCACCTTGTAGTTGTTGTTGCCAGGCAGGCGCGGGATGCCGTTCGTCCCGGTCACGCCCATCTTGTCCTCGGCCCGGGCGTAGTAGGGCTCGAGCTCGGCCAGGGTGATCGGCCAGTCCGCGAGGTTGGCGCCCTCGATCGCGCCGTAATGGGTGCGCGTCCTGAACTCGTGCTCGGCGAAGCGCAGCGAGGCGCCGGCCCAATGCGTGGTGCTGCCGCCGACCGCCTTGACGATCCAGGCCGGCAGGTTGGGGAAGTCCTTCGCCACGCGCCAGGACCCGCCCGTCGTGCGGGTGTCGGACCAGGCGAGCTGGGTGAAGCTGGCCCATTCGTCGTTGACGAAATCGGCGATTTCATGCCGGCCGCCGGCCTCCAGCACCACCACCTTGGCGCCGCGCTGCGCGAGCTCGTTGCCGAGCGTGCCGCCGCCCGCGCCGGAGCCGATGATGACGACGACGCTGTCGTCGTTCAGGTCGAATGTCGTCATGGTCAGGCCTCCGGCAGCCAGTCGATGTCGTCGAATCCGCGACGGATGTAGCCGCCGTGCTCGTAGCTCGAGCCCTCGTAGCCGAGCTTCGGCCAGACCTCCTTCTGGTTGTAGAGCGAGACGACGAGGTCGCCGCGGAGCTTCTGGAAGAAGGCCGATTTCTCGACCGCCTGCAGCACCTGCACGCGCTGCTCCTCGGAGCCCACGCGGATGTAGTCGCGGCCGAAGCGCTTCTTCGCCTCGGCATCCAGCTGCGCCGCGCCTTCCTCGAGCAGCGACTTCAGCGCAGCATCCTTCGCCGCTTGGTCGTCATAGGGCAGCACCGCCGCGATGTAGTAGCGGTCGGCCAGCTGGTCATGCGGGTAGATGTCGCGCGCGGCGCGGGCCAGCACGGTCATGGTGTTCGGCTTCACCGCCTTCAGGTCCGCGGCCCAGGCGGCATTCGGCGCGATGGTCATGCCGGCCGCCACGGCGGCAGCCGCTGCCGGGGCGGTGGCGGCGCCGCGCAGGAAGACACGGCGGCGCACCGTGGTGCGCTTGTCGACTTCCCTCATTCCTGGTTCCTCCCTTCGATCTTGTTCTAGTTGAAGCGGCCGAAGCGCTGCAGCACCTCGGTCTTGTAGCCGTCCGGGTCGGTGATGAAGAAGAACTTTGCCATCGGCTTGCCGCCATGCGTCATTTCGCGCATCGGGCCGCACTCGATGTCGGCGGCGGACATGCGGGCATGCTCGGCCGCGAGATCCTCGACCAGCACGGCGAAATGGCCGTAGCCGTTGCCGAGCTCGTAGGGCTCGGCCCGATCGTGGTTGATCGTCAGCTCGAGTTCGAAGGGGCCTTCGGGCGCGCGCAGGTAGACCAGGGTGAAGCTGTCGAAGGCAAGGCGGTCATGGACCTCCAGCCCCAGCGCGCGGCGGTAGAAATCAACCGAGCGTGCCTCGTCGAGCACGCGGATCATCGAGTGGATCGGCTTGGCCATGGTGGCTCCCCGCTATGATGGGGAAAGCCTTGCCCGCGCCGCGCGGCGCGCGGGTAGTAGCGGGCTACTGCGGCGACGGAATCACGCGGCTTCCGGGACCCGCGCCGCCACTTCCTCGGCATGGCGGTCCTGGTTCTCCAGCCAGTGCAGGCAGGTGACCCGCAGCAGCGAGGCGAAATTGCCGACCTCGCCGCGGCGCTCCATCACCTCGTCATGCAGCGCCGCCAGGAAGCGGGCCACCGAGGTTCCCTCCGCCACGGCGATCCGTTCCAGGACCCGCCAGAAGGCCGCTTCCAGGCGGATGCTGGTACAGTGGCCGTGCAGGCGGACCGCGCGGCTCTCGCCGGCATAGGTCGCCGGGTCCTGCGAGACGAAGATGTTGCACATGCACATTATCCTCCCGGCCCGGGGGAAGCCCCCCGGGTCGATGTCGGATGGCTAGCCTGCCGGCTGTAACCCACGCAAGAACTTCGCGCGCGCCGCGGCGCCCGCCATCAGGAAGGACTGGTCGTTGCCGGACAGCAGGAACCGCGCGCCGAGGCCGATATAGGCCGAGGCGTGCACCTCGTCGTAGACCCCGCCCATGCCGAGCGTCTTGCCGTGCGCCTTGCAGGCCTTCGCCACGGCCTCATAGGCCGCCTTCACCCGCGGATGGCCGATCTGACCGCTGATGCCCATGCTGGCCGTCAGATCGCTGGTGCCGATCATCAACGCGTCGATCCCCGGCACGGCAGCGATGCTGTCGGCCGCCTCCACCGCTTCCGGCGTTTCGATCATGACGCAGACCAGGATCGCCTCGTTCAGCTCGGCCTGCGCCTCGGCGTTCGAGGGCGGCAGCATGTTGTAGGCGAAGGGCGGGCCGCCCCAGCTGCGGGTGCCGACCGGCGGGAAGCGATAGGCGGCCGCCACGGCCTTGGCCTCCTCGGCGGTGTCGACATGCGGCACCACGACGCCCATCGCGCCGTTGTCGAGCGCGCGGGTGCCCTCGAACAGCGCGTCCTTGCAGCAGCGCACCACCGGCGTGACGCCCTGGTTCAGCGCGGCGATGGCGATCTGCGTCGCCTCTTGCACCGACATCGCGCCGTGCTCCATGTCGATGAAAAGCCAGTCGAAGCCGGCCGCGGCGGCGATCATGCCGGTGCCGCTGGTGCGCAGGTGGTGCACGCCGAAGCCGAGCGCGAGCTCGTCCTTCGCCAGGCGCTGCTTCAGGCGGTTGGGCGGGAGTGGCATTGGCGTTTCCCCGTTTGCTTGGACGGGGGGCAGCGCACCATGCACGCTCCCGCGGGTCAATCCGGCGAAGCCGGCTAGAGCCGCTCGACCGCCGGCGGCTGCGCGCCGAACCAGCTCCTCCGCAGCATCGCCCGGGCGATGGCGGCGCCCTCGGCATCGCCGCGCATCTCGGCCGCCTGCAGCAGCCCCGCCGCCGCCCAGGCATTGTTCGGCACCCGCTTCAGCGCGGCGCGGAAGGCCGCCTCCGCCTCGGCCGGCTTGCCCTGCGCCAGCAGCGCGGCACCGAGCGACTGGTGCACCGGGTAGTACCAGAAGGGCGGCTCCATGTAGGGCAGCGTGTCCTGGACGGCGGCGGCCTCGGCGAAGAGCGTCGCCGCCGTGGCCTGGTCACCGGCCGCCTGGGCGATGCGGGCATTGACCACGCGCATGGCGATGCCGAGCACGTCCGGCGCCGGGACGCCCTGCGCCGGCAGCGCCTGGATGGCGGGCAGCGCCGCCAGCTCGCCAATCGCCGCCGCCTCGCCGCGCGCCTCGCCGGCGCGGCCTGACTGGGCAAACGCCACGCCCCTGGCGTAGTGCCAATGCGCGCGGATATAGGGGAATTCCTCGGCCGGTGGCGGCAGCGCCAGGATCGTCTCCGGCGCGCTGAACCTGGCATGCGCGACGAAGGGGGCCGAGACCACCGGCTGGGTCAGGCCGGGGAAGGCGCGCTTGGCGTCGTCCGAGACGATCGCCGCCAGCCGCGTCGCCGCCTCCACCGCGCGCGGCCCGTCGCCGCCCATCATGGACGACACCATGACGAAGTGGACGTTGTGCGCGAAATAGCCCTGGGCATAGAGCGCGCTCGCCCCGCCGCGGGCGATCTGCGCCTCGTCCGCCGCCACGGCGCCGAGATTGGCCTCGAGGCTGTCACGCCACTGTCCCAGCCGGTACCAGATATGCGCGGGCATGTGCACGATGTGCCCCGCTCCCGGCATCAACGCCGCGAGGCGTGCCGCATGCGGCGCCGCCCGCTCCGGATGGTCAGAGGCCTCAACCGTGTGGATGTAGAGGTGGATGGCACCGGGATGCAGCGGGTTGGCGGCGATGGCCGAGGGGCGCGTGCCGAGCACGCCTTCCAGCAGCGTCAGGGTCTCCGCCGTCGCGCCCTTCGGCTTGCGGCCGGCATCCTCCCAATAGTCCCAGGGGCTGAGGTTCATCAGCGCATCGGCGGTCAGCATTGCGATTTCCGGGTCGGCCGGCCAGCGCGCCTGCACCTTGCGCATCGCATCGGCGAAGGCCTGGTCGAGCAGCTTGCGCTCCGTCTTCGGGTCGGCCGCGTAGCGCTGCGACAGCGCCTCTATCAGCGCCGCGCGCAGGTCGCCTGCATGCGGCGCCAACTGGCGCGCACGTTCCAGCGCGGCGAAGGCGCGGCGGCCGGCATCCTCCTCCATGATGAAGTTGATGTGCGGGCCGAGCACCCAGGCTTCGCCCCAAAGGCACATGGCGCAATCGGGGTCGGCGGCCTGGGCCATGCGGAAGGCACGCGCGGCCTCGGCATGGTTGAAGCCCCAGGCGTAGCGATAGCCCTGGTCGAACCAGGCCTGCGCCTCCGCATTCGTGGTGCCGGCCGGCCAGGTCAGGGTGCCGAGCCCGGGGTTCGGCACCGGCGGCGCGTCGCTGGTCGGTGCCGCGGCGCCGCGCGGCAGGTCGGGGACGTGGCCGCCGAGCTCGGTGCGGCGCGGCAGCGCGGCCCGGGTGCTCTCGGCCTGGGCTAGGGCAGGATTGATGCGGAAATGGTCGTGCTGCTGCGCCCCGGGCACGGCATGGACGTCATGCTCCGCCTCTGCTCGGGCCGCCATGGGCATTGCGAGGGCGACGGTTGCGAGCAGCAGGGCGCGGCAGGGGCTGAGATGCGGCTTCGACAGCATGATGTCCTCCCCGGCGGTGTATACGGCGAGGCTGGATGCCGCGCGCGATGCACCGCGATGCGCGGCCGCACACCTGCATCGCCAATCTCAGCAGGAGGCGGCATTCCTTGCGGCCGCGCCGGAAGCCTATCCGATCCGGGGCGACAGGCAGTGCACGGCCACGTGATCAGCCGTCCGTCGCATCGTCGGTGGGCGCGCGGCGCTCCACGTAGCCCATCAGGTTCTCCAGGCGATCCGCCTCGCTTGCCGGCTTGTCGGTGCGGATGCGGGCGATGCGCGGGAAGCGCAGCGCGACGCCCGACTTGTGCCGGGTGGAGAGCTGCGCGGCGTCGAAGATCACCTCCAGTACCAGCGCCTTCTCCACCTCCCGCACCGGGCCGAAGCGCCCCGTGGTGTGGTTGCGGATCCACTTGTCGAGCCAGCCGAGCTCCTCGTCCGTATAGCCGGAATAGGCCTTGCCCACCGGCACCAGCTCCTCGCCCCCTGCCCCATCGGGCCGCCACAGGCCAAAGGTGTAGTCGCTGTAGAAGCTACTGCGCTTGCCGTGCCCGCGCTGCGCGTACATCAGCACCGCGTCGATGCTCAGCGGGTCGCGCTTCCACTTCCACCACAGCCCCTTCTGCCGTCCGGCGACATAGGGGCTGTCGGCGCGCTTCAGCATCAGCCCCTCGATGGAAGCGGCGCGCGCGCCGTCACGCACCTCGGAAAGCTGCACGACGGAGGCGAAGGCGATCTGCGCCGAAAGGTCCATCCGCGCCGGCGCGATGCGGGCGACCCAGTCCTCCAGCCGCGCGCGTCGGACGTCGAAGGGCAGCGGGCGCAGGTCCTCGCCGGCTTCGAACAGCAGGTCGTAGAGCCGGACGCCGACCGGATAATCGGCCTGCATCCTCGCCGTCACCCCCTTGCGGTTCAGCCGCTGCTGCAGGTCGGCGAAGGGCGCCACGGCCCCGTCGCGGATCACCAGCAGCTCGCCGTCCAGCACGGCGTGGAAGTTCATCGCCGCGATGATCTCGGGGAAGGCGCCGGAGACATCCTCGCCGCCGCGCGACCATAGCCGGCGCCCACCCGGCCCGGCGGTGAGCTGGACGCGTATGCCGTCCCATTTCCACTCGGCGCGCCATTCCGCCGGCCTCAGCGCCGCGACGTCGGCGTCCTCCAGCGGATGCGCCAGCATCAGCGGGCGGAAGACCGGTGCCTCCTGCGGGTCGGGCTTTTCCGCCGCGCCCTCCAGCCAGCGGAACAGCGGCAGGTAGGGCGGGGCGACGCCATGCCAGACCTCCTCGATCTCCTCCACGGGCTGGCCGGACCATTCGGCGAGCGCGACGCGCGCCAGCCGGCCGGAGACGCCGACGCGCAGGCCGCCGGTGACCAGCTTGATCAGCGCCAGCCGGCCGCTCGAATCCAGCGTGTCGAGCCAGCCCGCGATCAGCAAAGGCAGCTCGGCCTTCGGCGTCAGCTCCAGTGCCTCCACCACCTCGGACAAGGCCGGCGGCGGAGCGTTGACGCCTTCGCGCTGCGGCCAGATCAGCGCCACCGTCTCGGCGAAGTCGCCGACATAGTCATGCGAAAGCGCCAGCAGCACCGGATCGGTCCGCGCCGCCACCAGGTCGCGGATCAGCGCCGGCTTCGCGGCGGTGAAGACCAGCTCCTCCGTCAGCGCCGCCAGCCCGACCCCACGGTCGGGGTCGGGCTGCGTCGCGAACCAGTCGCGCAGCAGCGCCAGCTTGGCGTTGCGGCCCGGGGTGAAGACCAGCCGCTCCAGCAGCGCGGCGAAGGCGGGGACACTCACGCCGCGGCCTCGGGCTGCGGCGCGTCGTCCTCCTCGTCGCCCAGCCCCACTAGGTGCAGCGCCCGGCCGCGGATGCCGCGCAGCGCCATGGCATGCACCAGCGCGTCGTCGCGGCCATGCGTCACCCAGACCTCGGGCGCGCCGACCTCGTCGATCGTGCGGTTCAGGTCGTCCCAGTCGGCATGGTCGGAAATCACCAGCGGCAGCTCGACGCCGCGCGTCTTCGCCCGCTGCCGCACCCGCATCCAGCCGCTGGCCACCGCCACCACCGGCTCCGCCAACCGCCGCGCCCAACGGTCCTGCACCGCGGAAGGCGGCGCCAGCACGATCGCCCCCTTCAGCGCCGCCTTGTTGGCGACCGTCGCCGGCGCCAGCGGGCCGAGCGGCACGCCGAGCGTTTCGTACAGTGTGCAGAGCGTCGCCAGCGCGCCATGCAGGTGGATCGGCGCCTCCCACCCCGCTTCCCGCAGCAGCCGGATTAGCCGCTGGCACTTGCCCAAGGCATAACAGCCGACGACATGCGTGCGGTCCGGGAAGAGCGCCAGGCTCTTCAGCAGCTTGGCCGTCTCCTCCTCCGGCGGCGGATGGCGGAAGACCGGCAGGGCGAAGGTTGCCTCGGTGACGAAGACGTCGCAGTTCACCGGCTCAAAGGGCGCGCAGGTCGTGTCGCGCTGGCGCTTGTAGTCGCCGGACACCACGGCGCGGCTTCCCTGCCAGTCCAGCACCACCTGGGCCGAGCCCAGCACATGGCCCGCCGGCACCAGGCGGATGGCGACGCCGTTCTGCACCAGGGTCTCACCCGGGCGGATCGGCTGCTGCACCGTGCCGGCCCCCGCCTCCCCCATCCGGGCGCGCATGATGGCCAGCGTTGCCGGCGTCGCCAGCACCGCTTCGTGGCCGGGGCGGGCATGGTCGGCGTGGCCATGGGTGATGACGGCGCGATCCACAGGCCGCTGCGGGTCGATGAAGAACCCGCCTGGTTCGCAGTATAGCCCCTGCGGCGTGACGCGAAGCCAGGATTCTGGATGCGGAGGCATGGATAAGGCGGAATCCCCGGCTGCTTCGCCACGCGGCGTCACTGCCCGCCGCTTGGCCCGTCCCAAAATGTGACCGACCGCACGCCAGACAAGCACGATCCTCGAATTCCACGGAACCGCGCGCTGTGTCATGCGTCAGCGAGGATCGGGTACGCAACGGCGCAGGCGACGAATCGGGGAGCGTGTGCCGCATGGCGGCTGAGGATGCCGGGCCGGATGGGTTGGAGGCATTGGGGGACGAGGCGCAGTTCCGCGCGCTCGCCGACCACGCGCCGGTGCTCATCTGGCGCGCCGACCTGTCGATGGGCTGCGACTTCTTCAACAAGCCCTGGCTGGAATTCACCGGCCGTTCGCTCGAGCAGGAGCTCGGCCTCGGCTGGTTCGATGGTGTCCATCCTGACGACCGCGACCGCTGCATGCAGACCTACACCGAGGCCTTCGCGGCCCGGCGGGCCTTTTCCATGGACTATCGCCTGCGCCGGCATGACGGCGCCTGGCGCTGGCTGCTGGACAAGGGCCAGCCCTTCGAGGTGGCCGGCCAGTTCGCCGGCTACATCGGCAGCTGCGTCGACTACACCGACACGCGCCAAGCGCTGGAGGACTTCCGCCTAGCGCTGGAGGAGCGGGAGAACCTGCTGTCCGAGCTGCACCACCGGGTGAAGAACAACGCTCAGGCCACGACCTCCTTCCTCAGCCTGCAGGCCAGCCGGGCGAGCGACCCTTCGGTCGCCGCGGCGCTGCGCGGGGCGGCAATGCGGGTGATGCTGGCGACCCTGGTGCAGGATCGCATGTTCCGCGTGGCGCCCGATGCCGGGGTCGATCTGGGGCCGGAGCTCGAGACCACCGCCCGCACCGCGCTGGAGGTCAATGGCAGGCCGGGCCTGACGCTCGAGCTGCACCTGGAGGATCAGTTGTCGCTGCCGGTGGCGCAGGCGACGCCGCTGGCGCTGATCGTCAGCGAGCTGGTGGTCAATGCCGCCCGGCACGCATTTCCCGGTGGCGGGCCAGGGACGGTCAGCCTGACGGTCCGCCGAGCCGGGCCAGGGCTCGGCGAGGTGGTGATTGCGGATGACGGCATCGGTTTGCCGGAGATTCCCCGCCGGAACACGCCGCAGGGTTGCCTCGGCCTGCACCTGATCCCCCGGCTGGCGCGGCAGGCCCATGCGACGTTGAAGTTCGACGGCACCAATGGCGTCGAGGCCACCCTGCGTTTCGCCTGCAGATAGGCAAAAGGGCCGCTTCACGCCGCGTGCCGGCGCCGCCATATTGCCGGCCGGATGGGAACATTGCCGGAACCTTTTGCCGCCTGGTTCGCCGGGCGCGGCTGGACGCCCCGGGCGCACCAGATTGCCCTGTGGCGCGCGGCGGAGGCGGGGCGATCCGCCCTGCTGGTGGCCCCGACCGGCGGCGGCAAGACCCTGGCAGGGTTCCTGCCCAGCCTGATGGACTTGGCGGCGCGGCCGCGCCCTGGCCTGCATACCCTTTATGTCTCCCCGTTGAAGGCGCTGGCGGTCGACATCGCCCGCAACCTCATGGCCCCGGTCGATGATCTGTCGCTGCCCATCCGGATCGAGACCCGCACCGGCGACACCCCGCAGAACCGGCGGACCAGGCAGCGGGAGGATCCGCCGAACATCCTGCTGACCACGCCGGAGAGCCTGCTGCTGCTGCTGGCGAACCCCGAGGCGAGCGAGTTTTTCGCCGGGCTCGGCGCGGTGGTGGTGGACGAGATCCACGCGCTGGCAGGCAGCAAGCGGGGCGACCAGCTGGCGCTCGGCCTGGCGCGGCTCGGGCGCTTGGCGCCGGCGGCGCGGCGGGTCGGGCTGTCCGCCACGGTGGCGCATCCGGAGCCGCTGCGCGCCTTCCTCTCGCCCAGCGGCGACCCCGCCGATGTCCGGCTGGTGCAGGTCCGCGGCGGCGCCGCGCCGCAGCTGTCCGTGCAGCTGCCGGAGGGGCGGCTGCCCTGGGGCGGCCATATGGGCCTCGCCTCCGCCCCCGACATCTACCGCCGCATCCGCGAAGCTGAGGTCACCATCGTCTTCGTCAACACCCGCGCCCAGGCGGAGCTGGTCTTCCAGGCGCTGTGGCGGCTGAACGACGCGGTGCTGCCAATCGCCCTCCATCACGGCAGCCTGACCGTCGAGCAGCGCCGCAAGGTGGAAGCGGCGATGAGCGACGGGAAGCTGCGCGCGGTGGTCGCCACCGCGTCGCTCGACCTCGGCATCGACTGGGGCGCGGTGGACCAGGTGATCCAGGTCGGCGCACCGAAGGGCGTCGCCCGGCTGCTGCAGCGGGTCGGCCGCGCCAACCACCGGATGGACGAGCCCTCCCAGGCCGTGCTGGTGCCGGCCAACCGCTTCGAGGTGATCGAATGCACCGCGGCGATCCAGGCGGTGCGGCACGAGGAGCTGGACGGCGACCCGCCGCGGCCAGGCGGGCTCGACGTGCTGGCGCAGCACCTGCTGGCCATGGCCTGCGCCGGGCCCTTCCACCCGGACGACCTCTTCGCCGAGGTCACCCGCGCCGCGCCCTATGCCGCGCTGACCCGCCGCGATTTCGACGACACGCTGCGCTTCGTCGAGGACGGCGGCTATGCGCTGCGCGTCTATGAGCGCTTCCGTAAGCTGTTCCGCGATGCGGAAGGCCTGGTGCATGTGCGGGACCAGCGCGTCGCGCGGCAGCTCAGGATGAACCTCGGCACCATCGTCGAGACGCCGATGGTCAAGGTGCGCCTACGCGGCGGCCCGGTGCTGGGCGAGGTCGAGGAATGGTTCGTCTCGACCCTCGAGCCCGGCGACAACTTCATGTTCGCGGGGCAGGCGCTGCGCTTCGAGGCGCTGGACGCGATGAGCGCCGTCGTCTCGCGTGGCGGCGAGTGCGAGCTGCGCGTCCCGACCTATGCCGGCGCGCGCCTGCCGCTCTCCACCTGGCTGGCCGCCCGGGTGCGGGAGATCCTGCACGACCCGCGGAAATGGCGCCTGCTGCCCGACCCCGTGCGCGACTGGCTGCGGCTACAGCAGAAGCGCTCGGCGCTGCCCGATCGCGACGGGCTGCTGGTCGAGACATTCCCGCGCGGCGGCCGCTGGTTCATGGTCGCCTATTGCTTCGAGGGGCGGCTCGCACACCAGACGCTGGGAATGCTGGTGACCAAGCGCATGGAGCGCATGGGCTATGCGCCGATCGGCTATCTGGCCACCGACTATGTCATCGCCACCTGGTCGGCCTTCGAGCCGGCCGAGGTGGAACCCCTGTTCGAGGAGGACATCCTCGGCGAGGACCTCGAGGAATGGATGGCCGAGAGCTCCATGCTCCGCCGCACCTTCCGCAACATCGCCACCATTGCCGGGCTGATCGAGAAGAACCATCCCGGGCAGGAGAAATCCGGCCGCCAGATGACCATGAACTCCGACCTGATCTACGACGTGCTGCGCAAGCACGAACCCGACCACGTGCTGCTGCGCGCGACGCGGCAGGAGGCCGCGGGCGGCCTGACCGACGTCGCCCGCATCGGCTTGGTTCTGGCCCGCGCGAAGGGCCGCATCCGCCATATGCGGCTCGACCGCGTCTCTCCCCTCGCGGTCCCGGCGCTGATCGAGGAAGGCCGCGAATGGGTCGCCGGCGGCGCCGAGGATGCGCTGCTGGCCGAGGCGGCCGCGCTGGTGGACGACGTCACCGATGGCGACGAGGTCTTCGCCGGCCTGCTGGCCGATGTCACCGAGGGCGTGCGGGTGCGTGCCGGCGTGGTGGACAAGCCGCGCCACAAGCGCCCGGACAAGCCCCGCTACAACCGCTTCGTCCGCAGCGCCCCGAAGAGCGTGACTGGCGCATGACCCCCGCCCCGCTGCACGTGGCCGGGGAGCGGCTGATGCTCGACCCCGCCGGGCTGCTCGCCTGGCCGGCGCGGAAGACCCTGGTGGTCGGCGACCTGCACCTGGAGAAGGGCAGCCACTTCGCCCAAGGCGGCCGCATGGTGCCGCCCTACGACACCCGGGAGACGCTGCACAAATTGCAACTGGCGCTGCGCCGCTGGCGGCCGGCCCGGCTGGTCGCGCTCGGCGACAGCTTCCACGATGCCGGCGGCTCCGGTCGCATGGCGGCGGAGGATGCGGCGCTGCTGCACCGGCTGCTGGCGGGGATCGAGATGGTCTGGGTGCTCGGCAACCACGACCCCGTCCCGCCCACCGGCCTGCCCGGCACGGCGGTCGAGGAATTGCAGGACGGCAAGCTGGTCTTCCGGCACGAGGCGCGGCGCGGCCCGGTGAAGCCGACCGAGATCTCCGGCCATTTCCATCCCAAGGCCACCATGCCGACCCGCTGCGGCGGCGTGACCCGGCCCTGCTTCATCGCCGATGCCTGGCGCGTCATGCTGCCGGCCTTCGGCGCCTATACCGGCGGGCTCGATGCCGGCGACCCGGCGATCGCCGGTCTCTTCCCGCGCGGGGCACGGGTGTTCCTGCTGGGCAGCGACCGCTGCTACAGCATGCCGGTCGCGCCGGGCCGGGCTAAGCGGCCGGCGGCGGGCAACGAGGCCGCGGGTACCGCCGCCGGGTGACCGCAGGGCCGCGCCGGCCCATTCGGGTCGGCGCGACGCGGGACCCCTGCGGGGCAACCTGCCGCCGCACCGCCGGCGGAGTGTCGCGTTTCGCGCCGGGCACCCTACATAGGCGCGATGGACAGCCCCGCCTTGCTCTGGTTCCGCCAGGACCTGCGCCTCGCCGACAACCCAGCGCTGCAGGCGGTCGCCGACCGGCCGTTGCTGCCGGTCTTTGTGCTGGACGATGCCGCGGCCGGGCGCTGGGCGCCGGGCGCTGCCTCCCGCTGGTGGCTGCGGCAATCGCTCGAGGCGCTGGGGCGCGACCTCGCCGCGCGCGGCACGCCGCTGCTGCTGGTGCGCGGCCGCGCCGAGATCGTCATCCCGGCGCTCGCCGCCGCGATCGGCGCGCCCGAGGTCTTGGCCGGGCGGCTCTACCAGCCCTGGGCGCGGGAGCGCGACCGCCGGGTGGCCGAGGCGCTGGAAGTCGCCGGCCGCCGGCTGCGCCTCCTCACCTCCTCCCTGCTGCGGGACCCGGCCCGGGTGATGAGCGGCAGCGGCAGGCCCTATGCCGTCTACACGCCCTTCGCTAAGGCGGTGGCGGCGATGGGCGAGCCGGACTTCCCCATCCTGCCGCCGGCCCGGCTGCGCCCGGTCGCCGCGCCGCCGCCGGGAGATACGCTCGACAGCCTGGCGCTCTACCCGGTGGCCGGCGAGCCTGATTGGGCGGCGGATTTTCCGGCGCTCTGGACCCCGGGCGAGGCCGGCGCGCAGGCCCGCCTCGCCCGCTTTGTGGCCGGGCCGGTCAGCGGCTATGCGGCGCAGCGCAATGATCCCGGCACCGAGGGCACCTCCGGCCTCTCGCCGCACCTCCACTGGGGCGAACTCTCGCCGCGCCAGGTCTGGCACGCGGTGCGCCAGGCGCAGCCGGGCGAGCTTTCGCAGCCCTGGCCATTCCTGTCGGAGATCCTCTGGCGGGAATTCTCCTATCACCTGCTCTGGCACCGGCCGGAGATGCCCGACCGGGCGCTGCGCGAGCGTTTCGCCGGCTTTCCCTGGCAGCCGGATGCCGCCCTGCTGCGCGCTTGGCAGCGCGGGCGGACCGGCTACCCGATCGTCGATGCCGGCATGCGGCAGCTCTGGCATTACGGCTGGATGCACAACCGGGTCCGCATGATCGCCGCATCCCTCCTAGTGAAGCACCTGCTGCAGCCTTGGCAGGCCGGCGCCGCCTGGTTCTGGGACACGCTGGTGGATGCCGACCTCGCTTCCAACAGCGCCTCCTGGCAATGGATCGCCGGCAGCGGCAGCGATGCGGCGCCCTATTTCCGCGTCTTCAACCCCGTGCTGCAGGGCGAGAAATTCGACCCGGCCGGCCGCTATGTCCGCCGCTTCGTGCCGGAACTCGCGGCGCTGCCGGGCAAGTGGCTGCACCAGCCCTGGAAGGCACCGGCCGAGGTGCTGCGCGGCGCCGGCGTCATCCTCGGCCGCGACTATCCGGGCCCTGTCATCGCCCATGCCGCGGGCCGCGCGCGGGCCCTCGCGGCCTTCGCCGCGCTCCGCGCCGGCGGCCACGGCCTGGGCGACACCACAGGGGACAGCATGGACCCCGCGGCATGATCGATGCCGCCACCGCCGACCTGCGCCGGCGCGGCTTCGCCGGGCTGCGCGTGGTGGGCGACGTGCACGGCGACGCGGTGGGGTTCGCCCATGCCGTCGCGGGGGCGGAGGCGGCGCAGCTTTTCCTGCTGCAGCTCGGCGACCTGACCGACCATGGGCCGGACAGCCCGGCGGTGCTGCGGCTGACGTTCGGCCTGTTGGATACACGGCGCGGCCGTTTCCTGCTGGGCAACCACGACCACAAGCTGCGCCGCGCCCTGCTGGGACAGCGGGTGCATTTCGCCGCCGAGGGCCTAGGGCGGACGCTGGCGCAGCTGCGGGACGCACCGGATGGCGAGGCGCTGGCGCAGCGCGCCATCGCCGAGATCGCCGTGGCGCCGGCCTGGCTCCGGCTGGGCGACTGGCTCTTCGTCCATGCCGGCTGGCATCCCGCCATGCTGGCCGGGCCCCCGCCGCACGATGCCGGGACCCGCAAGCCGGACCCGCTGCTGTCGCGCGCGATGTTTGGCCAGGTCACCGGCCGGCTGCAGGCGGACGGCTATCCGGAACGGCTGGACACCTGGGTGGACCGGATTCCGGCCGGGATGGTGGTCTATTGCGGGCATGACCGGCGCTCGCCCGATGGCCGCCCTTTCGTGCTGGAGGGCGAGGGCGGCGGCCGCGCGATCTTCCTCGACACCGGCGCCGGCAAGGGCGGCCACCTGTCCTGGATCGATCTTCGCTTCTAGAGCAGATGGCAGGTGGGCGTGACCGCCCGGGCGTCTGACTCTGCTCTGAAAACGAAGACCCATGGCGGTGCCGCGTTCACATTCGAACGCACACCGCCATAGCCGCCTCAGCCGTCGCGGCGGATGATGAAGCCGTTCGCCACGCGCTCCATGCCGAGCTTCGGGTACCAGGTCATCGGATCCGGCGCCGAAAGCAGCAGCAGCATGCAGCCCGGCCCGATGATCCGCTTGGTTTCGGCGATCAGCGCGCGACCGACGCCCTTTCCCTGGAAGGCCGGATCGACGCAAAGGTCCGACAGGTAGCAGCCATAGGCGAAGTCGGTGAAGGACCGCGCCACCCCGGCCAGCCGGCCCGAAGCGTCCCGCGCGGTCACCACGAGGTTCGATCCGGCGACCATCGCGGCCATGCGCGCCGCGTCGTCCACCGGCCGCGCCAGGCCCGAAGCCCGCACCACGGCGGTGAATTCCGCTGGGTCGAGGCGGCCTTCCTCCCGCGCGAAGGCCATGCCGGCTGGCGGCACCGCCAGCGCCGCCCAGGCGGCGTGGCCGGCGAGGACCGCGGTCTCGTTCATGTCCCCCATCATGCCCAGAGCGCCCGGTTCAGCAGCAGCCCGGCCAGCGCCTCGCCGATCGCCGCCAGCAGCGCTTCGCCCTTCTCGGTCGTTGCCGGGCGGGCGTCGCCTATGACGCCGGTTTTCGATATCGCGCGGAAGGACCGGCGCAGCGCAAGGCCGGGCGGCTGGCCCGCGACGCGGGTCGACATCGGCCCATGCGCCTCCGGCAGGCGGTCCATGCGCACGCTGTCGGGGCGCAGCGCGAGCATCATCGAGGTTTCGGCCTCGCAGGCATGCATCAGGCCGGGCTGCTTCTCGAGGATCGGCGCGATCACCTCGGGCACCATGTGCCAATAGGTGCCGGCGGCGACCTTGATGCCGAATTCGATGGTGAATTCGGAAGCCGCGACCATCACCGCCTCGCTGTTGCCGCCATGACCGTTGAGCAGCATCACGCGCCTGAAGCCGTTCCGCGCCGCCGACTTCACCACCCCGCGCAGGACGCCCGAGAAGCTTCCGAAGTCGAGCGTCACCGTGCCGCCGAACTCCATGTGGTGCTCGGCGAGGCCGGTCCAGACGCAGGGCGTGACCACCACCGGCGCGCCGGCGGCGGCGATGCCCGCCGCGGTGCGGGCGGCGACGCCGGTCGCCAGGATGATGTCGACGCCGGTCGCCATGTGCGGCCCGTGCTGCTCCAGCGAGGCGACGGGGATGATCACCAGCGCGTCCTCCGCGGCGCGGGCGCGAAGCTCCTCGGCCGTCAGCCGCATCCATTCCGTCTCAATGGCCATCGCCCGCTCTCCTCGCCGCTCGGCGCAGCCTGCCAGGAATCCGGGCGCCGGTCAGCCCGGCGCCGCCGGGTCCAGCTCCGGCCCGGCGAGGAAGGCCGCCGCGCTGTCCCGCAGCGCCTGCCGCTTCGCCGGGTCCATCTTCCGCAGGGTTTGCAGCGGCATCGCCAGACGCGGGTTGTTGGCGAAGCGGCGCTCGTGCCGGGCGAGGAAGTCCCAGTAGAGCGCGTTGAAGGGGCAGGCCCCGGGCCCGGTCGACTGCTTCACGTCATAGGCGCAGCCGCGGCAGTAGTCCGACATGCGGTTGATGTAGGCGCCGCTTGCCGCATAGGGCTTGCTCCCCATGACGCCGCCATCGGCATGGATCGCCATGCCGTGGGTGTTCGGCAGCTCCACCCATTCATAGGCATCGGCATAGACCGTCAGGTACCATTCGTTCACCGCGGCCGGATCGAGGCCCGCTAGCAGCGCGAAATTCCCTGTCACCATCAGCCGCTGGATATGGTGGGCATAGGCCAGGTCGCGGGTCTGCCGCACCGCCTGCGCCACGCAGTTCATCCGCGTCTCGCCCGACCACCAGGACCAGGGCAGCGGCCGGGTCGCTTCCAAGGCGTTCAGCCCGGCATAGTCGGGCATCTTCAGCCAGTAGACGCCCCGGACGAACTCCCGCCAGCCGAGGATCTGCCGGATGAACCCCTCCACCGCGTTCAGCGGCGCCCGGCCCTCGCGCCAGGCCGCCTCGGCCGCCTCGCAGCAGGCGCGCGGCGAGAGCAGCCCGGCATTCAGGCTGGTCGAGAGCAGGGCGTGGAACAGCACCGGCTCGCCCGTCGCCATGGCGTCCTGGTAGTCGCCGAAGCGCGGCAGCCGGGCCGTGATGAAATCCGCCAGCGCCGCCTCCGCCTCCCGCGCCGTGACCGGCCAGGCGAAGGCCTCGAGCGTGCCGAAATGGCCGGGGAAGCGCGTCTCGACCAGCGCCATGACCTCCCGCGTGATGGCATCTGGCGGGAAGCGGCGGGGGGCGGGCGGCACCAGGCCGGGCTCGAGCTTCCTCCGGTTCTCGGCGTCGTAGTTCCAGGCGCCGCCGGCGGGGGCCTCGCCCTCCATCAGCAGGCCGGTGGCGCGGCGCATCTCGCGGTAGAAGAATTCCATCCGCAGCTGCTTCTTGCCTTGCGCCCAACGGCGGAACCAGCCGAGGTCCGAAAGGAAGCGGTCGTCGTCGCGGATCTCGACCGGCAGGCCTGTCGCCTCCTCCCAGCCGCGCATGTCGGCCAGCACGCGCCACTCGCCGGGGACGGTGCAGACGATGCCCTCGGGCGCATGACGTGCGACTGCCCGCGCCACCTCCCCGGCCAGCGTCCCGGTATTCTCCGGGTCGTCGAGCCTGATGTGGTCCACCCGCACGCCGCGCACCGCCAGCGCCCGGGCGAAATGCCGCATCACCGACAGGACCAGCACGATCTTCTGCTTGTGGTGCCGGACATAGGTGCACTCGCCCATCACCTCGGCCAGCAGCACCACGTCCCGCGCCGGGTCGAGGTCGCGCAGCGAGGCCAGCCCGCGCGAGCACTGGTCGCCGAGCACGACGCGCAGGACACCATGGCTGGAAGCGGGCATCAGGCGCGCTCGTAGACCACGGTACTGCCGTCCTCGGCCTTGGTCTTCCAGCCGATCCAGGTGCCGTCGGCGGCATAGGTCGCCTCCGACTCCTCGTCGCCGCTCGCCCGCCACAGCGTGGCGCCGCCGGGCAGCGCGCTGCGGGTCCAGCGCAGCGCCTCCGGCTTGCCGGTATCGTTGGCGAAGAGCGGCCGGTCGAGCCGCCGGTTGTCCCACCACGACAGCGGCGCCGCTTCGGCGGCCAGGCGGAAGCGGCCGGCGCTGCCCTGCACCAGGATGGCGCCCTCGGCCGCCGCCGCCCGCATCTCCGTCACGCTGCCGTTGCGGTCGAGCCGCGAGGTGGCAGCGGCCAGCCGGTCGCCGGCCCAGGCCTCCTCGAAGCGGTGGGTGAAGCGGAAGACGGTGACGCCCAGCAGCTTCACCGCAATGTCGACCTCGGTGCGCGCGATCAGGCCCGTCGCGGTCTCGGCGACGATGACGCGATGGGTACCGATGTCGCTCCCCTGCCGCAGCACCCGGAAGCGCAGCTCCGCCGGCAGCGCCACGGCCGGGGGACAGGCGAGCGCCATCGGCCCGGCGAGCAGAACGCGGCGGGAAAGCCCTTCCGGGGCTGGGCGGGAGAAGGGCATGCGGCGGCGGCACTCCGGTGGCGAGGGGCCGAAGATAGGCCGTGCCTCCGGAACAGGAAGGGGCGCCGGCAGCGGCAGGGCCGGCGATGGGGGCAGGACAAGCCCGGCCGGCCGTGCCAACATGGCGCCGATGCGACAGCTCCTGCTGCTGCGGCACGCGAAGTCCTCCTGGGACGATCCGGCCCTTTCCGACCACGCCCGGCCGCTCAATGCGCGCGGCCGCCGGGCCGCTGCCGCCATCGCCCAGGCAATGCGGGAGCTCGGGCTGGCCCCCGACATCGTGCTGGTCTCCTCCGCCCGGCGCACCTTGCAGACCCTCGAATCGCTTACCCCCTTCGACGACCCGGCGCTGGTCGAGCCGATGGACGCGCTCTACCTGGCGCCCTGGCGTGGCATACTGGCGGCGATCCAGGAGGTGCCGGAGACCGCCCGCAGCCTGCTGGTGATCGGCCACAACCCGGGGCTGCACGAACTCGCCATGGCGCTGGCCGGGATCGACGAAGGGCTCGCTGCCATGGGCCGTGGCGGCCTCACGGCACGCCGGCTGTCGGAGGGCTACCCGACCGGCGCCCTGGTCGAGTTCAGCATCGCCAGCCCCTGGCACCTGCTTGAGCCGGGGGGTGGGCGACTGATACGATTCATCCAGCCCCGCGACCTGCTGGCGGCGGATACCACGGAGACGATCGGCTGATCAGCCTCGACAGCGCCGGGGTGGAGACCCCGCCCGGGCCGGATGCCGACGCCGGGACGGCTGGGCTGCGTCTGGCGCTGGAATTCGCGCTCGACCCTGCGGCGGCCGGGCGACTGTCCCGCCACCCCGTCGTCGCCGGCGCCCGCGGCGGCCGCACGCGCGGCACGGCGGAGGAGCTGATCTGGCTGGACAGCGCCGATGGCAGCCTGGCCGGTCGCGGTCTGGCGCTCGAGCAATCGCAGCGCGGGCTGCGGCGGATGCTGCGGATCGTGCCGGAGCCGGCCCAGCCCTGGCTCCCCGGCAGCCCGGAGGAGATGGTGAAGGCGCCGGAGAAGCTGCCGGACCAGGCGGAGGGGCCGATGGTGCCGATCGCCGCCTTCAGCGGCCGGCGCAGCCTGATGCCCCTGGCGACGCCTGAAGGCCCGGTCCAGGCGGTGCTGCTGACCGGCAAGCTGCGCGCCGTGGCGGATGAGGCACCGGCCGCCCGGCTGCTGCTGGAAGGCGCGCCGGAGGCGGTGCTCGGCCTCGCCACCCGGCTGGCCGAGGACCTGCCGCTGCTGCCGCCGCGGGCCGCTCTGGCCGAGGAGGGCCGCGCCCTGGCCCGCGGCGAGGCGCCGCGCGCCCGCCGCCGCGGCCCGCCCGACCTCGCGGATGCCGCCACGGTCGAGGAGGCGCTGCTCGGCGCCATCGGCCACCTGCTGGAGGTGATGCTGCACCAAGCCCCCGCCTGCCGCCCGGGAAGCGGGCCGGGCTGGGGCCCGGAAGGCGTGCACCAGATGCGGGTCGGGTTGCGCCGGCTGCGCTCGGTCCTGAAGGTCTTCCGCCCTGCGGCCGGCTGCCCGGCGTTGCAGGAATTCGATGCGGGGCTGAAGGCACTGGCCGACCGGCTCGGCCCGGCGCGCGACTGGGACGTCTTCCTCGGCGGACTCGGCGCCAAGGTGGCCGAGGCACTGCCGGGCGACAAGCGGATCGCCGCCCTGCTGAAGGCGGCCGAGGCGAAGCGCCAGGCCGCCTACGCGGCGCTGCGGGCGGAGCTGGACGGCTCCGGCTTCCGCCGCCTGGTGCTGGCCGGCCTCGGCCTGCTGCTGCAGCGGCCCTGGCGGCAGGAGGCCGAGGCTGACCGGCTTGCCCGGCTGGAGGAAAGCCTGCCGGACTTCGCCGCCGCGCTGCTCGACAAGCGCTGGCACAAGCTGTGTTCCGAAGGCGAGGATATCGAGGCACATTCGGCCGAGGCGCTGCACGAGGTGCGGCTGGAGGCCAAGCGGCTGCGCTACGCGACGGAGCTCTTCGCCCCGCTCTGGCCGGGCAAGGCGACCAGGCGGTTCCAGAAACGGCTCTCGGCGTTGCAGGAGGAACTCGGCATCGCCAACGACACCGCGGTGGCGCGCAGCCTGGTCGCCTCGCTCGGCGGCGGCGTGCCGGCCTGGGCAATCGGCGCGGTGGAGGGCTTCGCCACCGCCCGGGTGGCCGATGCGCGCGACCGGGCGATCGGGGCCTGGGACGATCTGATGCTTGCAGAACCTTCCTGGACCAAGCTCTGAACCATCCCTGAACCGCGCTCCGAAGTTCGGTCGCGATGACGCGAGCCAAGGCTTGCGGAGTCCGTGTCGGACACGATACGTCTCCGGCATGCGCATCCGCCGCATCTTCCGCCGCAGCCCCGCCGCCCGCCTGCGGACGCCGATGGCCATCGCAACCATGATCGGGCTTTCCGGCCTGCTGCTCTCGGCGGCGGTGCCGCGCGACCTGCTCGGCTCCGCCCCGCCGCAGCCTATGCTGGTCGCCGCCGCGGGCGAGATCCGCGTCCTGGACGGCGCGACGCTGCGGCTCGGCGACCAGGTGCTGCAGTTGCAGGCGGTGCAGGTGCCGGCCCGCGGCCAGGCGAGCTGCCGCGACGCGGCGGGCCGGACTATGGACTGCGGCGCTGCTTCGGCCGAGGCCCTGGCCGGGCTTGTCGCCGGGCGCGACCTCGCCTGCCGGATCGGCGGCGTGGACCGGCACGGTCGGGTGCTCGGCACCTGCGAGGCGGGCGGGGTCGAGCTGGGGGCCGCGCTGGTCGCCGCTGGCTGGGCGCTGGCGGCCGACAGCGCGACGCCTGGCCTGGCCACCAGCGAGGCGATCGCCCGACAGGGCGGCCGCGGGCTGTGGTCGGCGGCGCGGCCGGCCGCCGCTGCCTGGCGACGCGGCTCCTGAACCGGCGGGGCCGTGCGGCGTTCCCGCTTCGTGCCAAGACGCGTTGCCAATCTATGGCCCGCGCCGATATCTTGCACCGCACCACGCAGCGGCCCCGTCGTGAGGCGCTGCATTCCTCGAGGACGCATACGCCATGAGCAGCTCGGCAACCGGAGCGGCCAAGCCGACCATCACCGTCACGCTGGATGGGTCGAACCGCAGCACGAGCCTGCCGGTGCTGTCCGGCACCATCGGCCCGGACGTGGTCGATATCCGCAAGCTTTACGGTGACCTCGGCGTCTTCACCTTCGACCCAGGCTACGGCGCGACCGCGAGCTGCGACAGCAAGATCACCTATATCGACGGTGACCAAGGTGTCCTGCTCTATCGCGGCTACCCGATCGAGCAACTGGCCGAGCAGTCCGACTTCATCGAGGTCTCCTACCTGCTGCTCTACGGCAACCTGCCGTCCCCGGCCCAGCTGGAGGAATTCCGCAAGGGCGTCACCTACCACACCATGGTGCACGAGCAGCTGAGGCGGTTCTTCGACGGCTTCCGTCGCGATGCCCACCCGATGGCGGTGATCTGCGGCGTGGTCGGCGCGCTGGCCGCCTTCTACCACGACAACCTCGACATCAACGACCCGAAGGCGCGGGAGATCGCCTGCTTCCGGCTGATCGCCAAGATCCCGACCATCGCGGCCTGGGCCTACAAGTACTCGATCGGCCAGCCCTTCATGTATCCGCGCAACGACCTGAGCTATGCGGAGAACTTCCTCTACATGCTCAACGCCGTGCCGGCGGAGCCCTGGAAGCCGAATCCGATCCTGTCGCGTGCCATGGACCGCATCCTGATCCTGCACGCGGACCACGAGCAGAACGCCTCGACCTCCACGGTCCGGCTGGCCGGCTCGACCGGCGCCAATCCCTTCGCCTGCATCGCCGCCGGCATCGCCGCGCTTTGGGGTCCGGCGCATGGCGGTGCCAACGAGGCCGTGCTGAAGATGCTGGGCGAGATCGGCACGCCGGAGAACATCCCGCAGTTCATCTCCGAGGTGAAGGACAAGAACTCCCACACCAAGCTCATGGGCTTCGGCCACCGGGTCTACAAGAACTTCGACCCGCGCGCCAAGATCATGAAGGAGACCTGCCACGAGGTGCTGGCCGAACTCGGCATCAAGGACGAGCCGCTGCTCGACATGGCGATGGAGATGGAGCGGATCGCGCTGTCCGACGACTATTTCATCCAGCGCAAGCTGTACCCGAACGTCGATTTCTACTCGGGCATCATCCTCAAGGCGATGGGCATCCCGACCAGCATGTTCACCGTGCTCTTTGCGGTCGCCCGCACTGTCGGCTGGGTGAGCCAATGGAAGGAAATGATCGAGGACCCCTCGCAGCGTATCGGCCGGCCGCGGCAGATCTACACCGGCTCGGTCCAGCGCGACTACGTGCCGGTCACCCGCCGCGGCTGAACCGGCCGCCGGCTTTCGCCGACCGACCCGCCGGAGCGATCCGGCGGGTTTTTCATGCTCGACTTAAGAAAACTTATAATATTGTTCGAAACAATGAGTATGGCTCGCGCCGGAGTGATTGCAAATTTTCTGCACGACTACACGCCTAGCGTGAATAAGGCTTGATTACACTCGTTCGTGACCTCAGCATTACGCTTGTTGATATATAGAACCTCCAGGAATGCTCCACATGAGCGAGGCTTTGGCCGCGGCCTGTCACGTGGCTCTCGACCGTAAGGTCCGGAGCCAATTGCGGAAATGGCCCCAGCGCCCACCCGGCGTCGTTCCCAGCACCAAGCAGCCGGGCACCTGGCTGCGGGGTCGCCCCGGTGACGCCGATGGTCCCGCCCACCCCTTTCTGAAGCTGCCGGGCTCCGACCGCCTGCGTACCCTGCCGGACGGCATGTGGCTGCATTTCAGCCCCTCGGCGGTCGACCCCTATGTCGACATCCTTTGCATCGAGGCCTGTTCCTCGCTGCAGAACCTGCTCGACAAGCGCTCCCGCTTCGCGCCCTCGACCTCCTCGCTGCTGGCGGTCTGCCCGGTGCCCTGGCTGCTGGCGCCGGTGCAGCCGAACGATCCGACGCCGCGCTGGCGCCTGGTGCTGATGCTGAAGGAGGAACCGGTGCAGCCGCTGACCCTGCCAGTGCGCGACATTCGCGTCGTCTTCGGCCTGAAGAGCCGCCATTACGAAGGCTTCGCCCGCAGCCAGGTGGCGCATCCGCACGAATTCTTCTGCCCGATGGAAGCCCTGACCGCCGAGCGCGGGCATGAGGACCCGGAGATGCGGGCGATGATGTCGCGTGCGACGGCCAGCGCCAACTTCATGCGGCTGCCCTGATCGGGCAGACTGCGCCCGGGCAGACAGGGGGTGCTGTGGTGGTCGAAAAGTTGCTGGGCGTGCTAGGCGGCATGGGGCCGCTGGCCAGCGCGCAATTCATGGTGCGGCTGACCCTGCTGACCCCGGCAGAGCAGGACCAGGAGCACATCCCCACCGTGCTCTGGTCGGACCCGCGGGTGCCGCCCCGCACCGCGGCCCGGCTGGCCGGCGGGGCGGACCCGCTGCCAGCCATGCTGCGCGGCATCCGCGGGCTGGAAGCCGCCGGCTGCGGTGCCATCGCCATCCCCTGCAACACCGCCCATGGCTGGTATGGGTCGATGCGGGACGCGACCTCGTTGCCGATCCTGCACATCGTCGATGCCGCCGCTGCCGACCTGGCCCGGCAGGGCGTGGCGCCCGGCCGGATCGGGCTGATGGGCACCGCGGCGACGCTGGCGATGCGCCTCTACCAAAACAAGCTGGAAGGCGCCGGCTGGGACTGCCTGGTGCCGGATGAGGCGGAGATGCGGCGGCTGGTCACGCCGGCGATCGACCTGGTCAAGGCCAACCGGGTGGCGGAGGCCTATCCGCCGCTGGCCGAGGTCGCGCGGGGCTTGGCAGCGCGCGGCGCCCGGGCGGTGGTGCTCGGCTGCACCGAGATCCCGCTCGGCCTCGCCGCCGGGCCGGCCCTGCCCTTCCCGATCATCGACACGATTGACGCCCTCGCGCGGACCTCGATCGCCTGGGCGCTCGATTAGCTCAGTCGCACTCGCAGCCCGGCGTCGGACCGGATTCGCCGCGGACCACGTGGTGGTCGATCCATTCGGCGACCAGGCGGCGGGCTTCCTGCACCGAGGCTTCCGGGTGGTGGACCCGGTAGAGCGTGGTGCAGGCGCGGAAGGCGGAGAGGTCGTTGGTCCCCGTCACCCGCAGCTCGCGGTACGCCGTCACCACCGCGCGCTCGCAGCGGCGGACGATGGTGCTGACGGGGATGATGGCCTGACCCATTCCTGTACCCTCCGGCTGCGAGCCAGTTGAGAATCACTCGCAACCACGAGCAACTCTAGCGACACCCGCCGGCCGGTTCAAGGGCTGCGGGCGCGGGGCGGCTCCGCGACAGGAATACCGCTGGCGTGTCCCCTCCCCTGCCGTCAGGCGCGGCCGATCGCCTCGGCCAATGCCTTGCCGACATCGACCGTGCCGGCCTGGCCGCCCATGTCCCGGGTGCGCGGGCCGCCGTCGCGCAGCATCGACTCGATCGTGTTCACGATCGCATCGGCGGCCGCCTTCTCCCCCAGGTGCTCCAGCATCATGGCGCCGGACCAGATCTGGCCGATCGGGTTGGCGATCCACTTGCCCGCGATGTCAGGGGCCGAGCCGTGCACCGGCTCGAACATCGAGGGGAAGGCCTTCTCCGGGTTGATGTTGGCGCTCGCCGCGATGCCGATCGACCCCGCCACCGCCGGGCCGAGGTCGGAGAGGATGTCGCCGAACAGGTTGGAGCCGACCACCACGTCGAACCAGTCGGGGTGCTGGACGAAATGGGCGCAGAGGATGTCGATGTGGAACTGGTCGGTCTGCACCTCCGGATAGCGCTTGCCCATCTCGGCGAAGCGCTCGTCCCAGTAGGGCATGGTGAAGGTGATGCCGTTCGACTTGGTCGCGCTGGTCAGCTTCTTCCGCTTGCGGGTCATCGCCAGCTCGAAGGCATACTTCATCACCCGGTCGGTGCCGATGCGCGTCAGGATGCTCTGCTGGGAGACGAACTCGCGGTCCGTGCCCGGGAACATCCGGCCGCCGACGCTGCTGTACTCGCCCTCGGTGTTCTCCCGCACGACGTAGAAGTCGATATCCTCCGGGCGGCGGTCGGCCAGCGGGGTGCGCGACCCGGGCAGCAGCTTGCAGGGGCGCAGGTTGACGTACTGGTCGAAGCCGCGGCGGATGGGGATCAGCAGGCCCCAGAGCGAGACATGGTCCGGCACGCCAGGCCAGCCGACGGCACCGAGGAAGACGCTGTCGCTGTCCTTCAGCCGGTCGAGCCCGTCATCCGGCATCATCTTGCCGGTCTGGGCATAGGTCTCGCAGGACCAGTCGTAATGGGTCAGCTCGAGCTCGAAGCCGAAGCGGCGGGCGGCGGCGTCCAGCACGCGCAGCCCCTCGGGCGTCGTCTCCTTGCCGATGCCGTCGCCGGGGATGACGGCAATGCGGTACTTTCGCGCCATGGGCGTGCCCTCCGATCAGGGGGCGCAACCTGAAGGCCGCGTCGCGCCCCGGCAAGCCCCCGCGGGGCGGATGCGCCGCGCCCGGGCTGTGCTATGCCCCCGCCTCGCCCCTGCCCGACCGGGACCCGCCATGCCCCCCTCCGCCGCCGACCTCGCCCGCTTCGCCGATTTCGTCCTGCGGGACGCCGCCATCCCGGAATTGCCGAACCACTATCGCGGCAAGGTGCGGGAGAATTACGACCTGCCGGACGGCAGGCGGGTGATCGTGGCGACCGACCGGCTCAGCGCCTTCGACCGCATCCTCACGGCCGTGCCGCTGAAGGGCCAGGTGCTGACCCAGCTCGCCCGCTACTGGTTCGAGCGGACAGCCGACCTCTGCCCCAACCACGTCATCGAATACCCCGACCCCAACGTGCTGGTCTGCCGGCGGCTGGAGATCATGCCGGTCGAGGTGGTGGTGCGGGACTACCTGGCCGGCACGACCTCGACCGCCATCCTGACCATGTACAAGGCGGGACGGCGGGAGATGTACGGCCACCGCTTCCCGGACGGGATGCAGCCGAACCAGAAGCTGCCGCAGACCATCCTGACGCCCACCAGCAAGGCCTTCGACGTCGGCCATGACGAGGAGATGACCCCGGCGCAGATTGTGGACGGCAAGCTCCTGACCCAGGCGCAGTGGGACGAGGTGAGCGGCCTCGCCCTGAACCTCTTCGCCCGGGGGCGGGAGATGGCGGCGGCGCGCGGCCTGATCCTGGTCGACACCAAGTATGAATTCGGTTTCGACAAGGACGGCCGGATCGTCCTGGCCGACGAGATCCACACCCCGGATTCCAGCCGCTACTGGTTCGCCGGCAGCTATCCCGAGCGTTTCGGGGCCGGCCAGGCGCCGCAGAGCTTCGACAAGGATTTCGTCCGCTCCTGGGTCGTCGCCCGCTGCGACCCCTACAAGGACGAGGTCCCGGAGATCCCGGCCGAGGTGAATCTCGAGGCCGCACGGATCTATATCGAGGCCTTCGAGACCATCACCGGCACGAGCTTCCCGCTGCCCGACCCCGGCAGGCCGGTACTGGACCGCATCCGGGCGAACCTCCGCGCCTATTTCTGACGCAGCCGCCAGGCGCCGGCCAGCAGCGGCACGGCCAGCGCCGCGACCCCGGCCCAGACCGCCGGGCGCAGGCCAAAGCTGACGTCGAGATTGGCCAGCAGGATGCGCTCCGCCGGCAGGTTGGTCGCCGCCGCGTACCAGGCGTACTCGATCAACGCCGCCGCCAGCACGGTGAAGGGCGCCAGCATCACCAGCACCGGCAGCCGGCCGCGCCAGCCCGCCGGCAGCGCCCGCCAGGCCAGCAGCCAGGCGAGGAAGCCGGCCGCCATCACCGCCTCCCAGACCACGGTTTTCGACTGCATGTAGAAATGCAGCACGCCGAGCGCGGCGATCGGGAAGGCGAGGCTGTGCAGCCGCTTCCAGCGCGGCCCGAGCGCCCGGATCCAGCCATCAGTCGAGGTCCAGCCGAGCGCCGCCAGCCCCAGCAGGGCGACGAAGCCGATGGTCAGGTAGATCCGCCGAACGATCTCGGAGGCGACCTTCCAAAGGCCGAAATTCTCGTGCCCGGCATAGAGCACCAGGTGCAGCACGGCATAGGCCAGCGTGGTCAGCCCCAGCAGGCGGCGCAGCGCCAGGATGCGCGGCTCGGCCAGGATCTTGCCCAGCGGCGTCACCGCGAGCGTCACCAGCAGCAGCCGGATGGTCCAGAGGCCGATCTCCTTCAGCGCCGCCTTCCAGGGCTCCGGCCCCAGCAGGCCGAGCGCCACCTCCCCTGCCACCCAGGCGGCCGGCAGCATCAGCAGGGCGAAGACCACGGCGCGCAGCGCGGAAAACCGCCCGGCGCGGTCCTGCCAGGGCCAGGTGAAGGGGCGGGCCCGGCCGGCGGGCAGCGGAAAGGCGGTGCGAAGGATGGCCTGCATCATGCCGGTCATTTCGTCGCGGCCGCCGCTTCGGTAACCCCCGGACCGATCACAGCCAGCCGCGCGTGCGGATCTCGGCCGCCACACGCGCCGCCTCGTCCAATCTCGGGCGGTCGAAGGGCGTCGGCGCCGCCGCCAGCATCTTGGCCTGGCCGGCGGCGATCAGCCCGCCATGCAGCCGCAGGTGCCGCAGGCCGAGCCCGCCCGGATCGGCGATGAAGACCGGCACCGTGGTCGCCAGGGCCTCCGACAGCATCGAGACGCTGTCGCCGCTGACCACCACCGCATCGGCCCAGGCGAGGAAGCCGGCATAGGGGTTCGGCCCGGCATCGCCCCAGCGGTGCAGCCGGTGCGGCACGCCGGCGAGCGAGGCGGCCAGGGCCTCGGTCGCCGCGCCCCCGGTGCGGCGGCTGGCGGTGGCCAGCACGCTGCCGGCGAAGCCGGCGACCTCGGCGCCGATCGCGGCGGCGCGGGTCGGGTCCATTCCCTCCGCCCGCACCGGCCCGCCGACCAGCAGGGCGATACGCGGCGCGGTCAGGTCGGCCAGCGCGACCCAGTCCCGCCGCGCGACCTCGAGCCGCGCCGGGCTCATCCGGTGGCAGGCGCCGAGGATGGGGAGGATGTTCGCGGCCTCCTTCGGCCGGTCGTGCCGGCCGAGAACCAGCAGGTCGAACTCCGCTGCGCCAAAGCCCGGCCGCATGCAATGCACGAGCCTTGCCCCGCGGCGGCCGAGCCACCGGGCCACCGGGGCCGCACGCCGCCCGGCCGAAATTACGAGTCGCGGCCAGGGTGGCCGGAACGCGGCCCGCGCGGCGGGGGTCAGGCCGCCGAGGCTCGGCCAGGGCCAGGGCAGGCCCGCCATGCCGCCCCAGGCCAGCGGCACAGTGCGGAACGGCACGCCAAGACGCTCGGCAATTCCCAGCGCCTGGGCCGCGGTGCCGGCGCGCGGATCCGCCAGGGTCCAGACGGCCGCTTCCGCCGTCATGGACGCCGCACCCCGCGGGGGTTACGAGACGGCGACACGACGCCGGCAGGGATATGCGCCATGGCCATGCAACACGCTTCCGACTGGGACCGGGACGCCGCGCTGACGACCGCGCGAATCCTGCTGGAGATCAAGGCCGTCAATTTCCGCCCGGAGGAGCCCTACACCTTCACGAGCGGCTGGAAGAGCCCGGTTTATATCGACTGCCGCAAAATCATCTACTTCCCGCGTGCCCGTAACAAGATCTGTGACCTCGGCTTCGAGAAAATCGGCCGTCACGTCGGCTATGAGACCATCGACGTCGTGGCGGGCGGCGAGACCGCTGGCATCCCCTTCGCCGCCTGGATCGCCGACCGCATGGCGACTCCGATGGCCTATGTGCGAAAGAAGCCGAAGGGCTTCGGCCGCGGCGCGCAGATCGAGGGCGACGTGCCGGAGGGCAAGAACACCCTGCTGGTCGAGGACCTGACGACCGATGGCGGGTCGAAGATCCGCTTTGCCCAGGCGCTGCGCGACGCCGGCGCTACCTGCGACCACACCTTCGTCGTCTTCTACTACGGCGTCTTCCCCGGCAGCTTCGAGCAGATGAAGGGCATGGGGCTGAACCTGCACCACCTCTGCACCTGGTGGGACGTGCTGGAGGTCTGCCGCGAGCGCCCCTATTTCGCCGAGAGCGCGCTGAAGGAAGTGCGCAAATTCCTCGAGAACCCGGTGGTCTGGTCGAAGGCGCATGGCGGGATCGGCTCGGTCGAGGAAGCGCGGGCGGTTCGCGACGGGGCGGAGAAGGAATAAGGCCGGCGACCGGCCGGGGCGGCAACGCGCCGGAGGTCGATCGCCGGACCAGCGGCGCGGCCACCGGCGGGATTTGCGCCGACCGGCGCTACCCTGCCGGGCGGCACGGCGCCACCATGTCCCTAGCCCGCCTGGAGCCCGTGCATGGCCGCCCGTTGCCTCCCCGCCCTCGTCGCCGCGCTGATCCTTGCCGCGCCCGCCCTCGCCCAGCCGCAGCGCGAGACGCTGACCATCGGCATCACCCAGTTCCCCAGCACCTTCCACCCCAATATCGACGCCATGGCGGCGAAGTCCTACGTGCTCGGCTTCGCCCGCCGGCCCGTCACCGCCTATGGCGTCGACTGGCAGCTGACCTGCCTGCTCTGCGAGACGCTGCCGACGCTGGAGAACGGCCTCGCGGCGCGGGAGACGACGCCGGAGGGCAAGCCCGGCCTCCGCGCCACCTACAGGCTGCGCGCCGATGCGCGCTGGGGCGACGGCATGCCGGTTTCGGCCGAGGATCTCCGCTTCGCCTGGGAGGCCGGGCGGAACGGCGAGACCGGGTTTGGCGGGGCGGAGTTCTACCGCTCGGCCTATGAACTCGTCGTCGAGGATGCGCGCACGGTCACGTTGCGCTTCGACAAGGTGACCTTCGATTTCGCCTCGCTCGGCGACTTCCAGCCGCTGCCGGCGCATGTCGAGCGGCCGCGCTGGGCGCAGGAGCCGCGGACCTACCGCCAGCGCACCGCCTATGACACCGAGACGGCGAACCCCGCGCTCTGGCACGGCCCCTACCGGGTCACCGCGGTGCAGCCCGGCGCCGGGGTGACGCTGGAGCGCAACCCGGCTTGGCAGGGCGCCGCCCCCGCCTTCCGCCGCATCCAGGTCCGCACCATCGAGAACACCGCGGCGCTCGAGGCGCAGCTGCTGGCCGGCCAAGTCGACATGGTCGCCGGCGAGCTCGGCCTGCCGGTCGAGCAGGCGGCGGCGTTGGAGCGCCGCGCCGCCGGGCGATTCGAGGTCGCTTACAAGCCGGGCCTGATCTACGAGCATCTCGATCTCCGGCTCGACAACCCCGTGCTGGCCGATCTGCGGGTGCGGCAGGCGCTGCTTCTCGCCATCGACCGGGCGCAGATCGTGGCCCGGCTGTTCGAGGGACGGCAGACCGTCGCGCATGGCAGCGTCAACCCGCTCGACCCGATGCACGACGACGCCGCGCCGCAATGGCCCTTCGATCCGGCTCGCGCCGCCGCGTTGCTGGAGGCTGCCGGCTGGACGCGCGGCCCCGACGGCATCCGTCGCAACGCCGCTGGCGGGCGGCTGCAGGTCGAGCTGATGACCACCGCCGGCAACCGGGCGCGGGAGGCGGTCCAGCAGGTCCTCCAAGGCATGTGGCGCCAGGCCGGGATCGAGGCGCGGATCAGGAACGAGCCACCGCGGGTCTTCTTCGCCGAGACCCTGTCGAAGCGGAAGTTCCAGGGCGCCGCGCTGTTCGCCTGGATCAGTGCGCCGGAGAGCGTGCCGCGCAGCAACCTGCATTCCGAGGAGATCCCGAGCGAGGCGCGCAACTGGTCCGGCCAGAACTATCCGGGCTACCGCAACCCGGAGATGGACGCGCTGCTGGAGGCGATCCCGCAGGAGCTGGACCGCGAGAAGCGCCGCGTGTTGTGGTCCCGGCTGCAGGCGATCTATGCGGCGGACCTGCCGGCCCTGCCGCTGTGGTTCCGGGCGGACGCGCATGTCTGGCCGCAATGGCTGGAGAATGTCCGGCCGACCGGGCACCTGAACCCGACCTCGCTCTGGGTGGAGGAGTGGCGGGTGAAGTAAGGAAGGCCGGGGAGAAGGTATTCTCCCCGGACCCTTCATCTATTGCTGGGAGTCGGCACTCGCTGCGCGGCGGATGCCAAGCCCACAAAAAGGAAGGGTGGGGTCCGGGGAGGAAACACCCTTCTCTCCCCGACCCTCCTGTCAGAACCGCGTCGTCAGCGCGAAGCGCGCGGCGAACGGCGCGCCCGGCGTGATGTTGTTGTTGCTGTTGGCCACGGGGTAGTACTTCACGCCGAACAGGTTCTCGAAGTTGGCCTGCAGCGCCACGCGCTCCGTCAGGCTCCAGAACAGCGCCGCGTCGAATCGGGTAAAGGCCGGGATCCGCACCGCATTGTCGGTCGCGGCGTAGTAGCCGGACTGGTGCACCACGCCGAGCCCGGCGCCGAGCTGCGGCAGGAAGTCATAACGGTTCCAGAGCGAGACGGTGTTGTGGGAGACGAAGGGCACGTTGTTGCCCTTTCGGATGGTCGCCGACTGGTCACTGGTGATCTCAGAGTTCTGGATCGCCCAGCCGCCCAGCACGCTCCACTTGTCGGTGACACGGCCGCGCCCGCCGAGCTCGAAACCCTGGGTGCGGGTGCCGTCCACCAGGATGGACCGGGTGATGTCGTTCGGATCGGTCACCGCGACATTGGTACGGTCGAGGTTGTAGAGCGCGGCGGTGACGGCGAAGTCGGGCCGCACGTCCCACTTGGCGCCGATCTCGTAGTTGGTGAACTGCTCCGGCTTCAGCGACTGGTTCGCCAGGGTCAGGGAGGCAAGCTGCTCACCGGCCCGCGGCAGGTAGGTGTTGCTGAAGCTGGCGTAGAAGGAGACCGGCTCGAAGGCCTGCCAGACCAGGCCGATGCGCGGCGAGACCTTGTTGTCGGTCACGTCGAAGCCCTGTCCGGTGCGGTTGTTGGTGAAATCTGTGTTGAAGTGGTCGAAGCGCAGCCCGCCGATCAGCTGCACCGTCGGCAGCAGCTGCATCTGGTCCTGCAGGTAGACGGCCGCCGTGGTGGCGACGCCGCTGTTGTTGGCGTCGGTCGCGCTCTGGCGGAAGGTCACCGGCACGTTGATCCGCGTCGCGCCGAGCGAGGTCGTGTAGCTCGTGGCATTCGCCCCGACCGAGGTGAAGTAGCCGGTATTGCGGAAATTCTCGGTCTCCTGGCGCGCCAACTCGACGCCCGCCAGCAGCTTGTGCCGGAAGGGACCGGTCGTCACGTCGAAGACGAAGTCGGTCTGGTTGATCAGGTTCGTCCGGTGGGTCGCGTTGTTGTAGGCGTTGATCGCCACCGTGCTGCCATTTGCGGAGACCGCGCCGGGAAAGACGTTCTGGTAGAACTTATCGTAGTCGGCGAAGCGGAAGTTGTTTCGCAGCAGAACGCCGTTGTCGAAGCGGTGCTCGACCCCGAGGTTCAGCGCGTTGACCTGCGCATTCACCGGGCTGCGGCCCGGATCGCCGAAGAAGGTGCCGCGCCCGGTCTCGAGCGGCCGGCCGTTGAAGGACGGGATGCCGCGATCCGCCACGCGCTCGTCGCGGAAGTACTCGTAGGAGGCGCGGATGACGGTCTGGTCGCCGATGCGGTAGGCGAAGGTGGGGTTGATGCCGTAGCGCTTGAGGTTGACGCCGTCGCGGTAGCTGTCGCTCTCCTCGTACATGCCCAGCACGCGGAAGGCGGCATTCTCGTTGATCGCCTGGCCGAG
Source organism: Dankookia rubra (assembly GCF_004355005.1). Taxonomy (GTDB): domain Bacteria; phylum Pseudomonadota; class Alphaproteobacteria; order Acetobacterales; family Acetobacteraceae; genus Paracraurococcus; species Paracraurococcus ruber_A. Next base: position 268,876 of record NZ_SMSJ01000004.1, read on the forward strand.
GTCGAAGCTGCCGCGCCACTGGCCGAATGACCCCGCCTGCAGCCGCACCTCCCGCCGCTGCTCCCAATCGGCCTGCTTGGTCACGCGGTTGATGACGCCGCCGGTGCCGCCGCGGCCGAAGATCATCGCATTCGGGCCGAGCAGCACCTCCACCCGGTCGATGTTGTAGAGGTCGCGGTAGTACTGCACGTCGTCGCGCAAGCCGTCGACGTAGAGATCGGACGTGGTGGACTGGCCGCGCAGCACCGGGGTGTCGCGGTTGCCCTCCCCCTGCGCATAGCCGGCGCCCGGGACGTAGCGTAGGACGTCACCGAGATTCTGCGCCGAGATGTCGCGGATCGCCTGCTGGGTGATGACCGTCACGCTCTGCGGCACGTCGCGCAGCGGCGTGTCGGTCTTGGTAGCCGAGGTTGTGCGCTGCGTGGCGTAGCCTGAAGTCACGGCCGACGCGGCGTTCACGCCGATCTCCGGCAGCGCGATGGCACCGGCATCGGCCGGCGGAGTCTGGGCCAGGGCAGCGCCCGGAAGCGCCAGGGCGAGCGCCAGCAGTGGCGGCATGGCGGTCCGGCGCTGCCCGGCGCTGGCGCCCTGGTTCGATCCTGGCTGGTGTCCTGGCATGCTGGTCATCCCGCTACGCTGCTGGTAATGCGAATCATTCGCATTTGCAGGATGTAGAGCCCAGCCGGTCGAAACTGGCAAGGGCCTACCGGCGCGTAAGGTTGCCTTCACCCCCGCGTCATACCGCTTGGCCACTACACGAAACCGTATTTGCGAGTGACTCTCATTCGCGCTATGCCGGCTTCCATGCCAAGCCGCTTCCTCCCCCGGCCCCGCCGCGGCCGAACCGCCGCCTTCTCGCGATGACGCTCCGCCGCACGCTCCTGCTCGGGCACCGCTGGATTGGGCTGGTCCTTGGCCTGATCCTAGCGCTGCTCGGCGCGACCGGCAGCATCCTGTCCTGGCAGCGGGAGATCGACGCGGCGCTGCACCCCGCGCTGTTCCGCCCGGGCGGCCCGCCCGACCCGGTGTTGTCCTTCGCCGCGATCCAGCGCTTGGCCGAAGCCGGGGGCCGCCAGGTCGGCACCATCCGACCGCCGGACGCGGTCTGGCCGGTTTGGGTCGTCGCCCCGCCGCGCGGCGCGCGTGGAGCCATGACCGCCTATCTGGACCCTGCCACCGGCGCGCTGCTCGGCGAACGCGATGCCCGTGCCGGCTTCATCGGCGTGACGCGGGAACTGCACGACACGCTGCTGCTGCGCGACCATGGCGGGCGGGAGGTGGTGGGCTGGCTCGGCGTGCTCACCCTTGGCTTTTGCGTCAGCGGCATCTGGCTGTGGTGGCCGCGTGGCGGCGGTCTGGGCCGGGCGCTGGTCACCCTGCGCCGGCGCCCGGCGCTGCTGCTCAATCTCGACCTGCACCGGATCACCGGGATCTGGTTGGCGGTGGTGCTGGCGGTGGTTGCCGGCTCCGGCGTCGCCATCGTCTTCCCCGGCTGGTTCCGCCCCTTGCTCGGCGTCGCCCCGCCGCCGCCGCGGGAGGCGCCCGCGCGGGACGCCAGCCCATCGCGGCAGGCGGCCCCGCGCAACGCCTCCATGCCGGATGCGGATGCCATCGTCGCGGCGGCGCTGCGGCACCTGCCGGGCCAGGTCGTGACCGGCCTGATGCCGCCCGCCCGCCCGCGCCAGCCCTGGATCGTCACCCTGCGCCCGGGTAACTCGGATGCCGAGCTCCGCGTCCGCACCAGCCTGACGCTCGATGCCGCCACCGGCGCGGTGCTGGAGGAGCGCGGCCCGCGTACCCGCGGCACCGCCGAGGACGCGTTGGCGCTGCAGCGCTGGCTGCATGGCGGCGCCGCGCTCGGCCTGCCCGGCCGCGCCATGGTCTTCCTGTCCGGGCTCGCCATGCCGCTGCTCTTCGGCACCGGCCTCGCCGCCTGGCTGCTCCGCCGCCGCAACCGCCAGCGCGCCCGCCAGCCCGCCCCCTTCCCCGGGAAAACCGCATGACCCCCATCGCCCCCGATCTCTCGCCCATCACGCTGGTGCTGCAGGCCGACCCGGTCGTGCAGGGCGTGATGGCGCTGCTGCTGCTCGCCTCGCTCGCCTGCTGGGCCATCATCATCGAGAAGGCCGTGACGCTGCGCGGCCTGGCGCGGCAGGCGCGGCTGCTGGCGGAGGAGCGGCCGGATGCCGCGCCGCCCGCGGGCGAGGGCCTTGCTGCGGCGACGCTGCGTGCGGGCCAGGCCGAATGGCGCGAGGGGCGCGATCCCGCCGAGACCGCCGGCGAGTTCCGCGGCCGGCTGGAACACGCCATGCGCGCCGCCATCGCCGCGACCCTCCGCCAGGCGGAGCCCGGCCTGCCGCTGCTGGCGACCATAGGCTCGGTCAGCCCCTTCGTCGGGTTGTTCGGCACGGTCTGGGGCATCATGCACAGCTTCGCCGGGATCGCCGCGCGGCAGGACACCAGCCTGGCGACCGTGGCGCCGGGCATCGCCGAGGCGCTGTTCGCCACCGCCATCGGCTTGGTCGCCGCCATCCCGGCGACCATCGCCTACAACCGCTGCACCACCAGGCTGCACCGGATCCGGCAGGAGGCATTGGCCGCCGCCGGCGCGCTGGCGCTGCGGCTGTCGCGCCGCCCGGCCCGCCTCGCCGCGGCGGCGGAGTAGCGGGCATGGCGATGCACCTCTCCGGCGGCGAGGATGGCGACGAAGCCCGTCCCGTCGCCGAGATCAACGTCACGCCGCTGGTCGACGTGATGCTGGTGCTGCTGGTGATCTTCATGGTGACCGCGCCGATGCTGACCGCCGGCATCCAGGTCGACCTGCCGCGCGCCGCCGCCGCCCGCCTGACGCCGCCCGAGCCGCCGCTCGAGCTCGGCCTGACGCGGGAAGGCGGGCTCTTCCTCGGCAAGGAGCCGGTCGAGGAGCCGGCGCTGGAGCCGCGGCTGGTCGAGTTGCATGCCGCCTCGCCCGACCGCGCCCTGCACCTGCGCGCCGATCGCGGCATCGAATACGGCGAGGTGCTGCGGGTCATGGCCATGGTGCAGCGGGCGGGCATCCAGCGCGTCGCGCTGGTCTCGCAACCCGCGGCGGTGCCCTGAGCCATGCCGCAGGCGATCCCCCATCCGATGCTGCTGGCCGGTGCGCCGGCCGCGCCGAACCACGCCCCGGGCCGGACCCTGGCCTGGGCCGGCTCGGCCGGGCTGCACCTGGCGGCCGGCCTGGTCCTGCTGTTCGGCATGCCGGCGTCGTCGCCCGCGCCCATGCCGGTGATGCTGCTGGAGATGCCGGCGCCAGAGCCGGTCGCCGCCGTGCCGGAGCCCGCGCCCGTCGAGCCGGCGATGGCGGAGTCCGCGCCGGCGCCCGCCGAGCCGCCACCGCCTGAGCCGCCGGTCACCGAGGCGCCGCCCGAACCTCAGCCGCCGGTCGCCGAGGCGATGCCGGAGCCAGTGCCGGTGCCGGTGCCGGAACCCTCTCCGGCATTGGCCGAAACCGCGCTGGCCGAATTGCCGATGCCGCCGCCCCTGCCCCGTCCCCCGGCGCCACCGCATCGCCCGCCCCCGCCACGACAGGTCGCCGCATCCTCGCAGCCCGCCGCGCCCACCGCCGCCCCGCCGGCCGCGGCTCCGGTCGCCCCGGCCCCCGCCGCGGCGCCGCCGGCCAGCTACGTCGCCCGTCTCTTCGCCGCGCTCGAGCGGCACAAGACCTACCCGCAGGAAGCCCGCTACCGCCGCGCGCAGGGGGTCGCGATGCTGCATTTCCGCATGCGGCGCGACGGCACGGTCATCGGCTACCGCCTTGACCGCAGCGCCGGCGATGCCGCGCTCGACGCCGCGGTGCTGGCGATGATCGAGCGCGCCTCGCCGCTGCCCGCCGCCCCGGCGGAACTCACCGGCGAGTCGATCGAGCTCACCGTGCCGGTCCGCTTCGCCCTGCGCTGAGGCCGGCGCCCGTCGCACACGCGCGTGATGCGGGCCGGGCCCGGAACGGGGCTAGCATCGCGCCGGCCCCACCGCCCGGCCGCGCTCGCCGGCCTTCCGCCCATCCGCGGTGGGGCAAGGAGTGATCGATGCCGACAGCCGCCGCGCAGCATCCCTATCTCGACCTTTTCTCCTTCGCGCTGGTGCCCCGCATGAAGACCGGGCCGGACCACGCGAAGGATCCGCCGCCGCCGCATCTGCTGCCGCTGGCCAGTGCCTCGCCGGAGGCGAAGCAGGTGCTGGAGCTGCTGCTCGGCGCCGATCACGACATCCGCGACGACCACGACCAGGCCGCCGGCATCAACCTGGCGCTGGCCGAGACGCGGATCCGCCTGGCGGTCAGCCATGGCGACAAGTCGCCGGCGCTGCAGACCGCGCTGACCCGCATCGCCCAGGCGCGGGAGGAGATGGCGAAGCACGACACCCGCCGCGCCTGCGCCGCGCTGGCGGATGCGGTCCGCGCGGTGATGGCGCCGCACTGAACCGGTGGGGGGCGGCGGATCAGCCGCCGCCTGGCCCGCCGACCGCGCCGCCGCCGTTTCGCACCAGCCCGATCAGCGTGGAGCGGGGCGGGACCCCGGCCTGGAATTCCGGCCATCGGGTCGCCGGCCGGTCGAAATTGCCTCCCGGTTCCGCGCCGGGATGGCGGACGGCGGTGAACAGCACCTCCCCGTCCGGGGTCAGCGCCGCGCCGCCGATCGAGGCGGCGCGGGGCGCCCCATAGATCGGCAACGGCACCCCGCGGCCCGGCCCGTCCAGGTCGCAGGCATACAACCCCTCCGCCTGCGGCCCGACCCGGCCGCCGCGATCGGTGCCGATCCAGGCGCGGCCGCGCGTATCCACCGTGACCGTGTCCGGGTTCTCCGGCCAGGCGCTGCCCCGCGGCAGGCCGGCGCGGCCGTAGCGGGCTTCGGCGCTGCGCGGATCGCCGGCAGCAAACAGCAGCACGGCCCCGGCAGTCGCGGCGCCGTCGTCGCCCTCCGCCGCGGTCAGCTCGATCACGTGTCCGGCCGGGCGGGCGGGGCTGCCGTGGCAGGCGAGCAGCAGCCGCGGCCTGGTCGGGTCGAGCCCGAGGCCGGAGGGTGTGTCGAGCGGGCTGCCGCCAGCCTTCGCCGCCGTGGCGACCGGGTCCGGCACGCCAGCCGGCAAGGGCAGCCAGGTGAAGCGGTCGCCGTCCAGCCGGGCGACCGAGAGGCTGCCGGAATCCAGCACGTCTTCTCCGGTCGCCGGCCCGGCCGAGAGGAAGCGGAACAGGAAGCCGCCGACCCGGCGATCCGTCAGGTAGACCACGGCGCGGCCGTCGCGGGACAGCGTCGCCGCCACGTCGCCATGGGCGAAACGGCCGAGGGCGGTGCGCTTCACCGGCACCGATTGTGGGTCGAAGGGGTCGAGCTCGACCACCCAGCCGAAGCCGGCGGCATTGGCGAAGCGCGGGTCGAGATTGCCCAGGCGGGCCAGCCAGGGGCCCGGGTCGCCCTCCGCCAGCAGCAGCGTGCCCCAGGGCGTGACGCAGCCGCCGGCGAGCCCCAGCACCCCGCGGATGCTGCCGCCGCCCCCCGTCGGGCCGCTGACGCGGCAGAGCGTGCCGCCGCCGAGCCGGCGGCTCTGGAAGCCGCCATCCACCACCACCCAGCCGCGGCCGCGCTTCTCGAGGTTTAGCAGGGAGGCGCCCTGCATCGCCGCCGCCGCGGCCGGCTGGTCCCGCCCGCCGGGGAAGGCGAAGGCCGGGTCCACCGTCGGGTGCAGCATCGCCAGCACCGCGCGGGGGATGCCGTCGGCGGCCTGCTGGGTCGGCACCGCGATGGCGGCGACCCTGGCATCCCAGCCGAATTGGGCGGCGGACCCTTCCGGGTCCGGGCGGCGCGGGTTCCAGGCGGGGGCATCGAAGGTGACGCGGTCGCCCCAGCGGACCAGCACGTCGCGCCGGTAGCCGCGCGCCACCGTGTCGTCCTGCTTCACCGGCAGGGCGAGGGCCTCGAGGTCGTTGCGGCGGACCTGCGCCCGGGCCGGGAGGGAGAGCAGGGCCGGTGCCGCCAGCAGGGCGCGGCGCCCGATCACGCGCGGCACTCCCGCGGCTGCCGGTACCCGGCCACTGTCCGTTGCATCCACGCATCCCTTTTCCGGCGCGGCGGACCTTGCCACCCGGCCGGCGCCGGCGTCCATCGGCCAGGGGTCAACAAGGGCGTGCGGCAAGCGGCCTTGGGTTGCGATGCATTCCGGGCCTAGACTGCGCCATCCCGCAGAGAAGGTCCCGCCGATGACCCCGCCCCGCAATTCCACCGCCGCCCGTGACGTCGCCTATGCGCTGCACCCCTATACCGACCACAAGGCGCACTTGGTCAACGGGCCGATGGTGATCAACCGCGGCAAGGGCGTGCGGGTCTACGACGACCAGGGCCGCGACTACATCGAGAGCGTCGCCGGGCTCTGGTGCGCCAGCCTCGGCTTCGACAACGAGCGGCTGGTGCAGGCGGCGACCGACCAGATGCGCAAGCTCCCCTTCTACCATTCCTTCACCGGCAAGTCGCACGAGCCGATGGTGGACCTGGCGGAGATGCTGATCGAGCGTGCGCCGGTGCCGATGAGCAAGGTGTTCTTCGCCAATTCGGGATCCGAGGCGAACGACAGCGTCATCAAGATCCTCTGGTACATGCACAACGCCATCGGCAAGCCGGAGAAGAAGAAGATCATCTCCCGGCTGAAGGGCTACCACGGCATCACGCTTGCCGCGGCCTCGATGACCGGGCTGCCGGCCAACCACAAGCTCTTCGACCTGCCGCTGCCGGGCTTCATCCATGTCGGCACGCCGCATCACTACCACAACGCGCTGCCCGGCGAGTCGGAGGAAGACTTCGCGACGCGGCTGGCCGCCGAACTGGAGGAGGTGATCCTGCGGGAGGGGCCGGAGACGGTCGCCGCCTTCTACGCCGAGCCCTTCATGGGCGCCGGCGGCGTCATCATCCCGCCCGTCGGCTACTTCGAGAAGATCCAGGCGGTGCTGAAGAAATACGACGTGCTGATGTGCGTCGACGAGGTGATCGCCGGCTTCTTCCGCACCGGCAACTACTGGGGCAGCCAGACCTTCAACATCCAGCCCGACATCCTCGTCTGCGCCAAGGCGCTGTCGGCCGCGTACCTGCCGATCTCGGCGGTCATGGTGAACGAGCGGGTGTTCCAGGGCATCGCCGAGGGCAGCAGCACCGTCGGCACCTGGGGCCATGGCTTCACCTATTCCGGCCATCCGGTGCCGGCCGCGGTCGCCATCGAGACGCTGAAGATCTACGACGAGATGGACATGCTGTCCCATGTCCGGAAGGTCGGGCCGCATATGCAGGCGGCGCTGCAGCAGCGCTTCGCCGAGCACCCGATGGTCGGCGAGGTCCGCGGCGTCGGCCTGGTCGCGGCGGTCGAGCTGGTCGAGGACAAGGCAAAGGCGAAGAACTTCGACCCGGCGAAGAAGATCGGCGCGCGGCTGAGCAAGCTCGGCGAGAAGCACGGCGTCATCATGCGCGCCATGACCAATGACAGCATCGGCTTCTCCCCGCCGCTGATCATCTCCGAGGTCGAGATCGACGAGATGGTCGACCGGGTCGGCCGGGCGCTCGACGAGCTCTCGGTCGAGCTGCGCCGCGAGAGCATCGCGGCGGTCTGAACGGGGCGTGGCGGCGGTCCCGCGGGACCGCCGCCGGCCTGGCGGCAACCACCGCCTCACCCTGGCCGGGCCCGACCCGGCCATCCCGCCCCTCGTGAGGTGTCGCCGCACGGCCCCGGACCCTGTCCGGGCGTGCCGCGCCGGGGCGGCATAGCCTTCGCGGCATACCCTTCCCGGAATTCGACGCGGCCAGCATGACAATCCCCGCCTCCCTCGCCGCGCCGAGCCTGCCGCTCGCGGTCGCGCTGGCCATCGCGCCGGCCGCCGGCGTGCTGCAGTCGAAGGCGATCGCGCCGATCGCCACCATCGCCCTGCTGCTTTGCGTCGTCGCGCATCGCCGCCGCCACGGCGCCTGGCCCTGGCCGCAAGGCGGCGCGGCCTGGGCGGCGCTGGCGCTGTTCGGCTGGGCAGCGGTTACCGCGCTCTGGGCGCCGGAGCCGCTGCGGGCACTCGGCACCGCGGTGCAGATCGGCGGCTTCGTCGCGCTCGGCACCGGCGCCGCGTGGGCGATGGTGGCGGAGGACGCGGCGGCGCGGCACCGGCTGCTGCTGGCCGCAACCGGCGGGCTGGTGGCCGGCTTGGCGCTGGCGGCGGTCGATGCCATGACCGGCCATGCCGTCCGCGCCGCGGTGCGCGGGCTGCGGGAAGTCCCGGTCACCCTTGCCTTCGGCCTCAAGCCCGCCGCCTCGGCCATGGGGCTCTGGCTGCCGGTGGTCGCCGCAGCAGGCCTGCCGCGCTGGCTGCGCGGCGCGATCCTGACGGCGGGCGCGGCGGTGCTGGTGCTGCTGCCGGGGGAGGCGGCGAAGCTGGCCGTCGTGGCCGGCGGGCTCGCCGGCGGGGCGGCGCTGCTGGCGCCGCGCTGGACGCCGCGGCTGCTGGGCACCGGCCTCGCCCTGGCGATCCTGGCCATGCCGGCGGTGCTCGGCCCGGTGCTGGCGCGCGGCGTCCCGGCCGACGGCATCGCTCCCTCGGCGGCGCACCGGCTGCTGATCTGGGATTTCGTCACCGACCGGGTCGCCGAGCGGCCGCTCGCCGGCTGGGGCATGGAGGCGAGCCGGGAGGTTCCCGGGCATCTGGATCCGCCCAGCGCCGAGGCGCTCCGGCGCTTCCGGCTCACCGGCTCCGGGGCCGCGCTCTGGCTGCCGACGGCGAAGCTGCTGCCGCTGCACCCGCACAACGGCGCCCTGCAGCTCTGGCTCGAGCTCGGCCTGCCCGGGGCGCTGCTGGGCGCGGCCATGGCGTTGCTGCTGGGTCTGGCGGCGGCGCGCTCGCCGCACCCGGCGGTGGCGACGGCGGTGCTGGCCGCGGCCAGCGTCACCGCCATGCTGAGTTTCGGCGCCTGGCAGGAATGGTGGGTCGGGGCCGAGCTGATGGCGTTGGCCGCGGTGGCGGCGCTGCCAGGTCGCGCGCCGGGTTAGCAGCTGACGCGAGTCTGACCCCCGCCACGTGATGGGTGCCAGGTTTCGAAGAAGCGATGGAGGGGCTTGGGTGGAACATGCTTTTTCCTCCCCAAGCATGCCGTCCCTTCAGTGCTCGATCGCCGGCAGGCTGCGTAGGAAGCCGATCAGCGCCGTCATGTCCGCGGCCGAGATGTCGCGGTATTGCGCGAAGGCCATCGGCGGGTGCAGCCGGCGGCCGTCGCGGGAGACGCCGGTGCGGATCGCCCGCTCGATCTCCGCATCGCTCCAGGCGCCGAGGCCGCTGGTACGGCTGGACGTGAGGTTGGCGGCGACCGCGCTGCCCCATGGCCCCGCAAAGGCCTGCCCACCGGCGCCGAGCCTGGTCATATCTCGCCGGCCGCCTTCCAGCATCGGCGTGTGGCATTCCACGCAATGCGCGACCGGCCCGGCGAGATAGGCGCCGTAGGCCACGGTGTCAGCCATGGGCGGCGCCGCGACCTGCCCAACCGGCGGGCCATAGGCCGGCGGCAGCGGGATGCGATAGGTGGATTTCTCCGCCACGTTCGAGACCGGCGGGACGCTGCGCAGATAGGCGACCATCGCCGCCAAGTCGTCGTCGGCCAGGCCGCGATAAAGGCCGATCGGCATCGGCGGTCCGATCACAGAGCCATTCGGGCGGATGCCCTCGCGGATCGCCCGGGCGATCTGCGCATCGGTCCAGCCGCCGATTCCGGTAGCATGGTCCGGGGTGATGTTGGACGCAACGGCGCGGAAGGGCGGGATGTCCTCCACCACCCAATCGCCGGCCAGCGCCTTACCGGGCAGCGGTCCGTCAGGGCCCTTCGGGGTGTGGCAGTTGCCGCAGGCGGCGATGGTCTCAACCAGGTAGCGCCCGCGCTCAAGCGGCGTCTCGGCCCGGGCGGCGCCGAGCGTCGCGGCCAGGACGATGGCACAGGCCAAGCCGCCGCGGCCGACCCGCCTGCGGGCTCCGAATGTCATGGTGGCGCCCCCCCCGCGGCCGCATCAGGTCGCCAAGGGTAAAGCCGTATACCAGGCCATCGCAATGATACGTCGCCGGGTCCGCATCAAGCCGGCGAGCTTTGCGGGGTCACACCATCCGGAGATGCCGCGCGGAGGCGGTCAGCGCGCCCGGGCGATGCAGAACTCGACGATATCGGCCAGCGCCCGGCGCTCCGGCCCGTCCGGGAAGGCCTGCAGCGCTGCCAGGGCCTGGTCGCCGTAGTGCCGCGCCCGCTCGACCGTCTCGTGCAGCGCGCCGTACCGGGCGATCAGCCGCTGCGCCGCGGCCAGGTCGTCGGGTCCCTGGTCGCGCTCCTCCAGCACCCGGCGCCAGAAGCCGCGCTCGGCCTCGGTCCCGCGCTCGAAGGCCAGCAGCACCGGCAGGGTGATCTTGCCCTCGCGGAAGTCGTCGCCGACCGTCTTGCCCAGCTGTTCCTGCGCCGCCGAATAGTCGAGCGCGTCGTCCACCAGCTGGAAGGCGGTGCCGAGGGTGCGGCCATAGGTGTCGAGCGCCTCCTCCTCCGCCAGCGGGCGGTCGGCGACCACGGCGCCGATGCGGGTGGCGGCGGCGAAAAGGGCCGCGGTCTTTCCCTCGATCACCTGGAGGTACTGCGCCTCGGTCGTCGTCGTGTCGTTCTGGGTCACCAGCTGCAGCACCTCGCCCTCGGCGATGGTGGACGACGCGGCGGAGAGGATGCCGAGCACCTTCAGCGAGCCGTCCTCCACCATCAGCTCGAAGGCGCGGGCAAAAAGGAAGTCGCCGACCAGCACCGAGGGCTTGTTGCCGAACAGCGCGTTGGCGCTGGCTTGGCCGCGGCGCAGCGCGCTCTCGTCGACCACGTCGTCGTGCAGCAGGGTCGCAGTGTGGATGAACTCCACGCAGGCCGCGAGCAGCACGTGGCGGTTGCCGCGATAGCCGCAGAGCCGCGCTGCAGCGAGGGTGAGCAGGGGCCGCAGCCGCTTGCCGCCGGCCGCGACGATATGCGCCGCGAGCTGCGGGATCAGCGCCACCGGGCTCTGCATCTTGTCGACGATCAGGCGGTTGCAGGATTCGAGATCCGCACGCACCAGGGCCGTGAGCGCCGCCAGCGCATCCTCACCGCCGGACGCGGCCCTGTTGATCGGCGATGCTACCGACATCGCACCCACTTCCGCGTCCACGTCACTTGACCCAGTCCTAAGGGGCGGCACCATAACGACGCTCCCAGATGGCGGCAAGCGCAGGGAAAACAAGGATTTCGCAAGGAATGCGTGTCGTCGCCGAGAGCACGGACCCCGTGCGCGTGAGTTTCCTGCTGGCCTTGCTGCGCGATGCCGGCATCGAGTGCATCGTGTTGGACGCGCATATCAGCGCGCTCGAGGGCGGAATCGGCGCCTTCCCGCGCCGCCTGGTGGTGGCCGAGGACGACCTCGCGCAGGCCCGAAGGGTGCTGCGCGAGGCTGGCGAGGCGCCTGCATGAGCGAGTTCGCGGCTTTGACCGAGGACCGGCTGCTCGGCGGCCGGGTGCTGCTGCGGCAGCCGCTGCGCGGCCTTCGGGCCGGGCTGGATGCGGTGCTGTTGGCCGCCGCGGTACCGGCCCTGGCCGGCCAGCGGGTGCTGGAGGCCGGCTGCGGCAGCGGCGCCGGCTTCCTTTGCCTGGCCGCCCGGGTGCCGGGACTGGCGATCCTCGCTGTTGAGCGCGATGCCGGGCTGGCGGCGCTGGCGCGCAGCAATGCCGCGGCGAACGGACTGGCCGGGCGGGTGGAGGTGATCGAGGGCGATGTGCGGGACATGGCGCTGGCCCGCCGGCTGCCGGCCTGCGATCACGCCTTCGCCAACCCGCCCTTCTGGCCCGGCGGCACCGCGCCGTCCGAGGCGATCCGCCGGGCGGCGACCCATGAGGAGGCGAGCCTGGCGGACTGGGCGCGCTTCCTGGCGGCACCGCTGGTCCGGCGCGGCAGCCTCGGCCTGATCCTGCCTGCGGCGCGGCTGGATGCGGCCATGGCGGCGCTGACCGCAGCTGGCTGCGGCGGGACCAGGTTGATCCCCTTCTGGCCGCGCGCCGGGCAACAGGCCAAGCGGGTGCTGCTGCAGGCCAGGCGCGGCAGGCGCGGTCCGGCGCGGATCGACCCGGGGCTGGTGCTGCATGACGCGGCCGGCTTCACCGCGGCGGCGGAGGCGATCCTGCGGGACGGTGCGGCACTGCCAGGCTGACCCGGCGTCAGCCTTCCTGGGTATCGGGGTGGCGCAGGTACCAGAGCCGCTCATGCGCCGCCACCAGGCTTTCCATGTTGCGGCGACGGTTGGTGTCCGGCGAGACGGGGCGGCGCGTCAGCATCATCTCAAGGATGCGGAGCAGTTGCTCGGCAACTTCGTAGTCCGCCTGATCGCAGGCATGGTGAAAGGCGATCAGGATCTTGTCGGACAGGCGGCGGCTATGCCGCGGCGCCGTGCCGCGTGCGGCATCGCGGGCGCCTTCCAGGTCCGAGGCCTCGTCCACCATCATACTCGTCTCCAGACCCGGCCGGTCGGCGCCGGGCCCTTGGGTTATGGCATAAAAATCGAGCCAAACCCACAGGCGCGGAAGCCGGACTTGGCTCGAGCAGAGTGCGGGTGGGCGCGACCGCCCGGATGCACGGATCTGCGGCGAAAACGCAAGGCCATGGCAGGTCGGCGTTCATGCATGCAGGCGGTCCGCCGCAGCCGGCCTTGGCTAGTCGGGGCGGACTTTGATCTGGGCGGCCACCGCCGCGGCAATGTCCTCGGGCCGTAGGTCCGGCCGGTAGAGCGAGCGGACCCGGCCACCCGGGTCGACCAGGTAGATGAAACTGGAATGGTCCATCAGGTAGTCCGTCATGTCGGGCCGCTGCGCGCGTGCATAATAGACCCGGTAACGCCGCGCCACCTCGGCGATCTGCTCCGGTGTGCCGGTCAATCCCTGCAGGCGCGGGTGGAAGCGGCTGACATAGTCGGCCAGCGCCGCAGGCGTGTCCCGCTGCGGGTCGACGGTGATGAAGACCGGCGTCACCGCCTCGCCCGCCCTGCCCAGCGCGTCGAGCGCCGCGGCCATGGTGCCGAGCTCGGTCGGGCAGACGTCGGGGCAGAAGCTGTAGCCGAAATAGACCAACATCCAGCGGCCGGCATAGTCGCGCTCGGTCACCGGCTGGCCAGCCTGGTTGACCAGGCTGAAGGACCCGCCGAGCGCCAGCCCTTGCGGCAGCTGCACCCCGCCGGCCCCCGGCACCGGCATCTGGCCGCCGAAGATCAGGCCGAGCCGGGCGGCGAAGGCCTCGCCCAGCCCCTCGCCCGGCGCGCGCGTCACCCAGGCATAGGCCCAGACGCCGCCGAGCAGCGCAACCAGAAGGATGGCGAGGAGGCGGATGGTCCGGAGCATGGTCGGTCGTGTAGCGGCGACGAAAGGCCTGGGCCAGCGCGGGGAGCCGGCGCGCGTGTAACGGTTTGTGATTATGGGCCGGGAGCGGTCCGACCGGCGCAGGAAGCGGAGGACACCGTCCCCCGCTCTCTTGCCCGCTAGGAGCTCGTCCACGTAACGGCTGAAGAGGCTCGACAGGCGGATCGTGCGGTGATTCGCTCGGCGGCATGACGAAGAGCTTTCGGCCCTGGAAGGTGGACGAGGCCTGG